>JAYODW010000010.1:0-111368 GCA_038116745.1 Gammaproteobacteria bacterium
ACAGCAGGACGAGGCGGTCGAAGTGATGGCTAGCGCGCGGCGTAAGCACGTCTGAGTTCGAGACTAGCAGGGAACGGTGACAGAGCTGTTGCGTTGCTTGAGGACGCGGGGTCACCATTTTCGATCACAAACACACTTCCCCTGCCAATGGAGCGCGCCGATTTGCCTAGCGATGTTATTTTTTCCGCTTTCAACTTTCGAGATGCTACTGGTCGTGCAGGAGGGCGAGCTGTCTTTCCCGAAGCAGGTTTTCGTCATGCCGGGTCCTGATGCCAATCGATAGAACAGCGGCCCCTCGCGGCACGGTTTTCGGTCCTGTGCTTGTCTCGATCCTGCGACGGGTGCTGATTTACGAAGCGAATTTAAAAGTCGGTAATCCCGGGCGTGGCGCGAGAAAGAAAAAGTGACTAAGCCGTCCCTGGCAATTCGTGCGCTGAGCAAATGGGAAAGCGCTCACCCGGACTACCACAGAACGCTTCGGGGGCTGTTGTCTGTTGGCGCTTTCGTGGTTGCCGCGAAATGCGTCGGAATGGCGAAAGAGATCGCTGTTGCTGCTCGCTATGGCGTTAGTGGGATCGTTGACGCCTATCTGCTCGCTCTCACCGTATCGACGTGGGCACCATCGGTCATGATCTCTGTCGGGGCGGCTGTCCTGGTTCCGCGCCTGGCGCGTCTGCAGTCAGGGGCGCGCGCGCGCGCCAAGTTCCTTGCGGAGCTCAACGCAACGGCAGTAATTCTCGGGACAGGACTGCTGATGCTGACAATTTTCGCTGCGCCCTGGCTCGTGCCCTGGCTGAGCAGCGGCCTCAGTCCTGCCAGTCAGGCTGCAACCCTCACCATGGTGCTCCGAATGTCACCAATGGCCTTGCTAGTCATCGGAGCAGGGCTACTTGCGATCCGTCTGCAGGCATCCGAACGACATAGCTATGCTCTTGCCGAAGCTGGCCCAGCTCTCGGGATCTTGTTACTCGTTCTACTGATGCCGCTTGGTTCCGGATGGCGGCCCCTGGTATGGGGGACTTTGCTGGGAGCGGTCTTGCAGATCGGATGGTCAGGTTTTACGGCCCGACGAGCAGATGGTCGCCTTGAAGGAATGTCGTTCGGTCTCTCGTCACCCGAGTGGCGCGGCGTTTACAGCGCGCTTGGCGTTATGACCGCGGGCTCTCTGATTGCCAGCCTTGTGACGCCTGTGGACCAGATGTTCGCGGCCCGCCTGGGCGATGGGGCCGTTGCTATCCTGGGTTACGCTAATCGTCTTGTCGCGTTAGTTACGGGTCTCGGCGCGGTAACACTGGCGCGCGCGCTGCTGCCGGTTTTCTCCGGGGCGGCTGTTGCAGATCAAATATCGCGAGGATATCGGCAGGCCAAGCGCTGGACATGGATCAGTTTCGCCTGTGGGCTGGTTGCAATTGCTGTCGGTTGGCCGTCTGCTCCCTGGATCGTGGGAATCGTGTTCGAACGAGGGTCATTCGACGCCGGGAACACGAAGCAGGTCGTAGAGGTTTTGCGCGCCTTTTTGTTTCACCTGCCCTTCTACTTTGGGGGTGTCGTCCTTGTTCAGTGGATGCTCGCCCTGGGACTGTTCCGACGGCTGCTGTACGTCGCAATGGCGGCTATCGTCGTCAAGGTCGTGCTGAACGCTGCGCTCGCCGGACCTTTTGGAATTGCGGGTATTGGCTGGTCGACAGGCGGAGCCTACGCAGTGTCTTTTTTGATGCAGCTGGCGTTGATACGCCCAGGGTCACGATGAAAAGCTGCCTGCGTTTCCTGCGAAACAGTCTGTCGGCGGACCCAAGTCGCAGGATCGTCGCCCTGCATACTTTTTCGAAGTGGTTGTTCGGAGACTACCGTCTGACCTGGTACCAGATCGCATGGTGGCAGGATGAGGATTTCAATGCCTATCTTCGGAATTTCGGCGAAGAAGAAGGGTTCAACACGCATCGCAGGTGGATGCTGTGGCAGCTGCTGCGGCTCTCCAGTGATGTGCTTGGCGACACGGCAGAATGTGGTGTCTTTGAAGGCGCATCGTCCTGGCTCATATGCGCCTCGAACGCGCGCCACAAAGCGGCCCTCTGCACGCACCACCTCTTCGATTCATTTGAGGGGGTCAGTGCCCCGCGTGCAAACGATGGTGACCACTGGCAGAGAGGCGATCTCAGCGCAAACGAGGCTGCTGTCGCAAAGCGGCTGGCGCCGTTTGACGGCGCGATTAGTTTTCACAAAGGATGGATACCTGACCGTTTTATCGATGTGCAGAATCTGCGCTTTGCTTTCGTGCATATCGACGTTGATCTATTCGAGCCCACCCGTGACAGCGTCGAGTTTTTTTACGAGCGTCTGAATCCGGGCGGGGTGCTGGTCTGCGATGACTATGGATTCACCTCCTGCCCCGGCGCGACGGAGGCAGTGGACGCGTTTCTCGCAGATAAGCCGGAGAAGATGCTGTCGCTTCCAGTGGGTGGCGGGTTCTTTATTAAAGGATCCAGGACGCCTATATCGTCAAAAGCTTTCGAAGGTTTCGGCCCATGAAGCCCAAATTGCGGGCGGCAGAAAGTCGATTTGGTCGCTGTTACAGGGTTCTTTACGAAAGTATTTGCGGTCGCCATCCCAATCTGCGCCCCTGGCATTCCCAATGGCTGGGTACTCGAAAGCTTTATGCGTTTCTGCGCTTGCAACTGCCGGTGATCGCCGGCGGCTCAGAACGCACCATCCTTGATGCAGGATGTGGTGACAAGCCTTACCAGGCGTGGTTCGGCGCAGTGCGCGAGTACGTCGGTCTCGACATTTACCCGGGTTCTGCGGTCGATTTTGTCATCGGTCCTGACGACCAATGGCCATTCGAAGATGAAAGATTCGATGTGGTTTTCTGCGCTCAGGTGCTCGAGCATGCAGCTGATCCACGCCATACGGTCTCTGAAATTCGACGCACGCTCAAGAGCGATGGTCGGGTGGTAGTGAGCGTTCCGTTTCTATACAACGAACATGGAGCGCCACTGGATTTCACGCGCTTCACGACGCACGGATTGCGGCGGTTGTTCGCAGGCTGGGAATTCGAGTTAGTCGAGATTCAGGGTGGAATAGGGTCAACGATGGCGATTCTGTTTCTGAATTGGTGGGATCAGGCGCTCACCCGGACGTTTTCACGCCGAGTTCTCAAAGCGTTGCTGATGCCAGTTACGATTGTGTTGTCATTCACTCTCAATCTGCTGGCTGTATGCCTGGACCAGATCGATGGCACCCAGTCGTTCTACAGCAATGTCGTCATGGTTCTGAGGAAGGCTCAGCCGCGATGAACCAGGACAAAATCTGGAACGCTTTTCAGAACGATCCGCAGCTTTTGCGGAGGTTTGAGGCCAAACCGCGCTTGCTAAGCCTGATCGCGCGGATTCATCCCGGCCAGGCTATTTTGAATATCGGAGTTGGTGACGGGAGTTTTGAGGCCATGGCGCAAGCTCGAGGGCTCGATATTTCGAGTCTAGACCCCAGCGCTCAAAGTATCGAAAGGCTGCGTGAGCAGTATGGCCTGGGCTTGAAAGCGCAGATCGGTCGCGCCGACAAGCTACCGTTTCCCGAAAGCGCTTTTGATGTCGTGGTTATGAGTGAAGTCATCGAGCACCTCGATGATGCGGCAGTTGCGGGAACGTTGAAAGAACTGGAGCGCGTGCTCAAACCTGAGGGTTGCCTGATCGGCACGGTCCCTGCTGACGAAGATCTTTTGGAGGGCCAAGTGGTCTGCCCGCACTGTGGCACTCAGTCCCACCGCTGGGGACATCTACAGTCTTTCAGCCGCGGCCGATTGAACGCGATTCTCTCAACGTCGTTTGCTCAGGTGGCGATTTCGCGCCACTACTTTGCCGATGTCGCGCGGCTGAACTGGAAAGGCAGGACTTTTAGGGTGATGAAACGGATGCTTCTGCGGCTCGGCGTCAGAGGGACCGGCGAAACGTTTGTCTTCGAGGCACGCAGAACTTGAAAATCACGATCCTTGTCCCCTCACTCGAAGGCGGGGGGGCGGAGAGGGTGGTCTCGCTGCTTGCCGGCGCGTGGGCGGGGATGGGTCACGAGGTCTGTATCGTTACCCTGGTATCTGACGCTAGCGATGCATATGACGTCTCATTCAACGTCAAGCGAGCTGTTATCGGGTACGCGCAAGACTCGAACTCAACTGTGGGCGGAATGATCGCCAATTGCAAACGTGTTCGCGCGTTGCGGCGCCTTCTGGTGGCCGCAAAGCCAGATGTAGTAATCGGCATGATGTCCTCGTCCAGCATCCTGGCGCGGCTGGCGACAGCCGGGACTGGTGCCCCGACGATTGCGTGCGAGCGCATCTACCCACCGACGCTGTCGATTGGTTGGTGGTGGAGGGTATTGCGTCGATTGTTGTACCCACGAACTCACTTGGTGATCGCGCAGACCCACAAAGGCGCTCAGTGGCTGGCTGAACATTGTCCCGGCAGTCGCGTTGCGGTATTAGCGAACCCGATTCTGTGGCCGTTGCCTGGAACCGGCAAGCACGGACACAGAGTGGAGCAGGTCAAAGAAGGGCGTCGCATCATTCTTGCAGCCGGCCGTCTTGACCGCCAAAAGGGATTCGACCTGCTAATCGGTGCATTCTCGAAAATCGCCAGTCAGTATGACGCCTGGGATCTGGTCATTCTTGGAGAGGGGCCTGATCGAGAGGTGTTGGAAGCCCAGGTTAGCGCAGCAGGTCTCGTGTGCCGCGTCAGGCTTCCTGGCTTCGCAAGTAATATCAGGGACTGGTACCAGCAGGCCGGTCTTTTCGTGCTCAGCTCGCGCTTTGAAGGCTTCCCTAATGTTCTGGCTGAGGCAATGGCGCACGCCTGCCCCTCGATAAGCTTTGACTGTGATACCGGACCTGGCGAGCTCATCGAAAGCGGTGTCAACGGAGTCCTCGTGGACCCGGAGACGGGCGCAGAGGGGTTGGCCCTGGCCATGGAAGAGCTTCTGGACGATGCACCACTCCGATTGCGGTTGGGGGCGGCCGCGCAGGAGGTCCGTGAACGTTTTGCGTTACCGCTGATTGCCCGACAGTGGGAGCAGACGCTCATTGAAGTTTGTCAATCGCGCCAGAAATTCCAAGTTCGAAATTAAAGATGGTTAATGCCAAGGGAGCCGAGGGCTCAGTGGATTCCTCGCAGCCTCTGCAGGAAATCAGTGCAGGAGATCGTTTCGCCTTCGGAGAGAACTGGTCGCGTTTTCTTGGAGTTCTTGATGAAAACCGCGTCCGGCAGGCAGAGCAATCGCTGTGCGAGCTGTTGCAGATCTCCAGTCTGGCCGGAATACGATTCCTAGATGTTGGCTCGGGCAGCGGGCTGTTCAGCTTGGCAGCGCGCCGGCTGGGTGCCCATGTTCATTCGTTCGATTATGACCAACAGTCGGTTGCCTGCACACTCGAACTGCGTCACCGCTACTTCGATAACGATCCGGATTGGACGGTCGATCACGCTTCTGTGCTGGATCCCGTCTACCTCGAGGGTCTCGGTCAGTTCGACGTCGTTTACTCGTGGGGCGTATTGCATCACACCGGAGAGATGTGGCGTGCCTTGGAGAATATCGTCCCGCTTATCGGTCCGACTGGACGCCTACTGTTAGCGATTTACAACGATCAGGGCGGAGCCAGCCATCGTTGGCGGAGGTTCAAGCAGTTCTACAACACACTGCCTGTGAGGCTGAGGCCTCTCTACGCTCTCCTGATCATGTTCCCCCGGGAAATGCTCTTTTTCATAGTGCAGCTGGTGCGTGGGACACCGATGAACTACGTGCGCCAGGTCCGGAATTACGCAGAGTTCAGCCAGCGCGGGATGAGTTACTGGCACGACCTCATCGACTGGATTGGCGGTTACCCGTTCGAAGTTGCGAAGCCCGAGCAGGTGTTTGATTTCCTGCGAGACCGCGGGTTTGAACTACGCAGACTTTCTACCTGCGCGGGTGGAATCGGATGTAACGAGTATGTGTTCGAACGGCGAGTCACACAGCTGGGACGATGACTTTGTAAAGAAGTTAGCGGCTCGTATCTTCTGCGGAAAAGATTACCCGACCTTTGACGGGCAGTAAGGCGCCAGGTTCAGGAAGTGTTTTTACCGCCAGGAATCATCCGCACTTGGCTGGCGTATCGCCGTCGTCGTCTTCGAAATCGTCCGCGCAGGGGGCAACTCAGTTTAGGATCGCCCGGAATTTTGAGAGGAGAACCAGCATGCCGCATCGTCTATCTATTTCCCTATGCCTGCTTTGCTGTGTGATGGTGTCGTTCGTTGCCAGCGCCGAGACCTTGAATGAAGCACGCGTCCGCGCGTATTACCAGGCCTGGTCCTCGGGCGATGTCGACCAGGTCATGCCCTACTTCGCGTCAACGATCGTGTACGAGGACGTGGCGACCGGTGAGCGCGCTGCCGGCACCGCGGAGGTGCGGGCGTTTGCGGCGAAGTTTCTGAGTAGCACCCCGGGTGTCCAGGTCGAGCCAGGCAGCGTGCTGGTCGGCCCGACCAGTGCAGCCGTCGAGTGGACCATGAGCGCCGGCGAAGGTGAGGCCGCCTGGAGTGTGCGCGGCGTGGCTATCATCGACCATGCCGACGGACTGATCACCCGGGCGACCGATTACTGGAATGCGGAGTAGAGCGTCGCGTGGATTCTCGTTCCCTGTCCGCCGGACTCGTTACTGTGTGACGTCAGAGCAGCACTGTCGCCTGAAGGGCTTTAGCCCGTGTCGTGCACCGGGCTTCCAATGCCCCGACGCCATTTGCCGGCTGCGTTGAAAATATCGCGAGCGCTGGCGGTTGTTTTTCCCGGCGGCTGCGGCTTTGGCAACCCCGAAGCCGGACCAGCGCGTCTCAGCCAGAACATACATCACCTGACCCAAACATCCGGAGGCAGACCATGGGCATGCTCATCGACGGACAATGGCACGCGGACCCGGCGGATATCCCGTCCCGGCGCGGCCGATTCGTGCGACAGGATGCCGCTTTCCGCAGCTGGGTAACACCCGACGGAGAGCCCGGCCCCTCCGGCGAAGGCGGCTTCCCTGCGGCGCGTGGCCGCTACCACCTCTATGTGTCGCTGGCCTGCCCCTGGGCGCATCGCACGCTCATCCTGCGGCGTCTGAAGGGCCTGGAGGACGCGATCTCGGTTTCCAGCGTGAACGCGTTCATGGGCTCAGATGGCTGGACGTTTGAACCGGGTCCCGGCGTCGTGCCGGACACGATTAACGGCGTGCGCTGTATGCATGAGATTTACACCCTTGCCGATCCCGGCTTCTCGGGGCGCGTGACGGTGCCGGTGCTGTGGGACAAGGAGCGTGGCACCATCGTTTCAAACGAGTCGTCAGAGATCCTGCGCATGTTCAACAGTGCCTTCGACGGCAGCGGTGCGCTTCCCGGCGACTACTACCCCGAAGCGCTGCGTGCGGAGATCGATGCGCTCAATGCGGATATCTATCCTCACATCAACAACGGTGTTTACCGGGCTGGTTTCGCGACCACTCAGGAAGCGTACGAAGAAGCCGTGCAGCAGCTGTTTGATGCGCTCGACAGGTTGGAACAACGACTGGAGACGCGTCGCTACCTGACCGGTAGCACCCTGACCGAGGCGGACTGGCGGCTGTTTCCCACGCTGGTGCGCTTTGACCCGGTGTATGTCACACACTTCAAGTGCAACATCCGACGTCTACGGGACTATCCGAACCTATGGGGATACGTCAGAGATCTTTACCAGCATCCCGGCATCGCGGACACGGTCGATGTTGACCACGCCAAAGCGCACTATTTCCGCAGTCATGCCATCAACCCCAGCGGCATCGTGCCGCTGGGGCCGGCCATCGACTACGCGACAGCCCACGGCAGGGAGCGGCTCGGCGGGTGAGTCCGGCCGCATCCGTTTGAACTGAAGCTTAGAACGCGATCCCGAGCGAGGCGCCCGCCGTCCAGGTGTCGTTGTCGGGATCCGTATTCAGATTGAGCGTGTTACCAGGCAGCGCTGCGACTGCCGCAGCCTGGGCGTCGCTGTACTTCGGATCCGTCAGGTTTGCCGCCAGGTGGTAGCGCGCGTCCAGACCCAGGGTGATCCCCGGAAAGACTTCGTAGTCCACACCGGCTGCAAACTGTACGCCTACATCAAGGTAGTTGGTGCTGTCTGACGGCGGCGAAATCACGTTGATGTCAAAGCCTGCCGGGATAATCCATGGGCGCAGCTTTGCACCTTCCCGGAACTTGAGTTTGGGTGAGGCGCTGACCGTCAGCATGGTCATTTCCTCGCGTCCCACCAGGGTTGTGCAGGTGGCCGCAGCGTAGCCCAGCGCGAGGCAGCCGACAGCTGGCCCGGTCATCAGCGTCTCCTGATCGCCGAGATTGCGGAATTCAAGCCCCAGTTCGGCCAGCAGCCAGGTGCCTGGCAGCAGTCCCAGGGTGTCGCGCGACAGCAGAAAATCGAAGCCCGCCCCGAAATACCAGCCGGTGTCGTCCGTGTTGCGGGAATCTGCGCCGAGAAGACCGTGCAGGTCGGTGAAAGCCTGGTCTGCGCGGTTTTCCATCAGGCCGGTAGCGCCGCCGCGGAAGAAAACCCGGTTGCCGGCAATTTTGGCTGCGGGTGCGCGGGTCTCGATGACCGCCACTTTTGATTCGATTGCAGCAACCTGTTGCTGCTGTTTCGGCTCCTGCGCCGCCAGTCTGGCCAGCTCAGCGCGCAATGCGGCCATTTCCTTTTCCATCGCCTCAAGCCGTTGCTGGAGCGCGGTGACATCAACGTCAGCCTGACACGCCGATGCAGCGAACAGTGCAAGCACGAGCGCCAGCCCGCGGGATCGGAATTCTTTTATTTTCATGAAGGTTTACCTCTGCTTACAGGGTCGCGGTTCTGTCAGTTATTTCCCGCGAGTGCATTCCCTGTAGCAGCGGTATCAGGTCCGGCTGGGCGCCAGCGGCGAACCTTGTAACTTGAGAGAAACTGTCGCCCTTGGCGCGACTTGAAGATTTCAACGGACGTTCAGCTCCCTTCGGCGGCAGGCTGAACGGTGTCCTCACGATATCAGGTAGAAGCGTTCAGCGCGCTCCGACTTTCATCCAATATCCCATGATGTCCGAGTGCCGGGTCATTCGCTCAGCCCCCGCGCGCAGCGCGGAAGCTGGCCCGGATATCGTCGACCAGGAGTGCCGGTTCCTCCATCGGCGCGAAATGCCCGCCCTGCGGCATCGGGGTCCAGCGCTTGAGGTCGTAGTAGCTCTCCGCCCAGCTGCGCGAGACCATGAAAAGCTCGCCGGGGAATACCGCGATCGAGGTCGGCGCTTCGACGACGGGACGACGTTCATGCACCGGCTGCCACGGCTGGTGGAAGAACTCGTAGTAATAACGCGCCGAGGTCACGAAGGTTTCTGTGACCCAGTAGATGGTCATCGTGGTGCACAGATCGTCCAGGGTGAAACGGCTCAGCACGTCGCCGCCGCAGTCGCTCCAGGCCCGGCGTTTTTCCAGGATCCAGGCGCACAGTGCCGCAGGTGAGTCGTGCATACCGTAAGCCAGGGTCTGCGGACGTGTTCCCTGGATGGCTGAGTAGCCGCTGCCTTCGGCAAAAAACAGCGCGGTGCGGTCGCACCAGTGGGCCTCGTCTTCCGCGTAACAGTCATGGGGCGGGAATGGATCATTCGGGAAGCCCAGCGGGAGCGTCAGCGTCAGATGAACGCCGTACAGATGCGCCGCATGCTTGTGGCCAAGCTGAGCGCTGAGGATGGCGCCCCAGTCACCGCCCTGGGCGGCGTAGCGTTCGTAGCCGAGCACCTCGCGCATGAGGCGATCCCAGAGATCCGCCGTGCGCCAGGCGTTGATGCCGGTCTTCGTCAACGGACTGGAGAAGCCATAGCCTGGCAGTGATGGCACGACGACATCGAAGGCATCCGCCGCCTCGCCACCGTGGGCCACAGGATCTGAAAGCGGACCGATAACCTTATGGAGATCCCAGAACGTCCACGGCCAGCCATGAGACAAAACCAGTGGCATCGGCCGGGGTCCTTTTCCCGGAACCCGGATGAAATGGATCGGAATACCGTCGATGTCGGACCGGAAATTCGGCAGCGCGTTGATGGCCGTTTCGTGACGCCGCCAGTCGTATTCGTTCGCCCAGTAATCGCACAGCGTTTGCAGCTCGGTCAGACGCGTGCCGTAGCGCCAGTCATCGTTACCTATCTCTGACGGCCAGCGCGTGTTTCTGAGACGCTGTTTGAGGTCAGAAAGAACCTCGTCCGGCACGGCAATATGAAACGGCTCCATGGTTTGTCTCCAGAGTGGAAAAGACTGCGCTGGCTGTGTACTACGTCGTACCGGGCAAGCGGAGCGATTAGACTCTCCCTGCGATCGGCAGCGATGCTATCCAGCGCTGCGCAGGCCAGCTTGGCCGCTGTGTCTGATTCTAGTACGCGCTTTCCCGGGCGGCTCCCATCAAGGTGCTGGCGGGTAGATTGCACATGACGCTGACTTGAGAAAGCCAAATCCATGGAACATCTGCATCTGCACGACACGATAGTTTTCCTGGCTGCGGCCGGGCTGGTGATACCGGCGGTCAAGCGTCTGCGGGTCAGCCCCGTACTCGGCTTCCTGCTCATCGGTACCGCGGTCGGGCCACATGGACTGAGTCGTTTCGTCGATGCCTACCCCTGGCTCAGCTTTTTTCTGATCACGGATATCAGCGGCGTGAAGGCGCTCGCCGAGCTGGGCATTGTCTTTCTCCTGTTCGCCATCGGCCTTGAGCTTTCGCTGGAGCGGCTGTGGGCAATCCGGCGCCAGGTGTTCGGCATGGGGTCGAGCCAGATCCTGATGACCGCCCTGGCTATCGGGGGGATTGCGTACTTCTTTGGCAATTCACTCCAGGTATCAGTTCTGCTGGGCGCCTGCCTTGCACTGTCATCGACCGCCGTGGTGGTTCAGATCCTGATTGAGCAGGGCCGCTTCGGCACGCCCGTGGGGCGCGGTTGCTTCGCCGTGCTGCTCGCCCAGGACATCGCCGTTGTGCCGATTCTGTTTCTGGTCGGCACTTTCGGCGCTGGCGACGGCGGGTCCTTCGTGACCGGTCTTCTGCAGGCTCTGCTGGAGGCCGCCATTGCCGTGGTGCTCATCATGGGACTGGGACGGCTGGTGGTCCGACCGCTGTTCCGCTTCGTGGGCGCGGCGGAAAGTCCCGAGCTTTTCATGGCGGTTACCCTCCTGCTCATCATCGCGACCGCTCTTGCAACTGAGAGCGCCGGTATGTCGGCGGCGCTGGGTGCGTTCCTGGCCGGCCTGCTCCTCGCTGAAAGTGAGTACCGCCATGAGATCGAGATTAACGTCGAGCCATTCAAAGGGCTGTTGCTGGGCCTGTTCTTCATGTCAGTCGGCATGGCGATAGACCTCGCGGAGGTCTACCGCGATCCGCTGTGGGTGTTCCTCTCCATCGTCGGGCTGTTCGGTCTGAAGGCGGTGATCATGATCGCAGTCGCACGTGTGTCCGGCTGCGAATGGTCACGCGCGGTGGAGATGGGGTTGCTGCTCGGACAGGGGGGAGAGTTCGCCTTTGTCGTCGTGGCGCTGGCCGTCAGCCTTGAACTGATGCCCACCACCACGGCCCAGTTCATGCTCATCGTGGTCGGTGCGACCGTGTTCCTTACACCCTTTGTCGCGCGGCTGGCAGCCTATCTCGGCCAGGTCCTGTCCGCTCGTGAGCACGGCCGCCACGCCGCCGGCGCGGGGCTGGATGACGTCAGCGAGCACGTGGTGATCGCTGGCTACGGCCGAACGGGCCAGCTGCTGGCTGAGCTGCTGTCAGCGCAACATATTCCCTATCTGGCGATCGACGCGGATGCAGGGCAGGTCAGCGCCAAGCGCGCAGCGGGCAAGCCGGTGCTGTTCGGTGATGCAAGTCGGGTGGCCACGCTGGAAAAAGCGCATCTGCGCGACGCCCTCGCGCTCGCGGTCTGCATTGATGATTCCGAGGTCACCGAGCATGTGCTCAACGCTGCGCGCCGTGTGGCGCCGGAAACGCGGATAGTGGCCCGCGCACGGGATGCGGACCACGCCAGCGAGCTGCTCACCGCTGGTGCCGATCGTGTGGTGCCGGAGCTGCTCGAGTCCGGGCTGCAGCTGGGGCACGTGATGCTGGAGTCGATTGGCTTTCCCGCCGCTGCCGCGCGTGAGCTGATCGAAACGCACCGCGTGGAGCTTGAGCAGCAGACCGCGGCGGCGGCAGAGCTGACTGCAAACCGCCGCCGTTCCTGAAACGCCCGGCAGCTCAGGTTTTTCGCGACGTTTTCCGACTGGTTTTTTTCGGCGCCGCGCGGCGTTTGGGTTTGACCGCGTTGAATAGACGCTCCTTGGGATACTCCGCGCCAGCGACATGTTCGATGCTGGCGATCCTGACCATCTGGTAGGTGCGGATGCGGAATGCCGGGTCGCAGGACATGCGCACGTAGAGGTCGCGCGGCGGCACGCCGTAGTCCTCTTCGAGCCACTGCATCAGGTTTGCGGTGGCGTCGTAGATTGCGTGCTCGAAAGGGCGGTTGATGCCGATGGCGACGATGCTCTCGGGCTTCTCGATGCGCACGCAGGGCAGGCGTTTGTTTTTCACGACGGTGCACGACAGCTGCACCGTGGCGCGCGTTTCGTCAGCGATCCCGGTGAACTCCGTGTCCCCCTGACCGCCGTGACAGTCGCCGATGTAGAGCAGTCCGCCATCGTTATAGGCATTCAGGTAGATCGTGTGACCGGCACGGATGTCGCGACAGTCGATATTGCCGCCGAATGCGCCCTGGCCGAGCACTGACGTGAAAACTTCCCGCTCCGGCGCGGTCGCCAGGGTGCCGATAAAGGGTTCCAGCGGCCAGGTCAGTGAATCCGAGTATTTACCGTAGCCGTCCCGCGTGTGGCCGCTCGGCCCCGGCAGATGCTCGATAACGTGCACGTAGCCTTCCGCGCAGTCTTTGTAGCGCAGGGAATCGCCGAGCGGGCCCATACCCGGGATAACGCCGGAAAACCCGTAGCGCCAGGGATCGATCCAGTCGATGTGCACCGCCAGCACGTCGCCCGCCCGACAGCCTTCAACATAGATAGGTCCCACAACCGGGTTGAACAGGCCCGGAGTCGCTTTGGCCAGATCGAGAAAATGCTGGCTTTTGAACCCATGGACCTTGGGGTTGTCGCTGTCGTCTGCGATCATGCCGGACAGCGCGTCGTTGGTTTCGACCTGGAACACTTCGCCTGCCTTGACTCTGAGACAGGGCTTGTCGCGATTATCGAAAGCGTATTTCTGGACTTTGCCGCGTTTGATTTTTTTCATGGATATACCCTCCCCGCTGCTTGGAAACTGTTCCGCATTCTATGTCGCCGCTGAAATCCCGCAGGGCAGCGCAGGCAGATGACGCTACCTGCGGCGGCCGCTGAGGTACTCGCGTTCTGTCTCCGCGGCGATGGGGCCGATCCGGCCGCCGAGGTGCGCCGCTGGTTCCGCGTTGAGCCTGATTTTGACGCGTTGCTGGCCGAGCGATTCGGCGCTCTGGTCGAGCGTGCCCTGCGCGGCGACCTCGATGACTGGCAGGTCGCATCGGCGCACAGCGCTCTGGCGCTGGTTATCCTTTGTGATCAGGTGCCGCGCAATATATTCCGTGGCCAGGCGCGGGCGTTCGCCGGTGATGCGTGCGCCCGAGCGACCGCGCTGGCCAGCATCGACAGGGGCTGGGATCGCGATTTCGCGCCCCTGGAGCGCTTTTTTCTCTACATTCCTTTCGAACACGCCGAAGAGCTCGCGCTGCAGGAGCGCTACGTCGCCCTGCGGGAGGCGGAGCACGCGGCAGCGCCGCGCGAGCTGCGCAGCTTTACCGGCGAGGCGCTGGTTGCCGCGCGCGATCACTGCGACGTTATCCGCCGCTTCGGTCGCTTTCCGCACCGCAACCGCGCGCTCGGGCGCCGCTCAACGCTGGCCGAGCTTGCATGGCTCGAGGCGCACAGCCATGGCTGGGGGCAGGGTTCCCCGTTACCAGGCGCGGAGCGCTGAGGGTTCTTTTTCTGTCAGCCGGATGAGCGCGCCGAGGGCACGCCACCCGGCTTCACCACAGTCGCCGGGATGCAATCTCAGCGCCCGCGACCAGAGCACCCAGTTTCTCAAACGCGATCCCCGCGGCCACATGGCCATACCGGGCGAAGGTTGAGAAGCCGCAGTCGGTTCCTGCCAGCACCCGCTCCCGGCCGACAATGTCGGCGAAGCGGCAGATTTTTTCCGCCACGTAATCCGGATGCTCAATGTAGTTGGTGCAGGTATCGATCACGCCCGGCATGAGCACCAGATCGTCCGGCAGCGCGGCGTCCTGCCACACCTGCCATTCGTGGGCGTGGCGCGGATTGGATGCTTCGAACGAGACCACCCGCGGTCGTGCGTTCAGCAGCACTTCAAGAATGCGGGCTAGCGGAATATCGAAGTCGTGCGGCCCTTCGTAGTTTCCCCAGCAGATATGCATGCGGCACTGCTCCCCGGGCACGTTGCGTAAGGCGTGGTTCAGCACTTCGACCTGCCGCGCAGCCTGCCGCACAAATGCATCATCGGAGAGGTCCTTGTACTGGGTGTGGCGCGCCATGGCGAGGTCGGGGCAGTCGATCTGCAGGACAAATCCGGCGCCGGTGATGGCCTCGTACTCTTCGCGCATGGCCTCGCCGAGGGCCTCGAGATAAGCGTCTTCATTCGGGTAGTGCTCGTTCGGCAGGAACGCGCTGATTACGCCCGGTGAAGACGCGTTCATGAAAGCGTCGGCGGCGCCGGCACCGGCCAGGGCATCGCGGAAATTGCTGATATCGGTTTCGAGCGGCGCCCGATTGGTGACCCTGATGTCGCCGGTGCAGATCGGGCGTTTGACCGGCGGTGCCTGGTTGGTGTGTACCTGCATTTCCATGAAATCAGGAAAGCGCGCCAGATCGGCGGGCGGGCGTCGCGGACTGTCGCCGCTGAATCCTGAGCAGCGATCCTTGATGTAGGTCGAGTAGCCTATCTTGCTCATCTCGCCATCGCTGACGATGTCGATCCCGATCGCGACCTGTTTGCGGACGATTTCGTGCACAGCCTCGCGCGCGGCTGCGGCGAACATTTCGGCATCAACCGGCTCGCCGGCCTCCCGGGCGAGCAGCAGATCGGCCAGCCCGTCGGGACGCGGCAGGCTGCCGACGTGCGTGGTGAGGATGCGATCGTGGCTCAGTTTCATCGTCGTTCTCCGGCGGTTGGGTGAGGGCCACAGCGGGGTGGCCGCGCCCGGGGGGCAGGGTGCTGACGCATGGTACCGTTAGCGCGTTATCGCTTCCCATGGTCGAGTCCCAGGTGCACGAGGTACGTCGGATGGTTGTGAGCATCAAATGGATCCCTTTGCTGGCGCTTCTCGGGGCAGGGGCTACGGCTGCAGAGCGGACTGAAGTGCTGCTGCGAGGCGTAGTCAGTACATCGCTGGGTCCGGCGGTCGGGGCGCGCGTCACCGCGATCGACCCCGACAGCGCGGTCAGGATCAGCGGTTTTACTGACGGGCAGGGTCGCTATGAGCTGGGTCTGACGAACACCGGACGCTATCGACTGGAAGCGCGGGCCGGCAGCGAATCGGCGCACAGGCTGGATGTCGAGGTGAGCGCCGGCGCGACGGCAGATCTGATGCTCACCCCCGATCCAGAAGTGCTGACAGCTGTCCCCAGCGACCGCTGGCTGGCGCTGCTGCCTGACGGCGAGATGAAGCGCGAATTCATTCTGAACTGCACCTCATGTCATGAGATCGACGCGCAGCGGGTGCTGATCGACGGGCACGCCCGCACGCGCGGACAGTGGGCCAGCGCGTTTGCGGCCATGCGCGCCATCGATCAGTACGCGCTGCTGCCGCAGGATTTTGACGATGCGGCCTATGGCGACTGGCTCGCGCAGCACTGGACCGACGACAGCGTGCGCGCTCTCGAGCCCCGCCTGCCTGCGGAGGGAGCGGCGCTCGTTGGGATCCGCATCACCGAGTACCCGCTGCCGATCGATGGCGAATTACCCCACGACCTGGTCGTGGGGCCGGATGGCCGGATTTGGATCACGGCATTTTTCAATGACGTGATCTGGGCGTTGGACAGCGCCAGCGGTGAGTTCCAGACCTTCGCGCTGCGAGGAGCCGGAGCCGAGGGCTGGGGACAGGCGCGCGCGCTGGTGTTTGATGCCCGTAGGCGCTTGTGGGTGCTGCTGGGCGGGACCCACGAGCTGGTCATGCTTGATCCGGCGAGCGGCGCGACCGAAACCCATGCGATCGGCATGTACGCCCACAGTCTGGCGCTCGACAGCCAGGGACGGGTCTGGTTCAACGACTACTTTGCGCGCGCGGAACGCATCGGAGTGTTCGATCCCGAGACGGGAACGGTTGAACATCTGCCCCTGCCGAGCGCGGGACTGAGCGAGGCGGCCGGTCTGCCCTTGCCCTACGGGCTCCAGATAGACCGCGCGGGACGCCTGTACAGCACGCAGCTCGCGGCCAATACGGTTGCGCTTTACGACACCCGCAGCGGCGAGAGTCAGCTGATCCCAATGCCGCATGACAACGTCGGCCCCCGGCGGCCGGCGGTCGATGCCGGAGACCGGCTGTGGATCCCGGAATGGAATACGGGTTACCTGTCGCGATTCGACCCGGAGAGCGGCACGTTTGAGCGCTTCCAGCTTGGAAGCTCGGCCCTGGGCGGTTACGATGCGGAGGTCGATCCAGTGACCGGGGAGGTCTGGGTTACCGGGGCACTTGCCGCAAGCATGGTGGTGTTTGACCCGGAAAGTCGCCGGTCTCTGGAGATCCCGTTGCCGACCAATCCTGCGTATACGCGCCATCTGGCGGTTGACCCACGCAACGGCGACCTGTGGTCGGCTTATTCCTCTCTCCCGGCGGCCAAACCGCGGGTGGTGCGCATTGAGCGCGCCGCGCGTCAGGCGCTCAGCGCGTCGCGCGCAGCTGCGCCGTAGCGTCAGTATCGAGCACCAGACCCTCCGGGTCGCGAGCCGGATCACCGCTGATCACCACGCCGTACTCGGCAGCCGCAGCCGCGATACTGACGTAGCCGTCTCGCACGTCAGCAAGCACGCGCTCGGGTGCGCGGGTGAAGGGATCGCCCCAGCCTCCGCCGCCATTGGTGATATAGCGGGACATCGCGCCGGGGCGCGTGTGCCACACATGCTGACGGGCAAAGTAGGCGTATTCGCCTGCGGGGTCGGGAGCACGGGTCTTCGGATCGAGCATGCCCGCGATTGGCGTGGTGCGTTCGTATATAGGCATATCAGTCGGCAGCAGGCGGCCCGGACGGTCGATGGCCGGATCGTCCGGTTCGAACAGCCAGCAGGCGCCGAGTGCGCCGGTGCGACCGCCGTTGGCGCCGAACCCGGTGCCCTGCTTGAAGCGCAGCGGAATACTGTAGTGCTCGCCGGCGGTTTCCCACAGGGCGTCTTTAAGCACGCCTGCGCCGCCCCGGTTGTAGCCCGCGCCACCGCTGTCGACCACGTACTCCTTGCGGATGAGGAGTACCGGTGATTCCTGCTCCATGGCCTCTGTCGCCGGATCGAGGCCGTTGATCATGTATGGCACCGTGTAGGACTCACCATCATGATGCGCATCGGCTCCCCAGGGACCGTGTTCGCCTCCGACCAGACCGATGTTCTGCCATGCCGTCCCGTCAGCGCGCAGGCCGTGGGCGTTATGCACCGCAACGGAGCCGTAATCACCGCCGAAAGCGGACATGTTCATGACCCTGCCGATCTCGCGCACGATGCCGGTGAGCAGCGCCTGGGTCACCTCCCAGTACAGCATGATGGCGCCGTCTGGCGGCAGCGCGGACAGCACTGTGCCCGGCGGTACGACGACGTCGATCGGGCGGTAAGCGCCAGAGCTGAACGGGGTGTGGCGATCTACCAGCAGCTTGAAAGCCGCGCCAACCGCGGTTTTGGCGTCGAGCGGGCCGGCGTTGATACAGGTGCGGGCCTGTCGCGAGGAGCCGCTGCAGTCGACCTCGACCCGCCCGCCGTGCTTGCGCACCGTGGCGCGGACCACGATCGGCTCATCGTCGCCGGCGCCATCGGCGTCGAGCGGCTCTTCGATGTCGTAAACACCATCCGGTATTGCCGTGATGGCGTCGCTCATGGCCTCGGCCGAGGCATCGCAGCAGTAGCGCACGGCTCCCCGGTAGGCGGTTTCACCGTAGCGCGCGATGCTCTCCGTCAGCAGTCGCTCGCCGAGCTTGAGCTGCTCGGCCATGGTCATGAAATCGGGCTGCAGCAGCCCGGCGAAGCGGGTGTTGTCGAACACCAGGCTGAAGGTCGAGCGCACCGGGCGGTCGTTTTCGAACAGCAGCATGGGTCCGAGCACCAGGCCGTTCTCGTACACGTTGGCCTTGGTGCCGCTGAAGCCGCCCGGCGTGATTCCGCCCATGTCGAGCTGATGCGCGCGGGCGTTGACGAAGGCGATGGGCCGGCCATCGTGAAATACCGGTCGGATGAAGCACGCATCGTTGACGTGATTACCGCTGCGATAGGGGTCGTTGCACAACAGCACATCGCCCGGCTTCAGGCGCTCGACGCCGTATTCCTCGACGATATTGCGAATGGCGTCCTCCATCGTGCCCAGAAAGACGAGCAGCGAGCTCGATACAGCGGGCATGGGGTAATCCATGTCCGGTGGTCCGGAGATGGTGATAGCGAAGTCGTACCAGTCGCGGATGATCGGCGAGAAGGCGCTGAACATGAGGCCGGTGCTCATATGTCCCACGATGTAGCGCAGCCGGTTGGACAGCACCATCGCGGTAAAACGGTCACAGCCGTAGGTTGCCTCGAAGTGCTCCTCGCTCCAGTCGCGCAGGCGCGCGGGTGCTTCGTGGTCGGGATGTCGGAGGTCGTCAGCTTGTGTGCTCATGAGCGGCTCCTGTTCAACGGCAGCGCTGGATCAGGATCTCGCCGTAGCGACCGACCCGTCCGAGCTGGTTCTGGGTGATGTAAGTCGTGGACAGCGGTTCGCGCACGATCGCCGGACCGCGGATCTCGTCGCCCGCGCACAGACTGCTGCGGTCGTAGATCTGGGCGAGCTCTTCGGCGTCACTGACAAAGCGCAGCACGCTGGTGCCGACCGGGCGCAGGGGCGTCGCACCGCGTTCGCCGAGCGGCGCATAGGTGACTTTGTCAGTTTTCACCACCGCATTGACCCGGTAAGTCACGCCCTGCACCGGGATCTGTTCAAATCGATTGCCGTTGCGCGCGGCGTAGGCGTCATGGAAGCCTGCGATCATGGTCGTAATCGTGTCCTCGGTGATGACACCGCCGGGCACCGGCACGAAAGGTGTTTCCCAGGTCTGACCGACCAGCTGGCCGTCGAATGAGCGCACCAGTTCAACGTCGGCATCCTGGCCGAGGCGCTGACGCAGCTTGCGCTCCATCTCCGTATAGATCTGCGCGATGCCGTCGGCCGCGTCTGCGCTCAGCACGGTGTAGGCGCTCTGACTGATCCCGTAGGCCTGATCGGCGCTGAGCAGGCCAAGCGCTGAGAACAGCCCGGGATGGGGCGGTACCATGACGCCTTTGACATGCACCAGATCGGCCAGTGCTGGCAGCAGCAGGGGGCCAGCCGCGCCGAAGGCCATGAGGACGTAATCGCGTGGATCGATGCCGTGTTTGATCGCGATATTGAAAATGCCTTCGGCGACGTTATTCAGGCCGATGTCGTAGGCATAGCGCACGCGCTGCTCGAAGGGCAACGGAGTCTGCAGACGTTCAAAAGCCTGACGCGCCAGGCCGACGTCGAGCTTCATCTTGCCGCCGGCGAACCCGTCCGGGTCGAGCAGCCCGGCGAGCAGGCAGACGTCGGTCATGGTCGGCTTCAGGCCGCCGCGGCCGTAGCACGCGGGACCGGGATCGGCGCCTGCGCTCGCGGGTCCGACGGTGATATCTCCGCTTGGTGAGATTGCGACGATGCTGCCGCCGCCGGCGCCGATGCTGGAGATGTCGTTGGACAGGGCGTTGACGATGAGGTCGTGCTCGAGCTCGAAGGTGGTGTTGACGAACGGCTGTCCGTCGCTGACCAGGCTGATATCGCACGAAGTGCCGCCGACGTCGGCGCAGAGCAGGTTGGGCTGACCGATGATGGCGCCGAAATGCGCGCTGCCGACGGTGCCCGCGGCGGGACCGGCAAAGACGATGCGGAAGGGTGCTTCCATGGCGTCCTGCGCCGGGATCAGGTTTGCCGTGCAGTCGGCGAAATTGAGCTGCCCCGCGAAACCGATCTCGCGCAGCCCGTGATCAAGACGGCGCGAATAGGCGTCGTAGATGATCTTCATGAACACGTCGACCAGGGTGGTGGAGGCGCGCGCGTACTCCTTGGCCAGCGGTGAGATATCGCTTGAGACCGAGCACGGAATATCACCGAGCTCCTCGACCACGAGTTCCCTGAGACGCCGCTCGTGCACGCTGTTGGTGTAGGCGTTCAGCAGGCAGATGGCGACACCTTCCACCCTGCAGCGCTTCAGGACCTGCAGCTCTGCGCGGGCCTGCGCTTCGTCCAACGGCGCAAACACGCTGCCGTCGGCTTTGATGCGCTCCTCGACTCCCCGTCGCAGATAGCGCGGTACCAGCGGGCGCGAGGCATCGCCGAAGCTGCGGCGCCAGCTCGGATCGGTCAGCGCAGCGACCGGACGCCAGGTGCGTCCGATATCAAGGATGTCGCGGTGACCGGCCGTGGTCAGAAACCCGATTTTGGGTAAGGAGCGGGTGATGATCGCATTCAGTCCATGGGTACTCGCATGATTGAACACGGGTGCCTCACCGGCGCCGAGTTCCGCGGCGCCGGCCACTACCGAGCGGTGCACTTCATGAACATCGGTTGACACCTTGGCCGTGCGGATCTGTCCGTCCGTGACCGACACGACGTCGGTAAAAGTACCGCCTACGTCGACTGCCATCATGCTTGCTGTTCTCCTTCAGGCCAGGGTGTCTGTGACCAGGCTGACGTAGCCCAGCCGGTTCCAGGCTACGCGCTCCACTGAGTGCAGGCAGGTCTGGCACTTGGTTGCCATGAACCAGCCGCCTTCGGAGAGAACGGGGTAGCGCGCGAGATTGGTGGCGCCGCAGGCCGGGCATTCGCCCTCGACGGCTTCGCGTTCAAGCACCGGGGTCGGATCCTCCGGGCGTGCGGCAATGAAGTTGCTCATGTTCTAAGCGTCCTTGTTGACGGCAGCGGGAGGGCGCCCCGCAATGAAAGCGCCCGCCATGTCAGGCCTTTGCCAGCCGGGGCTTAACCGCCCCAGCTGTTCCAGTAGGTAATGGTCTCCGGGCCGGGCCGGCTGGCCCGCTGGAAGTCTGTCCCTTTGGTGTAGGCGACCGGCAGCAGCGCAATCTGCATCACGTCCTGCGGGATCCCGAGGATTTCGGCGGCAGCGTCGGCGTAGAACAGGTGCAGCGTCGTCAGCACCGAGCCCATGGCACGGGCGCGCAGCGCCAGCTGAAAGCTCCATACCGCCGGGTAAATCGAGCCGAAGAAGCCGGAGAGGATCGGTCCCGGCGCATCGGCGGCCGGTGGATTGGTCATGCACGGCACGACGTGAACCGGAACGTCGGCCAGAACGTCCATGAGAAAGGCAGCGCTGCCGAAAACCCGTTTCATCTGCGGTTCTGTCGCGTTCTTGACCGCCTCGGTGAGGTAGGCCTCGGCGCCCTTGCGATACAGCTCAGCCAGCTGCGCGCGTTTGTCGGCGTCATCGACGATGAGCCAGCGCCAGCCCTGATTGTTGGAACCGGTGGGTGCCTGCTGAGACAGCGCGATGCACTCCAGAATGACCTCTCTGGGAACAGGCTTTTCAAGGTCCAGGCGCTTACGCACAGAGCGTGTGGTTGCCAGCAGTTCGTCGGTCTGGGCCAGATCAAAATTCATGGAAAACCTCTCCCGCGTAGTGTGCTCAAGACGACGGATGGTACGCTAGGCGCTGTGGCTGCGCATCGTTCCTTGCAGCCTTTTCTAGCAGGAAACCAGAGTTATGGCGGAATTTGATCTCCTCATCCGCGGCGGGATGATTGTCGACGGGACACGCACGCCGCGATACCGCGCGGACATCGGCATTCTGGACGGACGGGTCGCCGAGATCGGACATATAGAGGCGCACCGCGGCGCGCGGGTGCTGGAAGCGGACGGGCTGATTGTGGCGCCGGGATTCGTCGATCTGCACACGCACTATGACGCCCAGCTGTTCTGGGATCCCTACTGCACCATCTCCGGCTGGCACGGTATCACCACCGTGGTCATCGGCAACTGCGGGTTCGGTTTCGCCCCGGTGGCGCCCGAGGCGCGCGAGCGCGCCATGTTGAGCATGACCCGGGTGGAAGCGATCCCGCTGGCGTCGATGAAAGAAGGGATGCCCTGGGACTGGGAGACGTTTCCTGAATTCCTGGACAGCGTTGAACGCACGCCCAAGGCCATGAACATCGTGCCCTACGTCCCAATCAGCCCGATCATGATCCAGGTCATGGGGCTGGACGATGCCAAGGCAGGCCGGCTGCCAACCGCCGCTGAGCACGAGCAGATGTGTCGCATTCTTGAAGAAGCGCTGGACGCCGGCGGCTGTGGCTGGTCGATGCAGCGCCTGCCGCCGTCCGGCCCGGGTGGCGCGCAGCTTGATTACGACGGCACCGCGATGGTCACGGACGTCATGCACAACGAGACCGCCATCGAGTTTGCCCGGGTGCTCGGGCGGCGCAACGCGGGGCACATGCAGTGCACCATGGTTTCCGGAAACCCCAAGGCAGATCAGGCTCACCTCGCCGAACTCGCAGAGATCAGCGGCCGGCCGATGATTTTCAACGTGGTTCAGGCGCAGGACGGCATGCCCGAGGTGCACCGCAAAGTGATGGCGTGGCTGGAGCGCTGCCGGGAGCAGGGGATCCGGGTCTACGGCCAGGGTATGACCACCGACGCGGGCTACTCCTTCACCTTCGAAGACTGGAACCTGTTCGACGAATGCCCCGCCTGGCGCGAGGCCACGGTGGGCAGTCATGCCGAGAAGCTCGCCAAACTGGCTGACCCTGAGCGACGACCCGCGCTCCGGACGCAGGTGCCCGCGTTTGTCCTCGGACCCTTCGGCGAAATAGTCGTTACCGGGCCAAAATCCGACGAAACGCAGCGGTGGCTCGATCACACCGTCGGCCTGGTCGCTGAAAAGACCGGCAAGCATCCGGTCGACGCCATGCTCGATATCGTTGTCGCCGACGGGCTTGCGACCGAGTTCTTCTCCATGCCACCGAACACCCGCCTCGATCTGCTGGAGGAGATAGTCTCTAACCCGTACATCCTTTTCGGCGTATCGGACGGCGGTGCGCACACCAAGTTCCTGACGGCCGGCCGCTACCCCACCGAGACCATCACCAAGATCGTTCGCGAGCACGGCATGCTCAGCCTGGAGGAGGCGCACTGGCGTCTGGCCGCGCTGCCCGCGCAGCTGGCAGGCTGCCCCGAGCGCGGTCAGATCCGCATCGGAGCGCCCGCCGATATCGTGGTCTATGACTACGAGAATCTGGCGGTCACGCCGCCGGAAGTCGTGCACGACCTGCCTGGTGGCGAGTGGCGCCGGATCCAGCGCGCCACCGGCTATCGCTACGTTGTGATCAACGGCCAGGTCACCATCGAGGACGACCAGCAGACCAACTGTTATTCCGGGCAGCTGCTGCGCCACGGTGAGGGCCGGCCCAGCGGCTCTCGGAAAGCCGCCTGAACGGAGAGTGAGACGATGGCCCAGCCCGCGAGCCTGTATTCGACGACCGGCTGCACCTACGCCGACGCGCGTCACATAGCGCCCCTCCTTGAGGATATTGCCGCGCAGGCGGCGGAAGCCGATCTCACCCGGTCGGTGTCTGCGGAGGTCATCGCAAAGATCAAGCGCAACGACATCATGCGGCTTTCCGCCAGCCATGAGCTCGGCGGATTGAATGAGTCGGTTGTGGGGATCGCCAACGAGCTGCGCGCCATCGCCATGCACTGCACCTCGACCGCCTGGTGCATGTGGAATCACCTGTGCACTTTCCATCACTTTGTCGGCGTGCTCGGTCCTGACCATGCCGACTACCTGGGTGACATCGTTGCTGCAAACGAGTGGGTCTGCTTTCCGGCAGGCGCTTCATCGCGCATCGTCGGGCAGGAAGATGGGGACAACGTCAAGCTCGAGGGCGTAGCCGCTTTCGGCTCGGGTGCGCGCTATGCGGAATGGGCCGGCGTAGTGTTCAACGAAGAGGGCGACGAAGCACCGCGTTTCACCATGGTTGATTTGCGCGGCCCGGATGTCCGTATCGAGATGACCTGGGAGGCGATGAGTCTGCGCGCCTCGGCGACCGATCACATTCACTACGAAGGTGCCCGCGTACCGCAGTCGCGGATAGGGTCGTGGGCGCCCTTTTATCGCGCCAAATTCCGTGACCCGGCGTACGCCATGATCAACGAGCGCTACCGCGAGGACTGGGTTGCGCTGTCGGTGGTGTGGCTAGGAGCGATGGCGACCGGTGTTGCGGAGATCTGCTTCAGCGAAACGGCCGCCGGGATCCGCGATCGGATCGCGATCCTCGGCACGCGCATGGCGGAGAAGCCGACCATCCACGTCAACCTGGGCAAGGCGCGAGCGCTGATCAGCGCCGCAACGGACACCGTCTACGCGGCTATGCAGGAAACCGATGCACGTATCGAGGCCGGAGTTGTGCCGAGCGAAAACGATTATTTCCGGCAGACCTCGGCCGGGATGCAGGCGGTGCTGCTGTGTGACGAGGCAATGTCCCTGTTGCTGCGCGTGCTCGGCGGTAACGGCCTGCGCGAAGGAACCGATTTCGAACGCCGCTACCGCGATTTCCAGGCCATGCCGCTGCATATCAACGGCCACATCGATCGCATCACCGAACAGACCGGACGCATCGCGCTCGGTCTGCAGGCGCAGAATCCGATCTGACTCTCGAGCGCCTGATTCCCGCTCGCAGGCGCGCCTTCGCCAGGCCGCGCGGAGCAACAGGCATTATCCAGGAGCGTTAGACCGCCGTTCTGCTGCGGCTGCTTTTTCTCAACCCTCGCCCCAGCGCCGCTGGATTACACGCCCCAGCGCGGCCAGTCCGTAGTTGATGGCGATCCCGGCCAGGGCCAGCAGCAGCAGCGCGGCGAACATCCGCGGCATCTCCAGGCGGAAGCTCGCTTCCAGGATGCGATAGGCCAGCCCGGAGGCGAATCCTCCTGACCCGGCTACCAGCTCGGCCACCACCGCACCGACCAGGGCGAGGCCGCCTGAGATCCTGAGGCCGGAGAGGAAATATGGCAGCGCGGCAGGCAGACGCAGCAGCCTGATCTCGGTCCAGCGGCTCGCCCCATACAGATGGAACAGATCGGTAAGCTCCGCTGGCGGTGACATCAGTCCGGTAGCCGTGTTGGCGAACAACGGGAAGAACCCGACGATCGTGGCGCACACGACCAGTGAGACAAAGGGATCGCCGACCCAGATGATGACGAGCGGCGCGATGGCCGGCAGTGGCGTAACCTGCAGCACGACCGCCCAGGGCTGGATCGCGGCCTGGGCCCAGCGGCTCATGGCCATGGCAACCGCCATGGTCACGCCCAGCACTGCCGCTACTGCGAGGGCGGCAAAAGTGACCGACAGGGTCGAGAGGAGCGCCAGCAGCAGGCCGCCGGGGTCAGCGGTAAAAGCCGCGAGCACCGCGACCGGGCCCGGCAGAATATAGGGCGGTACATCGAGCGCCCGGACGATGCCTTCCCAGCCCGCCAGGCCGATGATGCCGAAGATCAGGGGCGCGAACCGCTCAGTCATCGCCGCGTGTCCTCCATCGCGCGAGTGATCGAGGCCACCAGCGTTGCGTAAGCGGGATCGAGGCGCGTGTTCTCCGTTGGGGGTAGAGAGGAGGCGATCTCATGGTGCACCCGGCCCGGGCGCGGGGTCATGAGCACGATCCGCCGCGCCAGAAACGCGGCTTCGTAGATGGAGTGCGTCACGAAAACGACGGTCGCACCGACGTCGCGCCAGAGCGCGAGCAGGTCGGCCTGCAGCTTGTGCCGGGTGAATTCGTCGAGCGCGGCGAATGGCTCATCCATCAACAGCAGCCGTGGCCGGGTCGCCAGCGCGCGGGCGATGGAAACACGCATGCGCATCCCGCCGGAGAGCTGGCGCGGGCGCGCGCTCTCAAACCCTTCCAGGCCGACTCGCGTGATGGCCTCAGCGATAGCCGGCTGCGCGGCGGCGCGGGATAGGCCGCGCAGGCGCAGAGGCAGGTAGATATTTTCTTCGGTCGTGGCCCACGGGAGCAGGGTCGCATCCTGGAACACGTAACCGATCGCGCCGGGCTCGGGTGGCTCACCCGCATCCCAGCGCACGGCGCCCAGGTCGGGCTGGTCCAGTCCGGCGATTAAGCGCAGCAGCGTTGATTTTCCGCACCCGGAGGGCCCGAGCAGGGCAAGAAAATCGCCGGCCGCAAGTTCAAGACTCACGTCTTCAAGGGCGACGGTGCCGGTGGCGAAACGTCGACTGACCTGGTCGATGGTCAGCAAGGCTGATCGATGCCGCTCAGCGGCTCATCCCGACTTTACGGTTAACGAATTGCAAGGTGTAGGCCAGCGACGGATCCATTCCGGCGGCATAGATCCCCTGCGCAGCCGCCGCTTCGTAGAACGCCTGCCAGCGCGCTGCGCTCATCGCGCCGATACCGTTTTCTGCAGCGTCACCGGACTCAAGGATGCCGTGCTTTTTCATGGCCTCGCGGCCGTAGGCCAGCAGCGCATCGTCCATCTCCGGGTTGGCCTCTTTGATCAACCGGTTAGCCGCCGAGGGATCGCCATGCAGGTAGTCGTACCAGCCTTCAATAGAAGCATCGATGAAGCGCTGCACCTGCTCGGGATCTTCTTTTATCCGTTTATCGGAGGTTGCAATCAGACCGCCATACCCGGTGAACCCGGCATCGGCGATGAGCATGACGTTTGGTGTCTCACCGGTTTGCTGGTGGATCGAGAACGGCTCTGAACCCAGAAAGCCCTGTTGAATGGCGCTCTTGTTCATCAGGAACGGCGCGAGGTTGAAGGTGTATGGGCGGATCTGCGCGTCGCTGTAGCCGAAGCGGGCCTTGAGGAAGTTCCACCAGCCGACCCGGGTGTCGGCACTGATCATGATGGGTTTGTCCTTCAGGGCGGCGAAGTCGTCATTGCCCTGGCCTTCGTGTGAGATCAGGACGGACATATCTTTCTGGTACATCGCCGCCACGGTGCGGAACGGGATGTTTTCTTTGACGAAATTCATCGCCAGGAAAGAATTGCTTGAGATGTTGTAATCAAGCCGTCCCGCGAGCAGCAGCTGCGTGTGGTTAACCTGAGGCCCGCCCTGTTTGATGGTGACCTCGAGTCCACGTTTCGCGTAGAGCCCGGTAGCGAGAGCCTGGTAGTAGCCGCCGTATTCGGCCTCTGCTTTCCAATCCAGACCGAAGGTCACCTTGTCGAGAGCCACAGCGGGCAGCGCAAACAGGATGAGGCACAGAGCAGAAAGGGCGCGCATTGTGGATTCCTTCAATTGTCCGGCACGTCAGCGTGGTGAACCCTGAGGCTCGGCAGGCGGTGTCCGTTATGCGACGACGGCTCCAGAGGTTACAGGTGTTTTCGCCATCGGCGCCCCGCCCGCCGTCGGATGTTGGCAGATTTCTCTCGGTCAGCAACTTTGCAGCACAAGCCTACCAAGGAACCTTTAGTCAGCGCACAGGGAGCATCTGATCCCCGGCGACGGTCGGGGCTGCGGGTAGCACAGTCGCCTCGGTGAACGGTCGTCAAGGGGGATCAGTCTGGCGCTGGTTCCTGTGACGCTTTGCTCAGATGGGTATTGATGGCGTTCATCCTTTTCCTGTCCCGCGGCGACGATGTCCGGCGATGTGTCCCTGCTCAGGCAACCATCGCGCCGAGCACCAGATCGGCCAGCATGCCCATGCGTTCGAAGTGGTAGCTGTCCTCCATCAGGCCTGTAGAGAGGAACGCCAGGGTCAGATCGCGTTCCGGATCTACGGTGAAGCCGGTCGAGCCTGCCCCGAAGCCTCCGTAGGTTCGCGACGAGTTCATCACGCTGAACAGACCCGGCAGGATCCCCTCACCGCGCATGAAAAAGCCCACGCCGATATTGGCCGGATACTCCTGCCAGTTCCGTGTTCCCATCCACATGTCGAACAGGATGTTGCGCAGTTGGCCGGTGTGGTTGCGGGTGCAGAAATCGAGCATAGCGGGGGAGAGAATTCGTGTGCCGTCCAATTCGCCGCCACGCCGCAGCATCTCGGCAAAGCGATGCACATCGTGAACGGTGGTCATGCAACCGCCGCCGGGGATCTCGCATCCCGGTGTGCGGAGCAGAGATCCGATCCCTTCAACGGCGGCAGGCGGCAGGAGAGCCGGGATGTCTTTGTAGGAGACTTTGACCGGGCACAAGCGTTCAAGCAGGTCGTCGCGAGGGCCGAGATTGGTGTCCGTCATGCCGAGCGGACCGAACAGGTCTTCCTGCAGCATGCGGCTGTAGCTGCGGCCGCGACCATCCGCTCGCAGGCAGAGCGCGGCGATGATCGAGTGACCGAGCAGAATCGAATAGTTAACCCGCTCGCCCGGCTGAGACTCCAGCGGCAGGCCGCATGCGAATTCGACCAGACGCTCAATGTTCATGAGCGTCTCGGGTGGTACCGGCGGGATCGCCGAGAGCACGCCGCTGGTGTGGGTCAGCAGATGAAACAGGTTGACCTTCTCCTTGCCCAGGGTGCCGAACGCCGGGATCCATTCGGTCACCGGTGCGTGCAGGCTGAGCAGTCCGCGTTCTACCAGAGACAGCGCCAGCACGTTTGTGAACTGCTTGGCGACCGACATCGTGGCGAACACCGCGTTGGCCGGGAGCCGGCGTTCGGTAGCGCGTTCGGCGTAGCCGGCAGTGATATCGAGCACAAGCTCGCCATGGCGTGCGACCTTCATCGCCACACCGTGGCAGCGCCCGGCATCGATGTCGGCCTGGATTCTCTGTTCAACTCGCTTGAGGCGCGCTTCATCAAAGCCGAGCGCCGCTGGCGAGGTCGTGATGGCGTTGTCATGCGGAACTGGCTGTGCGGTGCTCATGATGTCTCTCCTAACGGTCGCTGCGGCTGCCTGTGTGTGCCGCTGTGGGGCGGACGGCGGTTTATACGCAAAGGGTGGGTGCGCGGACCCGCCCGTGCGCTGAGTATGGAACGAGGTTGCTGGGCGGTGCCAGCGCGATATGGCGGGGCGGGTTCAGCGTGATCGCCTGCTCTCGGCCTTGCTGCGCGCAGGCATGTTGCTCAGCTGATTTTTCACACCCGGCCAGCGCGGCGGGTTAGAGCGCGACGGCGGCGCTCGATTTTGACGCCCGCCGCGAGCTTGGCCGAGTCATGCAGGCCTTGCGTCTGCATCGGAGCGCCGGACAATGGATGCTCAGCAAAACTAGGTCCTGTGCCAAGGGACCACGCTCTGCCCTGAGGATCCACCGTGCAATTTCACACCAACGGTTTCCAACCCGGCGACCCTGATCGCGCACCCGAGGCGGCAGGTCATCGTCGCGCGGGCGACGTACTCCCGAAGACGGTGGACGTGCTGATCGCCGGATCCGGTCCGGCTGGCCTGTGTCTGGCCGCGCAGCTCGCCCGATGGTCCTCCATCCGCACTCTGCTCGTCGAGCCCAAACTCCAGCCGATGGAGAAGGGTCAGGCGGACGGCATCAGCGTGCGCTCGATGGAAATGTTCCAGGCGTTCGGCTTTGGCGAGAAGGTCATGCGCGAGTCAGTCTGGATCAACGAGACCACCTTCTGGGCGCCGCAGGATGCCGTGCCTCTGGCGCGTGTTGCCCGGGTTCAGGATGTCCCGGACGGCATTTCAGAAATGCCGCATGTGCTGCTCAATCAGGCGCGCGTGCACGACATGTTTCTGGAGGTGATGCGTAACGCGCCGACCCGTCTGGAGCCGGATTACGGATGGAAGGTGGTCGATGTGCACGTCGAATCTGAGACCGAGGAGTTTCCGGTCCGGGTCGAGCTTGAGCACACCGCACCCGGAAAAGAAGGGCTGAAAAGCTCGGTGCGCGCCAGGTACGTGGTTGGCTGTGACGGGTCGCGATCAAGCGTAAGGCGCGCCATCGGGGGGCAGCTGCACGGTGATGCGGAGCACCAGTCCTGGGGCGTGATGGACATTCTGGCGGTCACCGACTTCCCGGACTGGCGCATGAAAGCCTTCGTTCGTTCGCAGGACGCCGGCGTTCTCATGGTGCTGCCGCGTGAAGGGGGGCATCTGGTGCGGCTCTACGTCGAGCTGGCGAGCCTGGGCGCAAAAGAACGTGCGCTCGATAGCGGCGTGGAGGCGGCAGATATCGTGGCCAGGGCACAGCAGATCTTCAGCCCGTTCACCCTGGAGGTGAAAGAGGTAGTGTGGTGGTCTGTGTACGAGATCGGGCAGCGGCTGACGGATAAATTCGACGACGTTCCTGCCGAGCAGGTCGCGACGCGGGCACCCCGCGTGATGCTGGCAGGCGACGCCTGTCATACCCACAGCCCGAAAGCCGGTCAGGGAATGAACGTATCCATGGGCGATACCTTCAATCTGGGCTGGAAGCTTGTTGCGGTGCTGACCGGGCGCGCTGATCCCGCCCTGCTACATTCCTACACCGAAGAACGTCGTGCTGCGGCACAGAGCCTGGTCGAATTCGACCAGAAGTGGGCGCGGGTGGTCGGGGCACGGACCGACTCGGAGGCGGATGAAAGCCTGCCGCGCGTGGCGCGGGAGTTCATTAAAAACCTGCCTTTCACCTGTGGTCTGACCATCGAGTACGAGACCGGCATCCTGACCGGTGCTGCCACCCATCAGCATCTCGCCACCGGTTTCGAGCTCGGCAAGCGTTTTCATTCTGCGCCGGTTATCCGTCTGGCAGACGCGAGGCCCATGCATCTCGGTCACTGCATTGAAGCGGATGCGCGTTTCCGCCTCTTTATTTTCGCGCCTGCGGGCGATAGCGGGGCGCCCTCTGGCGACGTCGCGCGCCTGTGTGACTGGCTGCAGAGCGATGCGTCATCACCGCTGCGCCGGTATGGGGCGGAGGGTGAGGATATCGATGCGGTGATCGACGTTCGGGCGGTTTTCCAGCAGGAGTTTCTTGCGCTCGAATTTCCCGGCATGCCGGCACTGCTGCGACCGCCTGTCGGGCGTTACGGTCTGTGTGACTACGAAAAGGTGTTCTGCGCTGATCTTAAAAGCGGTGATGACATCTTCGCGCTGCGCGGCGTCGAGCGAGGCGCGGGCTGCATGGTGGTGGTCCGTCCGGATCAGCACGTGGGCCATATCCTGCCGCTCAGTGCGCGGGACGCTCTAGCGGACTATTTCGCCGGCATCCTGAAGGAGCGGGCCTGAATCGCTGACGATTGCCGGGGAGAGCCGGGACGAAATCGCTGAGCCGTATTCAGCCTTCCGGCCAGTACTCTTCTGCCAGTTCGACGACGAAGCGCAGCTTGTCCCACTGTTCCGCTTCGCTGAGCACGTTGCCTTCCTCGGTTGAAGCGAAACCGCACTGCGGACTGAGGCCGCACTGATTGAGGTCAACGTAGGCCGCTGCTTCATCCAGCCGTCTGCGCACCTGATCACGCGCTTCCAGTGTCCCGGATTTGGAGGTGATCAGGCCGAGAATGACGCGCTTGTCGCCCTGCGGCAGAAATCGCAGGGGCTCAAAACCACCAGCTCGCGCGGTGTCGTACTCGAGAAAGTATCCGTCGTAGTGGGTGTCCGCCAGGAGGGTTTCAGCGATGGGTTCATAGCCCCCTTCGGAGATCCAGGTTGAGCGGAAATTGCCGCGGCAGACGTGGGTGGTGATCACCATATCGTCTGGCTTGGCCGCCAGCGCATGGTTGATCATGTCGCGATAGATCCCTGGCAGCGGCACGGGGTCGTCGCCGCGCTCGCGCGCCCGATTGCGCTCAGTCTCTGAGCACAGGTAAGCCCAGACGGTATCGTCGAGCTGCAGGTAGCGACAGCCCGCGGCGTAAAACGCCCGGATAACTTCGGCGTAAGCCTCCGCGGTGTCGGTGAAGAAATTGTCTAGATTCGGATAAACCGTGCGGCTGATGGCGTTGCGTCCCCCGCGGAAGTGCAACACTGAAGGCGCCGGAATGGTCATCTTGGCGACGCCGGCGGTGACCAGACTGTTCAGGTAGCGGAAGTGATCAAGCATGACGTGGTCGCTGAAGCGGACCGGGCCGGTCACTGCGATGTTTTCGTGCTTGGTCACAGCGCCCTGAAAAGGGATGCTCGTTCCCGTTGCAACCTTCTCCACACCGTCGAGACCCGCGAGAAAATCAAAATGCCACCAGGCGCGTCGGTATTCACCGTCGGTAATTGCGCTTAAGCCCGTCGCCTGCTGCGCGGCGACCGCTTCGCGGATGGCTTCGTCTTCAGCATGGGCGAGCGTCGGAGCATCGATGGTCCCTGCCGCGAAAGCGCTGCGAGCCTGTTTGACCTTTTCCGGGCGCAACAGGCTGCCGACCTGGTCGGCGCGGAATGGAGCGCGTGGCTGCATCCTGGTCGGGGCTCCTGCGTTGTCAGCGCGACGGGCCGGCGGTGACGATGCCGTAGCCGGTGATCCATTCGGGGATGCAGCGGTAGTAGCGCAGATCAAACTCGGCAATCCCCGCTTCAGCGACTGCCGCCGCCACAGCCACCCAGGTACGGACCTCGTGTCCGCCGCAGCCAGCCTGGCGCGAAATATCGTCATCTTCCATGTGCGCTATCGATGCAAAATCCAGCGCCAGCAGGCTGTCGAGAAAGGCCTGATCCCAGACCGGATCGGGGCGCACCCGGTCACTCGAGCCGTCTATCTGGCCGTGCGCGTCATTGATGACGCGATCCTGGCGCGCGCTGCGAGCTTCCGGACTCAGGGTGCCGCCTTCGATCAGGCGCTCGCGGACCGGGCCGGTGGCTTCCGCCAGAGTCGGGATCGGCGGATCGTGGGAGAGTCCGCCGGACGCGGCGAACAGCACGCGGCCGGGATAGCTGCGGGCGAACTCGCCGAGCGCACGCCCGAGGGCTATGACCCGGGTCATGGTCGGCAGCGGCGGTGCGGCGCAGTTGATGAATACCGGCAGCAACGGGGGCATGGTCGCCCAGTCCATGGTCTGGGCCAGAAGCTGGGTCGTGCCGTGGTCGACATCCATCTGGTAGGAGATCGCGACGTCGACGCCGCTTCGGTGCAGAGCGCGGACGCAGGCCTCCGCACTTTCTGAGTTCACCGGCAGAGCGCCTGCCGGCGTATTCCAGTCACCGACGGAGTTGGCCGCAGTGCCGACGCAGAAGCTCGGCATCAGGCGGTAAAAGAAACCGTTGTAGTGGTCGGGGCCGAGCGCGATCACCAGGTCCGGCGCATAGTCGGCTATCCAGCGCTTGACGCCATGAAGGCAGGCATCCACCTCTTCAGCGACAGATTGTTCCGGAGGGTAGTAATCCTTCAGCGGCGTGTGCGAGGCGAAAACGGCGGCAACACTCATGACGCTTAAGCTCCTTCGCCCCGCAGGAACGCGATATGCAGTCGATTGAAAGTAGCCGGATCCTCGAACTGAGGCCAGTGACCGCAGCCTTCCATCAGCACGAAGTGTGCGTTGGGGATGAGGTCTGCGATCCGCTGACCGACCTCGTTCCCTGCGGTGGGATCATGGGTCGTCCAGATCACCAGAGTCTCGGCGGCGATCGCCGCCCACTCTGCTTCGCTCAGGTTATTGCGCTGCCGGATCTCCGGATCCTGCAGTACGAGAATGCGCTCGACCGCCTCGACGAAGCCCGGCTGCTGATAGATGGCCTGACGGCAGGCGATGAGATCGTCGGTAACTACGGCTGGGTCGGCCATCAGCCACTCAAGCCGTGCCTTGACCGCATCCCAGCCCGCGTCACGCACTGCGGCGCGGGTGGACTGTCTGATCTTCTCCATCACTGCCGGGATCAGCGTCGCGCCCCCGGTGGTGTTGAGCACCAGGCGTTTGACCCGGGCGGGATACTTGAGGGCAAAGCGTGCCGCAACCCAGCCGCCGAGAGACTCTCCCGAGATCAGCGCGCTGTCGAATTCCAGCGCATCCATGACCGCGCGGAGATGCTCGACGTAGACATCGATCTCGAGGTCAACGGCGGGTTTGTCACTCCAGCCGTGACCGACCATATCAATGGCCCATGTGTCGAAATGCGCGCCATGTGCGGCAAGGTTGCGCGAGTAGCATTCGGCGTGCCCCCCGGTGCCATGCAGCAGGATCAGGGGCGGTTGCGATGGGTCTCCGGCGTGCAGGTAACGGGTACGGATCCCGCCAGCGTCGAGGTAGCCCTGCGCAAAGCTTGCGCCGCGGAGGTCGGTCCAGAAGCTCGGCGGCGCAGAGGGCATGGGTTCTGCGGTCATAGCCGGGCCAGGAAATCGTCGAGGAAATCGAGGTGCTCGCCCCGGCGGCCATACTCGCGCTGGATCCCCGCCATCAGTGCGCTGCGTTCGCCGGCGTAGTTTTTCTCATAAAGCACATGACGCGATCCGAACTCGCTGCCGCACAGGTCCCAGGCCAGCTTCAGCAGCTGACTTTTTTCTTGACCGTCGCGATCGACGCCGCGCATGGCGCGTTCGATGTCTGCGGCAATGGGAGAATCAAACTCATCCATGGTGTGCGGCAGCTGCACCAGCGCGCCGCCCCCCATGCGCCGCACCATGTCAATCAGCTCCGGATAGTAGACCGGGCCCAGAGCGCGACCCGCCTGCAGGGCGACAAGATCGGGATAGATGACGCCGTTTTCGGGGTCGACCGTGGCCTGCTGCTCGGCCGAGCGCGTGGTTGAGCGGATCACCTCCAGACGCACCACCGCCTCGCCGAGCATCTCCATGATTTCGGGCCGGGTATCCAAGCCCTGGGCTTCGGCCATCCGGTGGACCAGGGCATAAACGAAGGCGAGCTTGACCTCGAGGCGGCTGTTGGTCTGATGAGCAGTGAGTTCCCGCATGCGGCTCTCGCGGTACATGCGGTTGAGCAGGGGGACGTTCTTGTAAACGAACACGCGCTCCCATGGGACAAGTACGTGATCAAACACGACCGTGCCATCCATTTCATCGAAGCGTGAGGAGAGGGGAAAGTCGCGTCTGCTGCCGTGGCGGGTGAACGATGAACGACAGATGGTCTTAAGGCCCGGTGTCGCCATCGGCACAGCAAACACGTTGGCGTAGTTTTCCTCGCCGGCCTGGAAGGTCGGTGGGAATGGCCATACCAGGATCTCATCCGCATAAGGTGCAGCGGTGGCGATGCGTTTGATGCCATGCAGCACGATGCCTTCGCTGCTTTCGTCAATGACCTGCAGAGCGATGGCCGGGTCAGACTGTTTGTCCCGGGTTTTCCCCTTGTCGAGCTGCGGATCGAGCAGCGCGTGAGTGAGGAAGAGATCGTGGGTTGCGATGTAGCGGTGGTAGTTGATCACGGCGTCTGCTCGCGCTTCGCCACCCTCGGCAAAGAAGCTGCGCTTTGCCGCGAGCGCGGCCAGCATGACGTTCAGAAAGTCGGGGCTGCGACCCAGCATGCCGCAGTTGGAGCGGGCCCAGATGGCATATGCCTCGCGCTTCAGCCGTAGCTGATCTGCCGTGCGCGGGATCTCGAATGCCCGCCCTATCGGCTCGGCAAAGTCGCTTGACTCCGCCACCAGAACATCGCGGTAGGCGGGGTCGTGCTGCATGTCATACAGCGCTGCCATCGATTCAATGGACGTTTTGAATTCAGGGAAAACGGTAACGTCCTCGATCCGCTCGCCGCCGTACCAGACCTCGCGGCCGTCGCGCAGTCCTTCGATATATTGCTGTCCGTTTCTGACCGCCATGCTGTTTTATCCTCCGGCGCGTTCGCGCCATCCGCGTTGGTCAAAACTGTCACGTAAAACGGGCGCTCTCTGGGTCAGCTCGATCCCGACCTGAGGCAGGACTTTCTCAACCAGCAGTTCATTACTCTTGAGGAGCGCGTCGAGCGGAGCCGGTCCCGCGGCGATCCAGGGCACAATGAGATTGCTATCGAGCGTTTCGACCATGCGCTCGAGCTGACGGGCCACGCTGTCGACCGTCCCGCAGATGGAGTAGCCGCGCTCGCGCACGGTTGCTGCGGTGTTGGGGATCGCGCCCGTTTCGCCCGGATGCCGCAGCGCTTCGTTGAAGCCGAACCAATCGTGCCAGCGTGTCCAGATATAGCCGAGACCGCGCTCCTGGACGGCCTGCGCCTCAGCTTCGGTATCGGCCACGATGATCTCGCGGAAGTGTCCGAGTCCCTGTCCCCGGCTGAGGCTATGACCGGCTGCGTTAGCCGCCTGGTGATAGAGGTCCACCGACGCGTTCGCATGTTCCTCAACAGGGGTGAAGATGATGGGGGTGATGCCTTCCTGCGCCGCCCACTCGATGGTCGCAGGGCTCATGGTGAAAGGAATGAATACCTCGATTGATGCCGGGTCCTGCAGGGTCTGCGGCGCGATGCCGATCCGCGCGAGCTCGCCTTTGTCGTCGACCATGCCCGGCGCCATGCTGCGGGTTGCGGGATGGTCCCAGGCGACACCCGGCGGTGGTACCTGCCAGTGCTCCCCTTGATGTTTGAAAAGAGACTGTGACCAGGCCTGTCGGATGATTGCGTAGTGCTCGTTGAACAGTTCGCGGTTGACCCGGTCGTGCTCTGCAAAGTCCGGATCGTTCGCTGCGGTCCATACCGCGTTCATTTTCTGTCCGACAGTCATGACGTGGCGGGATTGATAGCCTCGGGCGAAACCTGCGCACATACGACCCTGGGAAAAGTGGTCAAGCATGGCCAGGTCTTCCGCTAGCAGAATAGGGTTCCGTGCCGGAAGCACATTGCCCATCTGGGCGATCCGAAGACGCCGGGTCTGCATCGCAGCCCAGGTGCCGAGCAGCACCGGATTGTTTGAGATCTCGAGGCCTTCGAGATGGAAGTGGTGCTCAGAAAAAGCGACGAAATCGAAACCGAGGTCTTCCACCTGCTGCAGCAGCCGCGAGCAATCGGCCAGCCCCTGCTGGTAATAGTTGGGGTTCTGCCCGGCGAATCCGCGTTCGAACTCCTCCGGCGTGGCGCCAGCGCTGGGCAGAAGAAAGGCGCCGAGTCTGAGTTTCATCCAATTGCTCCTTGAGACCTGACCGGCGTCGGGGCGCGCTGTGGTCGGCGATTATTGGTAGTTGGCTGCTTGCACGGCGTACCCTGCGGCAACGACGGCGGCCATCGGGGCGAGATGTCGTTGGGCCGGGGGTGCGCTGCGGACGCCCTACTGACGAAGAGCTAATATATTAGTAGGCCAAGGCTTGAACAAGCAGAGCACAGGCACAGCGCATATGGACAACGGTGCGAGCGAGAGAAGCGACAGGGCTTTACCCCAACATCTCGAGGCCGCGATGAATGACGGGCGCAGCTCCTTGGCCCGGGCCGAAAACGCGTACCGCTTTCTGCGTCTCGAGTTGCTCGAGGGAGACCTGACACCGGGCGAGCCGTTGTCCGTCGTTGCCCTGTCACGCGAACTCAAGTGCAGCAGGGTTCCGGTGATGGAGGCAATAAAGCGCCTTGCAGGCGAGGGCTTCATCACAATCGTTCCTCAGGTCGGGTGCCATGTAATGACGCCTGCGCCCGCAGATGTCCGGGACTTCTTCGTACTGTTCGCCACCATCGAGGCCACGGTGACCGCCTTCGCCGCTGCCCGCCGGTCGGACGCCGACGCCGTTGAGTTCGAGAGAACCTGCGCGCGCGTTGCTGCCGATGCCGCAAAGGCAGGCGCGCCGGCTGCACGCGATCCAACCTATCGCCGCCTGAATCTACTGTTTCACTCCCATATTCATCGGATGGCACGGTCGCCGGCCTCGACAGAGGTCGCCCGGAGCCTCTGGGACCGTTCGGACTTCTATATCAAGCTGGCATTCGGCTCTCTGTATTTCTCTCCGCGGATCCTGGCTGCCCAGAATGAGATCCGGCAGGCCATCGTGATGGGTGATGCTGAGCGCGCTCGGGTCGCCGTCGCTGGATATCTGAACGGGGTGGGAGAGCGGGTTGCCCGCCAGCTGGAGCGGACTGCGCAGGATTGAGTTCTGCTGGGTGTCAGTTAGCTGGATATCCTCGGGAGAACATATCCAGGAGCGCGAGCTCGATAGAGCTCCCCTGTGTTGAGACGGGCTGCTTAGCGGTCGCGCTGTGGCTGCTGCTTGCTCCGTTCTGTGCTCACGGAGTTGCGATCGCCTTCAGTAGAGCAGCATGGTCTATTTTTAATAAAACTGATTCGATCTGACCTGTACTGCTCTCGCGGTACCAGAGCGGACTCGTAAAGCTGGAAAAATAGGGTAGCCCTTGTTGCACCCCTTCCTTATCCAAAGTTCGTCTCGGTTGTAGAGCACTTAGAAAAACATAATCAGCGCCGGACTGGTGTACTTTCAGCGGAAGGTCCGAATCATAAGCAGGAAGGGAAACGCCCCGCCGCCCTGTCAACAAAGCGATATAGGACGGGCTATACCACATGATCGAGGCCTGATCTGATGTGTCGCGGGCCAGTTTGCGCATGTCCCAAAAAAGATCACGATGCAAGCGCGCCTTCTCCTGCGCGCCCGCCAGTTCGGGCACCCGATAAAACTCACTGATTCCCCTCAGTTCCCCACCTTCGTCAGAGATAAAACGCATGGCGACAAAAGACAGGGCCGGCAAGGTAATCAGGAAAATGCTGACTACACAGCTGGCAACAATTCTCCGGCTATTGAAATCAAATCCGACGAGGGAGCCAAGCCAGCGGAAAGCGTAAACCTGGTACCAGATCAAAAGAGGGAGGATCGGATATAAAAACCGCACCATCTGATTGCTGGTTGGCCAGATTGAAATAATAAAAATGTAAAAAATGATATACCAGGCATCCAGCGCATTTCGTGCAGCGCGGAGTACCAAACCCATCAAAGCGAGCGCTAAGAATAGAAAAACGATAACGTCTCGAATAGAGATATTATCGCTCCAATACAATAACCAGCTGGTTCGCCAACCTGGAATAAAGGCAGCAATCTGTGGGCTGAATAAAGACCACAGATTGCTGACTGCTGAGCTCTCACCGTTTATGGCCTGTATTAGCCCAGAAGTGATGCCTGCGTAGATTCCTTCCTCGCCGGCGGGCCTGACCACGAGCCACAGACAGAAAGCACCCAGGGTTACGAAGGGCGCAAGATTGAGCGACAGATTGAATCTTCCCTCCTTCAGCTGTTGGATGAGCCCCTGTAGCCCTATAGCGATTGCTAACGCCATGCCAACGCTGCGGAGCATCACCGCGGCAATGAGCAGACTGCTCAGTCCGATTATCTGGGCGCGCTTTACAACAGGAGATTGCCCTAGATGAAAATAAATTGTCGCCAAGGAAACCAATAAATAGGGATTCTCGGAGAGAATCCCAAGCATATTGGTCCATGCTGCCGGTGTGGTACTGAAAAGAATTGCGATAGCCAGCGCCGAGGCCGGAGCTTCCCCGGCTTTTATCAGGAAAAAACACAAAAGAACACAGGAAGCAACAAAGAAGGCTGCGACGAGAATGTGGGCGCGTTTGTAATTACTTTCAGCGCCGCTCAGCGCAAGTATCCAGGGAAACACCGGTGGATAGTTGCTTTCTATTCGAAAAGCTTCTCGAACCGCCGCATCTGTTTCGATATACGGCGAAAAATGTTGCGCCTGCACAATATAGCTGACGCTGTCATCTGCAAACGATGCCAGACCGTTTCCCGAGACAAAGAAGGTCGATGCAACTATAAGACCGGCAACCCAGGCGAGAAGTATTGTTCTCAAGCGCGTACTCACGACGGGCAGGGATGTCTGAGAAAAGTCGGGGATTTGTGCGGGGTCGGGTACATCAGGTCACTCGCTCGTGCCCCGTCTGGATGGCAACACTGCTAATCATGGGTAGCAAACTGACTACCCATTACAATTCTTACGTCAATATGCGGGTATCGAACACATGATAAACGGGCAGAGGGTTCTGGTGGTGCTGCCTGCGTACAGGGCAGGCCGGACGCTGGAAATGACCTACAACGCGATTCCGCACGATGTCGTTGACGACGTTCTGCTGGTTGACGACCACAGCGATGACAACACGCTGGAGATAGCGCGTAAGCTCGCTATCCGTTACGTCGCGCATGATTCAAATCAGGGCTACGGTGCGAATCAGAAAACCTGTTACTCAGAGGCTCTGAGATCGCCGGCCGACATCATTATCATGCTGCACCCGGATTATCAGTACGATCCTCGTCTCGTAACGGCGATGGCCTCTATGGTCAGCTCAGGAATTTACGATTTCGTGTTGGGCTCACGTATCCTCGGGGGTGGTGCGCTGGCGGGCGGGATGCCACTGTATAAATATCTGGCCAACCGTGTTCTGACCGAATTTCAGAACCTGATGATGGGAACGCGCTTAACCGAATTTCATACCGGCTACCGCGCTTATTCGCGAAAACTTTTAGAAACCCTTTCGCTGAAAGAAAATTCAGACGACTTTGTGTTCGATAACCAGATGCTGGCGCAGGCGATAGCTCATGGTTTCAGACTTGGCGAGATTTCCTGTCCCACCAAGTATTTTGCCGGAGCAAGCTCTATCAATATCCGCAATTCCATTCGTTATGGTGTCGGGGTAATCGCTACAAGCCTGCATTTCAGACTATGGCGCTGGGGGCTCGCTGCGCCTGGTCTCTTTGCAGGGGCTGGGACAGGGAGGAAAACCTAGATCCCCCGAAGAGCTTCCGCTGTCAGGGTTGCCGCGTCTCTCAGTCGATCTCGATCGTTTATTCTGCCAGTTCTGCTGGGCAGAAACGTCGAAACAGGCGGGGGCCGTAAATCACCACGGCGAGAAACCCGACAGCCAACAGTATTTGCCGAACTGCGTCTGAATTACCGCCAGCGGCATCGACCCCGACATTTCCCAGGTATGAGTACGCGGATATGTTCGGGAGTAAGCAAACTGCCGTGGTGCTTAAATAAACCGCGAAACGGATCTGAGTTAATCCCAGCAGATAATTAATCAGGAAAAAGGGGAATATCGGAACGATGCGGCTGAAAGCGACGAAGCGCCAGCCCTCTTGTTCGACTTTTTCCATTACATAAGCGGCACGAGACCGTGATTTTTTCATCAGCAGATCCGTCAGCAAAAACCGCGAGAGAAAAAAAGACAGGGCTGCGCCTATAACAGCGCCGGCCAGGTTATAGAGCAGTCCTGGCCACAGTCCGAACAGTGCGCCGCCCGCAATGGTCAAGAGAGATGCAGGCACACAAATACATACCAGAAGCGCGAACAGAAAAATGAAAACCAGAGGCGCCCATGCTCCGGTTTTTGCAAGACTCAGATCCAGAAAGCTGGGTTCGACGAGTTCAGGTTTGGCTGCCAGAAACAGTGCGGTGCAGAACATCAGAATTATCAGAGCGATGCGCGACAGGCGCTGAGGTTTGCTCATGGAGGTTCTGGCAGAAAACAAACGGTGGAATTGTGCGTCTGATTGCACTGATCACGCACGCCGGCTGCGCCGAATGGATCGCAGGGCGGACGAAAGACCGTTCTAACAGGAAGGTTGAGGAGGCGCTGGATGGCAGCTCCTGGTTCGGGGCCTGCGCTGAGCAGCGGCGCTGCGTACTCAGCCGCCGGCAATTCCGACCAGAAAGGTGATGGTCTCGCCGTCTTCCAGCGTGTCTTCCATCGAGACCCGTCGGCCCTTGGTGTCGACGAACATCGTGCCTCGCTCGTTCAGCTCCTGGGTTTCGGGATCAATCAGCATGGCCTGCATTTTTTCGCCGTAGCGCGCGGATATGCTCGCCGCCAGCGCGCAGACGGTCGGCTCCTCGAGCTCGAAGCTGGCGCGACTGGTCGCGGCCAGCTCTTTGAAATGACTGTGAAACTCGGCGTGAACGGTGATCATCGCTTCGCCGCCTCTCAGGCCAGAGCACCTTCGGACGCGAGCACCTCCGCCACGTCTCCCATATCGAGGTCGTTCAGTTTCGCGCTGGTCTGCAGGCCGGAGGCCTGATCCCAGCCGCGCCACTCGTAGTATTCATCGAGCACGGTGTTGAACATGTCCGCTGCCACCTTGCCCGGATACATGCCCTCCGGGTTCGGCTCCCACATCCAGCGCTCGCACACGGTGTCATGTTCCCGACGGAATCCGACCCTGGAGTTGAATGCCTTCTCAAGATTGCAGATCCGTTCACCGGCGCGCATGAGCTCTTCGGGGGAGTAGTCAATACCCGTGGCCGCCGCGTACGCGCCGCCGTAATAATCCTGCGGGGTGTAGCCGGAGGGATCGAGCATCCAGTGAAACAGGCACACACCGTAGGAATTCAGCAGTGCAACCTGGTTTTCCACCAGTGCGGTGCAGGCGCCCTTGAGTTCCGGAGTGGAGAGATCGGCCGCCTCAGTGCGTCCGTTGAAGTAGATCTTCGACAGGTCCTTGCGCTGGAATTTCTCGATCAGGCCGATACCCTTGAGATGGTCAGCGCCTCGCGAAGCGACCGCCATATTGTTCATCCACGTCGGGAAGGGGCGCATTTCTTCCGTGAAGCTGGCGCCGCCTTTGCCGTAAGTGGCGTATTTCATGAAGTTCTGCCCCTTCAGCGCCGAATACTTCAGAGCGCCATGGTAGGGGCCGTCGCGGAACATCTCGCCGAACAGATTTTTCTGGAAGACGATCGAATCCATGCAGGATTCGATGTCTTCCATATTGCCCCACTCGAGGCTCTGCTCGTGGCCGAAAAGCTCGGCAACGTCACGCGATGAAATCAGATCACGCTGTTTTAGCTCCATCAGGAAACTGATGGAGCAGGACAGGTCCTGATTATCAATGCCGTAGTCGTTGGTGATCTTTCCCCAGTGAGCGACTTCCGACCAGTCACGCAGATCGAGCGCGCCGGCAGCGCTGCCGGTTGTCAGATACTCGGGACGGCGGAACGTCTCGCCGACATATTTCTTGGCGGCTTCGGATTCCGTGCCGTCGATTTTGTATTTCGCATCGCAGGCGATGAAGCAGTCCGAGGAGCAGACCTCTGAATACTTGTGATATTTCTTGACCCAGTTGTCTGAGCGGATCTCATCACCGCGGAACATGTTGCCCTGATTGTTGCGCCAGAAATGGCTGCCGATGTGCTGGTACATCTCGACCGCGCCAAGAGTGCCGCGGCGCTTGAAGCCGTAGACGGCCTCGTTGCCGTCGATGCGCTGACGGAAATCGTCTGACCATTCCAGCATGTCACCCGGCCGGGTTACGCGCAGGCCGCCATCGCCCTGAACCGCGATGGCCTTGAGATTCTTCGAACCCAGTACAGCGCCACCGCCACAGCGCGCGTGAATGCGCAGCGCGTCAGAGACTACGCCGGCAATTCCGACCTGATTCTCGCCAGCCTGGGAGATGGTCAGGGTGTGAACTTTCGAGGGGTAGTCACCGAGCTCGCGCTGGAGGATGCCGTGTGTCTCAGTCGTGTCCTTGCCCCAAAGGTGAGCAGCGTCGCGGATGGCGACTTCGTCGTTCGCGATATGCAGATAGACGGGGCGCGGTGCCTCGCCGGTGATCGCAATGTATTCGTAGCCGGTGAAGCGCACCATGTAGGGGAATTTCCCGCCCCCGGCAGAGTCGCCGAACATGTTGTAGCAGGGACTCTTGAAGGTAATGCGGCCTTTGATGCCGCTGCCGGCACCTGTGCCAGCGAGCGGCCCGACGCCGAATACGAAGATGTTATCGGGTCCGCGCGGGTCGCAATGGATGTCGTGAGTCAGGAAGTGTTCCCACATAATCCAGTTGTTGATCCCTGAACCGCCGATCCATTTCTGAAAGATCGCGTGCGGAATGATCTCGCTTTTGAGCTCGCCCGTTGTCAGGTTGACCCGAAGAAGTCTGCTTTCCATTGGTTTTCTCCCCTGTATCCGCTTAGGCGGAGCTGCTGATCTCGCCGCGCTCGAGCATGGCCTGCATCATGCCGATCTCGTCGCGCGGTTCGGGTTTCTGTTTGGACACGGCATTGAATTCCGCCTGGTTTTCGTAGAACAGCACGGGTAGCCGGACGTATTGCTTGCCTTCATTGAGCATTTCCGGTCGCGTGGCGCACGCTTTTACACAAACCGGATCGCCGCCGCAGAGATCGCATTTCAGAACCTCTCCGGACGGTGCGACGAAAACCACATCGAACGGGCATCCCGGTATGCACTCCATACATTGAATGCACTGATCCTGATCGATGACAGCCGCCATGGTCTCCGGGTCGTAGTAGAAAGCGTCCGTCGGGCAGACCTCGGCGCAGGGCGGTGGATTACCGCAGTGGTGGCAGATCTCAGCAACGAAGCCGATGCCCAGTGGGTTCACCTTGGAGGGCTTGGTCGGCGCGTGGTCGATGCGCAGTCGCGAGTAGCGCGGGTTGATAGTGCCGTCCGGAGAGTGCGCAAGCGAGCACGCGACTTCGCAGACGTTGCACTCGGTGCATTGATTCCTCAGCGCAAAGAGTTTCGTCGCGACATTCGGAATGTCCTCTCCGGCCGCATACCGCGTGGCGCCGGTCACAAGTTCTTTCTGGGGCTTTGCCGTCATGCATTGGACCTCGAATGGCTGCACCTTACGCCGCCCGGCCGCTCCGGGTAGCGCGTCATGGATCGAGCAATCCATGGCACAATCCGCCCCATCATAGACGTCTCTACAGCGGCGGTCACCATGAGTGAATCCCAATGGCTACAGCATCCTGAATTAGGCGAACTGGCCGCTCAGCGCCTGCTGGACTGTATTTTCGCGTTAGCGCCGAATGGCCGCATCCTGCATTTCCACGTCGAGCAGTGTGAGCTGGAGTCACGGGATGGCGAAATCCACTTTTGCCTGAACGGCGCTCCGGCAAGTGAAGAGCGCTCCCGCTGTCAAATCATTCCCCCGCTGGTGCCCGCATTCCGTGGCCGTAGCCAGAGGTCTTCAGCATGAGTGCTGCGATCGCGTCACCGCGAGAAACCGCTGCTGCTATCGGTGAGACGGGGGGTGCGACTTACGTGGATGTGCGTACCGTGGAGGAGTTTGTCGGAGGCCGCCCAGTCGGCAGGGTGGTCAACGTACCGCTGGAGTTCTATCACCCCACGACGGCCGCAGTGCATGACAACGAGGCTTTTGAGCTGGTCTGTCAGCACGCGTTGGATGCGGGGGCTGCAGTCATTGTGGGAGGAGACGACGGCAGCCGCGCCGGTCGCGCCGCTGAGCGCTTGCTTGCTGCCGGGTTCAGCGATGTGCGCGTGATGGCGCTGGGCTTATCCGCCTGGGTGGCGCAGGGGTTGGCAACAACCAAGGACAATCGCGACGGTGTCAGCTATGTGTCTCTGCTGACGCCGGCTCGGCGGGCTAAGTAAGTCCGACCGCTCAGTTCAGTGAGTGCCTCGTGAGCGGGCTCTCGAGGCATTGCTCAGGATCAGAATTTGGTCGTACGCATGGGCGCCGCCATAGGTCCATGCTTCAGGGACTTCGATGCTTCTCCGTGCGCTTTGAGCTGTTTCGAGGTGGTTGCTGCCATGTTGGTCGCGCTGCCACTTCCAACAAGACGCTGCACTGGTGAGTCGGCGGGTGTATCGCCGAGTTCCAGCTTGGCGTATTCACACAGTTCGCCCCAGGTTTCGAAGCGTTTGGAGATGCCGTGGACGACCTCGATCGTCTGGCCGTTACTCGGGCAGTGGTAATCGTAAAGGGGCATGTTGTCTCCCGCCTAGTCACCTGGAAATTCGGGCCATGCATTATAGCCAGGGGAGTAGCCCGTCGCGCTCTTCGGCATGAGCTTGCCTGTTTCTGTCTGTGCTCCCTAGACTTGGCCGGGTCCGTGGATGCATGAACGCAGACGCTGGCGGACAAAGCGCTGACGCAACTGGAACACTGCGGGGGGCAGAACACCATGAATATGACCTCAGGGTCCGATTCCCCAGTCACGGAGGGCGGCTGGCAGCGTCGCTACACCATTGTCGGACTGTGCGTCCTGGCGGTGTTCGTCTGCTACATCGATCGGGTGAACATTTCCGTCGCTGTAATCGCGATGCAGGAGGAGTTCGGCTGGTCGGAGAAAACCAAAGGCCTGGTGCTGTCCTCGTTTTTTATCGGCTACATGTTGTTCATGGCGCCGAGTGGCTGGCTGGCTAACCGGATCGGCGGCAAAGTCGTGCTCGGCGCGGCGGTCTTCTGGTGGTCGGCGTTTACCATCGTTACCCCTGCCGCGGCGGCGTTCGGGTTACCGCTATTGATTGTGGCGCGCATAGCCATGGGCCTGGGCGAATCTGCCATGTTCCCCTCGGCCTACAACCTTTACGGCCGCTGGGTTCCACCCGGCGAGCGTTCCCGTGCGGTCGCGATGTTGATAGGTGGCATCCCGCTGGGGACCCTGTTCGCGCTGATGACGACCGGTTGGCTGGTGCAGCGCTACGGGTGGCCCTCGGTTTTTTACATCTTCGGAGCCGCAGGCATTGCCTGGTGTGTACTGTGGTTCTCGGGCGCGCACAATGATCCTGCCAGCGACCCGAAATGCCCGCCCGCAGAGCGGGAGATGCTGTTGTCACACGCGCCGGAGCCGCAGGAGTCGCCACAGGTTCCATGGCGCAGATTGTTCCGCACACCGGCGATCTGGGCGCTGATCATCAATCACTTCTGCAGCAACTGGCTGCTCTACATGCTGCTGGCCTGGCTGCCGAGCTACTTCAAGCACGCCCAGGGTCTGAACATCATGCAGGCCGGGATCTACTCAGCCGCTCCGTGGCTGTCGATGTTCATCGTGGGCAACCTCGCCGGCGTCCTGGCCGACAGAATGTGCAACGCCGGGGTGTCCTTGACGACCGTGCGCAAGGGCATGCAGTGCACCGGCCTGGTCGCGTCAGCCGTCTGTCTGCTCGCGGTACAGAACGTAACGCACGCGGGTACAGCGCTTGCGCTGATGTGCGGCGCACTGGGCTTCGGCGCATTCACCTGGTCCGGGTTCGTCCCCAACCATCTGGATATCGCGCCACGCTACGCCGATGTCCTGATGGGGATCACCAATACCGCAGGTACTGTCCCCGGGATCATCGGCGTGTTCATCACCGGCTGGCTTGTCGATGCGACCGGCACCTACGCAGCAGCGTTTGCGCTGTGCGCGGGGGTCAACATATTCGGCGCAGTGGTCTGGCTGCTTTTTGCAACCGCGGAGCGGGTCGTGGATTGACCCCGCGTACGCTGTGGCGTGGGTCGTGGCGAGTTGCTACATTTCGCGGGTTTCGCGGCCTGACCGCCCATTTTTACGCAGAATTTACCCCCCTCATTGAACAACCCTAAGGAGAATTAATCGTGGCTGAAGCCTACATCATTGACGCTGTGCGCAGCCCCACGGGTAAGCGCCGCGGATCCCTCCAGGACGTGCATCCCGCTGACCTGGGAGCACATGTCATCCGCGCGATCGTTGAGCGCAACGGCATTCCAGACGACGAGTATGACGACGTTATTTTCGGCACCATCGATGCCGTTGGCCCCCTGGCTGGCGACGTCGCCCGCACCTGCTGGCTGGCTGCTGGCTACAGCGAGTCGGTGCCTGGGGTGACCATCGACCGTCAGTGCGGTTCCTCGCAGCAGTCGGTGCATTTTGCGGCGCAGGCGGTGATGTCCGGCACGATGGATGTCGTCATCGCTGGCGGCGTGCAGATCATGTCCAAAATCCCGATCGGTTCCTCTGCCCAGGCCGCGGGCGCTTTTGGTTTCAAAGATCCCTTCACCGATTCCCCTGCCTGGGTTGGTCGCTACGGCGAAGATCCGCCGACCCAGTTCAAGGGTGCGCAGATGATGGCCGACCGCTGGGGCTTCTCGCGAGAAGAGCTCGAGGTCTTTTCACTGGAGTCGCACAAACGTGCGCTGAAGGCTATCAGCGAAGGCAGGTTCGATCGCGAAATCGTGCCTTTGAATGGCCTGTCTACGGATGAAACCCCACGCGACACCTCGCTCGAGCAGATGGCCACTCTCGATCCCATCTTCGGCTTGAGCAAAATTACGGCAGCTGTGTCGAGCCAGACCTGCGATGGTTCCTCAGCCATGCTGATCGCGTCTGAGGATGCCGTGAAACGGTACAACCTCAAGCCGCGGGCGCGCATCCATCACATGAGCGTCCGTGCAGAGGACCCCATGATCATGCTCTCGGCACCGATCATGACCACCGAGTACGCGCTGAAGCGCTCGGGCATGAAGCTCGAGGATATTGATCTGGTCGAGATCAACGAGGCTTTCGCGCCGGTGCCGATGGCCTGGCTGAAGGACATCGGTTATCCGTACGAGAAGACCAACGTGAATGGCGGCGCCATCGCGTTGGGTCATCCAATCGGAGCCACCGGGACCAAGCTCATGACAACGCTGCTGCACGAGCTTGAGCGAACCGGCGGTCGCTACGGGCTGCAGACCATGTGCGAAGGTGGTGGCCAGGCGAACGTCACCATCATCGAACGCCTCTCCTGATCCCGTGTCTGGTACCGCGGCATTAACGCCGCGGTACCTCCTTCCGTCAGACGCAGTCGCGGCGTCGTCTTGCGCTGACGTTGCCTAATCCGCCAAGCTTCCTGACCGCTCAACCGAAACACAGGAGGTCAACTACCATGGTTAAACCGAACGGGGTCCACCACCTCGCCATCATGACGGGAAACATGAAGGCGCAGATCGAATACTTCACGGACGTCCTGGGGATGCGTCTCGCGGCGCTCTACTGGATGCACAACGTGGACGGATACTTTCACGCCTTTCTGGAGCTGAATGCCAACAGCTCGATCGCGTTCGTTGCCGCGCCCGGGGTGTCTGATATCCCGGTTGAGTACGGTGTTTCGCATGCGGGGAACCCGGTTAAAGCCTGTGCTGCTGGCGTCACTCAGCACATCGCGTTCAGCGTGGACACTCATGACGAGCTGCTCGCGATGCGCGACCGCATACGGTCCCGCGGCGTACGCGTGATGGGCCCTCTGGACCATGGATTCTGCCAGTCCATCTACTTCGGTGGGCCGGAGAACCTGGTGCTTGAAGTTTCCTACTCCGACAGCGCCATCGATGAAGAGGCGTGGATCGACCCCGAGGTTGTGGCACTGAACGGGATCTCGGCTGAGGAGCTCGCGCGCTACAAGTCACCGGCTGCCTATGAAAACACCTCGGGCGGACCTGTGGCACAGCCGCCTGCGGGCACGGGGTGCCCCGAGTACACGCAGATGGACGCTGCGTTCGCATCTGCCTTTGATCTGCCGGACGACGTTGTGACGCGCGAACTGAGTGAGAACACGCCTCCGGTCCGGATTGCTTCAGCCGGATGACTGATGTCCTCCGCAGAGAGGACCGGAATGTATCCAGCGAACAGCTGGCCCTGCCAACGGGGCCGGGCGTTGAACCGTAGTCAGGAAAGGGACCTAATCCAGCCAAGCTTCGAGGAAACAACGAATGAAAATAGCCTGCTTTCACCTCATGCCCTACCGCGATCTCGAGGATGACTTCGAGAAAAAGTACAAATCCGCGTGGTTTACCCTGCCATTCAGCAAGGTGGCCGACCCGCGTAAGGTGTCTCAGTACTACAACTGGACGCTGGACGAACTGACTTTTGCGGCGCAGTCCGGCTTCGACGGCGTTTGTACCAACGAGCACCATCAGAATTCCTATGGGTTCATGGTCAATCCGAACATGATGGGCTCGGTGCTTGCGCGGGCGACGCGCGGTACGGACGTCGCGATCGTGCAGATGGGCGAGACGGCGGTGTTTTTGAATCCGCCGATCAGGGTGGCCGAGGAATACGCGATGCTCGACTCCATCTCGGAGGGGCGTCTGGTTGCTGGATTCCCGGTAGGGCTGGGCGGCGATTTTTCCTACAGCTACGGTATGGCCCCGATGGAGCAGCGCGGACGTTTTTACGAAGCGCACGACCTCATCAAGAAAGCCTGGACTGCAACTGATACGTTCGCCTGGAACGGCAAGTACTACCAGCTGCCGATGGTCAACATCTGGCCGCAGCCCGTACAGAAACCTCACCCGCCGATTTGGGTGCCCGGCAATGCAAGTCCCAGCACCTGGGACTTCGTGATTAAAAACGATTACTCGTACTGCTTTCTGACCTACTTTGGCGCCCAGGGTGCGAAGCACATGGTCAACGGCTACTGGGACCGGGTCGAGGCGCTCGGGCGTGACCGTAACCCCTATCGCATGGGTTTTCTGGTGCCGGTCGGCGTGTCGGATTCCGACGCCGCCGCGGAGCGGGATTACGGCAAAGCCATCGAATACTTCTATCACAAGGGGCTGCATCTCCCGGAGCATCTGCTTGCCCCGCCCGGACATATGACCCACGCAAGCCTCACGCACCTGATCACGAAGCGGCCATTCCCGCCGTTCGAAACAATGCAACAGATGGGCTACAAGGAGTTCAACAAGCGGGACTACGGTGTTTTCGGCAGCGCCAAGACGGTGACTGAACGGTTGCTCGATATCGTCAAGACCCTGCGGGTCGGCCATCTCATGCTGCTGCCGCAGTTCGGCTCCCTGTCGCATGAGCAGACCATGGAAAACATCGACCGTCTGTCGAAGGACGTGCTGCCTCATCTGCGCGGCGTCTGGGAGGGCGAAGGCTGGGTCGACCACTGGTGGCCGAGTGCGTGTGCTGAACGCAAACAGAAAGCAGCCTGAGCGAGCGGAAGGGAATTATTTATGGCAAAACCACGTAAACGAGTTGTCCCGGTTCTGGGCGGCGCCCTGGAGCTGACGGTCAACGTCGCCGGCAAAGGCAGACCGCTTGTGTTCCTGCATTCTGCCGGCGGTTTCTATTGGGACGATTTCCTGGACGAGCTGTCGGAGCATTACAAGGTTTACGCGCCGCATTTTCCGGGCACCGCGCCCGGGCGGCCCGAGGATATCGACAGGCTCGACAATCTCTGGGACACGATAACCGCCTATGACGACATGCTGGATGCGCTCAACATCAAGAAATGTCGGCTGATGGGTCATTCTTTCGGCGGCATGCTCGCCGCCGAGCTTGCAGCCCATCGACCAAAGGCCATCGAGAAGCTGGTGCTGATCGCGCCCATCGGTCTGTGGCGTGAGGATGCGCCCTATACGGTGGCCAGCTGGTGTGCCCTCGATGCAGACGAGATTATGGATGCGCTGTTCTATGACCGGAATCATCCGGATGTGGTCAAGCGCATGACGCCGCCGTCTTCGCGCAAAGCGGCCGATCTGTGGCAGATCAACTTCATCTGGACCTTGGGCTGCACCGGTAAGGTGATCTGGCCGATCCCGGATAAGGGGCTGCGCAAACGTATTCACCGGGTCAGCGCACCAACGCTGGTCGTCTGGGGTGAGAACGACAATCTCATTCCGCCGGTTTACGCCACGGAATTCGCGCAGGTGCTGAAAGACGCCGAGGTTTGCATGCTGCCCCAGTGCGGTCATGAGCCGCCGCTCGAGCAGCGTCCCGCCCTGGCGTCGCGCGTGCAGAGTTTTCTTGCTGCCTGAGAGGCTCCTACTGAAAACTTACCACCAGGAGGGATCTCGTCCCTCCTGGTCAGCGGCGTCCATTAATTAAAACCAACCTCCCGCAGACCATCCCGATAGCGGCGTAGAAAACCGCTGACAGGGTTTCCTCGAAAATCCAGGCGCCGAAGAACACGCCGAACAGCGGCGTCAGCAGGCTGAATGAGGCGGTGACCGACACCGGGTAGATCGACAGGATCCAGAACCACAGCGCAAAGCCGAGGCAGACCACCACGACCACCTGGAACGCAAAAATGGTGGCAATTGCGGGTGTCAGAGCGCGAATGCCGTCACCAGACAGCAAGGCCAGGGCCAGCAGCACAATGGCGGAGACCACCAGATGGAAAAACAGGTTCTGATCTGGCGGGAGCTCTTTCAGACGCGTTGCGCGCGTGACCAGGGTCAGGCCAGCCCAGCAGGCGGCACCGGCGAGCGCCAGCAGGTCACCGAGCAACGTTGGTGAAGCCGTCGCTTCGCGATCCCCCAGCAGCACCAGTGCGATACCCGAGACTGCGAGCAGCAGACCGCCCACGCGCCGCGCGGTCAGGCGCTCACCGGGAAACAGGAAATGTGCGCCAACCGCAACGAAGAACGGCATGGTGTAGAAAAGGAGCGAGACCCGCGCGACCATCGAATGCTCGAGCGCGAGAAACAGGCAGGCGAATTCGCCCGAAAACAGCAGGCCGTTGAGGATTCCGAGCCCGAGATAGCGACGTGATAGGGGCAGCGGACGCTCGCGCGGGGCCATGAAACTAATCAGCAACAAGGCGGCGCAGGCGCTGCGCAGCCCGCTCTGCAGCATCGGTTCGATGCCGGCGTTTACTAGTTTGACCAGCGACTGGTTCAATCCGAGAATCGCGCTGAAGACTACGAGCAGCGCGGCACCGCGCAGATCCAGATGGGCGCGCGCTGCGGGGCTGTCAGAAGATGACGTCATGGTTGCGCTGACTCTTGAGGATAAGTTGGCATAGCGGATAGAGGGAGCCAGTGCGCTTCCTCAGTAGCGTGAACGAAGTCCTGAGCGTTTTGTGTCCTCGTGATGGGCACCGATGGTAGCCGGGCGGCTCAGCTCGAGGCGATGCATTGCCGCGAATGGCTTTCGGAGGCAGGATCAAGGCTATGACCACCGACGCATTTCCCGTCATTGACGCGCAGGTTCACGCCTATGAGCGTGATCATCCAGGGCGCCCCTGGGCTGGCGATCTGGCTGGGCCTGCCGAGGTGACGGGCGCCATGATGGTCGCAGCCATGGACGAAGTCGGGGTCGATGGCGCCCTGCTGGTGTCACCATGGACCATGTATCGATACGACGCGAGCTACGCGCGCGAGGTACAGCAGGCTTATCCGCAGCGCTTTGCGCTTATCAGACCGTTTGATTTCAGCGCGCTCGATGTCGCTGAACAGGTGGCGGACTGGGCGCGTGTGCCCGGCGCCGTGGGTGCGCGACTCGTGCTGCTGCACGAAGCGCCACCAGCACCGGACCATCCGGGTGTCGATGCCATTCTTCGGAGCAGTGCCGTCCACGGGCTGCCGGTGAACGTTCTGTGCTGGGACGAGCTTGGGTGGTTCGAGGCGCTGGCGCGCAATCATCCTGAAACACAGCTGGTGATTGACCATCTGGGTCTGCGGCAACCCTTTGTGCCTCCTGTACCCGAGGCCCCGTTTGAGGAGATCCAGGCTGTCGCTGCGCTTGCGCGCTATGACAATGTCGTGATCAAGATAACCGGGGCAGGCACCTTGTCCCACGAAGGATTCCCCTATCCCGACATCTGGCCGCAACTGGAAGTGCTCTTTGAGGCGTTCGGGTTTGAGCGCTGCCTGTGGGGAACCGACTGGACTCGGGCCGTTAATTTCCTGACCTATAAAGAAGGGGTAGAGGCGTTCCGCATCACCGACTTTCTGTCAGACGACGAGCGTCGAACCCTGATGGGCGGGAGTCTTACCCGCGTCTATGGCTGGTCCCCTGGCGGTTCGGACTAAGCCGTCGGTTCCCCGGCGGGATAGACGACAACACAGGCGCAGCGCCACGCCCCATCGACCAGACGCAGGGTATAGCGCGCGGTGAGACGCTCGAGCTCGCTGCCATCAGCGGCCAGACGGCTGACAACGACGGACAGGAGCGCCAGACCCGGGCTCAGCACATCAATCTCTTCGCTGAGGATCGGGGAGCTTCGATAGTCCTTGCGGGCGAGTTCGCGGCGCATGTTGCCGAGCAGCCCGGCGATATCGGCGTGTGTGGTCAGGACACGACAGATACTGTCACTGATGAACATGCAGGGCGTGTCGTAAAACGCGGCTGCTGCGTCTGCGTCGCCGCTTTCAAAGGCGTCGAGATAGCGCGCAAAGCGCTCCCTGATCTTGGTTATATTGGCTGACATGAACATTCCCTGCGGGCTGATCCAGTGGGCTTGGACCCCGAGATCAGTCCAGCCTTGTTCCGATTTTTGTGGCCCGCGATCAGCAGGGCATGGTTGCCCTGGAGGACAACAAGATGACGCCGGATCCTGCAATCAACGTGCTCGGCGGCGAGCTGGAAACCTGCGGCACCGATCCCGTGACGGGTTTTTTCCGGGATGGATGCTGCAACACCAACGATGAGGATGTAGGTTCCCACACGGTCTGCGTTCAGGTCACCACTGCGTTTCTCGAGTTTTCCCGCTTCCGCGGCAATGACCTGTCGACGCCCCGTCCGGAATTCAGTTTCCAGGGTCTCAAGGAGGGTGACCGCTGGTGTCTGTGCGCTGCCCGCTGGCTCGAGGCGCACGAGCATGACCGCGCCCCGCGGGTGTTTCTGCGCGCAACCCACCGTCGCGCACTGGAGATCGTGCCGCTCGACACGCTGAAGCCGTTCGCACTGGATCTCAATTAAGCCAGGCACCGCGGACGTTTCCCGCTGCGTTAATGCCCTGCGGTGAAATGAAAAGATCAGCCGGAGCAACTGGATGGTGATGAATGCCGCCCCGCTACCGCGCTGGCTACACGCAGTCCGACGGGTTCGTCAGCTTTATTCCGGCGATTTCTTTTCGCGCGCCAGCAGCGCTGCTTTCCGTTCTGCTCCCCAGCGATAACCGCCCGACCCTCCAGCAGTCGGCACAACACGGTGACAGGGAATGACGATGGCGATGCGGTTGCTGGCGCAGGCCCGGGCGACAGCCCGCGCGGCGCTCGGGCTGCCGATCTGCTCGGCGATCTCCCGATAGGTCGCTGTGCTCCCTCTCGGAATTGTCTGTAAAGCGGCCCAGACCCGCTGCTGGAACGCAGTGCCACGGATGTCCAGCGGCAGTTCGGCTGCTGATTGGCGCCCTTGATTGACCAGCTCCAAGGCGGCCTCCACCCAGGCCTCGAATTCCGTGTCGGCGGCGGCCACCTTTGCCCCCGGAAACTCGCGGCACAACGCGGCGGTAAGCGTGGCTGCGTCGTCACCGAGCTGCAGGCTGCATATGCCCTTGTCCGTGGCTGCAAGCAGGAGTGAGCCGAACGAGCATGAGCGTACAGAGTAGCGGATCTGCTCACCTGCACCGCCGGCCCGGAAAGCTTTGGGACGCATTCCGAGGAGCGGGTCTGATTCTGCATAGAAGCGACTGTTCGCGCCGTAGCCGGCGTCATACACCGCCCCGCTGATCGTTTTTCCCGCTCTGAGCTTTTCCCGCACTGTCGCGGCTCGACGCCCGGCGGCATAGGCTCTGGGCGTTACACCAGTGACCTCTTTGAACACGCGATGAAAATGATACGGGCTCAGTCCGACCAGTTGGGAGAGCTCGGAGAGCGCCGGCGGCTGTGCCGCTTGCTCTATGTAACGACACGCGTGTTCGATGAGCGATACGCGTTCGGACCAGCGTGTCGTCTCTCGCGGTCTGCAGCGCTTGCACGCCCGGAAGCCGGCTTGTTCCGCTTCCGCGCAGTCGGCGTGAAAAGAAACGTTCTCCCGTCGCGGCTGACGTGCGCCGCACGACGGTCGGCAGTAAACCCCTGTGCTGAGGACGGAAAAGTAGAACAGGCCATCCGCAGTGCGATCACGCTCGACGACCGCCCGCCATTTATCGTCGTCGGTCGTCAATCCGGCGGTCTCAGCGTCGCCCCCGTTGTGACAGGCAGCATTCATGAGAGCTTCCTCTGGTTGGCAATCAGGCAGGCCGCGAAGCTAGCGGAAATCTCGGGCGACAGCGTCCCGTTTCTTGCGCTCGAATTTGACAAGCGCCTGTTCCCTTGCAACTTAGCAGTGGTTCAGCGGGTGCCGTGAGATTGAAACGTTGGACCGTCTGCGCCCTTACGGACGCATGGGGAACAGGGCGGGGCCGAGCAGGCCCTGCAGGCGTGACTGGCTCGCATCGATCCATTCGCAGAGCAAGGGCCGCGTCTCGCGCGGATCGATGAGGTCATGAACCGCAAAAGATTCAGCCGGCAGGAACGGAGAGCGAGCCTGTTCAAATTTTGCTTCGAGTTCAGCGCGCATCGCGTCGGGGTCTTCTGCCGCTGCGATCTGGCGATGAAACGCCACCGCGACCCCGCCTTCGAGCGGCAGCGCGCCGTATTCCGCTGACGGCCAGTCGAGCACATACGCATCAGGTCCGTAATGGGCAGCCCCGGCAACACCGAAGGATTTGCGGATCCTGACTGAGGCCCAGGGTATGCGCGCCTGCGCTGCCGCAGCGACTGCCGCCATGCCGTAGCGGATAGTCGCGGCTTTTTCAGCATCGGGTCCGATCATGAAGCCCGGTTCATCGACGAAGTTCAGCAGCGGCAGGTGAAAGGTTTCGCAGAGCTCGATCATGCGGCGCATCTTCTGCGCACAGGCCGCTGTCATCGCGCCGGCGAGGTGACGACAGTCGTTGGCAGTGATCCCGACCGGCTGGCCCTGCAGCCGCGCAAGCCCGACGACCAGGCCGGGACCGTAGCGCGGCGTCATGCGGAAGAATGAGCCACGATCGACTACCGCTTCGATCACCCGCAGCACGTCGAACACCTGACGCCGGCTGCGTGGCACGATCTCCGCCAGGCTGTCCTCGCAGCGGTCGACCGGGTCGGAACAGGCCGCGACCGGGGCGTGCTCCCACACGTGCTGCGGGAGATAGCTCAGGAACTGCCGAATCTGGGCGAAGGCGTCGGGCTCGTTCTCGGCCAGGTTGTCGACGACGCCCGAGCGCAGATGGACATCCGCCCCACCGAGCTCCTCTTTGGTCACTTCGCGCCCCAGCGCGCGCTTGACCAGGGCCGGCCCGCCGACCATTACCTGGGAGGTTCCTCGCACCATGACCGAGAAGTGAGATGCGACTAGGCGCCCGGCAGGGAAACCTGCTACCGGCCCGAGCGCGGCGGAGGCTACCGGCACGCTGCCCATGGCCTCGGCGATGATCGCGAAGCGCGGGGGTGCGAATACCGGTTCGCCGATGGTGCGTGGCTTCTTGGGATCCGCGTCCCCGGCACCAACGCTGCCGCCGCCGCCTTCGAGCAGGCGCACGAGAGGCGTGCGGTAGGTCACCGCGAGGTGTTCGGCATAGACGCTTTTTCTGAGGCCTGCAGCGTTGGGCGATCCGCCCTTGAGCGTGAAATCCTCTCCACCGACTGCGACCCGTCGCGAATTGATGCGTCCAAAGCCGACCACATAATTGGCTGGCGTGAAGGATTCCACATGCCCTTCGTCGCCCAGCATTGCGCCGCCGGCGATACGCCCGTGCTCCCGGAAGCTGCCCGCATCAAGCAGCGCATCGATGCGTTCCCGAATGGTGAGCCGTCCGGCGCCATGCTGGCGCTCAATTCCTTCGGCGCCGCCCTGCGCCGTCGCCAGCTCGCGCCGACGTTGGAGACTCTCGCGTTCGCGCTCCCAGCTCACTGCTTACCAGCGTTCCGCGCTTTCATCAGCGGGGATTCATTTTTATCGATCCAGCCCATCGCAAGGCCCGCTGAAAATCCGCGGTCGACGACCAGGTCGCGGCCGTTGACGAATTCAGACGGCCCCGTGGCCAGGTACTTGACCACGTTGGCAATATCGGTCGGCTCTGCCGCGCTTCCGATGGTGTCGATGACCCAGTCGAGCTGCCCCATCCCGGCCTGCTCCTTGAACGCCGGCAGCAGCGGTGTGGCGACGGGCCCCGGGGAAATGCTGTTGGCTCGGCCTCCCAGGGAGAGCAGGCGACCTGCGAGCTGCATGGTGTAGACGACCACACACTCCTTGGAGAAGTGGTAGGCGGTATTGCCATCCATATCGCGCGCTGCGCACCAGCTGGCCGCGCCCTCGAAATCAGTGATCGCGAGCAGCTCCTGGATGTCTTTCAGGTGCCTGGCCCAGTTGAATCCGGCAATCGAGGCGATATTCACCACGCCGCAACCGCGATTGAGGAGAGGAAAAACCGCCTCGGTGAAGTACACAAGCCCAATGGTATTGACCCGCATGATCAGGTCAGCAGGCACCGTGCCGGGAACCCCGGCGACGTTGAGCAGGGCGTCAAATTTTCCGTCCAGCTGGGCAACCGCGGCATCAATCGACACCGCTTCCGAGAGGTCGCAGTGCACATGCTGAGACGCGCCTTCTGGCTGGTCCTTGATGTCGAGTGAGATCACCTCATCGCCTTCGGCGGCGAACAGTTGCGCGCAGGCTGCGCCTATCCCGGTCGACGCGCCGGTGAGGAGAATTCGTTTTCCAGCCATCTTGTTGCTCTCCAGTTTTCAAGCCGGCGGCATAATGCCAGATAGCTGAAAAGGGCGTCATACGAACGCGGAAGCCCTTTTCGTGCCGAGGAGGCACACCTCGGTGCGGGCCAGCGAGAATACGGCCATGCTGATGCATGGCGTAGCCGCACCGCTCGGTCAGCGACGTTTTTTTAACCCGGAGAGCTCCGCGTTCAACACCAGCGCCGCACAGTGTGTAGGTGAACACCTGCAGTACGCCTTGCAGAATTCAGCGCGCCGCGCTGACCGGACTGCGAGAAAACAAGGAGACTAGAAAATGACCGAGCCGATCTGGCAGACGGAGGTGGATGCGGAAGGTATCAATCACCTGCATCGGGAAACTGCGGTGGCGGCGCTCGGGATTGAATTCACCGAAATCGGCCCCGACTACATGCGTGCAAGAATGCCGGTCGACGCGCGTACGGTGCAGCCATATGGTCTGCTGCATGGAGGCGCCTCTGCCTTGCTGGCAGAAACGCTGGCGTCGTGTGCGGCCGCGCATGCTGCGCCTGCAGGGCGCCGGGTGGTCGGGATAGAGATCAGCGCGAGCCATCTGCGGGGTGTGCGTCGCGGCGGCCATGTCACGGGTCTCGCGACCCCGCATCATCTTGGTGGAACGCTGCAGGTGTGGCAGGTCGAAATTGTGGATGACGCCGGCAAGCCCTGTTGTGTCGCGCGGGTGTCGCTGATGACCCTTGACCCGGCCGCTCGATAGACGCGTTCTGCGATTGCTGATTTCCAGAGCGCTGTGCTAGCTTGCGCTCCGAGCTGACTATCGCTGTCAACTGCACGCAAGCTGTAGGGGTATCAGGCGACCAGCGCACGATTCACGCGTCGCTGCACAAGCGGAGAAAACGACGCCTTAGCAGCGTCGTCCCGGGCAGCAGCCCGCGATAGGGGAGAGGGGATATGCGGGATGCCGGAGATGGACCTCGGCATCTCGGTCTTTTCTCACCCTGAAACTCGGCTTGCCCGAATCCTGCATCACAAATTGCTGAGCAGCTGCTCAGCTTGTCGGATCACAGCGTCCTGATGCGGCTGCAGTTCCTGCTGGCCCATCCCTGCCAGTATCTTCTCGAAGGGATCTTGTATTTCCGTGCTGATACCTGACAGTGTCTCGAGCACGGCGTGGGCGAAAAATGGAACGGTCGGTGCGCTGTAGCCGCCCTCGTGACACATCACCAGGCGACCATCACAGCACTGGGCGGCAAAGTCCATCAGACGACGGGTCAGCGCGCGGTAGCCGGCGCCGGTCATCATCTGCCGGCCGAGGGGATCGTATGCACCGGCGTCGAATCCGGACGGCACAATAATGAGCTCGGGCCGGAATTTTTCCAGTGCAGGGATTACTACGCGGTCATAGACGGCTTCGTAAGCGCCTACCCCGGAGCCCGGGGGCAGCGGCACGTTGATATTGAAACCACGTCCGGCACCGTCGCCGTTTTCCTCGATGAAACCGCTGTTCTGCGGAAAGCAGCGGTCCTGATGCACGGAGATGGTCAGTGCTCGGGGATCTGAATAGAACGCGGCCTGGGTACCGTTGCCGTGATGAACATCCCAATCGACATAGGCAATCCGGGCAACACCCCGTGTCTCAAGGGCGTGCAGACCAGCGATGGCACCGTTGCCGAAAATACAGAAACCCATCGCCAGCTCCGGCATCGCGTGATGGCCGGGGGGGCGGACCAGCGCGTAGGCGTTCTCAACGTGCGCGTCGAGCACCGCGTCAACTGCGGCTATGACCCCGCCGGCGGCCAGAGCCGCGATGTCAAAACTACCGCGACCCATGGGCGTGAAGACACCGGCATCCGCGGCGGGGCTGTCATTCAGCGCGCGGATCCGGTCGAGATGCGCCTGCGTATGAAAACGCAGAATCTCATCATCAGTTGCAGCCCTAGGTCGGATGGGCACCAGCCGCTCAAGCAGACCACTGACTTCCAGCAGATTTCGGATCCTGCGTTTCGCATCGGGATGTTCCGCCGGCTCGTAGGGCTCGACCGGCAGACCATACGGCATGACGCCAGCGCTGCTGCCGGTGCTGTGCCACAGATAAATTTCATGAAAAACGAATCCTGTCGGCATATCCGGCATTCCTTCAGCTGAGTCGATCGCGCGCGTGCACCCAATGTAACCGAGCAGCCTCCATGTCGGGTGTCCTTGCTGACCGCGAGTCTGTGCACTAAGGTCGGGCTATAAGGGCCCGCCGGGCTCAAACTCTGGGGAGGTACTGCACATGGGTTTCGTCCGCACAAAAGAAGAAATTGCCCGCATCCAGGAAGCGCTGAGCCGCCCCCGGTTTGTCAATTCGCAGATGCTGTCAGTCGATTTCATCACCCACCAGTCGACAATCGATCGGCTGTTGCCTCCGGGTCTTCAATCAACCGGCAACCCCCGGGTTACCGCGATGGTAGGCCGCTGGCAGAGTAACTGTGTCGGTGATTTTGATGGTGGGGCTATCTACCTCGAGGCGCGGCACGAGGACATCGTGGGTGACTATGTGCTGGCGATGTACATGGATCGCGACCAGCCCATCATTTACGGGCGCGAATTATTCGGTGAGCCGAAGAAGCAGAGCACCTCGCGTCTATTCCGCAATGGGGAACATTTCAATGCTCGGATTGAACGCTATGGCGCGACCCTGATCGAGCTGGACGTCGACATCATTGCCGACCATGGACCGAGTGAGGGCGAAGGCATCAACTTCAACTACAAGGCCATTCCGGCGACTAACGGGATCGGTCTGGAGTGGGATGCCGCGCTCACCGTGGCGCGCTTCCACACGGTGCTGAAGGTGACGGCAGAGGGTTACGGGCGGGTACAGCTCGGACATTCCGTGCATGACCCGCTGAACGAAATCGAAATTGTTGAAGTCCTGCGTGGAGCCTATGTCGAGGGCGATTTGATCGCACGGGCAGAAACGCTGGCCTACATCAATGGGCAGGATTTTCTGCCCTATGCGCTTGGCCGGACCGACGACTGGAGTGCTCTCGATACAGAGACCCGGCCGGCGGTCGCCGCGCCGCAGAGCGCGATGCGTCAGGCGTCCTGACGCCGCGCAGGCGTCTCTTCGCTGCCGAGGGCGAAGGTTGCGGGACCACGGTTCAGATGCCCGGGCGGGCGCACGGCTGCGCGCTCGCCGTGCGGGATCTGAAACTCCACATTGCCGGTATAGAAGCCGAGCATGTGCAGGAACTCAGGGCTCAGTCGGGCCACCGTCTCGGGCCATAGAGTGGTGTTCCAGCTGACCTGCGCGCGAATCCAGCGCACGACGTAGTAACCGAACAGCATGGCGCGCTCGCTGGCTGTCGAGCGGTTGTCACCGGTCTGGTGCCACAATCGCCCGTCCATCACCAGCAGCGATCCTGCGGGTGCTTCAATCGGGACAGATCGGTACGCGGTTTCAGGATCCGGCCCGTGTCCTAGCAGGTGGGAATCGGGCACGTAACGCGTCCCGCCGTTTTCCTCAGTCAGCTCGTCCAGCACCCAGGCGACGTTACACGCCAGAGGTCTTCTCGGCCACGGTGGCGGAACGTAGCCCTGGTCGGCGTGCAGCTGCATGCGGCGACTGCCCGGGGCGGTCACATTGGCGCTGAAATTGGAGATCAAAAAGGCTTCTCCGAGCAGATGGCGCACGAACACGAGAGCTTCGGGTCGTTGGATCAGCTCGACGAAAACGGGATCAAGATTGAATAGGTGAAATACCCGCCGGTTGTGCTCATCGGGATCAAAGGGATAGCCACGGGTGGGAACCTTATCCGCTTCACTGCGGTCCATCGCGTCAAACAGTCGTTGGCGTATGGCACCGGTTTCCGCGACATTCAGTACATCAGGTACAACCACGAGTCCGTGCTCTGCAAGAGCCGAGAACGCGTGGTTCTGGTCATATTGGGTCACAGCTGAAGGGGCTCCTCGGCATCCGTAAGATGACCCCAGAAGGGGCACTTTAACGCGCGGCATGCTATCAGTCGCGTACCGGCCGGCGCGACCTTGCCTCAAGCGGCTTGTGGATAACTCATCGTCTGGCGGGAGTTTAAATGCCGGGCCATTGCGGCCCGGCTAAGGGAGGTTCCAAGAGCGAGTCATCGAGGGGAGAGCAATGACCGGCTTGGTAGGAATAGTTTACAGATTTTTTATTGCGGCGCAACAAATTTTTTCAACGAGTGTTAACGTTCAGGCCGATAGGTGCTAACCACTTATAAAATATAAAAATTTAGTGGCGCCACAACCGACAGCGACTGGCACATAACATTCGAGCGAGGGATAAAAAGCCGGGCCTTGCGGCCCGGCGAGGGGAGATACCAACGGTCGCTGTCGAGGGGAGGACGGTGCGTCCGTTGGTGCGCTGCAGTATACCAAAAAAATTTTGCAATGCAACATTTTAGGGTGGTTAATTTCTGGCCGCTGCGAGGAGTGCGATGAGTTATAACAAAGCTGCAATTCTGGGGCAGGCGCGTTACATCAGCCTGGCGACTTTCAGGCGTGATGGTCGTGAGGTACGAACGCCGGTCTGGTTGGCGGCCGTAGACGAGGTCCTTTACTGCTTCAGCGCTGAAGCTGCCGGAAAGGTCAGGCGGATCCGTAAAAATGGCAAGGTCAGGATTGCGGTGTGCAATGTCCGTGGCAGGGTCGCTGGCAAGTGGTATGACGCCGGCGCGAGTTTGGTGTCCGACAAGGCTGAGTGCCGGCGGGCCCTGCGGGCGTTACGCCAGCGCTACGGCTGGCAGATGTGGTTGCTCGATATCCTGGCGTTCTTGGGCAGGCGGCTGAACAAGCGCGCGGTGATCGCGCTGCGTCTGCAGGAGCCTGACGACGAGGCCGGCCAGGCCCCGGTCTAGGTCCGGAGCGGGCGCCGCGCAGGACTGGCTCCGGGAGTTGGAAGCGGGAGACTCTAGCGATCCAGCAGTTGCTTACCGCTCACGAAGCGATCAAGAACGTTCTTCGTGATACGAGAGACGTTGTTGCGATAGTTGTTGTGCGCCAGCGATCCCGGCCAGGCGATTGAGCTGACCGAGAATACGCCGCCGCCCTGCTGGGTTTCGTAGAACACCATGTCAGCCCGCACCAGACCGTTTTCCTGACCTCCCAATCCCGGGTAGTTGATCAGCAGTTCTTCGCACACCACCAGATAGATATCGGTGTGGTTTTCCGAAGAAGCCAGCAGATAGGTATTCGGCGGCGTGCCAAGCAGACGATCCGCGCGGTCCAGTTCGAGACCTGCAGCACCGCCGCCGATCAGCCCGAAATCGCCAATCCGCTCACCCTGCTCCACGCCCTGCATGATCCAGCGCACCTCCTTGCGTGTGCTGTCCGGCTTGGGCGCATAGTACGAGGAGATGTCAAATCCCTGAGCAGTGAAACCGGTACCGACAATCATCTGCGGTGGCCGTCCGTTGCGGCGCCACAAGCCGCCGTATTCTCCCGTGAACGAATGGTAGTACTCGCCGGTGCGCGCTTCCCAGGCCCTGATACCGCCCTCGGCGCGGCGGACCTCGATAACACCCGGCACGTCCCGGTGGTAGGCGATACGCCAGTACCAGCCGTTGGCGCCGAGATACATGAGGCGGCCGCCGCGTTGTTGATAGGCAGACATCGCGTCCCACATTTCGCGCGAGTGGTACTCCGGGTGGGAGCCGGTAATGACGACCTTGTACTGTTCGATAGCACTTACCCCGTCGTAGTGCAGCTCCTCGTCTGTGATCACGTCGTAGTCGTACTTCAGCGCCTCGAGCCAGTTGGTGATGTGGGTGTCGGCATTGAATTGCCACAGGGTCGAGCCCTGGCCGCCCAGCCAGTGTTTGTATTTCGGCCGCAGGCTCAGGATCGGCCGCAAACGCGAGGAGTAGCACACGCCGGACCCATCCGAGTGTGAGTCATAACAGCTGGAGCCGTACTCGCGGTGCTCATTGCGGTAGAGATCCTGGCGATCGTGCTCGACGAGCTTGCCGCCGAGCAGCTGGCCTATCGGCGCATCCGTACCCATATGATCATTGGCGTACGCCATGTAGCTCGCGGTCGGTAAAAGAAAGCAGATCTTCGACGTCACCTGTCCGCGCGGCGGCAGCACGACGAAAGGTACATAGTCCTCATCATTCAGCGAGTCACCACAGCGCAGGCGCGCGCAGTACAGCCCGCTTTTCAGTTTCTCCGGCACGGAGAAGGAGAAGTCGATCTCCCAGCCGGCGTCATAAAGATCGTCGTCGTGGAAATGCATCGCGCCGTACTCGGTCGGTGCATGCCGCCAGCTCATCTCCTCCCCCGACCAGTTCCAGCCGGTCATGCCCCTGGCCGGCATGTGGACGACCCGCCCGTGCAGCAGATTGGGCGAGCGGTCGGTGACCTGCAGTCCTTCGATGTCGGCTGAGAAATCCCATGCCGCTACGACGCTTTGCAGTGCTTTGGCGTTCAGCACCGGTTGTTTGAGGGCTTCGGTTTCCGTGCTGTCGAGGACCCGGTCCACAATCCGGGGAGAGTCGATCTTGCCGTTGTAGTGCTGGGTGCAGACGCTTCGGCCTTTGTCGTGGCGCAGAAAGCGCGCTCCCATGGTGAGTGGTGCTGAGCGCTCCGTGAGGCGCGTAATTTTCGAGGTCGCGCGCAGGGTGCCGGCATCGCGGGTAGCCACGTGGCTATGGAGCGGCTCCTGCCGCAGGGTCACGCGGCGGGTTGCGGCGTCATAGCTGGCGCAGACGAAGTACCACTCACGCCCGAGAAAAGCCCGGCCGGTGCTGAAGCTCTCCTCGCGACCCCGTGCTGCCAGGGTCAGGGTGAGGCCGCTGCCGTCCGCACCGATGGCGAGATCAAAGCCGCTTTTTTCTGACTCAGACCAGTGGCTCAACAGGGTCTGGGCGCCCTTGTCCGGCGTGGTCGGCCAGATAAACATCTGCACGGTGAAACTCTGCAGGCGGGAGAAGGATCCCGGGTCCTCGACTTCGACGAACGAACCGGCGTGAATGACCTGGCGGCGGCCTTTGTAGGTCCCTGTAACGGCGGTACGGACCGGACGTTCCTGGTAGCCAGGGCCATCAGGGTTCAGATCCCCGCAGACGAGCTTGACGATATCAGCCTGATATTGCCTGGCGGTGCAGTTGACCATGAAACTGATTGTTTCCCCGGGCGCGACGCTTACGCGATCCGCATAGGCGGTTATTTTCATCATCGTATCTTCCCCTCAGTTCCGGGCTGCGATCATTGCCGCGCCGCCCGGTCGGTTTGCGGTGCGGCGAGTCAGGCGCTCAGCGTTTCGCCAGTGAGGTCTTTCCAGCGCTCGCGGAAAACGAACCATTCCGCAGCTGCCTGGTCGGTGAAGCGCCTCCGCAGAAGTTTGACCGGTTCTCCGGGGACGCCGCTGGTTTTTGCGAGCTGCCATTCACGGTTCGGGCTGACTACTACCAGGCAGTACTTATCTGCCATGGGTGTGCCGCGAAGCCGGTTCAAGAGCCGCTGCAGTGCTGGACTGTGATGGCCTATCGGGTTGCGTCTGAACTCTTCTACCAGAGCGTGGTCATCGGGCCCGACCTGAAAATTACCCGTATCCGCCATAGTGTTCCCCTCATTGTGGTGGATGCCAGAGAAGGGCCAGTATAAGCCGCTACCTGTGGGGGGTGGCGGGGCCAGACCTACAGCCGTCGAAGCGGGATATCGTCTGGGTTTCAACGCCACGCTGGACTCCCAATGACGCAGCAGGCTGAATTAATCAAGGATCTGGTTTGATGGATAAAGACGTGATGAAAGCGATGGCGGACCGGGTCTTCCGCGACGTCTCCGGCGGGATGGCCACAGCGTTGGCATGGATCGGCACCGAGACCGGCCTGTTCCGTGCCCTGGCTGAGGCCGGTCCCTGTACGCTGAACGAACTCGTTGTGCGAACCGGTCTGGTGTCACGCTACGTGGAGGAGTGGGCACGTGGCATGGTGGCCGCGCAGTACCTGCGGTTCGACGCGCAGGCGGATACCTATGAGCTGCCGGCTGAGCACGCATTTCTGCTCGCATCCGAAGGTAGCGACCATTTCATGGGCGGTCTGTTTGCCATGGTGCCGCCGTTGATGACCGTGGCACCGCGCGTGTGCGCAGCGTTCACCTCGGGCGGCGGCGTACCGTTTGCTGATTTCCCGGCACAGTGTCGCGATGCGATCGACCTCATGAACCGGGGAAACTATGAGCATCGGCTGAGCAGCTACTGGCTGCAGGCTCTCCCGGATACCGTCGCACGTCTACAGGCGGGTGGCAGTGCGCTCGACCTTGGCTGTGGGAACGGGCAGGTTGTGCTGGCGCTGGCGCGGGCCTTCCCCGCTGCACAAATCGTCGGCGTGGATCCGGATACGGCGTCGATCGATGCGGCGCGGGAGCTGCTTAATGGAGCGGGTCTCGGCGGCCAGGTCACCTTGCGTAACAACACCCTGGACCAGGTCGACAGCGCACAGCATTTCGATCTCGTGACCGCCTGCGACTGCCTGCACGACCTGCCCAACCCCGTGGCGGTACTGCGTGACGTTCGCGAGCGTCTCAACGACGACGGCGTACTGCTGGTCATCGAGCCGCGCGTGTCCGATCGACTGGAGGAGAACATCAATCCGGTTGCGGCTATGTTTTACGGCTTCAGCCTGCTGCATTGCACGACGCAGTCAATGGCCTGCGACGGTGCTGCACTTGGTGCTTGTCTGGGTCCCGCCCGAACCCGAGCCCTGTTCGCCGAGGCAGGGTTTTCCCGCTGTGAGGAGCTTGATCTGCGCAGCCCGGTCAATCTTTTCTACAGCGTCAGACGCTAGCGGGCCTGTCCGACTCAGCGCTCAGCGGCGCCAGAAGGCTGGATGAAAGAGCACCAGCAGGGTGAAAAACTCCAGCCTTCCAAGCAGCATGGAAAACGCAAATACGAGCTTCATGGGGTCTGATATGGAGGCAAAGCTTACGCTGGTGGCCCCCAGTCCAGGGCCCAGATTATTCAGCGTGGTCGCTACTGCACCGAAGGCTGAGATGTAGTCGAGCCCGCTCATGACTGAGATCGCCATCAGCAGCCCGAAGAACAGTACGTAGACAGAAAAGAACGCCCAGACGGCATCCGAGACTCGCGGCCGCAGCGCGCGCCCGTCGTGCTTCAGCGTACGCACCAGGTTCGGGTGCACCAGGCGTAGAACCTCCAGCGCCCCCTGGCGAGCGAGCACGATACAACGCACGATCTTGATTCCTCCCGCAGTGGAACCCGCACAGCCGCCGATACAGCTCAGGTAAATAAGGAGCACCGGCAGCACCGACGGCCAGTGCGTGAAATCCTCGTCCATGAAACCCGTGCTGGTGATGGCGCTGATAACCGCGAAGGCGGCCGCGCGCCAGGCCTCGAGTCCCTGCAGGAAACCGCTGCTACGGATCAGTGCCCAGGCAAGCCCAATAGCAAGAAGCACTATGCCGAAAAAAATTCTTGTTTCGCCGTGTTGACGATAAGGACGGAACGAGCGGTTGTGCAGTGACAGGTAATGCAGCGTAAAGGGAACCGATCCCAGCATCATGAAGAAACATGCAATCAGGTCGACCGAGTCGCTGTGAAAGTAGGCGAGGTTGGCATCGTGCGTGGAAAATCCACCCGTAGACAAAGTTGACATGGCGTGACAAACCGCATCGAACGGCGTCATACCGGCTAGCAGGTAAGCCAGTGCGCAGAGCAGGGTCAGTCCGCCATAGATACTCCACAGATAGCGCGCGGTTTTGCTGATCCGGGGAGCCAGTTTGTCGTCTTTCATTGGGCCACTGGTTTCGGCGCGCAGCAGCTGCATGCCACCGACGCCGATCAGAGGAAGGACAGCGACAGCGGACACGATCATGCCGATGCCGCCGATCCACTGCAGCTGCTGACGGTAGTAGAGCAGGGCATGAGGCAGGCCATCGAGTCCCGCCAGTACCGTGGCGCCGGTTGTGGTGAACCCCGAGATGGATTCGAACAGAGCATCGACGAAATGAATGGGTAGCAGGATGTACAGCGGCAGCGCGTCGAGCAGAGATAGCAGGATCCAGAATCCGGCCACGATGAGAAAACCGTCGCGAGTACGCAACTGCATCGGGGTATGTCGCCCGGGGGACCACAGCATGAGACCGGAGGTCGCTGTCACGCCCGCGAGGATGAGCCAGGCCAGAGTGCCGTTCTCCCGCCCCAGCGTCGCGATTGCGCAAGCCGGCACTAGAGAGACGCTGAACATGAGCAGCAGCAGGCCGAGAAACTGACGCAAGGTTTGAGAGTTCAGGGCCGGATCCCTCGATCGAGCGGGCGCGGAGTATGGACATGCCAGCCGGGCCGCGCAAGCACAGCCTATTTGTGGCTTGTCTCATGACGAGGGGGAGCGCGGCGCGACGTCACTGGCCGCGGTCGGGCGGAAAAAGGTCGGGTTGCTCAGATAGCGCCGGCAGCGCGCAGCGCTTCCTGTCGGGCTTTGGCCATATCGTAGGTGCGGGCCATCATGATGCGCTGTGCCTTCAGACCGCCTCCCGCCTGCAGCGCGGTCACCAGATACCATCCACCGAAGGCATCTGCGGTCATATCCCGTATCAGGGTGTACACACGCATGCGCTGCTCAACGTCGGTGCTGGATTTTGTCGCCAGGTATTTGCGCAGATAAGCGCCGGCTTCAGGATGTCGCAGATCGGCTTCTTCCGGAAGCGTGATCACCAGACCGCCGGCGACATCGTGCAGCTGCTTCACCATCTGATGGAAATTGGACGCGTAGTAGTACTTGGTGACATTAATTCCGAGGGTGTTGGGATGCAGCATCCCGCTCGGCGTCGATTCGCAGTGCTGCACGGCGTAGGCGATTCCCATGCGGATCATCTCTGCGTAGCAGATGAGCTCGGAGATGGCGTCCTGTACATGCGGGTCCCGTTCCTTGCCCTGCTGCTCGGTGACCAGATCCGCAAGACCGACCATAAGTTCGGCCTCATGCGCGGCCATGACGAGGCCCAGGCTGCGCTCCCACAGGCCAAGCGCCGCCGCGAAGGTGCCGGCAAGCTGCCACTCGCCGGCGAGAAACACGCGGTCCCATGGGATGAACACGTCGTCAAAGACAACGAATCCCTCCGGCATGCTGTGTCGTGAGCTCGCCGGGTAGTCGAACGCGTTCAGCTCGGCTGGCGCAAAGCTGCGGTTGATGATGCTGACCCCCGGGGTATTCACCGGAATGCTGCACGCGACTGCATAGTCGGCCTCGTGCTCGCGCATCGATTTGGTCGGCATGACCACGAGCTCATGCACCAGTGCTGCCGCGGTGATGTGAAGCTTCGCGCCGCGGACAACGATGCCTTCTGCGTTACGGTCGACAATGCGCACGTACAGATCGGGATCGATCTGCTCATGGGCTTTCCGTGAGCGATCGCCTTTAGCGTCGGTGATCACCTCAGCGGCGCGCAGGTCGTTATCCCGTGCGTAGCGATAGAGGTTTTCGATATTTGCAGCGAACTGTGGGTTTACCGCGGCGAGTCGATCCTGTACCTGTAACAGGGCCATGTAGACGCCAGTTACGCCACCGACAATCGACATCTGGCGACCAAGGCGCATACGGGTTTCGAGCTCGCTGACGGAGCGCGGTACCTGGTATACCCGATGTGCCCGAGTGCCGTCTTCAGTTTCGTAGGTGATCAGGTCCCGCAGATCGGGGTCGTCGTACGCGTAGTCTGTCAACGCGACCTCGATGGGCACGCGGAAGCGCGGATGATTGGTGATGTCGGTGATTTTTTCTCCGCCCCAGTAAATGACCCGTCCATCGTTCAGCGACGCCCGGTACTGTTCGGCAGTCATCAATCCCATGGTGTTCCCCTCGATCCGCTCGTGACAGTTGGGTCAGTCGACCTGAAAAGCGCAGCCGGTCTTAGCCCTGACTTCGTCAAGGCTGACGCCCGGGTGGAGCTCCTGCAGCCGCAGCCCGCGGTTATCCGGCAGCACCTCGAAAACGCATAAATCCGTGATGATGAGGTCAACCACGTTTTTGCCGGTCAGCGGTAAAGAGCACTGCTCGAGCACTTTCGGACTCCCGTCTTTGGCGGTGTGCTCCATCAGTACGATCACCCGCTTCACGCCGGAGACGAGGTCCATTGCGCCACCAGGCCCTTTGACCATCTTGCCGGGGACCATGAAATTGGCCAGGTCGCCATTGGCTGCGACTTCGAGCCCGCCGAGGATGGACAGATCTACGTGTCCGCCCCGGATCATGGCGAACGATTCCGCGCTGGAGAAAAAGCAGGAGCCTGGCAGGCTGGTAATGGTCTGTTTGCCGGCATTGATTAAGTCGGGATCGACCGCTGACTCCTCGGGGAACGGGCCGATGCCGAGCAGGCCGTTCTCCGATTGCAGCGTGACATTGATCCCTGCAGGAATGAAGTTCGCTACCAGCGTCGGGATCCCGATCCCGAGGTTGACGTAAAAACCGTCTTCCAGCTCCTGTGCTGCGCGCTGCGCCATCATGTCCCGCACAGGCGATCCACCCTTGGCCGGTGCGCCTGCTGTGGTGCGGAACTCGATGCGTTTCTCGTAATCCCTGCCCTGAATGATGCGATCGACGTAGATTCCCGGGGTGTGGATCTGATCGGGATCAAGCTGACCCGCCTCGACGAGTTCCTCGACTTCAGCAACGCATACCTGACCGCAGGCCGCGATCATCGGATTGAAATTACGCGCTGTACGGCGATAGACGAGGTTGCCGGCAGTGTCGCCTTTCCAGGCTTTTACGATGGAAACATCGGCCCGTATGCCTTCCTCGAGGACGTACTCCACGCCGGCGAAAGACTTGGTTTCCTTTCCCTCAGCGAGTTTTGTTCCCGCGGCTGTCCGCGTGTAGAAACCAGGAATGCCCGCGCCACCAGCGCGCAGGCGTTCGGCGAGTGTGCCTTGTGGGGTCAGGCACAGTTCCAGCTCGCCGGCGAGAACCTGCCGTTCGAACTCCTTGTTTTCGCCTACATAGGAAGCAATTACCTGTTTGACCTGCCGGGTTTTGAGCAACAGGCCCATGCCGAAGTCATCCACACCGGCGTTGTTACCCACGATGGTGAGGCCTTTCGCGCCGGAGTTTACCAGCGCGCCGATCAGGTTTTCGGGGATTCCGCACAGACCGAAGCCGCCGGCGGCGATGGTCAGATCATCGCGCAGGAGGCCTGCAAGCGCAGAGTGGGCGTCGGCATAGACTTTGGACATGGCGCAAATCCTCGAGATTCTGTGAGGTGTTGGCGGCGCGCAGAAAAAGTGACGCGCAGCCTCAGAAAGACAGGAGCAGGATTATACCGATGGGAAAGAATTGCCCAGATCTAAACGAGCCACTCAAGACCGTTCTTGCTTGACTGCGACCACCTTGCCGCTAAGCTGGTTGCAGAAAAATCAATCGGCTATTGTTTACCGAGATTGATTACTGCGTTGCGTGAAATCAGGTATCTAGGATGGGTCTTGATGACTTCTGGGAAGGATATGACCGCAGGCGCCGAATCGTTGAAGCGGCGGAAGAAGTGATGGCAAGAGGTTCAAAAACAAACCAGAGCGCTCAAGCGGACGACAAGCTGCTTGCCGCTGACAAGGAAGAGCTTGCCGCGGCGGTGCGCCTGCTGGCAACAGGGCTGCACCTTTCCATCAAGAAAGTCAGCGACGATCCACTCAGCGCTGCGGCAGACAGTCTGACGATGAAAGGGCGCGATCAGGACGAGCTGCAGGCGCCGGCCCGCGAACTCATCGAGCGCGCGTTTGACCTGCTGTACGCCCAGACGCAGACCAAGGTCACGGTCGGCATGGGCGCGGCGGCACCGCAGACTGAAGCGAGGCGCCAATACCGTATCAAGCTGTCATCCTCGATCATCATGCGTCGCCACGACCTCAAAGCGCAGACGCATGGGTTGCTGCGGGATATCTCCTGGGGCGGCGCGTCAGTCACCGCAACAGAGGTAATGGCTGGGGAAGGCGAAGCGGTTTGGCTTATGTTGCCAGTCGGGCCGAAAGATGAAATCCCCATTCTTTCGACGGTACTGCGCGTCAGTAAACGCGGGCGCAATATCGAATTGGGTCTGCGCTTCGACAGCATGCGCCCTGAGGATGAACCCAGGTTCAGGAAGGTGCTTGAAATCCTGATGGATGGGACGGATTCAGAAGGACAGCGCGGGGAGTCGCGCCTCGTCCATCGGTTGGATATAGAGTACGGAGATGCTGGCGATCTGCGATCGACGCTTGAAGACATCTCTGCCGGTGGCCTCATGCTGATGTTGCCCGATCCCCTGGAGCTCCATGAATCAATCCTCATTGTGCTCAGCAGTGTCGATGGCCTGCTGACCCTGGAGCTGCGTGCGCGCGTTGTGCACCAGACAGCTATTACAGAGGGGGGGCTGCCGATGCATCGGATCGGGCTTCAGTTTGAGCACTCACAGCCTGACCTGAAAGCCAGCGTCGCCAAGATTCTGCAGGAGGTCGTTGTGCGCGAAAACAGTGGGGATGACGGGCGCGCGCAGGGTGAAGTCTCTTCCTGATGCCTACGCCAGCCAGGGCGGATAACGGTTTCCCTGCGTGAGCGGCGTGAAACAATTCACCACAGAAAGCTTTGCTTCGGACTTCGTCTTCCTCGAGGGGCCGCGCTGGCACAACGGCCGGCTCTGGGTCTCCGATATCTGGGCGGAGACCGTCTACAGCATCGGGCCGGATGGGGCGCGTGAGGCCGTGGTACAGGTTCCCGGGCGCCCCTCGGGCCTCGGGTTTCTGGAGCGGAACACGCCGCTGATCGTCTCGATGACCGAACGCTGTCTGTATCGGCTCGAAGCGGGAACTCTGGTGCAGCACGCAGATCTGTCCGCGCTCGTCAGTGCGGATATTAACGACATGGTGGTGTGTCCTGATGGTCGCGCTTACGTCGGGAACATGGGCTACGACCTCTTCTCCGGCGCGCCTTCACGGCAGGCCGAGATTACGCTGGTCGAGCCCGACGGTGCTGCGAGAAATGTCGCTGAGGGTCTCGATTTTCCAAATGGCATGGCCCTGGTGGATGGCGGCAAAACTCTGGTTGTAGCCGAATCTTTCGGTCATCGGGTGAGCTGTTTCTCCGTGTTGCCGGACGGCTCGCTGACGGATAAACGCGTCCTGATCGAGCTCCCCGACCTGGTGCCTGACGGGATCTGTGCTGACACCGCGGGACAGATCTGGGTCGCCGGCGCCATGGGCGGCCGGTTTGTGCTGGTCGGCCGCTCCGGGGTGATGGCGGAGATCGATGTCCGGCCCCGAGCTGCCATCGCGTGTCAGCTCGGTGGCGCCGACGGATGTGATCTTTACTGCCTGACCTATGAAGGTGGCATAGAGGAGATATCCCGAGGTCAGCCGGGTGCACGCGTGGAAGTTGCGCGTGTTGATACGCCGGCCGCCGGATCGCCCTGAGCGCAGCGGTTTATTTCCCGTTCGGTTTTACCAGCTTCAGCTAAGGCGTATTCGCCTAGCGCCAGGCCTACCAGATCTCACCGAAGGGTCGCAGCTCAACGTTGAAAGACCACGCTGAACGGTCCTGCTGCAGCAGGTGCCAGACCTCGTCCGCTATGGCTTCCGGTTTGATGAAAAAATCGTCCGGGCGGTCGGTAAAACGCCGCCGTGTCCAGGGCAGATCAATCACCGCGTCAATGACGACATAAGCGACGTGGACCCCGCGGGGACCAAGTTCGCGCGCCATGGCCTCCGCCAGAATTCGCTGCGCGGCCTTAGTCGGCGCAAATCCCGCGAAGTTGGCTTTTCCACGCAGGGCGGAGGTGTTGCCGGTGATGATGATGGCGCCCCGCTCCGCTTCGATCATTGCCGGCGCCAGAGTCTGGGCGAGAGACAGCAGCGCTGTGGTGTTGACCCGGAAGTTGGCCTCCAGCGCGGTGGTGTCAATTTCAAGAAAATTGCCGAAGGCAGCGGCGACCGCGTTGTGTACCAGTACGCTTGGATGTCCCAGGGTCTCTCGCACACGGCCAAGCGTTGCGGCCAGCTCGTCGGGAGCAGAAATGTCGCAGGGAAAGGCATGGGCCGCAGGCATGGCCGCCTCCAGTTCTGCCAAGCGGTCGGCATTGCGCGCCATCATTGCCACGGAGTAGCCCCCCGCAGCCAGGCGCCGCACCACAGCCGCGCCTGTTCCGGGACCGACGCCGGTGACCAGCGCAACAGGCCGCTCTGTCACGCCTGATCTCCGCTGTTGCGTGATTCGAATCTGGACAGGTAGGGCTCCAGATCGGGTGCGAAGGCCGGGTGCGTCCGCAGCCGCATGTAATGACCCAACGCCTCAGGGGCCTGCTGCCAGGTGGTGGAGGAGAGCACGGGCTCCAGGCCAGCCTCCGCAAGATGAACGAGCCTGCCCTGCTCGGACCAGAGCATGGTGAGCTCGCAGACGAAGCAGATATCCGCGAGGCTCAGACGGGAGCCAACGAGCGTTTCGCGACCACTGGACAGACTTGTTTCGATTCCGCCGAGGAATACTCCCAGCGCCTGTTCAGCGCGGGCATGCGCAGCCCTCGAGACGGTTTTGTTCATGAGTTCAAGCAGGTAAGGCTGCGTCTCGATGCCGAGCCGCAGTCCGGCATCCATGAAGGCGTCTATGCGCGAGGCCTCATAGGGATCGTCGCCATAGAGGCATCCAGGCTCGGGAGCGAGTCGGGCGACAGCTCGGGCAATACTGTTCGACTCAAAAATACCGACCGCGCCGTCGGGACTGAAAGCGGCCGGAACGGTTCCGTAAGGATGCGCTTTGAGAAACGCTTTGGTCTTATGCAGCGGGGTGCCGCTGAAGCCCACGCGACCAAATGTTCGGGTTTCAGGACCGCGCTCACGCTCCTCGGCGGTCAGCGGACGCGCATCGAAATCCCATAGCCAGCCGGCCAGCGCTTCCGGCCTGTCGCTGCGGATTTCCAGCGTGACGTCCGCGAGCCGTGCGGCAATGGTTGCTTTCCACAGACGCGGGCTCGGCTGGTAGGAGAAGATGCGCAAGGACGCGGTGCTCATCAACGCATGGTCCTCACGACCGGGTATGCCTCATCGCGGAGGTCGGCGGACCGTCAGCCGTTATGGTCGAACAGGTTGATGGTGTCCCGTCCGGCGCCAAAGATGTCGACTTCCGGTTCTTTGTCGCGCACGACGTTGCCCAGAACGTAGGGGTACTCGTCGAAAACCACTCGGCGGACGGTCGCGACGCAGGGAACGTGGTCGCCGCTTTTGGTCACGCCGGTAAATCGAATGGCGTGCTGGGTTTCGCCCGAAAGCGCCTCCTGAAACACTGCAGTCAGGCGTTGGTGGTCCGACGACAGGACGTGGTCCATAAGATTCGCCTGCTCCATGTCTGACTGTGAGTAGCCTGCCTCATCCTGGTAAGCGGCTGACCAGCAGATGAACTGGCCTTTGGAATTAGCTACGAAGATCCAGCCCGGAAAGCTGTTCAGAAGTTCCCGCCAGAACTCCGGCGTCTTAACCAGGACGTTTCCGCGACGTACACGCATAACCGAATCTCGCTTCTATTGCTCAGCATTCAGAACTCGTAGCTGACGCCCAGTGCTGCGATGTACTGGTTGGCATCGCCGTGATCGTCAACCAGTGGCGTATCAGCGGCATCTCCCAGCAGTCGGACGTAACTGACCGAAACGAGCCCGGACCATTGACCGACGAGGGGGACGCGGCTACCCAGACTGATCCTGACGTCCTTGAAGCCGGCGTCAGCATCGAATTGAGGCAATCCTGATCGTCGGCTCTGCACCGGGTCAATGCCGAAGTAAGTCGTCATGTAATTCGAGCTCGCCCAGGTTGTCATCACACGCAGAGAACCCCAGGGCATCCATTGTTTCGAGCGCAGGGTTGAGAATATTTCGACCACGGTCCCGTCGTGGGCATCGCTGAAATCGGCGAGAGCGTTGACGCCCAGACGGATAGGTCCGGTGGCGTAACGTACAAACCCCCCCGCTTCGAAAGCCCTGTCCACATCACCCATGCCGCGCAAAAAGTCAGCCTTGCTGTCCTTGCGTCCGCCTCGCGTTTTAATCATCGGCCCGAAACGTAACCCGTTAGCGCGATAAAAATTGGCCTCGAGCGAGCGCCCGCGAAGAATGATGCGCTCACGCCAGCTCGCACGAACGTAAGGCACCGCGTCCAGCTCGTATTCATCGGCACCTTCAAAATCCGGCCCCAGGGCGGCCAGTACGCCGATGCGGAGGTCCCAGGGTCGAACGGCTTCATCGACTACGTCGGAATCAAGATCGAGCGAACCGGTCGTGACAAGGTCGACCTGTTCCTGAGCTATTGCGGGGAAGAGAGCGATGGCGCCCAAGGTCGCTATGCAGAGGGTACGAATCCGATTCATGGACCTTATCCTTGTCATCAGAACAGTAGCTTAAAAGATAAATTTAAAAATTTTTGTAATTTTATATCACAACAAACTAATTTTATTCAGTTAATTTTCAGCCAACGACACATCGCTTCCAGCCCATTCACGACCGGCGCGCACCATCGCCGCAGAAAAGCCTTTGTGACTGGTTCGTCAGCCGCCGCATCGAGCGCTTTGCTGCCGTCGAAGTCCACGCAGGCGATGCGCAGTGAAAGCTCAGCCTCCGGACGGCCGAAGCAGCTTCCAGGCAGACAGGCCACACCGGTCTCGTCGAGCAGGCGTGTGCAAAGGATTGTGCTGTCAGTAATCCCATTGGCTGACAGCTGAGCACGCAGCGGGTCGAAATTAGGAAACAGGTAGAAGCCACCTTTGGGAGGAGTGACTTCAGCGCCGATGGCGCTGAAGGCGTTCCAGGCGAAGTCGCACAGGGCGCTGAGAATGGCGCGAGAACGTCTGAGGTAGTCGTCGAGCTGGGGATGGTCTTCAAAAGCGGTCACTGAAGCATGCTGAATCGGCGCGCTTGTCGAGGTGTAGGTCTCGCTGGCAACGGCAACCAGTGCGCTGTGCAGCCAGGCCAGCGTGGTTGGGAAAACGAACGCGCCGAGGCGCCAACCGCCAGCGCCGCACCATTTGCTCAGACCATTGCTGATGATGGTGCCCTCGGGGTAGTACCGCGCAATGGAGACATGCTCCCCGGTGAAATTAAGGCCCCCGTAGATCTCGTCAGAAAGTACCAGCACACGATAGCGACGCGCGACCTCGGCGATCGCTTGCAGCTGCTCGTTGCTGTAGACCATCCCGGTGGGGTTACCGGGATAGTTGATGATGAGCAGGCGCGGCGACTCCGGATCTGCACGGCAGATGTTTTCCAGCGCTGAGGGTGTTACGCCGAGACCGGTTTCGATCGCGGTTGGCAGCCAGTGCAGATTGCGTCCGATGATGCGCGCCTGAGGGGCATAGGACACCCAGCTCGGCGCCGGGATCAGAAGGTCGCCGTAATAAGTCAGCTGGGTCAGGAACATCAACTCTTTCGTTCCCGGCCCCACGAGCACATGCTCCGGTGAATACTCGAGCCCCTGGGTACGCCGGTAGTAATCCACGATCGCTTCGCGCAGGCGCGGCAGGCCTTTGACCGGCAGATAGTCCTTCTCAGCCGCGTTATCGCGCAACGCCTCCGTGACCAACGGCGGTACGGGGAAAGGTGATTGCCCAAGGCCGAGCGCATAAACCGTGCGGCCGCTCGCCCGCAGACTGCGACTGAGATCGTTAATGGCAACGGTTGCCGAGGGGCGCATACCGCGGACGTTGAGGTTGAGATGGACGGCTGGTGACAAAGGGGGGGCAGACTGCATGGACGGCGCTCCGCGCTGGTTAGAGTCGGTGGCATTTCACGCTAAAACTACGCCGCCTGTCAGTGGGGTCCGGCTTGCTCCGACAGACCTCGCGACATACCCTGCGCGAGCTCTGCAGATTACCAGCGGGGAACCGTGAGGATCGGACTGAATCCTGGCCCGGCGCGTTGGAGTAGTCACTCAGCCGCGGACCTCTGCAGTTTTCTAACCGGCCTTGGAGATTTCCTGTATGTGTCCAAGAAAGACTGTGCTTCATCGCCTCTTCAGCACCGTTCTGGCGGCTGGCCTGCTGATGCTTGCAGCCTGCGCTAATGCGCCGCAGATCCTGCCTATCCAGCCGCAGGTCGCACGGTCCGGGAGCTCGGGCTCAGCGGCCGAGCGCAGTCTGTCGGTCAAAGTCATCGATGCACGGGACAACGAGATCGTGGGGTATCGCAATCCCCAGGTCGCGGCGTCGGTGCTCACCGCGGCGCCGGAGATGATCGAGGCAATCGAGCAGGCGCTTCAGAGCGGTTACCGCGAGCAGGGATTCCGCGTTGTCTCTGCGGACGAAAGTGCGGACATTGCACTTGAGGTGCGTTTGACCGAGCTGTCCTACGCGCGCGAGAGCAGCGGCCTCATGCGTGAGCTCAAGACCGCCGCGGCCGTGGAGGCCGTGAGCACAATGCAGGACAAAACGGTCAATGCCATATACCGGGCGGGTCAGGGCAGGGATTCATTGTTTGCCCCGACGCAGCATGACAATGCAGCCACCATGAATGCCCATGTCGATGCCGTGCTCGATGAGCTGCTCAGCGACACAAGACTGACCACGCCCTGAGCAGCACGGCGACAGATTCAATGTCGGCGATAACCGATTCAGCCGTGGGCACTGCGCTGGTGACCGGCGCCGGTTATGGGCTCGGCGCGGCGACAGCCGAGCATCTGGCGCGGGATGGTTTTGATCTCGTGGTGACCGATCTGGAGCTCGGTATGCTGACCGACACGGTTGCTGCTATCGAGGCCCTGGGGCGGCGCGTCCTGGCCTTCGCGCTCGACGTGCGCTCGGTGCCGCAGATGGACGACGTCATCGCGGCGTCGCTCGACACGTCTGGCGTGCTGGATGTCCTGGTCAACAATGCCGGCGTGCCCCTGTCCCGACCCGCGCTGGAGGTTGAGCCCGAGGAATTCGACAACCTGATGGCGATCAATGTCCGCGGCGCCTACTTCATGGCGCAGCGCTTTGCGCGCCGGCTGGTATCGGCCGGGCGGGAGGGCTGTGTCATCAACATCGCTTCGACATTCTCAGTCATCGGCGTGCCGGGCGTATCGGTCTACGGCCTGTCAAAAGGCGCGGTCGCAGGCATGACCCGCCATCTGGCTGCGGAGTGGGCGCAGTACGGGATCCGGGTAAATGCGGTGGCGCCTGGCGCGGTGGAAACGCCGCTGCGGGCAGCGCACTTCGCCGCGCATCCCGACTGGCGGGCCTGGAATCTGGAACGGATCCCGCTCGGCCGCTTCGGCGCGGAAGCGGATACGGCGGCCGCGGTGGCTTATCTGGCGAGCCCGGGCGCTCGCTACGTCAACGGCCATCTGCTCGTGGTCGATGGTGGCCTGACCGTTACCTGACCTCCGGCTCAGAGCTCCGCGATGCGCGTGCGCGCAAATCCTTCGTCGTAGGGAGACAGGGCACGCACCTCAAGCGTCAACGAGTAGAACATCCAGCCCGTTTCCGTGCGCACGTACTCGTCGACGTATTTGCCCATGATCCAGCAGGCGATGGGCTCGGGTTCTTTGACGATAGGTGCCCAGAGGTCCCAGCGACCTGTAGCACGATCGCCGTAGATTTCGATCAGTGGGTTCGTCGCATAGTGGTCGACGAAGCTGATGACCTTGCTCACGCCGGTAAAGAATTCGTGGATAGCGGCGCGGCCCTCGTGCCTGCCGAACGGACCGCCGTCCCAGAAGCCGTCTTCGATGAACAGACTGGCAATGCCATCGGGGTCATAGTCCTGATCGGCGAAGGCGCAGTATCGTGCCTTGAGTTGCTTGATGGACTCGATATCAAAAAGCCACTGCAGGCGCTCGGCGTCGTTCACCCGGGAAACCTCTCTACAGTTCGGTGCACTCTGGACGGCGTCAGCCGCAGAGTTGACATGCGTGACGGATGAACCTTCCCGCTCAGATCGAGTCGGTCCGCGGCAGCGAGGCCGCTGGCCGGTTCAGCAAGTAGTCAATTCTCGCGGCGGCGCGTTCACAGTCATCCAGACTTGTGAGTACCTTAAAACGCAGCCGCAGCGAGGGCGTTTCTCCCTGCAGTTCGGCAAGCACCGCGCGGGTCAGCGGGTTGCACGCCTCATTGAGCCGCGATTCCGCTGCTAACAGGGCCGGATCGGCCTGCTGAGTGAAAGCCTCAGGTAGCGGGTAGCGGTCGAGCAGCGCGTCGGCAACCTGGCTTTGATAGAGAAATATGCGTTCGCTGCGGGACACCTGCTCGGCAGGCTCCGCTCGCGGGCTGGTGTGATTGAGTGAAGCGCAACCGGTGATGAATGAAAGCACGAACGCGAGTGCGGCCTTACGCCATCCCGGCTGGCTGCTACTTCCGATGCGTTCCTCATTCAGCATCCCTATCCCCTCGGGGCATGGCAGGGCAGAACTCCATATTCTGATACCAGACCGCACCCTAAGCTTAGCGCGTTCGCGAATTGACGCCAGTGAAATTTTTAAAATCTGTGAACCGGTCGACATTTCCAGCTTTCCGCGGCCGGGAGCTAGCGGATGCAGCGACGCAATTGAGTTCCCTGTCCGGTGCTTGTAGCGTACCGGCTCCAGCTGAAGCGGCAAGGGGGCTGCATGAACGGAATCCATGACCTGGGCGGCCTGACCTGCTTCGGGCCTATCCTGCGCGAGCAGAACGAACCCGTGTTTCACGAGGACTGGGAGCGCCGTGTTTTTGCCAACATGATGTTGAGCGGTTCTTTCCTGGGGCCGGTTGACTCGTACCGTCATGCCATTGAGCGCATGGACCCCGGCGCATATCTGCGCACCACCTACTACGAACACTGGCTCGCGGCCCTGGAGACGCTCAGCGTGGAGCGCGGGCTCGCCGATGCGCCGCGCTTCGATCAGACGCTCGAAGCGGAATTGATTGACAGCATCGTGGCAACCGGCATGCCGGCAACGCGTGAGGATGCGGATTCCACGCCGCGCTACGTGCTTGGCAGCGAGGTGGTGGCGAGGAACCTGAATCCTGCAGGCCATACCCGGTTGCCGCGCTACGTTCGCGGGCGACGCGGCGTGGTTACCGCGCTGCACGGCAACCACGTCTTTCCCGATACCGCGGCCCACCAGCTCGGTGAGGATCCGCAGCCGCTGTATCAGGTGCGCTTCAGCGCGCGCGAGCTGTGGGGTCCGGAGGCTTCGGCGCACGACGGAGTCTATGTCGATCTATGGGAAAGCTATCTGGAGGACGCACAGTCATGAGCGAGCATCACCATCATCACGCGGCGACCAGCCCGTATCTCGAAAAACGGCGCGACGGCGAACGGACCGCGGTGCTGGAAGCCCGGGTCAAGGCAATCGAAGACCTCCTGGTCAGCAAGGGGCTGGTCACTACGGCCGCCCTGGATCGTATGGTGGAGATCTACGAGAACGACCTCGGGCCGATGAACGGTGCCCGGGTAGTCGCGCGCGCCTGGACTGATGCCGCCTACCGCGAACGCCTGCTGGCGGACGGCACGGCTGCGATTGCGGAGCTCGGCTTCAGCGGTCTGCAGGGGGAGCACATCGTGGTCGTAGAAAACACGCCGGCCGTGCACAACCTGGTCGTGTGTACGCTCTGCTCCTGCTATCCGTGGCCGGTGCTGGGTCTGCCGCCCAGCTGGTATAAGGAGGCGCCCTACCGTTCTCGGGTGGTGATCGACCCGCGGGGCGTGCTGGCTGAATTCGGCACTGAGATCAACGCCGATGTCGAGGTGCGGGTGTGGGATTCGAGCGCCGAGATCCGCTACCTGGTTCTGCCTGAGCGTCCTGCCGGTAGTGAAGGGATGGACGAGGAAGCGCTGGCGGCGCTGGTCAGCCGGGATGCCATGATCGGGGTGACCCGCGCCGAGGCCGCCGCAGCATGACCGAGCAGACCCGCCCGGAGATCGCCATCATGGACGGCGCCGCCGCGCTGCCACGGCGCAGTGGCGAGCTCGTGTTTCACGACGAGTGGGAACGGCGCGCTTTCGCCATGGCCGTATCGCTGTGCGAGCAGGGGCAGTTCGAGTGGGATGAATTCCGTGACTGTCTGATTGCTGAGATCAGGAGCGCCGAGTCTGTCCACGCGCCGGACGATGCTGCAGCGCCCGGTTATTACGAACACTGGCTGAAGGCGTTGGAGGCCGTGCTCGAGCGGCGCGGCCACGCGGTCAGCGCCACGCTCTGAGGTGCTGAGTCGCGTATCACAGCAATCTACCCCGAGGCCCTTGTCCCGGCAGCGGACAGCTGCCCGGGAGCCCGCAATCCAGACTTGCTCGCTCCTTCGGGGGCGGGCTGGTCCAAGGCAGAACCTTGAAGCAGACCCGCAGCTGAACCCGTCATGACCGCACCAAACCCAGACGGCCTGCCGCGCCCGTTTTTAAAGTGGGCCGGCGGCAAGCGCCAGCTGCTGCCGGGACTGCTGCAGGCGGTGCGCTCCGCGCAGAGCAGTGGACGCTATTTCGAACCCTTCCTCGGCGGTGGCGCGCTGTTTTTCGCACTCGCTCAGCGCGGCCTGCTGCCGCGCGGAGCGAGCCTCGCCGACGTCAATCCGAATCTCATGGATGCCTACCTTGGCGTGCGCGAAGACGTCGATGCAGTGGTGCAGCATCTGCGCAGGCATGAGCAGGTCCACGACGAGGCGCACTTCTACGCCGTGCGCCAGGGGATCCCGGAAACACTCGCCGGCCGCGCAGCGCGGGTGATCTACCTGAACCGCACCGGCTTCAATGGTCTCTACCGGGAGAACAGCAAGGGTGAGTTCAACGTCCCTTTCGGGCGTTATCGCAATCCGCTGATCTGCGACGAGCCGAATCTGCGCGCCGCCGCAGCAGAGCTGGCTCGGGTAGACCTCAGCGTTGGCGGTTTTGATGCCAGTCTGAGTGCTGTGGCAGCGGGCGATCTCGTCTATCTGGATCCGCCCTATCCGCCGACTTCGCCGACGGCGAGCTTCACGGCCTACGCCAAGGGCGGCTTCGGTGAGGCTGACCAGCGCGCGCTGGCTGCCTGCTGTGCGAATCTTCAGCGGGTCGGCGCGCGGGTCATCCTGTCCAACGCGATGCTGCCGCAGACGCTTGAGCTGTATCCCGGTTTCTATATCTACCGGCTGCTGGCCGATCGCTTTGTCAACAGCCGCGGCGATCGGCGGGGTAAAGTCGCTGAGGCGTTGGTAACGAGCTTTCCACTGGTGCCCGCTGACGGTACGGGCACATTGGAAGCGGGTCTCATGCTGGTCCGTGATCCGAACGGGCGTGCGCAGGAGGTTGATCTGGAGCGCTGGCTGCAGGCGCACGGCTATGCGGACGTGGCGGCTACGATTGGCGCGATTAAAAGCGAATGGAAAGCGGCCGGAAAATCGACGCGGCGCAACTGGTGGGCTGTGCTTGCCGGCAGTCGCACCGGGCGCCCACGGCGCGTGGCCGGACGCGAATTTCCGATCCTGCGCGCGGCGCAGGAACGCCAGGGCCTGCCGGTGACCGCCAATGCTGAGACGCGCAACGCCGTCGAGATAGCTGCGCGACGCGACTCAGCCGCGCCCTGAAGCGCTAACGACCTGCCCGCCGGCCGGGTATGGCGAGCAGGCAAATAATGCACCAGGCGATCAGCGCTGTGGCCAGGGTGTGGCTCAGAAAGTGGTCGCCGATGAGCATCTTGTAGGCCCCCATCAGGCTGCCGAGTGCGGTCCCCGCGGCGAGACCGGCGAGGCGCGCCCGGAGGTGATGAAATAGAAAATACAGCGACATGAGTGCGAAACCGGCGCTGGCATGTCCGGCCGGAAAACAGTGCGGACGCCGCGGCTGCTGCGGTATCACCGGTCGCCAGTCGAAGACGCTCATCTCGGGCAGGGTGCCGCCAAAAATCTCGAGCCGTAGCTCAGCCAGCTAGCGAGGATGATGAGACTGGCACAGAGCGCGCCGAGCAGGAGAACCCGCAGCACCAGCGGTGCCGAGAGCAGGTCAGCAGCCTCTTTACGATCCGTCTCGAAAACGTTGCGCACCATGTCGGCGTCGATAGCCACGCCATAGGTATCCATGAAGGCGGCCAGGATGGCGGTCACCATCAGAGTGACGACCAGCACAGGTTTGCGCAGCAGACGCTGGTTGAATGGCAACAGCAGCAACGCGAATACGCTAGTCAGCACCAGGCCGGTGCTGAGAACAAAGCCGAGGTTGTCCTCCCCCGGCGGGAAAGCCTCGACGCCGCCGCCGAAGAAGCGGAGGTTGCCGGTGAGTGCCAGATAGGCCGCGACCAGGCAAACCAGCCCGGTCGGGGATACGCGGACTCTGTTCAAACGCCAGGATGTGTCAGGGAGTGCCGCGCCCGGTCTCAGGGCGCGGGATGATGCGCGAAGACGTCGCGTGAGCCGTCTGCCCGTACCTGGATGCTGTCGTAAGGCATGCTGCCGGCGGGGTGCTCCATGCCCGGAGAACCGAGCGGCATACCCGGAACGCTCAGGATCCCGCCGGATGCGGTGCTGAGAAAGCGGCGGATATCGTCAGCCGGGACGTGACCTTCGATCACGTGCTCGCCGATGGTCGCCGTGTGGCAGGAGCGCAGGTCACGGGGCACGCGCAGGGTGTCCTTGATCTGCTCCATGTCATCGCGGTCGTGCAGCGTGACCTCGAAGCCGGATGCTTCGAGATGGTCTGCCCACAGGGTGCAGCAGCCACAGGTCGCGCTTTTGTAGATCGTGACCGCCGGACCCGCGGCTGCAGCCGGTGACTGCTCTGCCGCGGCGCTGCCTGAGGCGAGGCACAACACAAACGCGGTATAGAGGTAGATTTTTTTCATATTGTCGTTATGGACCGTGTCGGGGCGTCCTGAGTTCCGCGTGGCGCTACCATGTTGCGGTCTGAACCTCCGGAGTCAGCCCATGTACCCACTGGCCGAAGGCATGTTCGCGCCGCGCAATCACTGGTATGTCGCCGCCTGGTCCAGCGAGATCGGACGCGAACCGTTCGGCCGCTGGCTGCTGAACGAGCCGGTCGCCTTCTACCGCACCGCCGATGGCGAGGCGGTGGCGGTACAGGACCGTTGCCCACACCGGCACTTCCCGCTGAGTAAAAGCCGTCTGGTCGGGGACGATATCGAGTGTGGCTATCACGGCCTGACTTTCAACCGCCACGGGCGTTGCGTCCGGATCCCGAGTGAGCGCGGCGTGTCGCAGGCTTTCGATATCCGCAGCTACCCGGTGGTCGAGCGCTGGCAGTGGGTGTGGATCTGGCCCGGCGACCCGGCCCTCGCCGATCCGGCGCTGATCCCGGACCACGACGAGCTCGGCATCACGGCGGGAAGCTTTGAGACGATTGGCGACATCTACTACCCGGTGCCTGGGCGCTACATGCTCATGCACGACAACCTGCTCGATCTGACGCATCTCGCGTTCCTGCACCGCTCGACTATCGCGTCGGACGGGCTCAGCGATGCGGCGGAGATCCGCGACCAGGGCGCGGGCTGGATCAGCAGCCGCCGCGCGCTCAGCAACGTTGCGTGTCCGCTGTACTTCCAGCAGACCTTCGCCTACGCCGGCCAGGTCGACCGCGCCTTCGGTATGAAAAGCTTTCTGCCCTGTCTGCATTCCGGTTTCGACGAATTCCGGCGGCCCCAGTCCGATCCTGACGACGCGGGGGGCGAGCTCGGCACGATCCGCGTGCATCACGCCATCACGCCCGGACGCCTGCATGATGCGCATTATTTTTTTGCCTTCGGACGTAACTTTGCCCAGGGCGATGCGGCTTTTGGTGAGGCCATGGTCAGCGGCCTGCGTGTCACCCTGGAAGAGGACATGACGGCGACGCGCGAGATTGAACAGCTGCTGCAGGGCTATGACGTGGTGCCCGACGAGCTTCTGCTGCGCTCCGACGCACATTGCGTCGACGGCCGGCGACGCTTCGAGGCCCTGATCCGCGCTGAGCAGGGCAGCGCGGCCTGAGCGCGCAGCATCGCCCTCAGGAATTCCACCAGGCCAGGTCGGAGTAGGCGCGTAGATCGAGCGCGTGGGTCCAGGCCGAGCGGTGCTGGCTCGCAAGGTGGTAATAGGTCTCCGCTATCTCCTCGGGAAGGATGAGGCCGTCCTGAGCGCCGCCCTTGCTCTCGCGCAGTGCGGCAAAGCGTTCCGGGCCGAGCATGCGTCCCAGGGTATCGGGCGCATCGACGGCGCCGTCGATGAGCACATGCGCCACGTGGACGCCGCGCGGCGCGAATTCCGCTGACAGTGACTGACACAGCATGCGCCGGCCGCCCATGGCGGCAGTGTGTGAATGCTGTCCGGCATTGCCACGCACGGCGGCGGTGGCTGAGGTCACGATGAGCGTGCCGCTACCGCGTGTCGCCATGCGCGGACACAGGCTGGAAGCAAGGCGGAACAGACCGAAGGTCGCCAGGCGCCAACCCATCTCGAATGCCTTGTAGCTGGTTTCCTCAAGCGTTCGGTTACCGATCTGCGCGCCGAGGTTGTACACCGCCACTGCGATCGGGCCGATGTCCGTTTCGGTCTGTTCGACGAGCTGCTCGATGCTGTCCGGCTCGATCGCGTTGAGCAGCGCGCCCGATGCCGCGCCGCCTGCTGATGTGATGGTGTCGACCAGCCCGTCCAGGCCGGCCTTGTCCGTTCGCCGGCAGACGCGGGCGTGAAATCCCGCGCGGGCGAAGCGCTGCGCAACGTGGCCGCCGATCCCGGCGCCGGCGCCGATAACAAGACAGACTTTTTGCATCGTTTTTCCCCAGATTGAGTTGTTCCAGTCTAGAGCCTTTCCATTAAACAAGACCGCATCGACTTGGGTTCCAGCGCCGTCACTACGCCAGGTCTCTCAAAACGCTCTGACAGAGAGCTGTCAGGGTATCGGCGACAGTGTCGCGTCCGCGTTTGCGCGCTCCGGCGACAAAAATATCCCGCTTAAGTAGGAGCATCGCGCGCGCTGCGTGGTGTTGCTCGGGGGTGAGCGATTTGGTTCCGAGCAGCTTCACAAGCGCTTGAATACGGAATCGATCGAGCGCCGGAACCGTGCGCGAGAGCTGGTCGGCGTGGCCGCCGTGTTTGATGACCAGCGGCTCTGCAACGAACGCGACCGGCTCGCGGGCGCAGATGCGCAGCCACAGGTCGTAGTCCTCACAGGCGGGTAGATCTTCATCGAAACCGCCCGTGCTGTTCAGCAGCGAGCGATGCAGGAGCGCAGCTGACGGCGAGATCACGCAGCGCGGCAGGCAGTCGAAGAAAATCTCGCCGCCGCGTTTGGCGTGGTAGCGGCGCTGGGCCAGGGGCTGGCCGCGGCGCAGCCAGCGTTCGTCGCAGTGCACGAGGCGATAGCCGGGCTCGGGCCTGGCCAGCGCCATCTGACGCGTCAGTTTGTTGCTCTCCCAGGCGTCGTCGGAATCGAGCAGGGCAATCCAGTCGTGGCGCGCGGCCGCAATGCCCGCGTTGCGCGCTGCGCTGACCCCGCGCGGCCGCGCGTGTCGCAGACAGCGCACGGCCGGATAGCGCTCCGCGAGGAGCGTCAGCGTGGTGTCGGTCGAGCCATCGTCAACCACGATGATTTCCGCCGCCGGCAGGGTCTGGGCGAGCACTGAGTCGAGTGCGCGCGGCAGAGTGTGCGCACGGTTACAGCTTGGAATAACGACCGTTACGCCGCCGGCCTGCGCGTCGTCGGACACGGTTCCGCTCAGCGCAGCGCTTTGAGCACCGCAACAGCGCCGCTCAGGGTCTCGTGCAGACCGGCGTACATCGAACTGCGATTGACTGCCGCAAGATTGCAGCTCACTCCGCTGAAGCCTAGATCGAGGATCGTGCGCAGCTGCGCGGCACACTGTGCCGGGGTACCGGCGACAGCAAAACAGCGCGCCAGCTCGGCATCAATAAGCTCAAGCAATGCCGGAGGATCGTAGCGTCCGAGGTCGAAATACCAGCCGCGCGCCTGCTCGAGCGCGGTCGAAATGGCGTCGCGCCTGGCGGCATCCAGCGGCGGTCCTGCATCCCCCAGCAGCACCAGGTAATGCGCCGCGAAGCGCTTGACGCTGTCGATAGCGAGGGCCTCGTTTTCCGAGACGCACAGGGTGACCCGCGGCAGTACCTCGATGGCGTCCGGCGCACGTCCGCTGCGCGCAGCGCCCTGAGCCAGCCAGCCGCGGTAGGTCTCAACGTTTTCTGGGTTGATGTAGCGCGCGCCGACGAGCGCGATGTCGGCTAGCTCTCCGGCCAGCGCCATGACTTTCGGGCTGCGCGTGCCTATCGCCAGTGGGACGGGCGTTGCCGGTGCACGGAGCAGCGCAGCCTGCTCGAGGCGCACGGTGTCGCCGGCGTAGTCCACCCGCTCCCCGCGCAACAGGCGCTGTACGGTGACCACCGTTTCGCGCAGATGGGTGAGCGCTCGCTCGCTTCCGATCCCGAGTTTTTCGAGACCTGCGCCGAGGCCGAAGCCGGCGAACGCGCGGCCGCCGGAGACCTCCTGCAAGGTCGCCAGCGAGGCCGCGTGGACCGCTGGATGGCGGGTATAAGGATTGGTCACCATGCTGCCGATTCCGATCCGCCGGGTGGCGGTCGCGGCCAGGGTCTGCAGCTGGTAGGTGTCGGGCCACAGGGCGACGCAGGAGATCCCGAGACGGTCGAAGCCGGTATCCTCGGCCAGCGCCGCGAGCTGCATGACCTCCTGTGGCGACATGCCGGGTGAAATTTCGGCTTCAAACAATGGCTGCGTCGACACGATCGGGCTCCCTCGCTAGGCTGCGCGATGTTAACGCAGCGAAATGAGGCAACCTGTCGTGCCCGAAGGGCCTGAAATTCGGATTGAGGCGGATCGCATCGCGGCGGTGCTGGTCGAGCGGCCGCTGGAGGAGGTCTGGTTTTATCCGCGCGGGCTGAAACGCTACGCGCGCGAGCTTGTCGGTCAGCAGGTGCGGGCGGTGGACACGCGCGGCAAGGCCATGCTCACCCGCTTTGAGCAGGGCCTGGTGCTATACACCCATAACCAGCTCTACGGACGCTGGTACGTGCGCCCGCGCGGTGAGCTGCCGCAAACCAACCGCAGTCTGCGCGTGGCGCTGCACACCGCTGAGTCGAGCGCGCTGCTCTACAGCGCCTCTGAGATCCAGGTGCTGCCCGACACCGAGCTCGCCACGCATCCTTTTCTGGCACGCCTCGGGCCGGATGCCCTGGACGCGACGCTCGACTGGAAAGACGTCGCTGAACGCCTGCGCTCAGTCAGCTTCAGGCGGCGTTCCTTGAGCGCGTTGCTGCTCGATCAGGGCTTTGTTGCCGGGATCGGCAATTACCTGCGCTCTGAGATCCTGTTCTTTTCCCGGGTGCATCCGGCGCTGCGGCCAATGGACCTCGATGCCGCCGCTATCAGGACGCTGGCCAGGAACATTCTGCTGATCACGCGCCGCGCTTACGACACCCGGGGTGTCACCAATCCGCCGCGGCGGGTCGCCGCGCTGAAGCGCGAAGGCGCCAAGCGTGGCCGCTATCGCTTCGCGGTGTTCGCGCGCGATCGCAGACCCTGCTACGACTGCGCAACGTCGGTGATCCGCGAGACCCTGGGCGGTCGGCGGGTGTACTGGTGTCCGCAGTGCCAGCCACGCCCCTGAAAGCGCGGCTCACGCCGGGCCGTCCAGGGTGTGCGCGGCAAGGAACTGTTCGGCCGCCGCAAAGATGTGCTCGCGCCGCGCGCTGTCCATGCGGTCCAGACTGCGCAGAATGACTTTCAGCCGCGGGTTGCGCTCGAAGAAATCCCGCTGGCGCGCGATGAAACGCCAGTACAGCCCGTCCACGACATCGCACCATTCCCCGCGGGCGTAGTCACTCATCTTCAGCCAGTAATTCGACCCGCAGACGTAGGGCTTGGTGGCAAACGTGCCGCCGTCGCTGAACAGCGCCATGCCGTAGACGTTGGGTTCCATTACCCAGGGGTAAGCGTCGGCAAACATCTCCATGAACCAGCGATAGGCAGCGCGCGGCGCGATCTCGGTCAGAGTCATGATGTTGCCGACGACCATCAGCCGCTGGATGTGATGATTCCAGGCCCGATCACGTGCCAGGCGGATCGCGTCATCCAGCGGTGGCAGGCCCGTGGTGGCCTCGTAGAACGCCGGTCCGGGGCGACGGTGGTGCGCCCAGAAGTTGCCCGCACGCTGAGCGGCGCCGTGGCGCTCGTAGACCCCGCGGATGAATTCCCGCCAGCCGATCACCTGGCGCAGGAAACCCTCAATGCTGTTCAGGGGAATCGCGTGCTGGGCTGCATGCTGCAGCACTGCGTCCACGACCTCGGCCGGCGTCAGCAGGCCGATATTCATGAGCGGCGAGAGCGCGCTGTGGAAGAGGAATTCAGAGCGTGTGCTCAGAGCGTCCTCATACGGACCGAACTGCGCCAGGCGCTGCTCGAGGAAATCGTGGAGCCAGGTGAGCGCGCCCGTCCGGGTGGTCGGGATCCAGAAACCGGCGGCGCTACCCGGGTGGTCCGAAAACTCGCGCTGCACCAGCTCGATGCAAGCGCGCGCGTGGTCGTCGAGTGCAGCGGCACGTGGCGCGGGCGGGGCGATGCTGCGCGGCAGGCGTTGGCGATTGTCGGCGTCGTAACTCCAGCTGCCGCCTTCCGGCCTGCCGTCGGCCGTGAGCAGGATCTGGTGCTGGCGCCGCACCTGCTGGTAGTAGCGCGCCATCAGGATCCCACCGCGGCGATCGCGGTGCCGATCGAACAGTTCCAGGGGGTTCATGAACATCGGGCTCGGCAGCACTGTTCTACTAAAGCCTTCGGCGGCGCAGAGCGCAGCCAGGCGCCGCTCGAAATGGCGCGCGGCGAAATCGAAGTGCACCAGCTTGTCGGCCCCGGTACGGCGCGCCACCTCTGCGACCCAGGGCAGAAGTCCGCTGTTCGCGGGGTCGTCCAGGCTCTGGTAGTGCACGTCGAAGCCGGCGCCACGCAGCGCATCGGCCTGGCTGCGCATCGCCGCCAGCATCAGCACCAGCTTGTGCTGGTGATGCCGCACGTAGGTGCACAGGGCACGGTCTTCGCACATCACCACCTTGCTGCTGCCGAACGCCGCGAAATGCGGCGGCGTGAAAAGCTGTGTGCCGAGGACGATGCCGAGTGTCGAGGTGTCGCTCACTGGTCGAGCGTGCTCAGGAGGTCGCAGTCTGGTCGGGTCCGGTGCCGATCACGCCGTCCCTGCGCCAGGCCGCAATGGCTTCATCGCTGTGGCCGAGTTCGCGCAGCACGGCGGTAGTGTCCTCGCCGAGACGCGGCGGCGCTTTACGCAGATCCAGACGCTGGCCGTCGAGACGCAGCGGCGTGGCCACCGCCTGCAGTTCGCGACCGTTGCCGTGCGTGTAGCGATGCAGCATGCCCGAGGCCGCAGTGTGCGGATGCGCCGAGATTTCGCCGAGGTTATGCACCGGCGAGCAGGGGATCCCGCACGCGGAGAAGCGCTCCATCCATTCGGCGCGCGGGCGCCGCTGCATGATTTCCGCAACCCGCGCTTCGCATTCCGCGCGATGCGCGACACGGTCGGCGCTGGTGCGGAGATGCGTGCTCGCGGCGAGATCCGGCGCCTCCGCGACCTCGCAGAAGGTCTGCCACAGGCGGTCGTTGGCTACGCCCAGGATCAGCGGCAGGTCGGCAGTATCGAACGCGCGATAGGGACACAGGGATTCATGACCGGAGCCGACCCGCACCGGCTCGGTACCGCGCTGCCAGAAGCCCTGCAGGAAATAGCCGAGGAAGCCGAGTGCGGTGTCGAACAGGGCTGCCTCAATACGCATGCCGTGTCCGCTCTGACCCCGTTCCAGCAAGGCGCTCAGGATCCCGATGGCTGCGTTCATGCCGGTCCCCTGGTCAACCGGCGAGAACGGGCTGCGCACAGGCGCGCCATCGGGCTCGCCGGTGACTGAGATCATGCCGCTGAAGGCCTGGGCGATAAGGTCGTAGCCTTTGCCCTGGCTCATCGGTCCCTGGCTGCCGTAACCGGAAATGCTGCAGTAGATGATGTTGTCGCGCACCGCGCGCACCGCCTCGTAGCCCAGTCCGAGCCGCTCGGCGACGCCCGGCGCGAAGCTTTCGATGAGCACATCGCTGCGTGCAAGCAGCTCGCGACACACCGCCATGCCGGCGTGGGATTTCAGGTCGAGCGCCACGCTGCGCTTGTTGCGGTTGACCGATAGGAAAATTGTGCCCTCGCCGTCTTCGAACGGCGGCCAGCTGCGCGTATCGTCGCCGCCGGCGATCGACTCGACCTTGATCACCTCTGCGCCGAGATCGGCCAGGTACTGGGTGCACAACGGGCCGGCCAGCACTTTTGACAGGTCGAGGATACGGACGCCGCGCAGCGGCTGAGGCGTGTTCCCGGCGTTCTCCATTGAGCGAGAGTCCCTGAATTGACGGGCTTGAAATGTACGCAATAGCATGCGGCCGCGCCACGGCGCGGTGGTTGTGATCCATTGCGCTGTTGCGCAATTATCGGGACCAGCACATTCGAGGACTGATTGCCGTGCCGCGCAACCAGGGCTTCACACCGTTGACGGGGAGGACATGACCACCAACCGCCTGCCTGCCGGGTTTGAAGAGCTCGAGCCCTTTGTGGCGGACTGGGATCTGCCCACATCGCATGAACGCTGGATGCATCGCAACAGGGCGCCCTACGCGGACGTCGTGCGTTTCTACGAGGCCATGTTTGCGCGCGCCGAGGAAGCGACGGCGTTGGTTGAGCGCTATCCGCTGAATGCCCTGCCGGATGATGTCGCGTGCCTGTTCCGGCTGGTGCTGGCGCTGACGCACGCTGCGGTCGGGGTCGAGCTGCACCAGGCCTCGCATTCACCCTGGTCTCCGGTCGAGCATGAGCTGCGCCTGACAGCGGGGATCCAGCCGCATGGCTGACACGCTGAGGGCGCCTATGAACCCACCCGCCGGGCGGCCGCCCGTTCTTACCCCGGCCTGTGGATTGTCGACCGGCACCATGCCGACCCGGTTATATACCGATCCGGAGCATTACGCGCTCGAGCGCGAGCGCATCTTTCGCCGCGCCTGGCTCAAGGTCGGCCGCGTCGAGCAGCTTGCGCGGACCGGAGATTTTTTCGTTAAGGATATTGCCGTCGCCGATGCATCGATCCTGATCACGCGCACGCGGCGGGGCGCGATCAAGGCGTTCCACAATGTCTGTTCGCATCGCGGCAATCAGGTGGTTCTGCAGCCAGAGGGCAACGCCCCGCGTTTTACCTGCCGCTACCACGGCTGGACCTATAACAATGCCGGGGAACTGGCGGCGGTGACCGACGAGGCCGGCTTCTTTGACCTCGACAAGAAACAGTGCGGTCTGACCCCGGTTGCGGTCGATACCTGGGAAGGCTGGATCTTCATCAACCTGCAGCCTGAACCCGAGGTGACGCTGCTGACCTTCCTCGGTCCCTTCGGCGCGGCATTCAGCGGCGTCGATTATCCGTTTCCGCACACTCCCTTGGTCATGCGCGGGGAGATCAAAGCGAACTGGAAAGCTGTCGCGGACGCCTTCAGCGAGGCGTATCACATTGCGTCGATCCATCCCCGCACGTTCGGGCCGATCTACGCTGGCCGCGACAATCCGCGCAGCCGCCCGGTCAGCGCCAGCATCTACGGGGCGCATCGCGCGTTCTCGACCTGGCTTAATCGGGACTACCAGCCGGGAGCCGAGGCGCAGGTTGAACGCTGGATCTACCCAACGACCTCGACTCTGACCGGTACGCGCCAGGAAGGTCAGGTCAATCCGCTGACTGAGCACCCGGCGATCAACCCGACCAAGAGCGAGGCCTGGGCCAGCGACGTTAACTGGATCTTTCCCAACTGGCACATTCAGATCTCGGCCAACCGTTTCTGGTCGCATGAGTTCTGGCCGACTTCGCTCAACACGACTCTCTGGGAGGGACGTTTCTACCAGCCCGCCCCGCAGACCGCGCGGGAGCGCATACAGCTCGAGCATTTCACCGCGCAGATGGCCGACGGCATGCTCGAGGACCTGTCTAATATTGAGAGCACTCAGCGTGGGATGGCGTCCGGTGCAAAGGCCGAGCTGCACCTGCAGGACGGCGAAATTGCGATCCGACATCAGCTTGAGCAGGTCATTAAATGGACCGAGGCGGCGACGGTCGCGGAGGCGCTGGCCTGAGCGTAAGACAAACCGGGTGGTGCTCTCCCGACCGTGCACCGTCCCTGCCTCAAAACCGGCACCTTGCCGTAAGGGTTTGAGCACCAGCGCTGAGCGCACCGCAGTTTAAGAAAGGCCTCCCCGCATGCGCAGCACATCAACCGCTCCCCTCAGGGTTCTGGAACTGACCGGCGGGATCGCGACCGCCTATGCCGGCTGGCTGCTGGCGCGCATGGGGGCAGAGGTCACCCGCGTGGTCATGCCGGAGACGCGCCCGCCGACGACGTCGGCTCCTGATCCGGTCGACCTCGCGCTGGAGGCCCTGGCGTGTGGCAAGCGCGACCTGCCCGCGCCGGCGCTGCAGAATGAGCTCGGTGCGGCCATCAACGGCGTTGATATCCTGCTGTGTGAAGACAAGGCGGCCCTCGCAACCTGTGCGGGCTCACTGGCTGAGCTGAGTGCGCGGGCGCCGCGGCTGGTGATCGGCCTGGCCAGCAATCTCGGTCTGGACGGCCCCTATGCTGACTACCCCAGCACCGCACTCGACGCGCAGGCGCTTGGTGCAGTGGCCTGGGCTATCGGCGATCCGACGCGTGAGCCTCTGTCGCTGCCGGTCGGTGTGCTGGAACACCAGTCCGGCGTCGTGCTCGCGGCAGGTTGCCTGCTTGCCCTGGAGCTGCGCGCCGCCGGCGTTGAGCAGAACCTGGTCGACGTGGCCCTGGCCGACGTGCTGGCGAGCTACGTGGCAGGTAACTGCCGCGTCTACGTGCATCATGGTCTCAAATGGCAGCGCAACGGCGAGCGGCCCTACGGCTGCTGCGGCGCTTATCCGTTTGCCATCATGCCCTGCGCTGATGGCAAGGTATGTATCTCGGGGCGCACGCGCGAAGAGTGGCAACGCTTCGTCAAAGTGATGGGCAACCCGCCCTGGGCCAGCGAGCCGCGCTACCAGGATCTGCGCACCATGGGCACGCAGTATCCCGATGAAGTGGACGCGCTGATCAAACCCTGGTTTGCCGCCCGCACCCGTGCGGAGCTGCAGGCCATCGCACTGGAACACAACCTGATCCTCGCGCCGCTGCGCGACTTCGCGGAAGTGATCAACTCCGAGCAGTTCGCCAGCCGCGATTTTCTCGGGACCGTGGCGCTTGCAGGACAGTCGGTCAGAACGCCGGGTCTGCCTTTCCGCATCACCCGCGAACGGCAGGAAGTCGGGCCGGATCTGGCTCTGGATCTGCTTACGCAGGCGCCGGCGGACTCGGACACCTGGTACAACGCTGCTGGTCCCCTGGGCGGACTGCGCGTCCTTGATTTCGGCTGGGTGTGGTCGGCGCCCTGGGTCGGCGCGATTCTCGGCGAGCTGGGCGCGCAGGTGATCAAGGTCGAACACGGACCACGTCCGGATAACCTGCGCATGGCGGGACGGGTAGTGCGCGCCGACGGCACGGTGGTCGACGGGCCGAGTCGCGAGATGTCACCGATGTTTCATCAGGTCAATCACGGCAAGCTCGGCATTACGCTGAATGTCAAAGATCCGCGTGCCCGCGCCCTGGCCCTGCGCCTGGCGGCGCAGAGTGACGCGGTGATCGAGAACATGTCCCCGGGTTCGATGGAGCGCTCTGGTCTCGGCTTCGAGACGCTGCGTGACACCAAGCCGCGCCTGGTCATGCTGTCGATGTCCGCTGCCGGACAGTTCGGTCCGTTTGCCGGCATGCGCGCCTACGCGCCGACCATGTCCGCTTTCGCCGGTCTTGAATCCCTGGTCGGCTATGCGGGTGAGTCCCCTATCGGGACACTGAATTTTGCGATTGGCGATCCCAATGCCTCAGTGCATGGCCTGCTGGCGCTGCTGGCAGCGCTGCGCCGCGCGCGCGCGACCGGTGAAGGCGCGTACATCGACCTGTCTCAGGTCGAGGCCCTGATCGGCACGGTGCGCCCCTACCTGCTGGCGGCTCAGGTCAGCGGTCAGCAGCCGCAGCCGCAGGCAAACCAGCATCCGCGCATGGCGCCGCACGGTATCTACCCGGCGCAGGGCAACGATCGGTGGCTGAGTATCGCGGTGGCTGATTACCCGCAGTGGCAGGCCTTGCTGAAACTTGCGCCGCTCGACGGCTGGCGCGCCAGCGGTATCGCAGAGCGGATCGCTGCGCGTGACGTGCTGGATCGCGCACTCGCTGCATGGACGCGGACGCAGGACCGCGATCGGCTGGTGGCAGAGCTGCGTCGGGTCGGGATTGCATCCTCCCCGGTGCTCTCGGTCGAGGAGCAGTGGCAGGACCCGCATTTCGCCGCACGCGAGATGCGTCATCCGGTTGAGATCCCGTTTTACGGGACGGAATCGCTGTATCGAGCGCCCTGGCGCTTCTCCACCGCGGCGCCGCACATCGCGCGCGCCGGTCCCACCCTCGGGCAGCACAATGCTTTTGTTTTCGGCGAGCTGCTCGGGTTATCAGATGCGGAGATTGATAATCTGGTGGCCGACGGGGTCATCGCCTGAGACAGGTTGGGTTTTTCCTGCTGCGAGGTCCGGATCAGCCGGGAGACCGACTCGGCTTTAAATCGGCCTTAAAAAGGCTTTAAAACGGATAGGGCGGATGGTTTGTTTGAACGCCGCCGGAACGCAGTGTTCAGTGCGCTCCGGCGGCCCTTTGAAGATCAGAATGAGGCTTCTCTGGGCATTCAGATCTTGAAGCGCGGGTCAGCCTTGAACGCTTCGATGGTCAGGCCCTGCTCAGAGAGAATAGCTGCCACCCAGCGAGGTGCGCGTCCGCGACCGGTCCATTTATCATTGGAGGCCGGGTTTTTATATTTGCTCGCGACCTGGGAGCGTTTGTTTGGCGCCGCACTCGCCGCCCGGCGTGGACCGCCGCTTTCCTGCATGATTTTCAGTACTTCGGCGATTTCAGCTTTCTTGAGCTTGTGCCGCGCGAGGACCTTCTCAATATCGCGAATGACGACGTCGAGTTTTCCTCGCTGGCGCAGGAGTTTCTCAGCTTCAGAAATAAGATTTTTAAGTTCTCCGGCATTCAAATTGCTAATTTTTGGCATTGCTTGACCTGTCAATTTAATCAGTCAGTGAAAACTCATCCGTAAGCACGCGTGAGAGGTTAATTAAAAATATCGCCTCTTTCAATATTTCAGGCGATTAAAACCTGGGGTTTTAAAAAAGCACCATGCATCGGAGTTTGTAAAACACGCTCTCCGCAGAGCCTGAAAAGATATGGATAATCAGGATTGGAATATCTGCGGGTTTCAGATCCGGCGCGTCTTTTTTAACGTAGCCGTTCTTAAGTCAGGCGTCTGGTATGCCTGAACAATTTCCAGGGCTTATAAACTGTGGAGGTGCGTCCGCCTGTGAACGCAGCAATCATCGGTGCCAGTGGCGGAATCGGCGGCGCGCTGGCCTCGCGTCTGGAACAGTCGGGAGATTATGCGAAGGTGCTCAGGTTTTCGCGTCGGCCGGGCGTTGATTCTGCATCGATCGATATTCTGGATGAAGCGTCGATCATGGCCGCTGCGGCGGCGGCGGAGGCTGCGGTCGACAGGCTGGACCTTATTTTCGTCGCGACCGGACGGCTGCAGGATGCGAGCTGGAGCGCGCTGCCGGAGAAGAGCTGGCGCGCCCTGGATGCCGGCGCGCTGCAGGCAATGTTTGCCGTGAATACGATCGGTCCTGCGCTCGTGGCCAAGCATTTTCTGCCTTTGCTGCGCCGCGGTACCCGAGGCGTCTTCGCCGCCCTGTCCGCCCGAGTTGGCAGCATTGAGGACAACCATCTGGGTGGTTGGTATGGCTACCGTGCCTCAAAAGCTGCACTCAATATGATGGTGCGTACCCTCGCGATCGAGCTCAGTCGGCGTAATCCTGATGCGGTCTGTGTCGCTCTTCATCCGGGCACGGTGGACACGCCGTTGTCGGCACCGTTTCAGCGCGGCGTGCGCCCGGAGAAACTGTTTGCTCCTGAGACCGCCGCCGAGCATCTCCTGCGCGTGATTGCCGGACTCTCGCCGGCGGACTCAGGCAAGCTCCTGGCCTGGGACGGGAGCGCAGTTCCGTTTTGAGTCGTCTGCGGTTCAGCTCCTGTAATGGCGCACGATCTCGCTGGCGAATTCAACGATGCTTTCTTCAACAAAGCCCCAGGGCGGCGAGACGACGATTTCCGTCAGCCCTGCCGCCTCCAGCGCATGGAGTCGTTCAAGGATCTCATCCCGAGAGCCCGTCAGACTGAGGGCGCGGATCGCCTCCGGCGTGATAAACCGGTCTTCGCCCGGATGCAGGCGGCGGGAGTGGGTGGCGTGCATCTCCGCCCAGCGGGCGTCCAGATAACTGACGTATTCGGGCGTAAGGAAGCGGGCAACGAACGGCGGCACCTCGCGACCGGCGCGTGCCTGCTCGTAGGCGTAGTGCAGGGAGACCGCGATACGCGGGCCAACGCGCGAAAGCACCCGTGGGCTGTTGGTTGCCTCGCCCGGGTGCAGCACGCAGGAGATCCCGATGGTTGCCACGCGGTAATCCGCCGGGCGCCCGCCCTCGCGTAGCGCCCAGCCGCGCGCGACGCCGCTCAGGTCGGCTGCGAGCAGGTCCGGATCGAGCAGACTGAGGGAGAGCACGCCATCGCCGAGTTCTCCGGCAAGGGCCTGCGCGCGGGGGTGGGATGCCGCGACCACAACGGGGATCGGGTCGTCGATGTTGATGTACCCATTAGTAGTATCCATGAAGTGGATATCGGCGGCGTGGCCGCGCAGGCTGAACGGCACGGTCTGCCCGCGCAGCAGGCCCTGGCAGACTTCGACGGTCTCCCGGAAAGCCTTGATTGGGACAGGCGGCATGCCCATCGAGCGCCACGCGGTGTGACCGGCGCCGAGACCGAGTATGGTGCGCCCCGGCGCCAGCTGGTTCACGGTGGCAATGGCATGCGCAATGACCGGGGCGATCCGCGTGCCCGCGACGGTAATGCCGGTGGCGAGCTGGATCCGCCGCGTGTGGTGAGCCGCCAGGGTCAGGCACGCGTAGACATCCGATGTCAGCAGCTGCGAGTCGACCAGCCAGGCGCAGTCAAAACCAACCTGCTCTGCGAGCAGAGCATGTCGCCAGGTGTTCTCAATATGAGACTGGAAGCCGACGCCGAATTTCATGCGGATGCTCCTATGAGGCACAGTAACGGCAACATGCTACGCGCTTCGTCTGAGCTGAGGCTGACCAGTGGCTTTCGTGCCGGTCGGGCGCGGGCGAATGGGGCCGGCGGCCTGACGCGGTATGAGCGGGGCGAGATGGAAACAAGAAAAAGACCATGAGTGGAACGGAGCAGACACACGAGGGCAGGGCACCACGGGTGCTCGTGATTGGTGCCAGCCGCGGGATCGGGCTTGAGACCGTGCGCCTGGCGCTGGCGAGTGGCTACCGCGTGCGGGGCTTTTCACGTTCGGTCGGTGACGTGGCGCTGGATCATCCCCGGTTTGAAGCACATGCCGGCGACGCGCTTGAGGGACGTGACCTCCGCGCCGCGCTGGCTGGCGTCGACGCGGTTGTGCAGAGCCTCGGCGTCAGGGCCGGTCCACGCATGGTGCTGCGCCGCACATATCTCTTTTCTGAAGCGACGGACGAGCTGGTGCGCGCCATGGGGGGTACGGGGGTGCGCCGTCTGATCACCGTTACCGGCTACGGTGCGGGTGCCAGCTACGCGCACCTCAAATGTCACGAGCGCCTGCCGTTCCGTGCGGCGCTCGGGCGGGTCTATGACGACAAATCCCGGCAGGAAGCGGTGATTGAGCGCAGCAGCCTCGATTGGACCATCGTGCGCCCCGGGATCCTGCTGAACGGCAGCACGATTGGGCCCTACCGCGTGCTGGACAACCCCGCAGATTGGCGTCTGGGATGCCTGAACCGCGCTGAGGTTGCTGATTTCCTCGTGGCTCAGCTCAAGGACACGCGCTTCCTGCGGCGCGCCGTTACCCTGTGTCGCTGACGCGTCCAAAGTCACCGGAGAATTCAGCATGAGCCAGACCGCAACCGCACGCCGTGTTGTCGCCTCTCCCTACCTGAGCGGCAATTATGCGCCGGTCAGCGAAGAGCGCACTGAGACCCGCCTTGAGGTCACAGGCGAGCTGCCCGGCGATCTGAACGGCAGCTACCTGCGCAACGGACCCAATCCTATCGGCAAGGTCAATCCGCGCCGGCACCACTGGTTCCTCGGCGACGGCATGATCCACGCGGTGCGTCTGGCTGAGGGGCAGGCGCTGGGCTACCGCAACCGCTGGGTGCGCAGCAGTAAAGTGCTCAAGCATCTCGGTGACGGCAACGCGGCGACGGCGCCGAAGTTCGGTCCCAACACGCACGTCATCAGCTACGCCGGGCGCCTGTGGGCGCTGGTAGAGGCCGGGTTCCCGCCCGTCGAGCTGGATGAGGACCTGAATACGCTCGGCATCAACCGTTTCTCCGATACGCTCAAAGGGGGCTACACCGCGCATCCGAAGCTCGACCCGGTGACGGGTGAGCTGCACGCCGTTGGCTACTGGTGGCCCAAACGACGCGGCGCTGTGCAGTATTCACGCATCGGTACCGACGGGCGGGTGCGGGAGCAGCTGGATATTCCGGTGCCCGGCATGACCATGCTGCACGATATGGCTCTGACAGAGCGCTACATCGTGATTTTCGACCTGCCGGTGACGGTGCGTCTGCGCGCCCTGCTGCGGCGTCCGAGTTTTCCGTTTGCCTGGGATGAGAATTACGGCGCGCGGGTCGGCCTGCTGCCGCGTGGCGGGACTGCGGCAGACGTTATCTGGGTTGAGGTTGAGCCCGCCTACGTGTTCCATCCGATGAATGCCTACGACGACGCGGCGGGCAACGTGGTCATCGATGTGTGTCGCTATGCGCGCATGTTTGCGCGCGATCAGCGCGGCCCTTTCGGCGACAGTCGCCCGACCCTCGATCGCTGGGTACTGGATCCCGTCAATCGCCGGGCCAGTGAAACGCGGCTCGACGATCGTGCACAGGAGTTTCCACGCTGCGCGCCGGGCCGGGTGGGCAGGCCTTATCGGTACGGCTACACAGTGACCATCGGCGATGCCGGCTTCCCCGGACTGCTAAAGCATGATCTTCACACCGGCAGCGCCGAGCGTTTTTCCCACGGCGCGGCGGAGCACTGCGGGGAGCCTTATTTCGTGCCGCGCGCAGGCGCGACCAGCGAGGACGATGGTTACATCATGACCCTGGTCTATGACGATACCGTCGACCGCAGCGATCTGGTCGTTTGGGATGCCCGCGAGCCCGCGGCAGAGCCCCTGGCGCGCGTCCATCTGCCGGTGCGGGTGCCGCACGGCTTCCACGGCTGCTGGGCGCCGGCGGGCTGCGACGCGGTCTGACTCCGGCGAGACGATTGGTGCGGGAGAGCCGGTGCGATCCGGTGTGCCGCGTGAGTTGCCGGTCGTCCGCCCGGGAAACGCCGTGGGACAGCGCCAGCCGCACGTTGGAAACCCCGGACGCTGTTCATAAAATGACGGCTCCCTGAATGCGACCCAGCGCCGGTCAGACAGGTCGGGCCTACCCGCGACCGCGCGCTGCCTCTGCCGGAGAATGCCCCATGACTGCTGCCGCTCCCGCGCTTGATCGCGAGCTGATTGCTGACGGTGTTGCCACCGCCAATATCCCCACCCTGCTGATGGTGCTGTACCAGATGACCGGCGAACACCGCTGGCTGGAAGCGCCCTACCGCCCGAATCGCGCGACCGGACTCGGTGACAACGACAGCGGCGGTCTGCCGGAGGCGATCCAGGCCGAGATCCGCGAGGCGGCACGGGAAGCCATCATGGCGTGGGCGGCAGGACGTCCGCTTGCGATCCCCGAGCCGGCCCACGCAGAGCTGGTCGAAATGCTGAGCGTGGCCATGGGTGAGCCGGTCCCGCCCGAGTACGGTGCTTTCACCGAAAGCCTGCTGGGAGAGCGCGCACTGAATGACGAACCGATCGACGTGCCCGAAGGCTTCCACGTCCTGGTGGTCGGTGCGGGCATGTCCGGGATCTGCGCCGGCGCCAATCTCGCTGCGGCCGGGGTGCCCTTCACCATCCTGGAAAAAAACGCCGACATCGGCGGCGTATGGCTGGAGAACCATTACCCGGGCGCCGGGGTTGATACGCCGAACCACCTGTATGCGTTTTCCTTCGCCGTGCATGACTGGCCGGTGTATTTCGCGCTGCGCGACAACATTCATAAGTATCTGAGCACCGTGGCGGATCGCTTCAAGGTGCGCGACCACGTGCGCTTCGGCACCCGGGTGACGACCGCGCGCTACGACGAGGTGCGTCAGATCTGGCAGGTTCAGATTCAGGGTCCGGATGGAACCTCTGAGTTGCTCGAAGGTAACGTCCTGATCGGCGCCAGCGGGATTTTCAATCCGCCGGTGTGGCCGCAGATCCCCGGACTTGAGGATTTTGATGGCCCGGTCTTCCACACCGCCGAGTGGCGCGATGACGTCGACATCGACGGGCGTAAGGTTGCGATCATCGGTAACGGCGCGAGCTGCATGCAGACCGGGCCTGAGATCCAGCACCGGGTTGAGTCGCTGACTATTTTTCAGCGCTCCCCGCACTGGGCGGCACCGTTCGAGCAGTTCCGCAGGGAAGTACCCGAAGCGATCCGTTATCTGCTGCGCGAGGTGCCAATCTATCAGGCCTGGTATCGCGTGCGCCTCGGCTGGATGTTCAACGACCGGCTGCATGACTCGCTGCAGAAAGACCCTGACTGGGCGCATCCCGACCGCGCGCTCAACGCGACCAACGACGCGCATCGGGCGTTCTTTACTCACTACATCAAGTCTGAGCTCGGCGATCGCACCGACCTGCTGGACAAGGTGCTGCCGACCTATCCGCCGTTCGGCAAGCGCATGCTGCTCGACAACGGCTGGTACCGCATGCTGCGCAACGAGCGGGTAAGTCTGGTCGATGACCGCGTGGCGCGGATTGAGCCACACGCCATCGTCACCGAAGACGGCACCACTTACGACGCCGATGTGCTGGTCATCGCGACCGGCTTCGACGTGCTGCGTTTCATCAACACCTACGAGGTCATCGGGCGCGACGGCCGATCGCTGCGCGAGGCCTGGGACGATGACAACGCGAGTGCTTATCTGGGTACCGTGGTGCCCGGCTTTCCCAACTTTTTCACCCTGTACGGGCCTAACCTCCAGCCCGGCCACGGGGGGTCTCTGGTGGTCGTGGTGGAGATGCAGGTCAACTACGTTATGGACATGATCCGCCGCATGGCAGCCGAGCAGATCGGTGCGGTCGATTGCCGGCGGGAAGTGCATGAAAGCTATATGCAGCGCGTGGACGATGCGCATACCCGCATGGTGTGGACGCATCCCGGGATGACAACCTACTACCGCAACGACCGCGGACGCATCGTCGTCAACTCACCGTTCCGTAATGTCGATTACTTTGAATGGACGCGGCAGGTGAACCTGGAAGACTACGAAACGGAGGCGCGCAGCGCCTGAGCAGACCTGCAGGCAGCGCGCCTGCAGCTGCATTACACTGGCTGCAGACAGACTGTCAGGGGAGGCGGTCATGGCCGGAGTAACGCTGGAAATCGAGCCGCTCGACGCCACGTTCGGCGCGCGGGTGTCCGGTCTGCGTCTGACGGCGCTCGATGACGAATCCTTCGCGGCGCTGTATGCCGCCTGGCTCGAGCATGCGCTGCTCATCTTCTCTGAGCAGTTTCTTTCGCACGATGCGCAGGTCGCCCTGGCGCGCCGCTTCGGCAAGCTTGAATTCGACATCGCGCCCTTGAGCAATGTGCGCAGCGACGGCACGGTGCGCGTCGATGACGACAGCGACGAGGTCATCAAGCTACTCAAAGGCAACATGGGCTGGCACCACGACAGTACCTATATGCCGCTGCAGGCCAAGGGCGCGGTATTTTCCGCCGAGGTCGTGCCCAGCAGCGGTGGCGAGACCGGTTTTGCGGACATGCGCGCCGCTTACGAGGCGCTCGACGATTCCCAGCGTGCCCTGGTGGATACCCTGCGTGCCCATCACTCGCTGTACTACAGCCAGTCCCGGCTCGGCCATGAAGCGCAGCGTGGCACGCACGGCAAACACGTGCGTCAGGACGGGACCTATGTCGGCTATGGCTTCCATGACGGTCCGGTGTCGGTACGACCGCTGGTCAAAGCGCATCCTGAGACCGGACGTCGGAGCCTCGTGATCGGTCGCCATGCCTACGACATTGTCGGGATGAGCGCTGCTCAATCCGAGGCGCTGCTCGAAGAGCTGGCGGCCTTCGCCTGTCAGCCGCCGCGCGTTTACTACCACCAATGGCAGCCAGGCGATGTGGTCATCTGGGACAACCGTTGTCTCATGCACCGGGCAACGCCCTGGCCGATGCACGAAGCGCGGGTGATGTGGCATAGCCGCATTGCCGGCGATCCGATCACGGAAGCGGCTCTCACCGCCTGAGCGCCGGCGTTACACCGAAAGGACACTTTAATGAGCGTGATTCTTGACCCTGCTGAGGCGCAGCGTTACCGCGAGGACGGGGTGATCTGCCTGCGCGGCGTGCTGGACCGTGCGACTCTTGACGCGCTCGAAGCCTGTTACGAGTGGAGCCTTGCGCATCCGACGCCGTCGGCCAGTCGTTTTGATATTGCGGCGGGAACGACCTTTTACCAGGACCTGTGCAATCCCGCGGCTGCGGCGGCCTACCGCGAGGTGCTGTGTGAGTCCCCGGTGGCTGATGTGATCGCGCAGCTGTGGGGCAGCGACGAAGTGTGGTTCCTCTACGAACAGGTCTTCGTTAAGGAGGGCGGGGACGTGCGGCGCACGCCATGGCATCAGGATGCCCCGTATCTCGCGCTGGATGGCGAGCAGATTGCGGTGATGTGGATCAATTTTCTGCCGGTACCGGCGACGAGCTCGCTGGAATTTGTCCGCGGGTCGCATCGCGGCACGCTGTACGACGGTTCGGCGTTCGATCCGAACGACGACACCGTGCCGGTGTTCGGACATGGTCTGCCGCGTCTGCCGGATATCGAGGCCCAGCGGCAGGACTGGGACATCGTCAGCTGGGGCGTTGAGCCGGGTGACATCGTCATCTTTCATCCGGCCATGCTGCATGGCGGCGCCCCGACCGCCGTCGGTGAGCGGCGTCGGACCTTGTCTCTGCGCTTTTTCGGTGCCGACGCGGTCTATGCTGAACGCCCCGAGCCCGCGCCGGCACCGCTGGTTGATGGCCTGCACGACACGCTCAGCGCGGGACAGCCGTTCCGCCACCGCGCTTTTCCGCAGCTGCGTCCCGCACCGCAGGGTTTTGAAACCGTGCCGGGCGCGTTCAGCGGTGAGGCGATGACCATCCGCACGCGGGCCACCACGGCAAACTGAAAACCCACCCTGGTCAGCGACCTCCGGCAAGGTGATCCGGTCTGGTTGCGGATTGCTGATTGCGCGGCGTCACCGCTTGAACCATAAAGGCAAGGCACTGCGTCCGAATGCTTGAAGTCCCTGTTGTCATAGCCGGCGCCGGACCGGTGGGCGCGACTCTCGCGCTGGATCTGGCAGTTAACGGCGTCGAGTCGCTGCTCCTGGAAGAGCGACACGACTTCCCGCCGAATCCCAAGTGCAATACCACCAACGCGCGCTCGATGGAGCACTTCCGTCGGCTTGGTTGTGCCGATGAGATCCGGCGCAGCGGTCTGCCGCTGGCGCACGCGACGGATGTTGTCTACGTCACCCGCTGGACCGGCCACGAGCTGACCCGCTATCGCCTGCGCAGCAGCGCCGAGGTCATTAACCGCACCGCAATTGGCGCCATAGATGAGTACTGGCCCACACCGGAGCCGCAGCACCGTGTCTCTCAGCTCTACATGGAGCCGGTGCTGCGTGAGCGCCTGCACGGCCTCTCTGCCTGCGATCTGCGCACGGGTTGGCGCTTTGCGGGCTTCAGCCAGGATGCGGAAGGTGTGACCTGTCAGGTCACGGAACTCGCCAGCGGCCGCGAGCAGACCGTGCGGGCGCGCTATCTGGTGTCCTGCGAAGGCGGACACAGCCAGATCCGCCGCGCGATCGGCGCGCGGCTCGAGGGGCGCGAATGCATCTCCCAGTTCTGCACTACCTATTTCCGCAGCCCGCAGCTGAGGCAGCTGTGGCCGCACGCGCCGGCATGGATGCACCGTATCTATAACCGCGAGGGTGAGAGCCACGTGCTCGCTATCGACGGTGAGTCGCTGTGGCTGCATCACTCGATTCTTCCGCCCGATGCCGATCTGGCCGGGCACGACCACGTGCCGGCGATCCGCGCGGCTATCGGCTGCGACTTCGATTACGAGATCCTGGGGCAGGAGCGCTGGATCGCGCGCGCTATGGTGGTCGATCGCTACCGGGATCGGCGCGTGTTTCTGGCCGGCGATGCGGCGCATATCTGGATTCCGATGGGCGGTTTCGGCATGAATGCCGGGGTCGAGGACGCCGTCAATCTGGCGTGGAAGCTGCGCGCGACCCTGGAGGGCTGGGGCGGGCCGCAGCTGCTCGACAGCTATGAAGCAGAGCGACGTGCGATCGGTCAGCTGGTGGCGGGGTCGGCCGCGCAGATCTTCGCTGATCTGTATCAGATCCCGGTCGACGCCCCTGGTTTTGAAGCGAGCGATGATGCGGCCTGCGCCTTACGCGCCGGGATCGGGCAGCACATCACCGCACGCAACCAGTCCGAGTTTGACAGCATCGGCATGCAGCTCGGCACCAGCTACGACAGTTCGCCGGTAGTGTGCTACGACGGCGCTGCGGGGCCGGCCTTTGCGCTGGATCAGTACCAGGAGTCGTCACGTCCCGGGGTGCGCGCGCCCCACCTGTGGCGTGCGGATGGCAGGGCGCTGTATGACGTTCTGGGCAACGGTTATTCCCTGCTGCGGCTAGGGACCGACGCGCCAGCGGCGAGTGCTCTCGTAGCAGCCTTCGCCGGGCGCGGGGTGCCGCTCACGGTATGCGAGGTCCCTGAGCCTGAGGCAACCGGGAAATACGAGGGCTGGCCGCTGGTCCTGGTGCGCCCGGATCAACATATCGCCTGGCGCGGTTGTCAGGACCCGGTAGATGCAGCTGCAGTAGCGGCCAGGCTGAGCGGACATGAGGAGGTCGGCAGGTGAGACTGGTTCTGGGGGTTGATGTCGGCGGTACCTTCACCGATGCGGTAGCGATAGCCGACGATGGCCGTATTCTCTCGGCTAAGACACCGTCGACGCCGGCGGATTATTCCGATGGCGTGTTGATGGCGCTGGACGGGCTGGCGACGCAGCTCGGCCTTGAGCGCCGCGCACTGCTGGTCGCGACTGACCATATTGCGCACGGCACCACCGCTTCGCTCAACGCGCTCGTGACCGGACAGGTGCCGCCCGTTGGTTTCGTAACGACGCGTGGACATCGCGACAGCATCTACATCATGAACGTCGAGGGCCGGCATCTCGGTCTCCCGGCGCACGAGCTGCAGAACGTGATGCGTCAGCGCAAGCCGCGCGGTCTGGTGCCGCGCCACCTGGCGCACGAGGTGAGTGAGCGCATTGACCGGGCCGGCGAGGTGCTGGTCGCGCTCGACGAGGCGCAGGCGCGGGAGGTCGTACGGGCGTGTGTCGCGGACGGGGCGACTGCCATTGCTGTGTCCCTGCTTTGGTCATTCCGGAATGACGTGCACGAGCAGCGCCTGCGCGCGCTCATCGCGGAGGAGGCGCCCGGCCTGTATGTCGCGCTGTCGTCTGAAGTCAGCCCGCGGATCCGGGAATTCGCGCGCCACGCGACGACCATCATGAGTACCCAGATCGGCCCTGGTCTGAGCGCCTATCTCGGCACGCTGGAAGCGCGCCTGCGGGAAGACGGCCTGCAGGGCGCACTGCTTGTGATGCAGAGTTCCGGCGGTGCGGTCACCGCGGCCGAGGCCCCGCAGACCGCCATTACCACCATCGGCTCTGTGCTGACCGGCGGTGTGGTCGGGGCGCAGCAGCTCGCGCGCCAGCTTGGCCACCGCAACGTCATCACCACTGATGTTGGGGGTACCACCTTCCTGGCCGGCCTTATTGTCGATGGGGAGCCGGTGCGCGCCGCGCAGACCATCATCAATCAGGCGCCGGTCAACGTACCCACCCTGCGCGTGGAGGCGATCGGCTCCGGCGGTGGCGCGATCGCCTGGATAGACGCTGGCGGTAATCTGCGGATCGGTCCGGACAGCGCACAGGCCGTCCCCGGTCCGGCCTGCTATGACTCAGGCGGGTTGGAGCCCACGGTCACCGACGCCAATCTGGTGCTCGGGATCTTGCCGCAGCACGGCCTGCTGGACGGCGGGCGACCGCTGTCCATGACCCGCGCGCGGGAGGCGATTGAGCGTCGCATCGCCGGCCCGCTCGGACTCACCGTGGAGATGGCAGCGGCAGCCATCTATGCAGTGCAGAACGCGCAGACCGGCGACCTGCTGCGCAAGGTTGTGGTTGAGTGCGGGCACGATCCGCGGGAGTTTGTGGTGTATGCCTTCGGCGGGGCTGGTCCCGCGCACTGCGCAGCCTATGCCCGCGAAGTCGGAGCACGTGAGGTGGTTGTTCCACTCGGACCGATCGCATCGGCGTTCAGCGCTTACGGTCTGTCAACGTCCGATGTTGTCGTGACCCGCGAGCTGTCCGATCCGCTGACCTATCCTTTTGATCCCGAGCACGCTCAGGCCAACTTCGAGCGCCTCGAGGCGGCAGTCGCGGTGGCTATTGAGCGGCAGGGTCTGGCGCTGGCCGGGGTCGAGCTGCATCGTGAAATTGATATGCGCTACGGCATGCAGATGGGCGAAGTCGCGACGCCGGTCGCCGCCGGGCCACTCGATATGCCGGCACTCGAGGCAGCTGCCGCCGAATTCGAACAGCGCTACGCCCGGGTTTACGGCGAGGGCGCGGGCTTCCGTGAAGCAGGGATCCACGCGCTGACTTTCCGCGTGCGCGGTGTCGGTCTGCTGCCGGTTGCGCCGGCGCTGCCACCGATCGGTGCCGCCGGGGAGGCGTCGGTTGACCGCGCCCGGATTGAGGTCCGACCGGTGTGTCTGGACGGTCAGCGTGGCTTCGTCGATACCCCGGTTTATGACTACGCCGCCCTGCGCAGCGGTCATCGCCTACCCGGGCCGGCGGTGATCCAGGTGAGCACCACCACGGTGGTGATCCCGGACGGCATGCAGGGGACGGTCGATGCGCTCGGCAACCTGCACATCACGCTCACGCAATAAGGAGCGCACCATGAGTTTTGCGATCCCCGGTTCGGAAATATTTGTCAGTCGCCCGGTCGATCCGGACGTGCTGCTGCGCAGCCTGCCTGCGCGCCTGCGCGCGCACACGGTCAGTGCCGAGACCGTGGCGGCGCTCGACCCACTGACCTATGAGGTGGTGCGTCATCGTCTGTGGTCGATCACCGATGAAATGGGTGAGACGCTGCGGCGCATGTCCGGCTCTCCCATCGTCACCGAGTCAAACGATTTTGACTTCACCATCAATGACGAAGTCGGTCAGGAGGTGCAGATAGGGCTGTACAACACCATGCTCGCCGGTGCGGTGGACCTGGCTATTTACTGGACGCTGCAGCATCGCGCCGACAATCCCGGGATCGAGGACGGGGACATGTTCCTGTGCAACGACCCCTGGATCGGCGGCGGTCTGCATCAGAACGACGCTGCGGTCTTCGCCCCGGTGTTCCACGACGGCCAGCTGTTCGCCTGGACCAGCGCGGTGTGCCATCAGCCCGACCTCGGCGGCTCGGCGCCGGGGTCCATGCCAATTCTCGCGGCCGATGTTTTTTCCGAGTCGCTGCCGACACCGCCGCTCAAGGTGGTACGTAACCTTGAGCTACAGCGTGATGTTGCGGATGCCTGGGTGCGCCGCTCGCGCGTACCGCTGCTGGTCGGGCTCGATCTGCGTGCCAAGGTCGGCGCCAACGCGGTCGGCCGGCGGCGCCTGCTGGCGCTGATCGATCAGTACGGCGCGGATACGGTCAAGGCAGTCATGAAGCGCATGATGAACGACGCCGAAGATCGTCTGCGCAACAAACTCCGTGCTGCGCCGGACGGGACCTGGCAGGCGACCGGCTGGCAGGACCAGGCTTTCCTTGGTGACCGGCAGACGCACGGGCTGTCGCTGACCATGACCAAGACCGCCGATCGTCTGAGTTTCGATTTTGCCGGCACGGATCCCCAGGCGGGAGTGATCAGCTGCACTTATGCCGGCTCCAGAGGAGGGATCATGCTTGCGCTGTTGCCGACCCTGGCCGGGGATATCCCCTGGTCTGCCGGGGGGCTGATGCGCTGCTTTGACATCGTCACTCCCGAAGGCACGCTGAATAACGCGACTTTTCCCGCGGCGGTGAACAAGGCGCCGATCGCAACGGCCTGGGCGATAGGCAGTCTGGCTGCACAGTGTCTTTCGCAGATGCTCGATCGCACGGTTGACATGCAGGCCAGCGTGCAATCGACCTGCTGCGGCACGTGGAACACTGCAGTGGTGGCCGGGCTTGATCAGCGAGCGGCTCAGCCGACGCCGTTTCTGAACGTGGTGATGGACTCGATGGCAGGCGGCTACGGCGCGCGGCCCGATGCTGACGGCATCGATACGGGGGGGCTGTTCTGTATCCCCATGGGCAAGGCGCCGGATGTGGAAATGACTGAGCTCCTGTACCCGCTGCTGATGCTGTGGCGGCGCGAGGAGCCCGACTCCGGCGGTGCCGGGCGCCAGCGCGGGGGTGTCAGCGCGTCAGTGGCGATGACGCCCCACGGCACGGCGATTCCGGCGGCCCTGGTATTGTCCAGTGCGGGTATGGCCACGGCCCAGAACCCTGGCCTTGCCGGCGGTGCCCCGGGCAACCTCGGACGTAATCTCGTCGTGCGCGGCAGCCAGGTCCGCGCGCGCCTCAGCTCGGGCTGCCTGCCGGACAGTCTGGACGCTTGCGGTGGCGAGATGGAGATCGCGCAGTGCATCGCAGGGGGTGTGCTTGAACCCGGTGATGTGCTCTACCTGCACTGCCAGGGCGGCGGTGGTTACGGGGATCCGTTATTGCGTGAAGCGCCGCTGGTTGCGCGCGATGTTGCCGATGGCCGCGTGTCGCCCGCAGCGGCGCGGGAGCTTTACGGCGTCGTGCTCAGCGCCTCCGGGGCGCTGGACGAGGCGGCAAC
>JAYODW010000011.1:0-37414 GCA_038116745.1 Gammaproteobacteria bacterium
TCAGCGCGGCGCCTTCAGCTGTTCCTGAAGTCGCTCGATAAGCGCCCGCTCTGCTTTGCCCAGTGGCCGCTCACTCGAGTAGGCAATCGACATGGTGCGTTGCACGGCCGGCGCGACAATCCGCTGCGCCCTGACCGTCCCGTGCGCAAGTGCTTCCTTGACCGCCCACAGCGGCAACACCGTGCATCCGACGCCGGCCTCGACCAGTGCGCGCATCTGGCTCAGCGCATCCACTTCGACCTGCACCTGAAGATCAACATGCTGCTGCTGGGCGAGCGTCTCGAGCAGCATACGCAGCCCCTGATGCTCGCCCGGCAGCACCAGCGTGGTGCCGGGTAGCTCTGCGAAACTGGCAGTTTTCCGCCGGCGGCCCTCGCCGACCGGGCTGATCAGATACAGGTCTTCCTGGTACAGCTCGATCGTCGTGATCCCCTGAGTCCCCTGGACGTCATACAGCACCGCCAGGTCAACCCGTCCCTCCTGCAGCCAGTTGAGAACATAGCCGCTCATACCTTCCACGACCTTCAGCGACACCCCGGGCAGCTCCTCACGCACACGCAGGATCAGCGGCACCGTCACCAGCTCGCTGATCGTCGGTGGCACGCCCAGCGTGACGCTGCCAACCACCGCTGCACTTGCGTCCCGGATCGCGGTCCGCGCCGCCTCCAGGCGCTCCAGTATGGCGGTTGCGTGATGCACCAGCTCTCGCCCCTCATCAGTCAGGCGCACGCCGCGCGCGTTACGCTGAAGCAGCGCAACGCCGAGCTCGTTCTCGAGGTTTTTGACGTGCTGACTGAGCGAAGGCTGGGTCACAAACAGCGCACGCGCCGCGCTGGCAAACGAGCCATGGTGGGCGATGCCGACGAAATACTTGAGCTGCAGAAGATTCACGGCGGACGCGACACCCCCCCGGATTCGCGGACCTCGCGGTCAGATTTGAGTCCTGCGGTAGCGGGCTGTGTGCCCGCCCAGATCCCGCGAAGGGCATTCTAGAGAAGCACGGCAGGCCTGTCGCGAGCGGCCACTGCAATTCTGCAGGATGCGTCCCGCGTCACGCAGGGCCGCGCTTCTACCGCACCACGGCGTTACGCTACTGTCCTACACAGGCGTCCGGCAGCAGCGGTCGCATCGCAGACAGACTAAGGGAGCTGGCAGCATGAAACTCGGCCTCATTTTCACCGGAGACTCTCTCCCTGACCTTGTCCGCATCGCCGCGCGCGCCGAGGCGAACGGCTTTTCGACGCTTGCCATGGCTGAGGCCTGGCGCAGCTGCTGGGTACCGCTGACAGCCATGGCCGCGGCTACATCAACTATCAGGCTCGCACCCTACGTGACCAATGCCTACGGACACAGTCCACTGATGACGGGCATGGCGGCGGTCGATTTCAACGCCTACTGCGGTGGGCGACTGCTGCTCGGGGTCGGCGGCGGCAACCGCATCATCAACGAACAATGGCAGGGGATCCCGCACGCCCGGGTCCTGACCAAGATGCACGAATACGTGGCCTGCCTGCAGCAGATGGCGCGTACCCCTCCCGGTCAGACCGTGCACTTCCAGGGACAGGTACACCAGATGAACTGGTCACCCGCGGTCGATCCCGGCGCGCATCCGTTCCCGGTGTATCTCGCCGCCGTGTTTCCACGCATGGTGCGGATCGCGGCGCAGGTGGCAGACGGCGTTGCCGGTGGCGCCACGCTGAGCCCGGCGTATATCCGCGATGTGCTGCGTCCCATGCTTGACGGGGCCGCCGCCGACGCAGACCGTGACCCCGCCGCCCTGCCGCTGATGAATGTCGTTATCGCAGCCGCGCATCCCGACCGCGAACGCGCCCGACATGCAGCACGCCAGGCGCTGTGTCATCTGTATGCTCCGCTGCCGCACCCCTATTACGAATTCACGATGCGCGAGCAGGGCTTTGGCGCGATTGCCGATCGCCTGCTCGAACTGGTCCCGGCGGGAGACATCGAGCGCGCCTGTGACGCCATTTCCGATGCGTGTCTCGATCAGCTCACCGTGTCCGGCACGCCTGCAGAGTGCCGCGAGCGTCTGTCCGGCTATGCCGGTCTGGTCGAAGAGACCCTGCTGCTGAACGCGTCCCCTCCAGGCGAGGACGGTACCCCCTTATCCTCCTACGACGCGCTGCTCGGCCTCGCGGCCGCCTGAGAGCGCAGCCGATCGGACCCGGTCAGACTCAGCGGGCGCACAGCCCGCCGTCGATGGTGATCACGGTCCCGGTGGTGTTCGCCGATCGGTCGGAGGCGAGAAAAGCCACCATGTCGGCAATGTGCTCCGGCTGCCCGGGCGGGAAATCCGGATCCTGCAGCTCGCGCCAGCGCTCTGCGTCTCCGAGCCGCGCCGCCGCCCAGGTCCGGTGCATGGTGACCAGGCGCTCGGTTTCGATGAGGCCCGGATTGATCGCGACCACCCGGATACCGTCCCGCGTGCTGGGGCCGCCGAGCGCACGGGTCATCGCCATGAGGGCCGCGTTGCCGCCGGCACCCGCGGCGTAACCGGCCGAGGGGCGTTCGCCACCGACGCCGATGACGTTGATGATCACCCCGCCGCGTCCGCGCATATCGGCGTACATCCGGCGCATGAGATTGATGTAGCCGAACACTTTCAGGTCCCACGCGGCACGCCAGGTGTCTTCGGTCACCTCGTCGATTGTGCCCGCCGGGATAGCGCCGGCATTGTTGACCAGGATGTCATAGCCGCTGACCTCAGCGGCCAGGCTGTCGACATTCGCGCTGACGCTCAGATCGAGGGCCGAGAAGCTGACACGACGACCGCTCGCGGCCGCGATGTCCGCCGCTGCGTTTTCCAGTTCGGCCGCGCTGCGCGCCACCAAATGGACATCACAACCCTCCGCAGCCAGCACTGCTGCAGTCGCCCGCCCGATTCCTTTGGAGGCGCCGGTGACGACAGCGCGTCGTCCTTGCAGTCCGAGATCCATGCCGTTCGCTCCCCTCAGCGATTAAGTCGGGTGATGTAAGCACGCCGTTCAGGATTGCGCCAGCCGGAAGGTCTGCGGCAATCTCCGCGAGACTTGAGCAGCAGGCGGAGGAAGGAAGATGTCCAGGCTCGAAAACAAGATCGCCATTGTCGTGGGCGCCGGCCAGACGCCGGGCGGGACTATAGGCAACGGCAGAGCCACGGCGATCCGCTTTGCCGAGGAAGGCGCGACGGTATTGCTGGTGGATCGCGACCCCGAATCTGCCGCAGAAACCCTGCGTCTGCTCGAACAGCGCGGCGGGCGCGGCAGCGTCCTCGAGGCCGATGTCAGCAACGAGCAGGACTGCGCAGCCATTTCAGCCGTATGCGTTGAGCGCTACGGGCGCATCGACGTTCTGCATAACAACGTCGGCATCGGCGCCGGCGACTGCGGGGCAACCTCGATGACAGAGGAGATCTGGGACCGCATCTTCGAGGTCAACCTGAAGTCGGTGATGTTCACCTGCAAACACGCGCTTCCGGTCATGCGTCAGCAGGGCTGTGGCGCGATCATCAACATCTCCTCCATCGCCGCCGTGTGCAGCATGGGCCTGATCAGCTACAAAGCTTCCAAGGCGGCGCTGAACGCTTACACGCACAGCCTGGCAACCGGGAATGCCAGGTATGGCATCAGAGCAAACGTGATCATGCCTGGTCTGATGAATACCCCGATGGCGATCGAAGGCTATGTCGCCGCTGGGCATGAGCGCGAGGCGCTGATCGCCAGACGAGATGCCAGCGTGCCGCTCGGCGGCCGGATGGGCTCGGGCTGGGACGTCGCCAATGCTGCGCTGTTCCTCGCCTCCGACGAGGCGCGCTTCATCACCGGCGTCTGCCTGCCAGTCGACGGCGGCCAGTCGGCCCTGATCGGCTGACCCCCGCCGCGCGCGGTCGCCAACTGGCGCTCAGTCGACCCTGGCCAGCAGCTCGGCGTGAGTCAGGCTGAACCAGGCATCCGGCTCGTCCATCCAGCGGCGCCAGCCAGCAGCAATCCACTCGAGCTCGGCGCTGGTTGACAGGCCGCGCTCACAGGCCTGAGCCGCGATCGCGGAACTCACAATGCGCTCAGCCCAGGTCCCCGCCCACCAGCTGCGGTCCTCAGGCGTGGCGAAACACCACACGCTGGCCAGCGGCACCGGCGCCACGAACCCCGCCTCGTGGGCCCAGGCGAGGAGACGACGCCCCGCATCCGGGAACGCGTGATTGCTGCGCGCGACCTCCTGGTACAGCGCCAGCCAGCGCACCAGCTCAGGCAGCTCCGGCCAGAAACGGATGGCGCCATAGTCCGCGTCGCGCACTGCCACCACGCCGCCAGGTCGGCAGACGCGGCGCATTTCCCGGAGCGCCGCAACCGGCTCGCTCAGATGCTGCAGCACCTGATGCGCATGCACGATATCGAACGACGCATCGGCATAGCCGAGCGCGTAGACATCGCCCTGTTCGGCTTTCGCGTTGTCCGCACCGGCTGCCCGCAGCGCATCCGCGGCCACGGCCACGATCGCAGGGTCAGGCTCGATCGCCACCACTTCGCCGGGTGCGACGTGGTGCGCCAGATCGGCCGTCAGCGTGGCCGGTCCGCAGCCGACGTCGAGCAGGCGCGAACCGCCGACAAGGTGCGCTTTCAGATAGGCCGCCGAATTGGCCACAGTGCGCCAGCTGTGCGAGCGCAGCACGCTGTCGTGATGCCCGTGCGTGTAGGTATCCCGGCTTGCGCTCATGTGCGCAAAGGTCCGGCTTTTACCCGCCAGCGGTTCATCCCCTCGATCCAGCGGTCGACGTTGCTCGCCTTGCGCTGCATGTATTCGCGCACCTCTGGATGGGGAAGGATCAGAAACTCTTCACGCGCCATGGTCTCCACCACGCACTGCGCCAGCTGCTCGGGCTCAATCATGCCGTCCTGACTTGCCACGCTGGCGCCCTCGGGACGTTCAGTCATCGGCGTGCGCACCGCCTGCGGTGCGAGCACAGACACGCGCACCCCTTTGTCCCGATACTTGATCGCAACCCACTCGGCAAAGGCGACCGCGGCATGCTTGGTCACGCTGTAAGTCGCCGACTGGATGTGACTGAGCAGGCCCGCCGCCGAGGCGGTGTGCACCAGGTAGCCGCTGCCGCGCGCGGCCATGCCGGGCGCCACCGCCCGCACCGCGTAGACGTGCGCCATCAGGTGAACATTCCAGTTCAGCGCCCATTCCGCGTCCGGCACGTCCTCATCCCCGAGGCGGGCAATACCCGCATTCGAGCAGAAGATGTCGATCGGCCCGAACTTGGCTTCCGCCTGTGCCACCAGCGCCTGTATGTCGGCCTCGCGCGCAACATCGCAGCGCACGGCCAGTCCTCCTACCTCCGCCGCGACGTCGCGTAGTTGAGCGTCATTCAGATCGGCGACCACGACCCCGCGCGCGCCCTCGGCGTGGAAACGTCGCGCCATTGCCGCACCGATGCCGCTGGCGCCACCGGTAATGACCGCGACCTTGTCCTGGATGTCCATCGTGCTGGTTCTCCTTTAAGTGATTCTGTTCAGCCGAACGCAGGCGGCGCAACGAAGCCGCCGATCTCCTGTGCCAGCAGGCTGCAGAAGTGGATCGTGCTCAAGTCATCAAATTCCGCGCCGACGGCCTGCAGACCAAGCGGCAGCCCCGCCGCGGATGGCCCGGTCGGGAACACCGTACTCGGCAGGTGGGCCACCGTGATCAGACCCGCCCAGTGCAGCTGCTCGAAATACGGGTAGTCCTGGCCATCGATCGGCAGCGTGCGCGTCACCTGTGGCGCGTGGTCGTGGGGGAAGGCCGCGGTCGGCATGATCGGGCACACCAGGATGTCCCACTCGGCAAAGAAACGTGCCCAGGCGTCGCGCAGCCGGAAACGACGATGATGATGCTTGACCCAGGCGCGATGGTCCTGCACGGCACCGCGGATCGCCCGCGCGTGTGGACTCCGGTCATCCGGATCCAGCGCCGCTGCCGCCTGTCTCCGCGTCTCATGCACCGGATCCGGAACGCCCGCCGACATCACGCCCCATAGCAGCGCGTAATAGGTTTCGAGCGCTTTCTCAACGTCGATCTCCGGGCGCGCCGTTGTCGATACCGTGGCCCCGGCCCGGGTCAGCGCTTCACCCACCCAGTGCACGCGTTCGGTGACTTCATGCGACACCGGGGCGAAGGATGCCTCAGGCCACAGCGCCACACGCAGGTCAGACAGTCGGGTAACCCGCGGTCGCGGCAGGGAAAACTCCCAGGCTCGCGTGTGGCGGCGGTCGGGACCGGCAACAAGCTCAAGCGCCAGCGCCAGATCCTCCGGCGTGCGCGCCAGCGGTCCACACACCGCGATATCTGCCGGCGCTGCGGAACCGGGCAGCGCGTGACCGGCGTCCGACACGATGCCCCACGTCGGCTTGTGGCCGTATACGCCACAGAAATGGGCCGGGTTGCGAATTGATCCGCCGATATCTGAACCAGCCTCCAGCGCGCTGAAACCCGCTGCGAGGGCGGCAGACGAACCACCCGACGAACCGCCGGGCGTGCGCGTCACATCCCAGGGGTTCCCCGTCGTGCCGTACACGTCGTTGTAGCTCTGAAAATCAGCCAGTGCCTGGGGCACGTTCGTCTTGCCCAGGAAAACAGCTCCGGCCGCGCGCAGTGCCTGAACCGAATCAGCATCGCTGTCGGCGATGTTGCCGGCGTAGTCCGGAAACCCCCAGGTTGTCGGAGTACCGATCAGGTTATAGCTTTCCTTGATCGTCACCGGCACACCGTGCAGCGGACCGAGCGCTTCGCCGCGTGCGAGGGCGCGATCGGCAGCCGCCGCCTCAGCCCGGGCCTCCTCGAAGCGTCGCACCACCACGGCATTCACCGTCGTATCAAGGCGCTCGATGCGCTCGATGTAATGATTCGCCAGCTCAAGCGCGGACAGCCGTTTCTCGCGGATCTCACCGGCAAGCTCGGCTGCCCCCATGAATGTGGGTTCTGTCATTTCGGCAATCCTGGGAGGTAATGATTCAAGCGCCGTGCAGCGCCGCGACCGACAGCAGCGGGCGGCCATCGGCGTGGGTCACCGCGCAGGTTACGGCCCGTGTCGTATCCCCGAAGGTCGGCAGCCAGCAGGAATGTCGCCCGAAGCCGCCGACCACGATGATGAGCAGATCATCCGGCGTTTTGATGATCGGCAGCCGTGCTTCGTGTGGAAAAAGATCCTCGAACATGCCCGCCATCCCGCCCTGCGCCCACAGCGCGCGCGGAATGCGGGCGTGTTCAAACACGTAGCTGCGGATCGCCTTCTTGTCCCAGCCGTCGGCAGCAAGAATCGCTGCATGTTCCGGACCGAACGCGATAGTGGGCTGCCCGTAAAGGTAGGCATTGTTACACCCCATATCGCTCATCGCGCCAGCCAGCGTCGCCAGGATCCCTTCTGCACGTTCGCTGATGTGATCGTTCAGGTTATGCGGGCCCTCCGCCGCGGTGACGGTGACGGTCGACGTCTCGGGGGCGAAACCGCGCTCGACGTGCAGCGGCGTCCACGGACTCTCAGCCTCATTTTCGGCGACACAGAAGGCGAACTTGGCCGGCTGACCCTGAGTCGAGCGATCCAGCACGCCGGGCGCCGCCCCGCCGATGTTAAGCAGCGCCAGGCGTATGGCGCGGCCGATGGTCGCGTTCGCGCGCCAGCCCGGCCCGAACGCACCGTAGCGCGCGTTCACCTCGAGTTCGCGCGCCAGCGGCCCGTTGATGATCACGCAGGGCGCGCAGGGGTGTGTTGTCGCCTGCACGGCGAAGAGATTGAACGCAGGCTCCAGCATGGCTTCGACGGCCGTCAGCAGCAGCGGAAAATACGCCGGACGACAGCCGGCCATGACCGCGTTGACGGCCAGGATCTCCGGCGTGACGATGCCGTGACGCGGCGGCATGGCGCCAAGCTCGAGCTGAGGATCCCGGTCGCAGTAGCGCAGCATCGCCGTCACGCGCTCGCGGGTCGGCGCCACAACGGGCAGGCCGTCACTCCAACCGCGCGCGCAGAACTCGTCGTCGAGCGTCTCGGCATCGAGGTGCAGGGTGTCGGTCATCGCTGCCCCGCACCGCGACCGAAAGCAGGATCGTACGCGCAGACATCATCGACACAGACCGCCCCGCCAGTCAGACGGCGTTCAGTGAGCTGGCGGAACCGCGGCGCATAGCGCGCGGCCAGCACCTCGGCGGGGGTTGTCAGGCAGTCCAGCACTTCAGCGGCGACGGCCGCCGCCTTGGCTGCGACCAGCGCGTCGTCATTACCGGCAAGCGGATGCGGGATCGGCACCAGCGGCAGCCCGCCCATTCCCAGCACCTCGGATTCGGCCCGCGCCAGCGGCCCGAATTCATCGGTGCACAGCACGACGGTCGGGATCCCCGCCCGCTCAAGTGCAATCGCGTCATGGACACTCCACGACGTACAGGATCCTCAGTCCGCAATGGCCAGAACCACGGCATCGCAGGTCAGCAGATGGGCCATCACCGCTTCAGGCGCAGCCGCAGTGGCATTCTTGGAATCTGCCCGTTTATCAAAACCCGCGCCCTGCGTGCTCAGGGTTGCGCTGACCGCATCGAGCAGCGCCCGTGCATTGGCTTTCATGTTGTCCAACCAGGCCACGCGGCATCCGACGAGGGTCCCGGCGCGCGGCGCAAGGGGATAGGTCTCCAGCCGGGTTGGCGCCACCGGCACCAGGATCTCAATCGTGTTCATCGCCTGCTCCCCGTGACTTGGATGAGCGGCTATTGTTCCCACCCGACGCGGGATTTTCTACTGCGCTGTTGCTTGCGTGACATTCACGCCCCTGCGACAGTAAAGCGCATGCCGATCGCGTTCAAAAGCAAGCACTCGCCGGACATCGTCATGCTCGAGGCGCAGGCGCTCGAGCTGATCCGCATGATGGGCTGCAGCGGCGCGGTACCGAGCGCGCTCGACGGCGCGGAACTCGCATCCGCACTCGAGCAGCTGCAGAGCGCTCTGGCGGCGAACGCGGACGCGCCGCTCCGCGCCGATCGCGGCGATGACGACGACGCGGCCTCAGCATCCGTCGGGATCAGCGCCGCCCGCCGCGCGGGCCCGCTGCTTGCGATGCTCACCCGCGCCGTCGAGAAGAACGACTACGTCCTGTGGGAACGCTGACATCCCCGGGGCGCTGCATTCCCCGGTAACATGGCGCCCTTTCTGCCCGAACGACCAAAAGGAGAATAACGATGAGCGACCCGATTAAAGAAGCCAGCGAGTCTGGCTGGATAGCCGACCACCGCAACCAGTATCTGGCCGACGGCAAAGCCGGCCACATGTGGGATTCAACTTTCGCCGGCGGGCCGGGGCCACTGCCGACGCTGCTGCTGACCACGGTCGGCCGCAAATCCGGCAAAGAAAGCGTCATGCCGCTGCTGTACGGCGAAGTCGATGGCAACTGCGTAATCATCGCGTCCAAAGGCGGCGACCCCAAGCATCCCGGCTGGTATCACAACCTGAGTGCACAGGCTCAAGTTAAAGTGCAGGTCGCTGACGACGTTTTTCAGGCGCGTCCCCGGGTTGCCGAAGGCGACGAGCGCGCCCGGATCTGGGCTCAGATGGCCAACATGTATCCGCCGTTCAACGACTACCAGGCGAAAACGGACCGTGAAATTCCGGTCGTGGTGCTCGAGCGCGCCAGCTGAGCTTGGCCACACGGGGCCGGGCGCGCATCGGTTCAGGCACGCGCCCGGTCGCTTTTCACCCATCCGGTGAGCGCGTTGCGCATCGCCACTTCAACCTCCATATCAACCGGCGTCACCCACTCCCGCGGCACGAACATCGTGTAGCCACCAATCTGGTAGCTCATCGGGAAATACACCGCGACCCTGCCTTCCGGCGCAACGCCATGCGCAAGCCCCGCCACATCGGCTCGGGTCATTAATCCGACCAGCGACACCGGTAGATCGGGGTGAGACACGCTGACCACCTGGCCGGTCTCATCACCATCAGCCGGCGCAATCAGGTTGGTCAGCTGCTTGAGCGCACTGTAGAGGTCCTTGATGATTGGCAGGTGTTCCAGAACCGTCTCAATCATCTGGTAGATCCAGCGGGTCACGCCCGAGGACACCAGCAGTCCGAGAACGAAAATCGCCAGGATGCCGATCACGATGCCAAGACCCGGGGTATCCGGCAGGCCCGGGATCACCGCCTTAAGCAGAGCGCTTGTGCGGTCATCGAGCCAATCGCCCAGGGCGTAGACGCCGTAAATGGTCAGAAAAACCGGCAGGAAAGCCAGCAAGCCCTGGAGAAACGTTCTGACCAGCGAATTCATCCGGTACCTCCCGATACGCGCCGACCTGAAGAACAGTGTTGCTAGACTAGCAGCCCCCGACGGCAATCGCCCCGTCGCGCGCAGACCATCCGGTCACCCATCAACTCCGGCAGGCCGCGGTCCTGATGACCACAGGCAATAGAAAAGGAGAGCACCTCTCATGGCCGACAACAGCCAGAGCAGCGGCACGATTCCGCACGACCCCCGACGGGTGAATATGAACGACCGTGCCGCATGGCTGGCACAGGTCGAGGAAGCGATTGTTGAGCCAGCGCTGCCGATCTGCGATCCACACCATCATCTGTGGGACTACCCGCACAACCGCTATCTGCTCGACGAACTGCTGGCCGATATCGGCAGCGGGCACAACGTCGTGTCTACGGTCTTCATGGAATGCGCATCGATGTACCGGGAGGATGGACCCGAGGCGCTGAAACCCGTGGGCGAGACCGAGTTCGTCAACGGGGTCGCGGCAATGAGCGCCAGCGGCACCTACGGCCCGTCCAGGGTATGTGCAGCGATTGTCGGTTTCGCCGACCTGACCCTGGGCGAGGCGGTCGGCGCAGTGCTCGATGCGCACCGCGCGGCTAGCCCGCGTTTCGTCGGCATCCGCCACGCGAGCGGCTGGGACGCGAGTCCACTGGTGCGCAACTCTCATACCAACCCGAGCGAACATCTGCTCGCAGATCCCGTCTTTCGGACCGGCCTTGAAGAACTGGGTAAACGCGGCATGAGCTTCGATGCCTGGCTCTATCACCCGCAGATAGGGGATCTGGTCGAGCTTGCACGTGCGTTTCCCGAGCAGCGCATCGTCTTCGACCACTTCGGTGGTCCACTCGGCATCGGACCCTACGAGGGGCGGCGCGCGGAGATTTTTGCACAGTGGAAGCGCGATGTGACTGAGCTCGCGCGCCATCCCAACGTAGTCGCCAAACTTGGTGGGCTGGTCATGCCGATCAACGGTTTCGATTTCCACAAAGCCGCACGACCAGCTACCTCAGAGGAGATCGTCAACGCGACCCGGGATTACTACCTGCACATGATTGACTGCTTCGGCCCCGCGCGCTGCATGTTCGAAAGCAACTTCCCGGTCGATAAGTCGAGCTGCTCCTACGCGGTGCTGTGGAACGCGTTCAAGCGTCTGGTCAGTGATTTTTCGGAAAGCGATAAACGCGACCTGTTCCACGACACCGCTGCGCGCACCTACGGCCTCCCGACTCTCGCCGCAGCCGAGGGGCAGCCGGCATGAAAGTGTTCATCCCTGTGTTATGCGCTCTGCTGGCGTCCACCGTCATGGCCGCAGAAGAAGCGCGCTTCGAGCTGACCCGCGTCGTCAGCGACAGCAACGGTCAGACCCGGTTCGTCGATGACTCGCTGCCGCTAAACCTGCTGCCGTTTGCGCCACCTGCACCGCCGAACGAGATCTCGGCGCATCTGCCGGCAGCGACGGCCACCTTCGGACGCCTCCAGCCAGACTGGTTCGGCGACTGGCATCCGACCCCACGCAAGCAGTACATCGTGCTGCTCAAGGGGGCCTTCGAAGTGACAACCGGGGACGGTGCTTCCCGCCAGATCTCTGCGGGTCAGGTGATGCTGCTCGAGGACGACACCGGGCCGGGCCATCGAACCCGGGTCATCGGCGGAACCGCCGTGGAATATGTGGCTATCGCGCTGCCGGAAACGTCCCCAAACTGAGGGAAAACTGCCCGCAGACGCCCCTCAGCCGAACCTACTCAGGAGCGCCATCGCGATGACGAAGACCGCCCTGCTGCTGCTCCTTGTGCTGAGCGCCGCTGGCACAGCCCTGCTCCACGGCTGCGCCGGCCAGCCGCAATACGAGGGCCCGACCAGTCCGCATTTTGACGGCGTGCACTTCCGCAACAGCGTACCCGCCGACAAATCCCTGCTGGATATCGCGCGCTTCATCAGCACCTATCCGTTCCGGCGCGAAACCTGGCCGACCGAGGTAGAAAACGCATCGTTCGCGCCGCCGCCGCAGATCACCGAGGGGATCGCGCTGACCTACATCAACCATTCATCGGTGCTGCTGCAGGTCGATGGGGTCAACGTGCTGACTGACCCGATCTGGTCGGAGCGCGCCAGCCCGTTCTCTTTCGCCGGTCCCAAACGGGTGCGCGCGCCCGGACTCGCGCTGGACACGCTGCCGCCGATCGATGTCATCCTGGTCAGCCACAACCACTACGACCACCTCGACATCGACAGCCTGCAGGCGCTGCAGTCCCGAGGACGCAACGGCCCACCGCTCATTCTGACCGGGCTGGGCAACGGTCCTCTGCTACAGAAACACGGCCTCGATCACTTCCGCCTGCTGGATTGGTGGGACAGTGCGGAAATCAATGGCGTCACGTTCACTTTCACCGAGGTGCGACACCGATCGGGCCGCGGACTTGCCGACCAGATGAAAACCCTGTGGGGTGGTTTCGCTGTCCGCAGCCAGAGCGGACAAATCTACTTTGCGGGCGACACCGGCTATGGTCCGCATTTCCGCCAGACGCGAGAGCGCTTCGGGGCATTTGACCTGGCGCTGTTACCGATCGGCGCATACCGGCCGCGTGACTTCATGGGGCCGCTGCACCTTGACCCCGATGATGCGGTCAAGGCACACCGCGATCTCGCCAGCCAGCAGAGCGTAGCTATCCACCACGGTACCTTCCAGCTGACCTACGAGGGTATTGAAGAGCCCTATCAGCGACTGCAGGCAGGCCTCGAGAAAGCTGCTATTCCAGCGTCCGCGTTTCGTGTCCTGGGCTTCGGTGAAAGCCTGACCTTGTCCTCAGCGAAGTAGGCAGGACATCCGCGGAGGTCGCCGCGGTCACGATCCCCGCTGGTTCTGGTAGTCTCCCGCGCCACTGCCTGACCATCGAACGCCAGGATTGCCGATGAACACTGACAACACATCTGATCAAACGCTGCTTGATGCGGTCATTGTTGGCGCCGGGTTCGCCGGCATGGCCATGCTCCGCAAACTGCTGAGCCTCAATTTCACTGTGCGCGGTTTCGAACGCGGCAGCGACGTCGGCGGAACCTGGTACTGGAACCGATATCCGGGCGCGCGCTGTGACGCGCCGAGCATGCAGTATTCCTACCAGTTCTCCGAAGCGCTGCAGCAGGAATGGCGCTGGACCGAAACCTACGCCGGCCAGCCGGAGATTCTGCGCTACGCGCAGCACGTGGCCGACCGCTTCGACCTGCGCCGGCACATCAGCTTCAACACCGCGGTCACAAGCGCCTACTACAGCGAAAGCGACAAGCTCTGGCGCCTCAAGACCGATGGCGGCGAATCTCTGCAAGCGCGTTACTGCATCATGGCAACGGGCAACCTGTCCTCACCGCTCAAACCCGCCATCCCCGGGCTCGATACATTCGCCGGCGAGTGCTACTACACCGCGGACTGGCCACACGAGGCGGTCGACTTCAGTAACAAACGGGTCGGTGTCATCGGCACGGGTTCGACCGGCATCCAGGCCATACCCGTTATCGCTGAGCAGGCAGGACATCTTTATGTCCTGCAGCGCACCGCGCAGTACACCATTCCTGCGCGCAACGCTCCGCTGGATCCGGACTACGAAGCGCAGATTAAAGCTGATTATGCCGGCTTCCGCGCGCGCAACTACACCCGCCCGCTGGCGATGGATATTGAGCTCGCGCCCGGCACGCCGCGCACCTTCGAAGTCGACCCGGACGAACGCGAGCGACGCTACGAGCAGTCCTGGCAGACAGGCGGTATGGCGCCAACGTTCACTTTCCGCGATACCGCCACGACGCTGGAGGGCAACGAGGCGCTGTCCGAGTTTCTGCGCAGCAAAGTCGATGAACTGGTCAACGACCCACAGACCGCCAGGCTGCTGAAACCCGCGCACATCTTCGGCTGCAAACGCCCCTGTCTCGACACCGGCTTCTACGACACTTTCAACCGCGACAACGTGAGCCTGGTGGACTGCAGTGCCGGCATCGAAGCCATCACGGCCAACGGGGTGCGGGTCAGCGGTCGCGAGATACCTCTGGACGTGCTGGTTCTCGCGACCGGCTTCGACGCCATCACGGGCACGCTCGCACATATCGACATCCGCGGACGTCGCGGCGAGGCTTTGAAAGATAAATGGGTCGACGGGCCGCGAACCTATCTGGGGCTGCAGACGGCGGGCTTCCCCAATCTTTTCACTATTTCCGGACCCGGCAGTCCGTCAGTGCTGACCAATATGATCCCGACCATCGAACAGCATGTGAACTGGATCGGGCAGTGCCTCGACGACCTGCGCGCGCGCGACGCGGCCACCATCGAAGCAGAAGCAACCGCGGAGGATGCCTGGGTTGAAAGGGTCCGTATGCTCGCCGAGCGCACGCTCTGGGGCGCCTGCGACAACTGGTATGTCGGCGCCAATGTCCCCGGCAAACCGCGGGTGTTTGCCATCTACGTCGACTGGGTCAGCTACCGCGAGGCCTGTGAAGACGTGGTTGCGGATAACTACCGGGGCTTTGCAATCGCCTGATCGCTGCGCTCGAGAAAACCGGGAAGCAGGCGGCCGGAGTTCAGTCCAGACCAGCAAGAAAAGCCAACAGCGCAGCGTTGGTCTCCTGCGGCCGCTCCTGCTGAATCCAGTGTCCGCAGCCCGGCAGAATAGTTTCACCGCGGTAATCACGAATCACCTCAGCGGCCCGAGTGCGCTCTTCGGCGCCCCACCAGGTAGCGACGTCCAGCTCGCCACCAATAAAAGCAGCCGGCACCTCAAGCGGCTGCCCGGCCAGCGGTGCAAGCAATCGCTGGTCAGCCGGAAGGTTGCGGTAGTACGACAACGGACCGTGAAAGCCTGAGCGTTCAAACGCCTCGACGTAGACCGCCAGATCCGCCGCGCTCAGCCAGGGCACCGGCTGCACAGGCGAGAAACGATCGCGCATACGCGCGCCGTGAGGAATACACACCGCGCTGGCGCGGATGAGTTCCACCGGGTCAGCCGCATCAAGCGAGAATCCAGCTGCGCTCAGCCCCTCTCCTGAAACCGAGTACATGAGGTCCGCCATCCAATCCGCCAGGCCCTCTTCGATTTCGTTGATGATGGGCCCCAGGGTGCTCCAGTAGGTGTGATAGAAATCCTGCCCTGGTCCGACCAGCTCGCGCTGATAGTCCTCGAGCGGCCGCTCACCGAACGGATTCCCAGGTACGCCGATGAGTCCTTTGCCGGCAAACGGCACGCTCATGCCGACGACGCCCCGGAAATACTCCGGATGCATCCACGCTGAACTCCACACCACCGGCGCACCCCAGTCGTGGCCGACGATGACGGCTTGTGACTCACCCAGCGCCTGCACCACGCCAACAATGTCGGCGGTAAGGCGATCAATACGGTAGGCCTCAGGCTCCCAGAATTTTGACGAGCGCCCATACCCTCGCTGTTCGATCGCGACCGCGCGGTAACCCGCTTCAGCCAGCGCGGGCAGCTGATGGCGCCAGGAATAGGCGAGCTCTGGAAAACCATGCACGAACAGCACCAGAGGACCCTCGCCCTGTTCCACCGCATAGAGACGGGCGCCATTGACCGCGAGCCGATGTTCGCGTGCTTCCATGAAACTTCTCCTGTTGAGTGACGGCGCCGGAGCGTATCGCGTCACGCATTAAAATCACCGTCTTCTAGTCTCGTCCTGTCTGTTTACCGGAGTCTGCCGTATGAGCACAGCGCACCGTGTGGATATTGATGTCCGCGGCGATATCGCCTGGATCGCCATGAATCGTCCTCCCGTCAACGCCGTCGACCACGCCATGATTGACGCTATCCATGATGCTTTTCTCGAGGCGGACCGCGACCCCGCCGTGCGCGCCATCGTCCTGGCCAGCGCGCTTGAATCTGTATTCTGCGGAGGAATGGATCTGCGCATGGTCGATGCCGGCGATGCGGAAGATCTGCGCGCGTTCGTCAACAAGTTCTACATGCGCACAATGGACATTCAGTACGCTCTCACCAAACCAAGCATCGCCGCGATCAACGGGCCCGCCCGCGGAGCGGGCATGACCCTGGCCATCAATTGTGATGTCTGTGTCGCCGCGGACGACATTGATCTGGGCTATCCCGAGATCGATGTCGGCGTGATCCCGGCGATCCACTACGTCCATCTGCCGCGCCAGATCAGTCGCAACCGCGCCTTCGAGCTGCTCTTCGGCGGTCAGCCGATCCCGGCGACGGAGGCACTCAATCTCGGTCTGGTCAACCGCATCGCGCCGCGCCAGGAGCTGGCAGCAGCGACAGAGCAGATGGCGCGTCTCTTTACCCGGAAGTCCCCCACGATCATGGCGCTCGGCCGACAGTCGTTCATGCGCGCTAACGATCTGGACTATCGGCGCAACGTGGAAAATCAGATAGAGACGCTGTGCAACGTCTTCAGCACCCCGGACGGCCGCGAGGGCGTGCGCGCTTTCGTCGAGAAACGCGCACCCCGCTGGCGCGACGCCTGACGCGGGACCCGGCGATCAGCGGTCCTCGACAAAGCGCACCCGCGCGCGCAGATGCTGGTATTTCCACTGCCCGTCGATTTTGACGTAGTCGTCGTCGTAGCGGGCGGTCATCCAGATATTGCGGCCATTTTCAACGTCATCCCAGAAGCCGGCGATGTACCACACGCCGGTCGCGGTCGTGCCGCTCACATCAATGCGCGGATTCATGATGTTGTGCTGAGATGCGGTGAAGCGGGCCTTGAAACCCTCGAACAGCGTTTTGATTGCAGCCTTGCCCCGCGCCTGTCCGAAATCGGGGCTTTCCCAGATCCCGTCCTCGGCGAAGAGATCGCCGATACGATCCGGATTGTGCAGGTCGTCGCAGATGTCGCAATAAAGCGCTTTCAGGTACTTGATAGCCTCAATGTCCTCGAGACGGGTGATTCGGCGTTCGAGATCGGTCGTGTCCATGGCGGTTCTCCTCAGTGAAATTCAGAAACGTCGCCCACAGTACTCGCGGGCGCTGGGAGCATCCTAGCGCGACGCGTCTGATAACAAACCGGCACCTTGGTCAAACCGGTCCGGCCCGGCAGCACCGTCCCGTTTTGACCCGTAACAGATCCTCCCTGGACAATATCGCGCTACCCAGCCTCGGGGACTTTCATGCCGATTAACCGCGCAGCACTCGGCCAACAGACTGGAACGTACTCCCACCCGGTGGACGCGCGCTGGACCATGGCGTACGCAGCCAGCCTCGGCGACACCGCGGCGTGCTACCTGGACACCACGCGCAGCGACGGCGTCGTCGCGCACCCGCTGTTCTCCATCTGTCCGGAATGGCCCGTCGCTCTCGCCTCGCGCGATCTGCTGCGGGAAAACGGCCTGACCATGGACGAGCAGCGCCGTGCCGTCCACGCCACGCACGACAGTCATGTCCTGCGCCTGGTGCGCCCCGGTGACGTGCTGCACACTCAAGCGACGGTGATCGGCATCGAATCGCGCCGCCCCGGCGCGTTTGTCACTGAACGTTTCGACACAATCGACCAGCACGGCGAGCTCGTCGCGCGGACCTACCACGGCATGCTGCTGCTCGGGGTCGATATCGTGGGGGAGCCGCCGGCCGAGGGCATCGCGGCAATCGTCCCCACTGCGCCAGAGGCGCGGCTGGAACCTGTCCGCGAGCAGGCCATCGCCATCGAGCCGCAGCTGGCGCACACCTACTCTGAATGCGCGCGGATCTGGAATCCGGTCCATACCGATCGCGCGGTAGCCCTGGCGGCCGGCCTGCCCGATATCATTCTCCACGGCAGCGCCACGCTCGCCCTCGCGGTGTCCAGCATCGTGGCTCACGAGGCGGGGGAGGAACCCGCGCGGATCTGCCGCATCGGCGGCGAATTCCGCGGCATGGTTTTTCTGCCTTCAACCCTGCGTGTTTCGGTGGGTGCCCCGCAGGAAAGCGCGGGTGTATTGGTCGTTCCTTTCGAGGCGTTCAACGACCGCGGCGAGGCAGCCCTGCGACACGGCCACATCACGCTCACACCGCCGTCTGACAAACTCCGGGATGGATGACGCATTGCACGGTGGCTCATATGAACGGGCGGTTGCCATGATCGAAAAACTCTCGAGCGCTATGATTAAGCCCTGAGAGCGAGTCCAGAGGTCTGACAAGGAGGGGCGCAGCGTTCAGCGGACGTCTGCAGGCATGACCGAGCAACGCCATTTTCACCGGGTTCCTTTTGACGGACTGGTCGAATTTCAATCAGGCCTGTCAACGCAGATGGCCGAGCTGCTGGACATCTCCCTGCACGGTGCCCTCATCGCAAACTTCACGGGTACTCGCCCGCAGGCTGGAAATCGCTGCCGCCTGTCACTCGCGCTGGACGACGACGGTACGGCCTGCATCGTGATGGAAGGCATCGTGGCGCACGTGCACGGCACGCGCGTCGGCGTTGAGTGCACGTCAATTGACGTCGACAGCATCACCCACCTGCGCCGCCTGCTCGAGATGAATCTCGGCGACGCCAGTCTGATAAACCGTGATCTGAAAGCTCTGAACCAGGGGTGCTGAACCCCGGTTCGCCCCGCGTCGGTTACACCTGCTCAGAAACTTCCCTCGTCGAACTTATGACCGAAGACATCGGTCTCGTAGTACTCCGACTGGTGGGTGGCATGGCGCGCACCGAAACCGTACTCGATCATGAACCCTGACGGGCTGCGCATGTAGAACGAGAACATGTGGTCGTTGGAGTGCTTGCCAAGGTCGATCGGCACATCGATGCCAGCGTCGCGCACACGGTCGTAGGTCAGACCGACATCGTCGAGATTATCGACCTCAAGCATGATGTGATTGAGACGCCGGTCGGGTGCGCCAACGCCGAAGGCGATGGCATGGTCACGGGTACCGCAGTGCATGAACACAGGCTCAGCGCGAATCTCGCCAAGCTGCAGCTTGTATTCCACGCTGCCGCGCATGCCCAGCGCACGATAGAACCGCGTACCCGCTTCCATATCCCGCTGACGAATGAGGCTGTGACCACAGCCGCCGGAGCCGGTGACGAAACGACCATGCATGCCACGTCCGGGGTAAAACGGGCGGTGGTAGTGCACCAGCGGTCCGTGAAAGATTTCGATCGGATTACCGTCCGGATCTTCGAGCTTCATCACTTCCAGCACCCGGCGTTCTTCAGCCTCAGCAGCCGCGCCGACCCGGAAAGCAATCCCGGCGGCCCTGAGCTGTTCCTGCATGGCAGCAAATTCTACCGGGCCTGCCACGCGTAGTCCGAGAAAAGCCAGGTCGTCGCTACCGTCCGGGTAGAGCACGAAGCGATGGTGCCAGTAATCATTGCGCAGGTAGCAGCATCCGCTGTCATCATCCATCACCACCTCAAGGCCGAGGATCTCGCCGGCGAACTGGCGCCACGCGGCCAGGTCGGAAACCCCTACCCCGACATAACCGAGTTCAGTCACTTCTGTCATGGTTCTTACAGCTCCCTTGTGTGCGCGAGGTCGGAGAGCCCGCGCCCCCGGGATGCCCGCGCCGCTGCATCATCCTCGTTCGGGAGCGCAAAAAAAACCCCGGCACGAACCCGTTCGTCCGGCCGGGGGTTTAATGGGGTGACGGGATTCCCGCGCGTCGGGTCCCTTCGCCAATCAATGAAAAAAATTCATCACAATATAAATGCACACACCAACGCCGGCTGCACCGGCTATCCACAAACCCAACGCACTATCGAGGGCCTTTTCTACTTTGCCCGGGGCTTTCCTGTCCGCCATAACAACCTCCAACAAGGATGGATAAGGTGCGGGTATGCCCGTAGCGGAGAGATCCCTACGGGCAGAGCGCGGCGGATTCTAGAGCGCCGATTCGATGCCGCACAACGGGTCGCGCAGCGGCGTCGGCCGGCAGCAGACTGTGTTTTCAGGAGGTCGCTCAGTGCGCCGCAGATCCAGGCGGGAAAAAGCGCTCTGTGAGACGGTTTTTCTGCAGCTTGCCGGTCGTCGTAAGCGGCAGCTCGTGCTCCTCAGCAAAGCAGATCCGGCTGGGCACCTTGTAGGCCGCCAGCGCCTCTCGGCAATGCTGCTGCAGAGTCTCCGCAGACGGCGCGGCACCTGCCTTCAGGACGATCACCGCGCCGACAATCTCATCGCGCACGGGGTCAGGGATGGCGGTGCAGAACGCAAGCTGCACATCGGGATGGCTGAGCAGGACCTCTTCAACTTCGATCGGCGCAACGTTGATGCCGCCGGTTTTAATCATCTCCTTGCTGCGCCCGCGGAAATGCAGATAGCCGGCGTCATCCAGAAAGCCGAGGTCACCGGTGCGGAAAAAGCCCTGTGCGTCAAACGCCTCGCGCGTCAGCTCAGGGGCCTTGTAATAGCCTGTGGTGACGTAGCCTTTCACTCTGATCTCCCCGAGCTCCCCAGCGGGTAACGGTGCACCGGTTTCGCGATCGGCGATCAGGACCTCAACCCCGTCGAGAGGACGGCCCACCGAATTCAGGCGGCGCTCCGACGGATCACTTGCATCGGTCACACTGCAGTTCCCGTAGGTCTCGGTCAGACCGTAGATATTGCAGATCTCGGCGGCGCCGAGGTCGATCACGCGCTGGATCTGCGCCGGGGTACCGAGGGTTGCGCCGCTGCGCAGAGAAGACAGATCGCGGCGCGGGCGATCAGGGTGTTCGACCAGCGCCTGAGCCATATTGGGCGTACCGTAGAACAGCGTGCAGCGCTCGGCTTCAATCAGGGCCAGCGCCTCCGCAGGGTCGAAATGCTCCTGCAGAACAATGCAGCCACCGTGGGTAACCAGGTTGAACAACGCGTTCTCACAGCTGAAAGACCAGAACATGGAAACCGCCAGCCACAGCCGATCGTGCTCTGTCGTGTGCTGTCGCTCCCCGATGTGCCACATGTTTTCGATCAGCGCGTAGTGCTGCAGCTCGACCCCTTTGGGCTGAGCGGTCGAGCCGGAGGTATAGAGCAGGTAAGCCATGTCTGTTGGCTTGACCGCGGCTGCGGCCGCAGCGCGCCGCGACTCGCTGACTGACTCCCCGCGCGCACAGACCTCCGCGTAGCTCAAGCAGCCATCAGCGGCAGGCGCGCCGACCAGAACCCGCTCGCGCAGAAGAGGGAGGCGCGTCGCGTGCGGCTGCATCTGGCGCAGCATGTTCAGGTAGTCGTATTTCAGGAAGGTGCCCGAAGTGATCAGGACTTTGACGTCAGCGTGTCCCAGAACGTATTCAAGTTCCCGCGCGGTTGCCCAGGTATTGGCGCCAACCATGACCGCACCGATCGAGGTAATCGCGAAGTCCGCGATGATCCATTCGGGAAGATTTCCCATGAGGATCGCAACCTTGTCGCCCGGCTCCACGCCGAGTGCCAGCAGGCCGCGGGAAAACTGGTGCACCGCCTGCTGCAGCTCACGGTAGGTGTAGCGCTGACCGCTTCCCACCAGCGCCTCACGGTCGCCAAACAGCGTCGCCAGTTCATCAACGAGGGCACCGATGGTGCGCGCCCGAGGCGCCCGCGCCAGGCTGGATGAGCTCATCAGAAAAGCGGGTGGTTGGGCTCGAGACCGAGCCGCTGACGACCGTACAGCTCACGCGCAATTTCCCAGTCGAGAAAAGCATGTGAGGTGATGGTATTCATGTCGCGGAAGAAACGCTGCATCGGATGTGCCAGCGCGAAATTCCGCGTGCCGACACGGGACATGATGGTGTTCATACCGTCGCGACAGCTGTCGGAAATGAAACACGCCCGCAGCTTGAGATCGATACGCTTATCGACGTCAAACGCCCGTCGCTGCGCGAGATCCCAGGTATCGGCCACCTGACGCTCGACCAGCATGTTGACCGCGATACTGCGCGCATGCGCGTCGCCGAGATTGACATGACTGGTCTGCTTGCCGGCCAGCGCCTCGCCGCCATAAGTCATGACCTTGCTGCGCACATACTCATCGTAGAGCGCGGTGACTCCCGCCAGCCCGCCGCTGTAGACGCCGAGGACCTCGCAGAAGATAAACGGGAGCAACGGTATCGCGTAAAGCGGATTGGGCTGATTGGTCGCTGTGGTGGTGAACAGCTCACCTGCCAGCATGGCGCGATGTTCGGGGACAAACAGCTCGTTAACGATCACATCGTTGCTGCCCGTACCGGCCATGCCGCTCATATGCCAGACGTCATCCACCTCTACCTCATCGGCAGGGACCAGGAAGGCCCGCGAGTCGTCCGCGCCGGCCTGCACTATGATTACCCAGTCTGCGTTCATGATCCCTGAGCTGAAGCTCGAACGGCCGCTGATCTCATAGCCGCCAGGCACCTCTTTGCTGGTCACAAAAGGCGACGGCTGGATGGGGATCATCCCGAAAGGCCGCGCGCCGAACACATCCTGCTGCGCGCGCTCCGGCATCTTCATCATCATCCAGTTATGGCCGATATAAAACGCCGTCACCCAGCCGGTGGACATGCAGGCTGAACTCACCCGCTGCACGATTTCAGTAATGGTTGAAAGCTCGAGTTCATGCCCCCCATGACAGCGCGGCACCAGAGCCTGAAACACGCCGGCTTCGGCCAGCTCACGGATCGAGTCATCGTGCGGTCGCCGCTGCTGCTCGACGATGGGTGCGCGCTCGACGATGGATGGCAGCAGCGCATCGACCCGCTCCAGCAGTTCCGCCTTGGTTGTTGCCCCATCCGTCCTGCTCATCGTGCTCTCCTGTCGCCTGTTGTGGTGCGCTGACTCGTGGCCGGAGTCTCGCGCATGTGCCGTCCCGGACTCAAGCGATGCGCCTCACGCTATACCGGGTCGATAGTCGGTGCGTCTGTGCTTCATCCGGGAACTTGCAATCGCGATAGCTGCCGATAATAGTTGGCCCCGCGACGACCACGTGTCGTCGGGTTTGCGAGAGGAGAGGAACAGATGAAATACGACGCCGTCATCGCGGGCGCCGGCTTTGCCGGCATGTACATGCTTTATCGACTGCGGGAGCTCGGGTTCTCGGCCATCGTGCTCGAGGCTGCCGACGGTGTCGGTGGCACCTGGTACTGGAATCGCTATCCCGGGGCGCGCTGCGACGTGCAGAGCATGGACTACTCCTACTCGTTCAGCGAAGAGCTGCAGCAGGAATGGGTATGGAGCGAAAAGTATGCGACCCAGCCCGAGATTCTGCGCTATGCCAACCATGTCGCAGACCGCTTCGACCTGCGCCGTGACATCCGCTTCGAGCGGCGCATTGCGTCGGCCGCTTATGACGAAAACAACGCGAGCTGGAGCGTCGCCACAGAATGCGGCGAAACCTACGAAGCGCAGTTCTATATTGTCGCCACGGGCTGCCTGTCGATGCCTAAGGAGATCGATATACCGGGCGTTGAACGTTTCAAGGGGAAGCGCTATCACAGCGCTAACTGGCCTCATGAAGGCATCGATTTCAGCGGTCTGCGGGTCGGCGTCATTGGCACCGGTTCATCGGCAATCCAATCGATCCCGCTCATTGCTGCGCAGGCCGCTGAGCTGACCGTGTTTCAACGCACCGCTGCGTTCTCCATGCCAGCGTTCAACCGTCCGCTCCAGGGCGAGGAGATCACTGCGCGCAAGGCAAATTACGCCGAATTCAGGGAGCGTTCCCGCTACTCGCTGTTCGGGGTACCGGACCTTGCCATGGACAAGTCCGCGCTCGAGGTCAGCGCGGAAGAGCGCAACGCCACCTACGAAGCAGCCTGGCAGGGCGGCACCCTGATTGCACTGCTCGAGAGCTACAACGACATCATGACCAGCACGGCGGCAAACGAAACCGCCGCAGAGTTCGTGCGTCAGAAGATCCGCTCCATCGTCAAGGATCCGAAAACCGCAGAGACCCTATGCCCGACGACTTTTCCGATCGGCACCAAGCGTCCGTGTCTGGACACCGGGTACTACGAGACCTTCAATGCTGAGCACGTGACGCTGGTTGATGTGCGGCATACCCCGCTGGAGGAAGTTACTGAGCGCGGCGTGCGCACCTCGGCGACAGAGTACGAGTTCGACGCCATCGTGTTCGCCACCGGCTTCGATGCCATGACCGGAGCCATCGTGAGCGTCGACATCACGGGTCGTGGCGGCGTCACCCTGAAGGAGCGCTGGCAGCAGGGACCGGCGACATACCTCGGGCTCATGGTCGCGGAGTTCCCCAACCTGTTCACGATTACCGGCCCGGGCAGCCCGTCGGTGATGAGCAACATGATGGTGTCCATCGAACAGCATGTGGACTGGATCGCTGAATGCATGCGTACGCTGCGCGAACGCGGCGCAACGACTATCGAAGCGCGTCCCGAGGCTGAGCAGGCCTGGGTCGCCCACGTTAATGAAGTCGCCGACGCAACGCTCTTTCCGCAGGCGAACTCCTGGTACATGGGAGTCAACGTGCCCGGCAAGCCGCGCGTATTCCTTCCCTACATCGGCGGCGTCGGACCCTATCGTATGAAGTGCGACGAAGTGGCCGGCAACGCGTACGAGGGCTTTGCCATCACCACAGAGGCAGGGCTGAGCGCAGCGGCCGGATAGCCCCCGCTGCCGTAGCCCGGCGTATCAATCAATAATTCGGAGAGCGCTTCTCGCGGAAGGCGCTGACCCCTTCGGCGAAATCTGCGCTGGCCCGAACACGGTCACCATGCGCCTGCTCTTCGCTTTCGCGGGCGAGGGCGTCTTCTGCGATTCCGCGTGATATGTGCGCTTTCACGGCCTGCACGGCAACGGGGCTGTTGCTCGCAATGGTCTGCGCAATGGCAAGCGCGCGCTCGACAAGGTCCTCAGAGGGAACAATGTCGTTGATCAGACCGATCCGCCGCGCCTCTTCAGCATCGACCATCTCAGCCGTGAGCAGCAGTTTCATGGCGTGCACATAGCCAATCTGGTTAATCAGCTTCGCGGTCGCCCCGCCGAAGGGATAGATCGCCCACTTCACTTCCGGCAGTCCAAAACGCGCGTGGGGTGCGGCAACGCGGATGTCGCTGGACAACATCAACTCGACACCCCCACCGGCACAGACACCGTTCACAGCCGCAATAATGGGCTTGGGATAGCTCGATGTCTTGAGCAGGGCGCGGTTGACCATGCGCGCCGTCTCCTCACTGGCGCTCAGGTCTCCGCTGACGTCGGCGCCGGCATTGAATGCCTTGTCACCCGCACCGGTGAGCACGATAGCGCGGCAGTCGGACGTCTCAAGTTCATCCCAGAGCCCCGCCAGCTCCGCCATCATCTCGCGGCTCATGGCATTGCGTTTGGGTTGGTTATCGATGGTGATCAGGGCGACGTGCTGATGCGGATAGGCAAGCAGAACAGGCATGGCGATGGAAACCTCGGTCAGTTCGGTCAGTAGACGCTGTCAGTCAGCGCGGTCTCACCAGCACCCGGCCATAGGCACGGCGTTCAGTGAGCAATTTAATGGCGGCAACTCCCTGTTCGAGCGGCAGGTCGTGGGTCACCAGCGGACGCAGCTGGCCGGCCGCGTACCACGACAGCAGTGCGCTGACCGAGGCCTGCAGCTTCTCGTGCGCGTGCCAGCGGTAGTAGCGCAGTGACGACCCCAGTGCCGCGCGATTTTTCACCAGCAGGCGGTTCGCCGGAACCTGCGGCACCCCGCCGACGAAACCGACATGCACGTAGCGCCCACCCCAACCCAGCGCGGACAGGGCAGCATCGAACAGGGGACCGCCAACGGGGTCGAAACAGACGTCAGCACCGCGGTCGTCGGTAAGCGCGAGCACTGCGGCCTTCAGATCCTCCTCGCTGTAATTAATCAACGCATCCGCACCCCGCCCCCGCGCGACCTCGAGCTTCTCGGCCGTACTCGCTGCTGCGATCACCCGAGCACCCATCGCTTTCCCGATTTCGACGGCCGTCAGGCCGACCCCGCCAGCGGCACCCAGCACCAGCAGGGTTTCACCGGCTTCGAGCCGACCCTGCCAGCGCAGTGCGACATCGGATGACAGATAAGCCACGGGAAACGCAGCTGCGTCACGAAAGTCCATGGTTTCGGGGATAGCCCAGGTATCACTCTCTTCGGCCAGCGCCTGCTCGGCAAAACCGCCGTAGTGCAGCAGCGCCATGACCCGCTGACCGGGTTCAAAACGGGTCACTGCAGACCCGCAGGCGACCACGGTCCCTGCAGCTTCAAGGCCTGGAGCGAAGGGCAACGGTGGTTTGGTCTGGTAGTGACCGCTCACCATGATGGCGTCCGCGTAGTTCGCCGAGGTGGCTTCGACCGCAATCAGAATCTGACTCGGACCTGGTTCCGGGACGGGCAGATCCCCGATTTCGAGGTCGTCTACCGATCCCCAATGCTGACAAATCAGCGCTTTCACAGTGTTCCCCCGACGATCTGGACCGCGCGCAGTGTACTGGATTGGTCTCAGTCGATTGAGGCCGGTTTGCGCGCCAACTCAAGCCCTTTGGCGGAACCTGCCGCTACGACCAGGCTGGAGCCCTACAGCGGCGGCATTAAAATCTTTTGTACTTTCTAATAAATATGCGCTAACTTGTTGTCATCATTAGAAGACATTGCTCTCAGAGCGCTCGCCCCGGAAGCCCTGCAGGTGCCAGGCAGGACCGGCGCGGAAAATGTGAGCCCAGGCACTGAGGAGACGGACCGATGCGCACACGTCAACTGATCAGCGTTTCAATTTTTGCGATAACGATCACTGCCGCCACCCTTGCCGGCGCCGAAGAACGCCCGTTCTGCGGCAGCGAAGAGAAAGACATCCTGCTCGGCACCGGGTTCACCGACACGGTGACCGCGCCTGCTGACATCGTGCATGAGATTGGAGCCGACACCAGCAACTTCGGGGTCGGTGGCCTGGTAACCGGCACAGTGCGCGGCAGCGTATTTGCAGCCGGTCAAGTCGCGCGCGGCGGCTTTCGTATGTTTGTCGGCGTGATGGATATCCTCACCGCGCCATTCAAGGAATGAATCCGGCGAATATCAGACTGGCTCGAACTCGACATCCAGCGTTGTGACCCGCCGCAGCTCGCGGCGCTGCTTCAGATCATCGAACGACCGTGCCCGGTGCATGGTCGCCAGGTTGTCCCAAATCACGAAATCCCGAGGTTGCCACTGGTGGCGATACACGAAGCGCGGCTGAGTCGCGTGCTCGGTCAGATCCCGCAACAGCAGACGACCATCAGCCAGCGGCCAGCCGCAGATCTTCGACGCGTGTGACGCCAGGTAAAGCGCGCGCCGACCGGTTCGTGGATTTTGGTTAATCAGCGGCTGTTCCGCCCCTTCAAGACGCGCGCCCTCCTCCACAGAAAACTCAAAACCCAGAATCTGCCGCGAGTAGGCGATCGAATGATGCGCCCTGAGTCCGCCCAATTCTGTCTGCACATCCGGCTCGAGCACGTCGTACGCGGCGCGCATGTCGGCGAACTCGGTGTCTGCGATCCCGGACGGCGGAACCTCCCTCGCGGAGAGCATGGAATAACGACCCCGCGGCTGTTCAAACGATGCATCGGTATGCCACAGACGATTGGCAAGACCGTACTGCCGGCGCCGGTCATCGCGGGGCAGCAGACCGCCATCCCGATCAACATTGGAAATGTCGGTCAGCGCCTCGTTACCAAAGCGGTTGCCGGTGAGAACCGCGATCCCGGTGCGGGTGTGCAGGCGCCCATCGAAGCGCTCGGCAAAGGCAAGCTGGTCGGCATCGGTGAGCGGCTGATCGCGAAACACCAGCACGCCGTAGCGGTCCATGGCATCGCGGATCTCCGTGAGCACTTCGGGACATCGGACCTCTCGCAGATCCAGGTCCCTGATCTCAGCGGCAAACAGGGGATGCAGAGACTGAAATTTGAGCTGCATACTGTGAAAACCTCGAGCGTCCGTCCGCATCAGAGGCAAGGATACGCCAAGGTTCAACACCACGCTGCTTGACCGCAGAATCAGGCAACAGGCCACAGGGCGGGGCAGAATTGTGTTTCCGATCCCACCCTTCTAGCATTGGTGTTTCTCCCGGATACCCGGCCTGATGCTCCGCCGCTTTACAGCAGCCTTGCTTCTGATCCCCATCAGCGTTTTCTGCGCCGGCGACGCGCTGATGACCAGCGATGGGTCAGCGCGGTTCATCGCGGCGCTGCGTGCCTATGACGGCGCCAATTTCAAATTAGCCGCTGCGCTGCTCGAGCCGTTGACCACCAGCGCCCCTGAGTGCGCCCGCTGTGCGCATCTGCTGGGGAAGAGCTACGGCCGTATGGCGCAGCAAGCGTCCTGGTTGAAAGCCATGAAGCTGGCGCGGCAAACGCTGGCAGCGCTGGAAGTCGCAGCGGAGCTCGCACCGGAAAACAGTGAAATGCTGGAGGACCTGATGAAGTTCTATCGCACCGCGCCGGGTTTTCTCGGCGGCAGCGAAGAAAAAGCCGACGCGCTCGACATGCGCCTCCAGGCTTTGTCACACGAGCGGCCCGGCTCATGAATCTGCGCCGCGAACCCGGCCTGAGATGAGCGGTTTATCAACCGCGCTGCTGGCCGTCACCGGCATCACGCTGCTTTATTACGGCGGGGACTGGCTGGTACGCGGGGCCTCCGGACTTGCGCTCCGCCTGGGCCTGACGCCCCTGGCCATCGGCCTCACCGTCGTGGCGTTCGGCACCAGTGCACCGGAACTGGTGGTCTCGCTGACCGCCGCGATCAGCGGCGCCAACGACATCGCGGTCGGCAACGTGGTCGGCTCCAACATCGCGAATATCGGTCTGATCCTCGGGAGCGGTGCCGCTTTACGCGCCCTGGAAGTGCACGCAAGGCTCATCCGCCTTGATGCACCCCTCATGATCGGGGTCGCGTTGGTCATGCTGTGGATGCTGGCGGACTCGCACATCGGACTGCTTGAAGGGCTGAGCCTGGTCTGCGGACTAATCGGCTATATCAGCTTCACGCTGCTGCAGGCACGCCGGGAATCGCTGCGCGCCGAGGTCGAATTCGCCAGCGAGTCACGCCACGACCGCGGCTCCCTGCTTCACCAGAGCGGCCTGGTTATCGCGGGCGTTCTCGGCCTGGTCTTCGGCGGCAAAGCACTGGTCGCTGCTGCAATCAGCGTGGCGCTCACGCTTGGTGTCAGTCAGGCCACCATCGGCCTCACCGTCGTCGCGGTGGGCACCAGCCTGCCGGAGCTCGCCGCCTCGATTATCGCTGCGGCCCGTGGTCACGGTGACATTGCGCTGGGCAACGTCATCGGCAGCAATATGTTCAACACCCTGGGGATCCTCGGCATCACGGCGGTAGTCACCCCGCTTGAGCGAGGTGCGGTTGACTGGCTGTCGCTGAGTCTCATGCTGGGCTTGAGCATCGTGCTGTGGCCGATGCTCGCGCTGGGCAAGCGTCTGACGCGCCCGGAAGGGGTTGCACTACTGCTGGTCTACATCGGCTACGTCGGCTGGCTGGCCCGGCACGGCTGAGCGCGTCCACTGCGCTTATACTCCGCGCCCATGACCAGGCTCCCCCCCTCTCCTCGCATTCTGATCACCAACGACGACGGCATCCATGCGCCAGGGCTTGCGCTCCTGGAGCGCATCGCGAGAGAGCTCAGTGACGACGTCTGGGTCGTAGCGCCGGACAACGAACGCAGCGGCGCCGGCCACTCGGTATCGATCACCAATCCCATCCGCATGCGCCAGCTTGAAGAGAAGCGCTATCAGATCAGCGGGACGCCGACTGACTGTGTGCTGATGGCACTGTGGCACTTCATGGGCGGCGAATTCCCGTCGATTATCCTCTCCGGCATCAACAACGGCGCCAACCTCGGTGAGGATGTCACCTACTCCGGCACCATCGCTGCGGCCATGGAGGGAACGCTGCTCGGGATCCGCTCTATCTCACTGTCACAGCTCCGCCCCGTCGGCGGTATCGCGGATTATTCGCCCGCCGAGGCGTACGCCCCCGACCTGATCCGGCAGCTGATCGCAACCGATGACTGGCCTGCTGGCTCTTTGATCAATATCAATTTCCCACGCTGCGCGGTGGATGAAGTGATAGGCGTGCGCGTGACCACACAGGGCCAGCGGCCACCGGGCAGCTTTACGATCGAACCGCGCACGGACGCCCGCAACCAGCCTTACTTCTGGGTCAAAATCAGCTATCCGGATGGCGACACCATCACGGACACGGACCTCGATGCCGTTGCGGCTAACGCAGTGTCGGTGACACCTATCAAAATGGATTTCACCGACCACGCCTGGCGTGGGCGTCTCGGACAGGCGCTCAAATGATCCGTGGCGTCTTCTTCGATCTGGGCGGCACGCTGTTCAGTTATCGCCACTTACCGCGAACCACAATGCAGCTGCTACAGGCGACCTGCGAGCGACTCGGCATCACTGCAGACCGGGAGGCCATGCGGCATCAATACCAGCAGGCGACGGCCGATATGACCCTCGCCTACGCCGATAAGACGTATTACCTGCATCGTGATTTCTTCTGCGACACCCTGCGCCGCTTTCTCGAGCTGCTCGATGTCAGCGCATCGCACGACGATATCGCGTGGTACGAGGAAACCCATCGACTGGCTGTCGTGGACTGCCTCGAACTGAAGGCCGACTGCAGGGAAACGCTTGAAAGCCTGCGTGCACGGGAGCTTTATCTCTCAATCGTCTCCAATATCGACGAAGACATGCTCTCGCCCCTGGTCGCGCGCGAATCTCTGGGGCGTTATCTCGACCATTGGACCAGTTCGGAAACCGCTCGCTCATGTAAGCCTGACCCGGTCTTTTTTGCTCACGCGCTGTCGCTGTCCGGACTCGCGCCGCACGAGGTGCTGTTCGTGGGCGACTCGCCGGAGCACGACATCGTCGGCGCGAGCGCCGCGGGTATGCGTACCGTGCTGATTTCCGATGGCGGTCTGCCGCCACCGCTGCAGAGCGGCAAGAGTACCGTCAGGCCGGATCACATCATCGGGTCCCTGAGCGAACTTCAGGGGCTTATTGTCGACTGACACTGAGGGCGGCGCCCTACTAGCCTCTATACTGCTCCCGCCGAGGGATCATGACGGCTCGACGCCGAAGATCGCACTCGGCGTTCGGCCCACACTCACACCTGCGCCTGCAGAATCTGACTGAACCTGAGGAGAGTCTCGCCATGGCAACCGCAAAACCAACCCTGACCGATGCAATCAAAGCCGCGAACAAGCAGCTCGCGAGCTGTTACAACGCCGGCGATGTGGCCGGCGTCGCTGCGTGCTACACCAAAACCGCGGTACTTATGCCGCCCAACAGCCCGGCCCTGAAGGGAAAGAAAATTGCGGCCTTCTGGGAAGGCGCCATGGCCATGGGCGTGAAGCGCATCAGCCTGCGCACCGGTACCGTTGAACAGCACGGCACGACCGCGATCGAAACCGGTGTTGCGACGCTTAAGCTCGGCGACGGCACAGTCGCGGACGTGGCTAAATACCTGGTGGTCTGGAAGCGCGAAGGACGCGCCTGGAAACTCCACTACGACATTTTCAACAGCAATCAGCCCGCAGCCTGACCTCAGGCATTCACACGGACCGCCCTGCAGGCCCGACCGGTCTATCGGTCGACAGCAGGGCGCGCTCTGACCTGTATATCAACGCTGCGGGTGGCCGGGTCATAAACGATCCGCGCCTCGCGGCGCTCAAGCTGGTTGCGGACCGCCGCAACTTTTTCCGCCAGCGAAAACTCCCGCGCGCCGTAATCTGTCCCCTCGCGCAGCACGAACGCTTCGATAACGCCGTTCAGCGCCACTGCAGACAGCTCGCTGCACGGGATCTCCACGAACTCCGCGGCAGCAGATTCGTTGAACGTCTCAATATCCGGTCCACTCACACCCCGGGCCCTGTCGTGACGATAAAAAAAGAAGCCGCCGGACCTCACCTGTAACACGCTGCCCACAGATGCGCTCGAGCCTCTCCGGGACCCCCATTCTCGATCGATTACAGTATGCGCCAGCTGTCGCTACCCGCGACGGCGTAATTCAGCAAGGAGGAAGAGACGCCATGTTTGCCCGCACCCTGAGAGCCTGCCTCGCGCTGTGCATCCTGCCGCTGCACCTGAACGCCGCCACCGTCGTCGACGACACCACACTGGCCGATGAAAGCGCCGCAGGCAACTGGCTGGCTTACGGCCGCACCTACAGCGAGCAACGCTTCAGCCCGCTGGATGAGGTTAATGCAGACAACATCAAACGGCTCGGACTCGCCTGGTACAAGGACCTTCCCACAGATCGGTCGCTGAACGGCACGCCCCTGGTGGTCGACGGGGTGATGTATTTCGAGGGCAGCTTCAACGTGGTGTACGCCGTTGATGCGCGCGACGGCCGCACGCTTTGGACCTACGACCCGGAGGACATTAAACACGCAGGGGAGAGACTGCGCGTGATGTGGGACGTCAGCCGGGGCCTCGCATACTGGAAAGGCAAGGTCTACACGGCCACGGTCGACGGACGCCTGATTGCGCTCGATGCCGCCACTGGCGCCAAAGTGTGGGAGACGATGACCGTTGACCCGCGTAAAGCATTGTTCATCACCGGCGCGCCGAAAGTTTTCCGCGGCAAGGTGCTGATCGGCAACGGTGGGACGGAGTGGGGAGCCACACGGGGATATGCCACCGCGTACGACGCCGAAACCGGGGAGCAGGCGTGGCGGTTCTGGGCGGTCCCCGGAAATCCTGCGGACGGCTTCGAAAACGACGCCATGGAGATGGCCGCGAAGACCTGGACCGGCGAGTGGTGGAAATACGGCGGTGGCGGCACGATCTGGCACGGCATCACCTATGACCCGGAATTCAACACCGTCTACCTCGGCACGGGTAACGGCTCGCCCTGGAACCGCAAGATCCGCTCGCCCGAAGGCGGCGACAATCTGTTTCTCTGCTCGATCGTTGCGCTGGACGCAGATACCGGCGAATACAAATGGCACTACCAGACTGTCCCTGGCGAAAGCTGGGACTACAACTCCAACATGGACATCGTGCTCGCCGACCTCAAGTACGGCGAGCAGACCATCAAAGCACTCCTGCACGCGCCCAAGAACGGCTTCTTTTATGTCATCAACCGCGCCACGGGTGAGCTTCTCTCGGCCGAAAAGATCGGCAAGGTCACCTGGGCGTCGCACGTCGACCTGAAAAGTGGCCGCCCCATCGAAGTGCCGGGCGCGCGCTATGAAGACGGTGAAGAGCTGGTATGGCCGAGCACAGTCGGCGTGCACAACTGGCACGCCATGTCCTACAACCCGGATACCGGGCTCGTTTACATCCCGGTTATCGAAATGCCCGGGCTGTTCACTGACAAAACCGTCAAGCTTCCGGAGTGGAAATCGCCGAGCTTCGGCTTTGATCCCGGTATCGACGTGGTGCGCACGGACGTTCCCGCCAACGCCGGCACCGGTGCCCTTCGCGCCTGGGACCCTATCCACCAGACCCTGGCCTGGGAGCGACCGCTACCGGGCGTGTGGAACGCGGGCACCCTGACCACCCACGGAAATCTGGTCTTTCAGGGCCGCAGCGATGGGCGGCTGGTCGCTTATCGCGCCAGCGACGGTGAAATCCTGTGGCAGACCGAACTCGGTCTCGGTATCTCGGCGCCGCCCATCAGCTATGCGATGGATGGACGACAGTACATATCGCTTCTCGTCGGCTGGGGCGGCACCGGCGCCTCCATGGTCGGCTCGCTGGCAGCGCAGCATGGTTGGGCCTACCAGGCGCAGGTGAGGCGCCTGTATACGTTTGCGCTGGACGGCTCTCTGCCCATACCAGAGCAGCTCAACCCACCGACATTCCCCACACCGATCGCGGCTCCGGACTTCACTGTCGATGCGGCGCTTGCCGAGGAAGGCAGCTGGCTGTTCAAGGAGTCCTGCCTGATGTGCCACGGTGCCGGTGCGGTCTCTGGCGGCTATGCACCTGATCTGCGCGCTTCACCCATCGTGCTGTCTGAAGAGGCGTTCAAGGAAGTGGTGCTGAACGGCGCCAAGAGGGCAAACGGCATGCCTGATTTTGCCTATCTCAATGACCATCAGATCGCGTCCCTGCGCCACTACATCCGCCATCAGGCCACGCAGCCTCAGGTCCTGCAGGCCGGTACCAACTGAGACGGATATGAGCGCTCGACTGCCCGAACTCGGCTTCTATACCCTGCCGGGCCACGTCGCCGACCCGCGGCAGGTAGCCCAGGAAGTCCGGGATGGCGCGGCTCTCGGGCTGGGCTCAGTGTGGATCTCTGACCGCCTGAATACCAAGAACGTTGAGGTACTGTCCGGCGTTGCCGCCAGCCAGAATACTGACCTCGGCATCGCCTCAGGCCTGATCGCCAATCTGCCCCTCCGCAATCCGCTGGTGGTCGCCGGCTACGCTTCGACCATGAGTCTGCTCACCGGCGGGCGCTTCGCGCTCGGCATCGGCCGGGGTCAGGCGCTGCTGGCGGAAGCCGCAGGCGTTCCGCAGCTCACTTTCCGCATGCTCGAGGACTGGATCACTATCCTGCGCCAGCTCTGGCGCGGCGAGACCGTGAACTACGACGGGCCGGTCGGTACCCTGCGCAACGCTGCGCTGGGTATCTCGCTCGAACAGTCGCCGCCAATCATTATGTCTCCGATGGGCGACCGCACCTGCTACTGGTCAGGCAAGCTGTGCGACGCCGTGGTTTACAACTCGCTGTGGAGCGCTGACGCGGTCGCGCATTCAACCCGCCTGGTGCGACAGGGCGCCCTCGAAGCCGGGCGCAATCCCGACGATGTGCGGATCTGGACCATCGGCATCGCTGCCTGTGATCTCGATGAGCAGGACACCCTCAACATCATCATCCGGCGCATGAACACCTACCTCGCGCTCGGGCCGCTGTTCGAGAACATCTGCAAGGCGAACCACTGGGATACCGGAATCCTCGATCGGGTCCGCGCGCTGATATTCGACGACAGCGCCACGCGCAAGCGCGCAGGCTCCATGGGCGACGAGCATGTCAGCCGCGACCTTGAGGTCACCCGCCGCTGTGCAGAGCTGTATCCCGAGCGGTGGGTTCAGGAGGGCTGCCTGGTCGGTTCCGCAAGTCACTGCGTCGACGGCATGCTTGCCAGAGTGGATGCCGGTGCGGATGGGATCCTGCTGCACGGGAGCACGCCGGCGCAGATGACCGGGCTTATCGAGGCCTGGCGCAGCCGGCGCCCGGCGGAACGTTTTGCCGGGCTGCAGAATAACCCCGGGATCTGAGCTGCACTGGCCCTGCCCGGGGTGCCCGCACATGGAGCCGGGCAGACGGGTCGATTCCGTGAGACGAAAACAGGGATAATCCCTGCGCTCGTTGCGCCACCGTTTCTGGTCGCGGGCAAACCAGGACCCTGAACCGCTTCGACTGAACCATACGCATGACCGTCATCCTGGGCATCATTATCGTTATCGGCTCGGTGGCCGGCGGCTTTGTGCTTTCGCATGGGCACCTCGCCGCGCTGTGGCAGCCCTATGAGCTGCTGGTCATCGGCGGCGCTGCGTTCGGCGCCTTCATCATTTCCAATCCCAGCGTCGTCATCAAAGCCGCGCTGGGCGGTCTCCCGCTGCTGCTCAAAGGAAGTCCCTACACCAAGGACTACCTGATTGACGTGCTCTGCGTCATGTACCAGTTGATGAACAAGGCCCGCAAGCAGGGCATCCTTACGCTGGAATCAGACGCCGAGAACCCGCACGACAGCGAGCTCTTCCAGCGCTACCCGCTGGTCGGCAACGACCATCACGTGATCGAATTCCTCACCGATTACCTGCGCATGCTGTCATCCGGCAGCATCAGCAACGCCTTCGAGCTCGAGGCCCTGCTCGACGTTGAGCTGGAAACCCACCACGAGGAGGCACACAAACCGGAGGCCGCGATTAACCGCATAGCGGACGGCCTGCCCGGCTTCGGCATCGTTGCTGCCGTCCTCGGCATCGTCATCACCATGGGCTCGCTGGGCGGCTCGACAGCTGAGATCGGAGCGCATGTCGCCGCCGCACTGGTCGGCACCTTCCTCGGCATCCTGCTGGCATACGGCTTCGTGGGTCCAATGGCGACCCTCATGGGGCACCACGCCGCCGCGCAGGGCCAGGTATTCAAGTGCATTAAATGCATCCTGGTCGCCTGGATGCAGGGCTACTCACCCCAGGTCGCGGTCGAATTTGGTCGCAAGTCGCTGGAAAGCCCCGAACGCCCGGGATTTCTCGAGCTCGAAGAACGCCTCAAGGGGCAGTAATCAGCGATGGCCGAAGAGGCAGCCGCGACCACGATTATCGTCAAGCGCCCGCGGAAAGGCGGGCACGGGCACCACAGCTCAGCGTGGAAAGTCGCGCTCGCCGATTTCATGACCGCGATGATGGCGTTTTTTATGCTCATGTGGCTGCTGGTCTCGGCCACACCGGAGCAGTTGAACGCCGTGTCGGCTTATTTCAACGATCCGCTTGCCACCCACGGTAATCCGGATCGCGGCGGCGGCAATCCGGCCCTGGACGGCGGCGAGGGGATCCTCGATGGCAAAGGCACCAACCCCTTCGATCAGCAGTCTGAAGACGACAGTGCGGTCAGCCACGGCGACGACTCGAGCGCGTCGAGCGAAAGCGAAAACGATGACACCGGGGGCTTCGAAGCCATCGAAGACCAGATGATGCAGAAGATGCTCGAGGAGCTGCGCAGCGTCATCACCGAAAGCGAAACCCTGAAAGAATTCGCTGACCAGCTGCTGCTCGATATGACGCCCGAAGGTCTGCGCATTCAGATCGCCGACGCCGAGTCCCGGCCGATGTTCGATCAGGGTGCGGCAACGCTCAAACCCTATTTCAGCGACATCATCCGGGAGTTGGTCCGAGTCGTCTCCAAATCGGATAACGGGGTCAGCGTTTCCGGTCACACCGATGCGCTGCAGTACTCAAGCGACAGCGCCTACACCAACTGGGAGCTTTCCGCCGACCGCGCCAACGCCGCGCGTCGCGCCCTGGTCAGGTCGGGCCTCGATTTCGCCCGCGTCAAGCGCGTGGTCGGGCTCGGCGATTCCGAACCGCTGGAGGAAAACAATCCGACAGCGCCGATCAACCGCCGCATCAGCATCGTTGTGCTGCGCAGCGACTTTGACCGCGCGAAGCGGATAGAGCAGTCAGCGCTGGTGCCGGATTCGGATCCCGAACCAGCACCGGCGACGGAGATTTCTCCCGCAGCGCCCTCGAGCGCCGCAGCTGCAAGCGCGCCCCTGACAGAAAGCCC
>JAYODW010000011.1:37514-106266 GCA_038116745.1 Gammaproteobacteria bacterium
TTCCGAGTCCTTCAATTCGCAGATTCTCTATGAAGTAAACGACAAGCCGCCTCACTGGCTTGCCGCTTCGCTCGGCATGCAGACCGTCGCGCTGATCCTCGCGGGGATCACGCTGACCCCTATCATTGCGCTGCAGGCTGTAGGACTGGTTGAGCAGTACGGGAACTGGGTAGTGTTCGCGGCACTGATGGTGAGCGGCGTATGCACCATCCTGCAGGCGCGTCCGGTATGGGGCTTCGGGGCGGGCTATGTCCTGTTCATGGGCACCTCAGGCGCCTTCCTGGCGGTCTCGATTGCCGCACTCAAAACCGGCGGTATGCCGCTGCTGGCGACGCTGGTTGCCGTTTCAGCCATCGTGCAACTCGCTTTTGCGCGCAAGATGTCTATTTTCCGGCGCATCGTCACCCCGACGGTCGGCGGCACCGTTGTGACCCTGATCGCGGTCACGATTATGCCGATTGCATTCAAGAAACTGTCGCACCTGCCTGCAGACTATCCGGGGCATGAGCTCGCCGCCGTGTGGACCTCGGTCCTCAGCCTCGCCGCCATGCTGGCGGTCAGCTTTTTCAGCTCGGGGAAGATGCGACTATGGGGACCGGTGGTCGGCGTACTCGTGGGCTGGATCGTCGCGCACCTGTTCGGGCTGAGCGACCTCAGCCAGGTCAGTGATGCCGCCTGGCTGGGCCTGCCTGAAGCCGCCTGGCCTGGCCTGGACTTGTCTTTCTCCGCCGAGTTCTGGTGGCTGCTGCCGGGCTTTGTCATCGTCACGATCATCGGCGCGCTGGAAACCTTCGGCGACGGCATCGCGATCCAGGACGTCTCCCAGCGTGAGAAAAAACCCACCGACTACCGGGTCGTGCAGGGCGCGGTCTCAGCCGATGGGCTGGGTAACCTGCTCTCAGGGCTGATGGGGACGCTGCCGAACACGACTTACTCCACCTCGATCTCCGTGGTAGACATGACCGGCGTCGCCGCAAAACGGGTCGGGGTCTACGGCGGTCTTTCCCTGCTCCTGCTGGCCTTCTGTCCGAAACTCTCGGCCTTCCTGCAGTGCATTCCACAGCCGGTGGTCGGCGTTTACATCGTGATGCTGCTGGTGCTGCTGTTCGCACACGGACTCCGACTGGTGTTCTCTGATGGTATGAATTTCGACAACGGGATCGTCTTCGGGCTGGCTTTCTGGGTCGGCATCGGATTTCAGAATCGCCAGATTTTTAATCTGGAAATGAGCAGCGGCTGGCATCAGCTCATGGATAACGGCATGACCGCCGGGGGCATCGCGGCGGTCGTGCTGTCGTGGATCATTTCGCTCAAAGCCGCGCGCGTGCACAAAGCGAAATTTCCCATGCACACAGACTCGCTCGGGGAGATCCAGCAGTTTGTGGAACGGCGTGCCATGGGCGCGGGATGGTCGGGTCGCGACCGCATGAAGCTCGGCTTGGTAACTGAAGAAGCCTTTGTCCTGCTGGCCGAGCGCGCCAGTTCTGACGAAGGGACGTCTCGCGATGTAACCGTTCGTATGCAGCTCAAAGGCGCGCTGATTGATATCGAGTTCGTCAGCGCCCCGCTCGGCACCAATGTCGAGGGCCTGCTGGCCGAGCTACCGGAAGAAAGTCACGAAGAAGCCGATGACTTCGCGTTGCGACTGCTGCAGCACATGACTGAGGATATCCGTCACCAGGAGTACAGCAACGCAGGTTTCCTGGCGGTGACCGTAAAACGCGAGGGAACCGATGAGGTCCGCGGTATCTAATCCAAAAACGTGCTCTGAACCCCGCGGTGTCCGGCCCGTAAAAGTCGGCGATGCGGGCGCCGCCCTGAACCCGGGCCCATGCTGATTCCACCCGACGCGGCTTTGTCCTGGAAAAGCCGAGTACCCCATGCACCGTTCAGGTAACAGCTCACTGCGCCTGTCGCCCCTGTCGGGTGGCGACGGTCGCGCGCATTTCCGCCGCGAGTTCATCCGACAGCTGGCCACCTTCGAGGTGCGCGAGCTCACCGTGAAAGAGCAGCGCCTGCTGCAGCTTCTCGATGGACGTGGTGCCCCGACGCTGACCCGGACACTGGACGAGCGCACCCTCGAACTGTCCGGCACTGCTGATCGACCGCTCAGCACGATCCTCATACGCAGCCTTCAGCTGTCCGAACGCGTGCGCATCGCGGCGGCCATTGCTGAAGCGATAGCGCACTGGCACTCCCGCGACGTGCTGCATCTCGGATTGTGCCCCGAAGTCGTGCTGCTGAATGCGGATTACGCGATCGCCGAGCTACACGATCTGAGTGCGTCAGAGCTCTTTTCACGCGATTCCGCAGGTGTCGACAGCATCCGAAAACCCTGGGCTCATGCGCATTTTCTTGCGCCGGAGCAGGGCTTCCAGTTCACGCACTCCATCGACAACCGCACCGATCTCTACAGCCTTGGCTGTCTGATCTACGGGCTGCTCACTGGCCAGCCGCCTTTCGCAGAACTGAATCTGGCGCATGAAGTGAGCTACGCACACGTAGCCCGGGAGGTTGACTGGACCCTGGTCACAACCGAACTGGCGCCCCAGGAAACCCTGGACGCCCTGATCGCTGTTGCCTGCAAACTGCTGGAGAAAGACCCCGCAGATCGCTACCAGAGCGCCGTCGCGGTGAGCCGTGACCTGGCCCGAATCAGACAGGCCGACCTGGTCTCGCTGATCTCTTTCATGCCGGCGCGTCACAACCTGCCCCAACGACTGTTCCTGCCGGACCGGCTGTATGGCCGGGAAGATGAAGTCAAAACCCTGCTCGCGGCGTTCATGCGGGTGGAAAAAGGGCCGTCCGAAGCGCTGCTGGTGGCCGGCTACTCCGGGGTCGGCAAGTCCGCGCTGGTCTACGAGGTGCAGGCTCCGATCCTGCGCAATAACGGCCTGTTCGTCTGGGGCAAGTTCGACCAGCTACGCAGCGCCTCGCCCTATAGCGCGATTGCCCAGGCTTTCGGTCACTTCCTCCGCACGCTCCTGGCCCTACCGTCCGCGGAGGTTCAGCAATGGCGTCAGACGCTGCATGACGCGCTCTATCCGAACGCCCAGATACTGATCGACATCATGCCGGAGCTGGGTACGCTGCTCGGTCCCCAGCCTGAGCCCAGCCCGCTGGACGCAGAAAAGCAGCAGAACCGGTTCAACGCCGTTTTTCTGCAGTTCGTGCACACGATCTGTATCCAACGTAAGCCGCTGGTCGTGTTCATTGACGACCTGCAATGGGCTGACCTCGCCAGCATCAACCTGCTGCGTCTGCTCTTTTCTGATGTGCAGAGTCGCTATTGTCTGCTGCTCGGCGCCTATCGCGATAACGAAGTCGATGCCGGGCACCCGTTCATTCAGATGCTCGCGGCGGTAAACCAGGACGGACACCGCGTAGCCCAGATCTCACTGGAACCACTTTCTCCCCACTGGCTTGAAATCCTGCTCAGCGACGCGCTCAAACTGCCGTCCGGGGAAGTGACGTCCCTGGCCACACTGGTGCATGAAAAAACCCGGGGTAATCCATTTTTCCTGCGTCAGTTTCTGTTTGAACTGTATCGGGAAAACCTGTTGCGCCTCGACGAGGACGCCGAGCGCTGGGTGTGGTCAGTGGAAGAAATCAGGGCGCGCAGCATTACCGACAACGTTGTCGACCTGATGATTCAGAGGATAGCGCGCCTGCCGCAGGCAGCTCAGGAGCTGCTGCGCTTGAGCGCATGTATAGGCGCACGCTTCTCGCGACGCCTGGCGCGCGATGTACTGCCGATGGCAGCGTTTGACGAGGCGCTCGACGCGGTGCGCGCCGCGGGCCTTTTGCTCTCCGAGCGGGCGCCTGGAACAGACAGCGAGGATAGCGCCAGCTACCGCTTCCTGCACGACCGGGTACAGCAGGCTGCCTACAGCATGGTCGCGGAAGACGAACGGCCCGTCGTGCACCACCGCATCGGCAGCGCGCTGCTCGATGCGCTCCCTGAGGCGGAATGGGACGAGAACGCCTATACGCTTGCTGCGCATCTTAACCAGGCCGGTGCGGCGCTCCGCCCCGAACAGCGCCCCCTCCTCGCCGCTATCAACCTGGCAGCAGCCAGACGCGCTTATGGCGCGACCGCTTATGCGCTTGCGGTGCGCTACCTCGAACAGTTTGAGGGACTGCAGGACGCGGTGACAGACAAGTCCACACACAGCGCGGCTGCACTGTTGCGCCTGGAAAGCCTCTATCTGGCTGGCGAGTATGCAACGGCCGAGCAGTACAAGAAGACGGCGCTCGCTGCCTGTCGATCACCGGCTCAGCGCACCCGGCTGGTCGATGTCCTGGTCACGCAATACACACGTTACGGTGAGCTGGAGCGTGCCATCGCAGAAGGACTGGCTGGCCTTCAGGAACTGGGGCAGCCGCTGCCCGAGCAGCCGGACATGGAAACGATCGCTGGCAAAATCGGGACCGTCCGGGAATTGCTCGCGCAGACCAGCTTCGCCGAACTGGCCGCGCGGGCGCCTGTGGAGGACGCGCGGCTTAACCTCGTTATCGACGTTCTGATCGCGATGCAGCCGTGCTGCTACAACTCCGGCTCCCTCATCTTTCCGATAACCATTCTGGAACTGCTGGAGCTGATCATCCGTCACGGCAACTGCGCGCATTCGAGCTACGTGTTCATGATGTACGCGCTTCTCTGCACTAAGGTGCTGAAAGATTACGAAACGGCCATAGATGCCGAAAAGCACGCCGGAATCGTCGGCGAACGCTTTCCGCCGACCCCGCTGGTGGAAGGTCGCCTGCGCATGATGCGCTCCAATTTCGTCATGCCCTGGGGGCGCCCGCTGCAGGAGAGCGCCGCAGAGCGCGACCAGGCTTATCACCTGTGCCTTGAACAGGGCGACTACTACTGGGGCGTACATGCCTACATGTTCGGGTTCTATGCCGACCTGTTCGTTGCCGCCCGCCTGGGGCCGCTGCTTGAGCGGACACGCAACGTGGTGTCCACCTGCCGCAAAATCAAACAACCCGCACAGGTCTATCTGAGCCAGCTTCAGGTCAATCTGCTCGAGATCCTCAGCGGCACGCTGGATAACCAGCACAACCTCGACCACGAACCCGGGTTCGAGCAACAGGCACACGAGTTCTATCAGCAGACCAATTACATGTGCGGCAAGTACGACCGCCTACTCGGTCGTCTGCTGCAGGGTTACCTGTTCGGTAACTACCGACCCGCACTGCAGGTTTCTCTGGCTGCAGAACTCGGCCCGGACGACCTCGACGAAGGAATTTTTCACGAAGCTGCCTATACGATTTTCAACCTGTTATGCCTGACTGCGCTTGAACTGGAGGGCGGAACACCGGAGCCCCACTGGCAGACATGGCGGACCCAGGCTCTCGGGCGACTGGCCCGCTGGCTGGATCTCAACCCGGCAACCTTTCAAAGTCCTGGCAAACTGCTGGACGCAGAGCAGGCCCTGCTTGAGCAGCGCTGGGGCGATGCCCTGGCCGACTTTGAGCGGGCTATCGACGCCGCTGAACGGAGCGGCTTTGCGCTTTTTCAGGCGCTCGCCAACGAACGCTGCGGCCGAGCCCGTGCACGCAATGGGCAGGTTGAGCATGCGCTGCCCTACCTGAGAGAAAGCATCCGCCTCTACCGCGCCTGGGGCGCCGAAGCCAAGGCGGTCGATATCGAAGCGTGGTGCCAGAAACTCAGCGCATCGGAAGACAGCTATATCCCGGGCGTCAGCATTGACTGGCAACAGGTGGTGATCGCCTCCCAGCAGCTGTCTGGCAAGCTGGACGAAGCGACCTTAAGCGCGCTGATCCAATCCTGGATTGCTGCCGTCACCGGAGCACAGCGAGTCGTGCTGTACGAAAAAGACAGCGACGGCGTCTGGCGCACTGGCAGCTCCACCAGCGACGGACAGTTTGTAGCGGCGCCTGAGGATGCCGAAGTCCCCGAGACGGTGCTTAATTTCTGCGCCAACAGCGGCGAGCGGCTGCTGCTCAAAGACGCCTGCAGAGACGGTGATTTTCAGCTCGATCCCTATGTTCAGGCCTACCGCTGCCGCGCCCTGCTCGCGCTCCCCGTGCGTCTGCGGGGAGAGGCGGTACTGGCCGCAGTCCTGCTCGAGCACCGGTTGACGCCCGGGCTGTTCACACCCAGACACACTGGCGTGGTCGAACTGCTGCTGGCGCAATACGTGATCAGCCTGAACAACAGCCGGCTTTACCGCAGCCTGGAAACCATCAACCAGGGCCTCGAGGACGAAGTCCGCGCCCGCACACAGGAACTGGCCGACAAGAACGAAGCGCTGACCCAGGCCCAGGCGCGGGTAAACGACGACCTCGAAGCTGCGCGAGCGCTGCAGCACGCCATTCTGCCCTCCGCGTTTCCTCCCTACCCGGGCAGCACTGGTGCAGCGCGCATGCTGCCGGCGCTGAGCCTGAGCGGTGACTTCTACGACTTCATCGAACTCGCCGACGGGCGTGTCGGGGTCATCATGGCCGACGTGTCAGGCAAAGGAGTGCAGGCCGCTTTTTTCATGGCGATCGCCCGTACTCATCTACAGACCCTTGCGCGTGAACATGCCGATCCGGGTGCCTGCCTCATGGCCGCAAACCAGTTGCTCTGTGCGCAGAACCCGATGACGCTTTTCGTCACGGTGTTCTACGCCATCTACGACCCGCGCAGCGGGGACCTGCAGTTCACCAATGCCGGTCACACTCTGCCGGTGATAGCGCGTCATGATGGTCAGGTCGAACTGCTCAGCGACGGCGACGGGCCGGTGGTCGGCATTATCGAGGGACTGGAGTACTCCACGCAGCGGACTCAGCTGGCGCCGGGCGAAAGCCTGGTGCTGTACACCGATGGCGTGACCGAAGCTTTCAATCCGGCCGGTGAAGAATTCGGCATACAGCGTCTCATGGAAGTGATAACTTGCGCGGGCAGCGCGGACGCTGAAACGCTGGCTGAAAGCCTGCTCAAAGCGACCGAGGAATTTGCCGCCGGGGCGCCACAGTCCGACGACATAACGGTGGCGGTTATCGCCCGCAGCAGAACTACAACAGGTGATTAACGATGTCTGACCAGAACCATAAGGAAGCCCACGTCAGCCTGCTCGAGGAGCTCGTGCTGCTCGTCGTCGAAGATGACGGCAGCATTGCACACACCGCCGGCACTCCCGGCTTCGGTATGGCGGTAGTCGGCGCCTGCCTGGTTGAACTCAATATGCAGGGCGCACTCGACCCTGACCTGGACGCCATGCACGTGCTCGACGCCAGCGAGGGCCGCGGCCCTGCGTACGATGAGGTGCTCAGAACAGTCGCTGCAGGCCCGGTCGCGCGTACCGAGGAATGGGTGCTGAAGCTCTACCCCATGGCGCAGGACCTCATTCGCTACACGCTCGACGCTCTGATCGCTCGTGGCGTCCTGGAGCGGGGAGAAAAAAGGTTTCTCTGGGTGCTGAAGGAACGCAGCTACCCGTTGAAAGACGGCCGCGAGCAGAAAGAAGCTAAGCGGCGCATCATCGATACGCTGCTGAGCGACGACATTCCATCTGCGCACGATACCGTGCTGCTCGGACTTGCCCTGGTCGGTGGCCTGCTGGAAGGCTTTCTGACCCGCGGCGAGATTGTGCGCCTGGAAAAACGCATACAGGAAGCAGGCGGGATTGACCTGACCGTCCGCGCGGTGGAAACAGCACTCTCCCAGGAGCAGCTGATCCGAGCCCAGGAAATGATTTACCCATTCTAGAGAGGTGCCCATGGAAACTAATCAAGAAAAAACCGCAAATGCTCTGATTCTGATGCCGGAAGGCCGACTCGATTTCGGTGCCGCTGCCGAGTTCCAGGCCGCGCTTGAAAACGGTGTGGCGGAAGCAAGCGGCGCGGGGCTCGCGATCATTGTCGACTGCGCCAAGCTCGACTATGTATCCAGCGCCGGATTGAGAAGCTTCCTCGTCGGCGCGCGGACAGCGCGCGAAAAAAACGTTGGCTTTCATGTCTGCAGCCTGGTTCCAGGCGTGGCGGAAGTTTTCAAGGTCAGTGGTTTCGGCCAGATTATCCCGCCGCTCGCCGACCGTGCCGCAGCCGAGGCCGCCGTCGCTTCATGAGGCTCGAAGTCTCCGGGCAGATCGAATGTCTCGCAGAGCTGAATGCCGGCCTGCAGACAGAATGGTCGCGCCTGGAACTGCCCGAAGAGCAACTCTTTCCGTTTGAACTGTCGCTGGAAGAGATCTTCACCAACGTAGTGAAGTACGGCCAGGACGCCGCTGAACCAGCAAGGGTCATTGTGACCCTGACCCGGGACGGCGACAGCGTGGTCATGGAGATCAGCGACAGCGGATTCGCTTTCGATCCCCTCCTCGCGGCCACACCTGACACCAGCCTGGACATCGACGACCGCGCCATTGGCGGTCTCGGGATCCATCTGGTGCGGGAAATGATGACGCGGGTCGACTACGAGCGCCGTGATGGATACAACGTGCTGACGATGCGCAAGGACCTCGCCTGATCGCGCGACCGTTGCCCCGCTATGGCTGTAACGCCTTGCGCCCAACGGCCGAAGAGGTGCCCCGACCGAGGGCCGGTATCACAGCGCTTCAGCGATCACCTCAACCGGCGCGATAAGCCCGTTGGCGATATTCGCAACCATGTTCTGGATCTTTGCCCCGGCCGTCGCGCCGAGCAGGATATGCAGCCCGAGGGGCGGCGGGCCGCTGGCAGCGCGGGCCCGCAGCTGCGCAAAAAACGCCAGCGCGAAATCCCGCCTGTTGCGCTGCGCGATGATACGGAACCCGGCGTCCTCAAGGGCTCTCAGATAATCCTCCACGCCGGCCACCGCGCTTTCAGCGGGCGTGGTTGCCCAGGGGACGGGAAACGCGAGCTCGCCTGCGTTGCAACGCATCACGTCGTACACCCCGAACCTGGCGCCGGGAGACAGCACCCGCCGGATCTCGCGATACAGCGCCGGTTTGTCAGCGATGTTCATGCCCACATGCAGCATGTAGCCGGCATCAAAACTGCCATCGGCAAAAGAAGTTTCCAGCGCGCTGCCCTGCTGCAGGTCAACGCGCTCGGCAAGCCCCGTCCACGCACACAGCGTGCGTCCCGTTGCAACATATTCCTCGGTCAGATCAATTCCACTGACACGGCTACCATAGCGTTGTGCCACCAGTCGCGCCGCACCGCCCAGGCCGCAGCCCACATCGATCACTCGATCTTTCGCACTGAGTCCGAGCTGTTCCAGAAACTCCAGGGACGCCTGACGACCACCAATGTGAAATTCATCCACCGCGGCCAGGTCCTCAATCGATACCGCGCCGGTCGCTTTTCCAAGAGCGGTCAGTCCGGCTTCGATCGCGCCAAGCAGGCCGCCGTGCGTGTAATGGTCCGCGACTTTTTCAAGATCGGGCATAAAGGGTTACCTCTGATGATGAGCTGCGCACTCGGCCCAGGAGGCGGCCCGGCGCAGATCGGGACTCAGTCACCGAAAAACCGGTTCGCGGGCCGCGGCAGGCCGAGATGGTCGCGCAGGGTCAGGCCGGTATACGAGCGTCGGAAAAGGCCGCGACGCTGCAGCTCCGGCACCACTTTGGCGACGAAGTCATCCAAGCCCTCGGGAAGAAACGGAAACATGATGTTGAAACCATCACAGCCCCGCGTCTCGAACCACTCCTGCATCAGGTCAACGATATCGCCCGCAGTCCCGATCATTTCGAGCGATGAAAAACTCCCGCCGACATACTGGGCGAGCTCGCCCACCGTCATGTTCCGCTCTTCCGCCATCGCCACCAGTTTGTCCCGCGACGACTGGCTGGCGTTGGTCGGGGGCAGCGCCGGCAAGGGCTGATCCAGATCACAGGAGGAAACATCAAAGCCCAGCAGAACACAAAGCGTCGCCATACCGCTGTCCGGATGCACGAGTGCATCCAGCCGCGCTTTCCGTGCCTGCGCTTCCTCGCGACTGTCCGCCACCACCACGAAGGCACCCGGCAGGATCTTCAAATGGTCGGGATCGCGCCCCACAGCCGCCGCACGGCCTTTGACGTCGGCGTAATACCTCTGTCCGTCAGGCAGATTGTTGACCCCTGCAAAGATCATTTCGGCCGTTTCCGCGGCCAGCTGACGCCCGGCGTCAGAGGCGCCGGCCTGTACGATGACCGGCCATCCCTGCACAGGCCGGGCCACATTGAGCGGCCCTCTGACGTTGAGAAATTCTCCGTGATGGTCCAGCAGATGCAGCTTTTGCGGGTCGAAAAAAACGCCGCTGGCCTGGTCCTGCAGGAACGCATCGTCCGCCCATGAATCCCACAGCCCGGTGACCACGTCGTAGAACTCGCGCGCGCGTCGATAGCGCGTGTCGTGCTCCAGGTGCTCGTCGTAGCCGAAATTCTGCGCTTCATGCGGGTTGGAAGAGGTCACCACGTTCCAGCCGGCGCGTCCCGCGCTGATGTGGTCGAGAGAGGCGAATTTCCGGGCAATGTGATACGGATCGTTGTAGGTCGTTGAAGCGGTTGCTACCAGACCGATGCGCTCTGTGAGCACGGCCAGAGCGGGCAGCAGGGTGAGGGGATCAAACGAGGTCACCGTGGCGCTGCGCTTCAGCGCCGGCATCGGCATATTCATCACAGCCAGGTGATCCGCCATGAAAAACGCATCGAAGCAGGCGGCTTCCAGGGTGCGGATGAAGCGGCTGATGTGGGCGAAGTTGAAGTTAGCATCGGTATACGCGCCGGGATAACGCCAGGCTGCGGTATGAATGCTGATGGGGCGCATGAAAGCGCCCAGATGGAGCTGGTCCGACCGGCTCACGACCGAACCGGGGACCGCGGCGGCCAGCGCCACGAATCATCAGAACGCAGCGCCGCGCGGCGATGCCCCGAAAGTGCTGTCCTGTCGCTCACCGCCGGCAGTCTACCCCGAAACCGGCCAGCCTAGACGGTGCCGGGCACGCGCTGGTCATCTCTGCGACCGACCCGCATGATCACCGCGGCGCAACCCTCAGCGCCGTCGGCGCGGCACCCCACATCCGGAGACTCTCATGCACGCAGGCCTGTTTTCCTTCAACACCGAATACTCCATGCGCGCGGATCATCTGGCGCGCGCCGCCGAGGAGCGCGGCTTCGAATCGCTGTGGGTTCCGGAACATATGCATATCCCGGTTCCTGGTCCCGAGGAGCCACAGGATCCTGCGACCGGTATGCCGCTCGCCGGCAACGGCGAGTTCTTTCTGCCTGAAGAATACCGACACATGTCAGATCCGTTCACAACGCTGGCCGCAGCGGCGGCTGTGACGGAGCGTCTGCGCCTCGGTACCTGCGTCTGCCTGATCAACCAGCATCATCCGATCAACCTGGCTAAGCAGGTGGCCTGTCTGGACCGGCTGAGTGACGGACGCTTCATCTTCGGAATAGGTGCCGGCTGGTACCGCCAGGAGATGGCCCACCACGGCGTCGCGGTTGAACAGCGCTGGCAGCAGCTGCGCGAGCGTCTGCGCGCGCTCCGCACACTGTGGGCTGAGGAACGGGCCGGCTTCAGCGGTGAGTTCGTGCACTTTGAGCAGAGCTGGCAATATCCCAAGCCCCTCGACCCGGCTGGCCCACCGGTAGTCCTCGGCACACTGGATACGCCCTTCGGCCGCAGTCAGGTGGCGGCCCACGGTGACGGCTGGTTGCCGCTGACCTTCGATGTCGAGGAGACCGCTGTCAGCGTGGCAGATGTGCACGCGCGCATGCGCCGACTGGGACGCGATCCGGCCGCGCTTGAGGTCTCGTTGTTTTTTCTGGCGGACGAAATCCAGACGCTTGAGACCCTGCTCAAAGCCCGGGAGACCGGCGCTGCACGCGTTATCCTGCGCCTGCCGGTCGGGCCGGAACAGGAAGTCCTGCGGGCCATGGACCGCTACGCCGCCGCGTTATCGCAGCTTCGCTGACCGCACCCCAGCAGGCAGTCCAGCTCACAGCTGGATAGTGCTGAAACCACGCCCGACCTGCGGACCACGGCGCACATGAAACCGTTTCTCCGCGAGCTCCATCACGACCGTCGCGCAGCTGCCCACCGGGTGATTCCGCAGCACGCCGATGCGCTGATAGGGCCGCAACGGCCCACCGTCGCCGGCTGAGGTCGAGAGCAGTGCGACAGCGCGGGCGAAATCCTGTGCGCCCGCCCTTTGCAGCTCGGCTGTCACGTAATCGTAGCGGGCGCAGGAAGTGGCGACATCCCGCTGGCGACCGGCCTCACCGTGGGCAAGACAGTGGTTGGTGTGCACCAGAACACCGTCAACCGGCAGCAGTGCATGCCGCTCATCGCCCATGAACTCCACGGACACGGCCTCTCCTGAACCGTCCCCGACCAGCAGGTGGCTCGCCTTGCCCAGTCCACTGCTGTCCATACGTGCACGGGCAGCCGCAAAGTCCGCACAGTTCAGCACTTCACCAATCAATGTATGGACCGGCAGGCCGGACAAGTCATGTGCGGCAAACAGGATATTCAGGCACACGCCCACGCCAGCGCTGTTCATCCCGATCTTGCCGACCATGCCCGGTTCCACCAGGCTGACATAGGTAAAGCCATCCTCACGTTCATGCCGGAGCACTACGCAGAGCGCTTCCAGCGGTTCGACCCAGTCCCAGGTCTGCGCCAGCACCCGAGTTTCCGCAAGATATAACGAGGTGCACTCCGGCGCGCGTGCGTTAAGGATCTCGGTGCGTGCGTTCAGGGTGTACACCTGCCACGGCGGCAGTGCGCTGCCCTCTGCGATCCCTTCAATTTCCTCGGCAACCCGCGGCGCGTGGCGCCCGAGAACATCCTTGACCTGCTCCGCACGTCCGCGCAGCGACTCGGGCGCCAGCGGGCTGTCCAGAAACAGATCGTCAAAATAAAACGCGACGGTGCGTTGAATACGCTCCCGGCACTGTTCGCCATGTCCCTGGCCGCGCGTCCGCGCGCTGCCCTGGAGTTCGATGATCGGAAACTGTGGCTCCTCGCTCATAGGCACCTCGATGTCTGCCGCTGCGCTCGCTTGTCCGTACCGCTTCACCGGCACAGGGCGTCTCAGTGTCCCGCGCCCTGTATGTTTTCCTTGAGCCGCGACGCACCGCCCGCGGGCAACGCGAGCAGCATGCCCGCTGCGATCCAGACCAGATCCCGGAATCGTCGGATCACGGCCACCACCACACCGAGTTCACTGCTGCCCGTGACAACGGCCACAATGAACACGAAACTGATCTCGATAACGCCTAATCCGCCGGGGATGAAAAACGCCGCCGCCCGCACAAGCTGGACGACAGCCTCGATCAACCATGCTTCATGCAGGCTGATGGCATCACCGGCTGCCGCCAGGATGAACTGTATCTCGAATATTCCCGCTATCCAGGTGAGCAGCGCAATTACACAGATCCGGAAGAATCGCTGGGGCATTTCGCGATAGCGCTCGCTGAGCCGTTCTTCAAACGCCGCAAGGCTGTGCTGCCAATCGGCGAGACGGCCACCCGCTCTCGTGCCCGAGCACCACGCCAGAGAGGTGCTCAACAACCGCGAGCGCTGCAACAAGAGAAACAGCACGATGGCCAGCAGAAATGCTGAGAGACCAGTGCCTGCAAATACCCGGTAAGCCGGACTGAAACGGGGGTCAGCCAGCATGATCAGGAAGCCCACCGCGAGGAAGAACACCAGCGCAACCAGGTTAGCGGACTTCGCCAACAGAAACGCAACGGCGGATTCCGCGTAGCCGACGCCGTAGCGCTCTTTCAGCAGCTGCGCTTTAATTGGCTCGCCGCCGACCGACGCCAACGGCGTCGCATTGTTAAACGCCTCGCCAATCAAACGAACGACGTAGAAACGCGTGCATGTTCTGAAGGAGAGCGCTACATCATCGTAGGCCATCATCCACAGCACGACGTCCGCCAGGAAAGACAGCGCGTGGATGACCAGAACGACCGCAACTCCGCCCCAGCCGACCAGCATGATGCCTTCACCAACCGTGCTTAAATCCGAGTGGACCAGAACGCCGCCGAACAGCCCCAGACCGATCAGGATGATGAGGACACGTATCGTGTTGGATGAAGACAACCGCGCTGACTGCGCCGGAACGTTCATGCGGAGCTGAGCATCGAAGAAACGTCGCATGGAAGGCTCATCGTTCGCTTTACCAACCCGCCTGCTGGACCAGCGTCTGGCCAGGGCGCTGGTGCGGCCGCTGGTCGGCACGAGGGTCCATCCAAACGCGCTGACTACTCTGACCCTGGCGCTCGGAGTTGCCGCTGCCGCCTGTTTCTTTCAAGGAACGACCCCACTGTGCAATCTCGGCGCGGTCCTGTTCATGCTTGCAGTATTCAGCGATCACCTCGATGGAGAGCTCGCCCGGGCCGCAGGCAAGACCAGCCGCTTCGGCTATTTCTACGACTTTCTCGTCGGCGGCGTGAACTACACCCTGCTCTTCGCCGCCATCGGCATCGGTCTCGAACCGGTTTACGGTACTGCAGCACTGGTGCTGGGTTTCGCCGCCGCCGTGTGCAACCCCGTGATCATGACGCTGCGCCTGCGCCTTGATCTCACGCACGGACTGGAAGCGACCGAGCATCATGATTTCGGCTGGTTCAACCTTGAGGATATTGTGTATCTGATCGGCCCCATCACCTGGCTGGCTGGGGTGGAGTACTTCTTCATTGTGTACGGCTTCGGCACTCTGGGCTACCTATGCTGGACCCTGCTCGAATACCGACGCTGGTCTGGATTCTGAGCCACACGCTCATACCCGGTAGACATAATTCCGTCCCGCTTCCCGCTCGATGTCGGGGGGATAGGCCTCATGTTTGTCGAAAAGGTAGCGCGATCGCTGGTCCCCTGCAGAAACGCGATTGTAGGTGGCGAAATAAAAACGTCGCTGCTGTGTACTGCGGTTCGGTTTCGACGCATGGGGTGTGAAGCTATCGAAACAGATCACGTCGCCGGGGACTGTCGGGACAAGCTGAAACGCCATGTCGCTGAGTGCACTGGCGTCCAACGGCGACCACTCGGGGTAAAGACCCGAGCGATGGTGTCCGGCTGCGAACTCCAAACAACCGTTCTCAGCGGTCGCCACATCAATGCACAAGGCGACGGTGACGAAATAATCGGCGTACTCTGACCAACCCGCCTGAGCATCCTGATGGGCCTTGAAGCCATCGGCGCCCGGCAGCTTGAAGTTGATCTTTTCCTTGAACAGCACGGACGCTTCTCCAAGAAAGCAGGCGGCCAACCGCCCGAACTGTTCCGCAAGCTCACGCAGCCCGGCGTGGAAGGGCGAGAAATTTTCAATCCGGGACAGCAGTCTGCCGCCGTCAGCGTGCGGGTCCTGCTCGTGATAGACCCAGTGTCGCCCGGGCACCTCGGGCGCAGCCGCGAGCTCATCGATCCAGCTTGAGACGCGTGCGACAGACGCAGCATTGAGCACGCCGGGCAGAACGACGAAGCCATCCCGCTCGAACTGACCTACTGCGTCTGTATTGATGAACCGCGCGTCCAGGAACGTCGGCGTCAGGTCCATCTCAACCGCCCGCCAGCTCAGGGCGCGTTGAACAGGCAGCACCAGCCGAACGCGGTCGTACCGCAGCGATCGGCGACTTATCCCAGCGTCGCCCGTACCGCATTGATTGCCAGCACCAGAAGACAGAGAGTCGACAGCGTAAACAGCGCAACGCGGACGGGAATGGTGTTGACCAGGCACTGCCACAGGCTGTGCGCGATGCGCAGTCCTGCATATGTCCAGGCCAGCTGCGCGTTTAGCCCGTCGCCGGCACCAGCCAGAGCGAGGACCGCAACGACGCCATAGAACAGCGTGGGCTGCTCCATCAAATGGGTGTAGTTATGAGATTTCCAGTTGACGGAGTCCGGCATCTGGCTCTCAACATCGACGTAGCGTCCACCGCGCTCGGCATTACCGAGTGTAATTCCAGCTTTGCTGAATGCAGCAAAGCGGGTGATCACCATCCAGAACAGAACCACAAGCGACCACAGCAGCAGGACCGCTGCGGGCGCGAGAATCGGGCTGACCATCGGCATACTTCCTCCGAGCAGAAGGCTCCGGCCTACGTTAGCCCACGTCCGGGCGCGCTTCCAGCCGGCGCCGTCGCGCTGGCCGCGCGGCCGTCAGCTCACGTCGCCCTACTGCCGGGCAACCGTGCCGCCATCGATGGGCAGAACCACGCCGTTACAGTAACTCGCCTCGTCCGAGGCCAGAAACAGACAGCCGTAGGCCATTTCCATCGGCTGGCCCGCGCGCGCCATCGGCGTGAGATAGTCGGCCACCTGCTGGTCGTCGAACAGGTACATGACATCGGCAATCATTGGCGTGTCGGTATAACCCGGACAGACACAGTTGGCGCGCACTCCCTGCTTCGCGTAGGTTGCCGCCATCGCCCGGGTGAGGTTGATGACGCCGCCTTTGGCCGAGCAGTAGGTGTGCGCAGTCGGCATTCCGACCATGCCCGAGATGCTCGCCACGTTGACGATAGATCCCTTCTCCTGCTTGAGCATGTGCTGCAGCACGGCATGACTCATGTAGTAGGCCGCGTTGAGATTGATGCCGATGACTTCGTTCCACTTATCCGGCGGGGTGGTCGCGATGTCGTTCATGGAGTTTTCGCTGACATGGCTCCAGCTCCAGCCGACGCTGGCCGAGTGCACCAGGATATCGACCCGGCCGTAAGCTTTGATCGTCTCTTCGACGACCCGATCGGCGCCCTCTACATTGGACAGATCGGCAGATACGACCATGCCTCTGCCGCCGGCAGCCTCGACCTTGGCCAGATTCTCCTGCAGCGGTTCCAGGCGCCGCCCGCAGCCGACGACCACAGCGCCCTCCCGCGCAAAGAGTTCAAAGCACGCCGCGCCGATGCCAGTCCCGGCCCCGGTAATGATGGTGACCTTGTCTTCAACCCTGCCTGCCATAGTCGTCCTCCCGTGTGATGGCTAACGGCCATCGACAGTGAAAATATGCCCTGCTTACAGGCGTTCGATGAGGGTGGCGTTGGCCATGCCTCCTGATTCACACATCGTCAGCAGTCCATAACGTCCCGCCCGGCTTTCGAGCGCCCGCAGCAGGTTGGCCAGCAGGCGTCCACCTGATGCACCCACCGGATGGCCCAGCGCGATAGCCCCGCCGAACACGTTGAGTTTCTCAGGGTCGGCGCCGAGCGCTTTCTCCCAGGCCAGCGGCACCGGTGCGAAAGCTTCATTTACCTCGTAGGCATCGATAGCGCTCAGCAGCATCCCGGCGCGCTGCAGCAGTTTGCGGGTCGCGGGAATAATCGCCGTCAGCATCAGCAGCGGGTCGTCACCGGCGACGGCGAAATGGGTCACCGCCGCACGCGGCCTGAGTCCCAGACGCGACGCCGTCTGCTCCTCAACGATTAACACGGCGCTGGCGCCATCGGTCACCTGACTCGAGCTGGCTGCGGTCACGCGCCAGTCAATCTCCGGGAAGCGCGCCGCCATCTCCGGGTTTTCAAATGCGGGTTTAAGACTCGCCAGCTTTTCCAGGGTGGAATCTCCGCGCACGCCCTCGTCCTGCGCCACACGGCGCGTAGCCCCCGCATCGTCAGTGACTTCAATCGGCGCGATATCGCGGGCGACGCCATCGGCATCGGCCGCTGCCAGGTGATGCGAGCGCAGCGCAAAACGATCCAGGTTCTCGCGCGTCAGCGCCCATCTCGCCGCGATCAGCTCCGCCGAGATGCCCTGCCGGATTAGGCCCTCGGGATAGCGCGCGTGGAACCGACTGCCTTCGTTGTCCTTGCCCATGCGATTGATGCGCATGGGGACTTTGCTCATCATCTCGACCCCGCCGGCGATCACCACATCGTAGGCACCGGCGATGACACCCTGCGCCGCAAAATCCAGCGCCTGCTGCGCAGAGCCACATTTACGATCAAGGGTCACAGCGGGGACCGATTCGGGCAGGCCGGCCGCGAGTACCGCCTGACGGCCGATGTTGCCGGACTGCTCGGCCACCTGGATGACACAGCCGGTAATGACGTCCTCGATCAGCGCCGGGTCTATTCCTGTTCGCGCCACCAGCGCTTCGAGGACATGAGCATAAAGATTGACAGGATGCAGCGGCGCCAGCGCGCCGTTGTCGCGCGCGCGCCCGAACGGCGAACGCACGACGTCGACGATAACGGCGCGACGCTGACTCATTGAGATTTCCTGAGCGAAAGCTCGAACTCCGCCGACTTGATTTGCACTACAGGCGCCGTCGCCAGCTTCATCAGGCGCGCGACCTGGTCGAGCTCCGGCGAGGAGAGATAGGGATAGCTGGTCTTGACCGGCCCGGAGGTCCGCATGCGGTCAAGACCCTCACCCGCAACCAGAGCGCGCAGAATAAGCTCATCGTCGTCGTCCGTACCGTACTCCGCGCGCAGCTCCTCGATGGTCGGCTGCGGCGGCGGTGCTGCAACGACCTGCTTGGCCCGTGGCGAAGACATGATGCGGTCCATAATCTCCGGATCGATCGGTCCGGCCGGCTGCCCGTAGAAGCCGGCTGCGTACTGGATCACCTCATCCGGGATGGACGAGTAACGTTTGCCGGTGATGATGTTCAGCACTGCCTGAGTGCCCACCAGCTGGCTGAAGGGCGTCGCCATACCGGGATAGCCGAGCTCACGACGCACGACCGCCGTTTCCGCCAGGACCTCATCCAGTCGCTCACTCATACCGTGCTGCACCAGCTGCGCTTTGAGGGTGCCGACCATGCCGCCAGGCACCTGATGCTGGATCGACATCACGTCATATTCCGCGTACTGATTGACCAGATAGCCCGCCGACCGCCCGACTTTCTCGAAGTGCTCGGCAACCGGCTGGAACAGGCTGGTGTCGAGATCGTGGGTGTGGCCAAGCAGCTCGATATTGCGCGTCATGATCTCAACCGAGGGCACCGAAGGTCCGTTAGCCATCGGCCTGACCGCGGTGTGCAGGATGGTTACGCCGAGATCAATCGCGTCCAGATACGCCTTGGCCGACTGCCCCAGAAGATTATTGGAATGGAACTCGAGCGGCTTGCCTCGCGCCTTGGCTTTCATCGCTGGAACCAGCGTCGACAGGCGCTCCTTCTCCAGCACCCCAGCCGTGTCGTAGAGCAGAATGGTGTCGATATCGTCGCTCGAGGCCAGCTCATCGACCTGTTTCGCGTAGTACTCGTCGGTGTGCACCGGGCTCAGGGTGAACATCACCGCGCCGGCGACCTCGGAGCCGAATTCCTTCGCGAGCCTGGCCAGGCGACGGGTCTTGTCGTTATTGAACAGGACGTCATAGATCCAGAAGCTGCGCACGCCATGCACGTTCAGCTGGCGCATCCAGGCGTCCATCAGTGAATCCGGTGTGACACCAAAGGTCACCGACGCATTGGAGCGCATGCCGCCGCGGATCCGCGTGCGCGGCATGGCATGCACCAGCAGGTCGAGTCCTTCCCAGGGATTCTCATAGCAGTACTTGATCAGACACTCGAACATCGAGGAGCCGGTGAGGTCGATAACCCGGTAACCCGTGCGGTCAACGATCGGGGAAACCGGCAGGGCCATGCCCGCCTGCATGCGCATGCCCCACAGGCTCTGCTGCCCGTCACGCATGGTTTCGTCGAGAAATTCAATTTGGGCCATGAGAGACGCTCCTTACTGGCTCTGTTCGAAGGCCGGCAGCACGCTCTGCTCCAGCCAGCGGGTATGAAACTGATTTGCCTGAAAATCCGGATGCCGGGCGATGAAACGCAGCAGCGGCAGGTTGGTCGTCAGGCCTTCGATGCTGAACGCGTCGAGTGCTGCTGTCAGACGCTCGACGCAGGATGGGCGGTCCTTTGCGGTCACGATGAGCTTGCCGATCATTGAGTCGTAGTGCGGCGGTACCAGGTAATCGTCGGTGCAGTGGCTGTCGACCCGGACGCCTGCGCCGGCGGGCGGTGACCAACGGGTAATGCGCCCCGGGCTCGGTCGGAACTGGTTGGCCGCATCCTCGGCATTCAGCCGGCATTCGATGGCATGCCGCGCGAGGTGGATCTGATCCTGGCGGGGCAGGGCGCCTTTCTCCCCGCCCGCGATGCGGAACTGGGTCTGGACCAGATCCTGACCTGTGACCTGTTCACTCACCGGGTGCTCAACCTGGATCCGGGTGTTGACCTCGATGAAATAAAACGCCCGGCGGTCCACGTCGTATAAAAATTCCACGGTGCCGGCATTGCGGTACTTAAGTCCGGCCAGCAGCTTGACCGCGGACGCATGCAAGGCCTCTCGCAGGTCGTCGGGCATGAGCGCGCAGGGCGCCTCTTCAATTACTTTCTGGTAGCGCCGCTGGACCGAGCAGTCCCGCTCGCCGTAATGCACCACACGCCCCGCACCATCACCGGCGATCTGCACTTCGACGTGGCGTGCGTTTTCAACATAGCGTTCCATGTACAGGGTGCCGTCGCCGAATGCCTCCAGAGCCTCGGCACTGGCCTTGTCGAACGACGCCTCGAGATCAGCGTCGCTGCGCGCGACGAACATGCCGCGCCCACCGCCCCCGGCCGACGCTTTCATGACGACGGGGAAGCCCAGCGAAGCCGCCGCGCGCCGCGCGTCCGCGGCTGAAGCGATCTGATCGGTGCCTGGCACCAGCGGCACACCGGCCTGTTCAGCGATCGCGCGTGCCCGCAGCTTATCGCCGAGTGCGTCAATCACCTCGGCATCCGGGCCGACGAAGACGACGCCGTTGTCATCACACAACCGCGCCAGCGCCGCACGTTCAGACAGAAAGCCGTAGCCCGGGTGGAGCGCGTCACAGCCGGTGGCACGCGCCGCATGCACCACGAGATTCGCATCCAGGTAGCTCTGGCGCGAAGCAGCGGGTCCAAGTACCACCACCTGATCGGCGAGACGTGCCGCCATGCTCTCAGTGTCGGCGGCGGACACCGCCTGCACGGTCTCGATCCCCAGCGCGTGCGCGGCACGGATGATGCGCACCGCAATCTCGCCGCGGTTCGCTACCAGGACCCGGTTAATCGACATACGTAAAACCTTTGCGCCGGACTCAGGCTGACGGCTCGATAATGACCAGAAGCTGCTCGAACTCCACCATCTGGCCGTCGCTGACACACACTTCCTTGACGGTTCCAGCGACACCCGCCTTGACCGGCGTGAACAGCTTCATGACCTCGATCAGGCACACCTCGGAGTCCGGCGTTACCACCTGCCCGACTTCCACATAAGGTGGGGCGCCAGGCTTTGGCGCGCGGTAGAAGGTGCCGAGATTGGGCGCCGACACGCCGACCATGCCCTCAGGGACAACTGCGGCACTGCTGGCGGCGGATGCCGGCGCAGCCGCCTGGGCGGCTGGGGGCGCCGCAGTGACCGCGGGAGCCGACACGGGACCTGATGCGGGCGCAGCCTGCACTACAGCGCTCGCCGGCCCGCTGGCCGCCGGATCGTGTGACAGAAAGATCTCGAGATCACCCGTTTTCAGGTGCATCTCCTCCCAGTCTGATGCCTGGAACATTTCGATCAGGTTTTCGATATCGCGGGGTGTCGGTTGGCTCATGACGCCGGTTCCTCGGTCGTTTCGCTCTGGGTAAATTCAGGTGGCCGCCTGCGCCTGCACAGCAGCCAGGAGCACGGGCAATGGATGCCGCGCAATGATGGTCTTAACGCCGGCAGCGAGGGCAGCCGCGACGCCGGCGTCTGATTCGATCGCCCCGCCGCGCACCACGGACCGCCCGTGCAGCAGCTCTGCGAGGCGGGCAGGATCCTCGCCGCCTTCAACGCCGCCGAGGTCGAAAGCATCGGCGGCTTCAGCGGCAGTCTCCGCCAGCACCGCGATCGGGCTGCGCGCCGCGGCCCAGCCGACCAGCTGCGCCATGCGCGGATCCGCGGTCTCGTCAGGTGTTTCGACCTCGAGAACGCCGGCGTAGATCTGCCCGCTGTTGGCATCGACCGTCACTATCTGTCCGGCCAGCGCAGTCACGCTCCCACTTCCGCAGCCGACCAGGCAGGGCACACCGAGCGCACGACCGACCACCGCGGCGTGGGATGTCGAGCCTCCCTGCTCGGTCACTACCGCGGCTGCAGCAATCATGCCGTGGACGTCCTCCGGGCTGGTGGTGGCACGGGCGAGCACCACCGCCTCGCCGCGGGCATGGCGCGACTCCGCCTCGTCTGAATCCGTCACCACTATCCCCGTGCCCACACCCTGACAGGCGATTTCACCGCGCGCGAGAACCGTCTGCCCGGCTGCACCGTCCGCTGCGAGCCGTGGCCTGAGCAAGGTCCGCACCTGCTCGGCGGAAACCCGCGAGAGCGCGGTTGCCTCGTCGATCCGCCCTTCTGCGACCATATCGGCGGCGAAGCGGACGGCCGCCTGCGGCGCGCGCTTCGCCGCCCGTGACTGCAGCAGAAACAGACTGCCCTGCTGTACGGTGAACTCGATATCCTGTACGTCACCATTTTCGCTTTCCAGCGCGGCGGCGGCGCGCATCAGCTCCTGGTACACGCCGGGCAGACTGCGTTCCAACGCCGACAGCGGCTCCGGCGTGAACTTACCCGAGACCACATCTTCACCCTGCGCCTGATGCAGATACTCGCCATAGGGCGCCGGTTCACCGGTGAGCGGGTTGCGGCTGAACAGCACCCCGGTGCCTGAGCGCTCGTCGAGATTGCCGAATACCATCGCCTGAATGGTGACTGCCGTGCCCAGGCTGTCGGGGATCGCGTGATGTTTGCGGTAGCGCTTGGCGCGCCGCGAGTTCCAGGAGGCAAACACTGCCTCCACCGCCGCCTGCAGTTGCTCGCGCGGCGTCGCGGGCACGGCTGCGCCCTCGGCGGCGATTGCCGCCAGCAGGCTGTGCGGATCGTGCACCGGGTCGAGCACCAGTTTCAGGACGATGCTCGCATAAAGCTCGAGGAAACGTCGGTGGGTATCACGCGCAAAATCCGGGTCGCCCGCTTCCGCAGCCAGCGCCTGCTCGGTCGCAGCATTGATGCCGAGATTCAGCACGGTGTCCATCATGCCGGGCATGGAGATCGCAGCCCCGGAGCGGACTGAGACCAGCAGCGGCTTGTGCGTGGCGCCGAGACCACGTCCGGTCGCCTGCTCCAGCCAGGCCACCGCTTCGTCCAGCTCCTGCGCCAGACCCATGGGGAACTCACCGCCTTCGAGGTAGGCACGACAGGCGTCGGTGGTAACCACCACCGCAGGCGGCACCGGCAGCCCCAGACTCTGCATGCGCGCCACCGACCAGGCTTTGCCCCCGATATCCTCGCGCGGCGGCAGGCTCGTGCCGTCCAGCGCCATGATGAAGCGTCCCAGTTTCTTTCCCATGATGTTTCCCGTTCCGACGACGGTTCGCTTGACCGCCCGCCATCCCGGCACTCTGCCACCGGGTCAGGGCGATCCTGGCTGCCAGGCACCGCCCCGTCGCGTGGAGAGCCGTCTCCTCATTTAATACCCGACCGCCCGGCCCGGGTTTGTGATCTTCCGCAGGCGGCGCTCAGGCGCCGATGATGTTGACGCAGGTCACCGCCTCTTCAATGCCGACGATGCCGCCGCCGTTCTGCGCCAGACCGATCCTGGCACCGTCCACCTGCCGTCCCCCGGCCGCGCCACGCAGCTGCAGCACCAGTTCGTAAATCTGCCCGAGCCCGGTAGCCCCGATAGGATGACCCTTCGATTCCAGCCCCCCCGAGGGATTGACCGGCAGCCGCCCCCCGAGCGTCGTCTCGCCGCGCTCGGCAGCAGGTCCGCCGTCGCCGAGCGCGCACAGACCAAGCGCCTCCAGCTCGATGATTTCACCCATCGCCGTGGCGTCGTGAACCTCCGCCACATCGATGTCTGCCGGGCCCAGTCCGGCCTGGGCATAGGCCTTCTCTCCCGCCAGCCGGCTGGCATGCTTATCGAATTCCGTGATCGCGCGGTTGCTCCCGGCCTGAATGACGCTCGCCAGCACGCGCGGGGTTTCTTTCCGCGCCTGCTGGAGCCGCTTGAGTCCAGCGCTGTTGCACACGATCGCCGCAGCCGCGCCGTCGCTGACCGGCGAACACATTGGCAGGGTCAGCGGATACGTAATCGGCGCTGCAGCAAGAACCTCGTCGACAGAAAAAGCTTTCTGGTACTGCGACAACGGATTGCCGGTGGAATGCTGGTGGTTTTTCGCGGCAATGGCTGCGAGCTGCTTCTGCGTGGTGCCGAATTCGCGCATGTGCATGCGACAGAATCCCGCATAAATGTCCATGAATACGCTGTAGGGACGCGGCGAGGTCGAGCCTTCAGGTACTTCGACCCCCTCCGCCATGGCGGAGAAAAGGGCTTTGCTCTGCTCCACCTCATGCACGTCCCAGGCGCCGTCGAAGGCGCTGAACATGAGGTTTTTGTCGTTAGAGAACATTTTTTCCACGCCGATAGCCAGCGCGATATCCGCCGCACCGGCACGGATGTAGTTAACCGCCATGTGGAAAGCGGTACTGGCCGTCGCACAGGCGTTCTCGACATTGATCACCGGAACGCCGGAGACGCCGAAAGGACGCAGCGCAATCTCGCCACGAACCATGTCCTGGCCTTCCATGTGGCCCTGTACGCAATTGCCGAAAAACACCGCTTCCAGCTGCCCGACCTCACACCCGGCATCCTGCAGAGCTGCGTTGAGTGCCTCGCCCGCCAGGTCTTTCAGGCTTCGTTCAAGGTGCTTGCCGAAATGCGTCATGCTGACGCCGGCGATAAAAACGTCGCTCATGCTCCCTTCCTCATAGCTGTTGCGCCGCCCGGCAGAGCCCGGTCTCCAGGCGGTCGGCAATGATACCGTTTTGCGCGATCCCCGATCACAGCGTCAGGCCCGCAAGAAACTCGCCCAGCGCGGCTGTAACGGGCTCAGCGGCCTCCACGTTGACACCATGCCCGGCCCCGGAGACCACCACCCGGCGGGCACCGGGAATCCGACTTTCCATGTACGCCGTCGCATCCACGAACGGGGTGTCATCGCTGCCGACCACGATCAGGGCGGGTACGACGACCGATCGCAGGCTGTCAATCACCGTCGCGTCGACCTGCGTCAGAATCCCGCGTGCCGCCGCAGCCAGACCAGCCGGCGTGCCAGCCACGCTGATCGCAACCTCGGGTGCGCGGGCACTGCCGTCAAAACCGCGCACAGCGATGCGCTCAGCGCGGGATCGCGCGCGCTCGTTCCAGCGTGCGCGTGCCTCGTCATTGCGATACCCCGGACCGCAGGCCTGCGCATACAGGGCGCCAACCCGGGTCGGGTGGCGCGCATGGAAAGCCAGCGACATATAGCCTCCGAGAGAATGACCGCCGATCACCGCCTGTTCCAGCTCAAGGTGATCGAGCAGTGCGAGCAGATCGGCCATCGTATGTTCGTGGGTGAACTGCGCATCATCCATCGGGCATTGCGTCCGGCCATGCCCCCGCATGTCCCAGGTGATGAACCGATAGCGGTCACCAAGAACGTCAATCTGCGGCCGCCACATCTCGCCGGATGCGCCGAAGCCGTGAGTCAGGAGGACCGGCAGGCCGGTGCCGCTGTCGCTGTAGTGCAGACGTGCTGCGTCTCTGTCGAGCCATGCCATGGGTCATTCCTCCTCGGCGTCATCGGCAAGGACCGCTGCAGCCGCGCCGGCTTTGCGCCATACCAGCAGGCGATTGTTAGCCGGCATGGCACGGTCCTCCAATAACCGCAAACCAGCGGCAGCAGCCAGGGCGCAGACCGCCTCGCGATCGCGGATGGCATAAGCCGGGTTTTCAGCAGCAAGCCAGGCATCCAGACGCCGGTTGCCTTCGCTGGTGTAGCGCCCTTCCTCGTTGAACGGACCATAAACCACGAGCAGCCCCTGGTCACACAGCGCCCGCGTGCAGCCGCTCATGAATACCGGCACCGCTTCCCAGGGCATGAAATGAAGCATGTTGGCGCTGTAGATGGCGTCCCAGGAGCCACCCGGCCAGGCAGCGGCTTCCTGGGCCACATCCAGCACCACCGGCGGCAGCAGGTTGGCCAGCGCGCTCTCTTCAACCCAGGCGCGGATCCCGGGCAGGCATTCAGGCAGATCGCTGCACTGCCAGACCACCCCGGGCAAAGCAGCGGCGAAATGCACCGCGTGCTGGCCGCTACCGGCGCCGACCTCGAGCACGCGCGCCGGTACGCAAAGGTAAGCGCGCAGCGCTTCGAGGATCGGGCCCTTGTTGCGCTCGGCGGCGGGGAAAAACGGTTTCGTCATGCGCGGCCGCCGGCTGTCGGCCTTGGTGGTACGCGCCCCGCACCTCGCCTCCGGCATCTTTTGAGTTCGAACATCACCGCATCATAATGAGGTCGTGGCCGCGAACGGAGGTGTCCCATGGTTCTCAGCGCGCAACGTGACGACGTTCATACCCATTTTGGCGAGCGGGAAGATGCGATGCAGAGCTATCTGCGCGCCGGCGAGGATCGCGCCATGTCCCTCGGCAACCGCGGTCCCATCCGTTTCGACTCCGCAGGCAATGTTGAGCAATCCATCCTGGATGCCTACTGGAAAACCGGGTTCTATGTTTTCACTGATGTGCTGCAACAGGACGAGCTCGATGACATCGAGCGGGATCTGAACGAACTTCTCGAGCACATTCCGGCGCACGAGGGCGCCGCGGTCGACCGCCACGGCCGCCCCGCCTGGGGGTACGGCAGCGCAGCACCGACCTGTTTCTGGGCGCGCCCGCTGAGTGATCCCTTCGGCGGCACCGCACTCGCCAACGGCCGTCATCCGGCACGCATGTTTGAACCTGATCCGGGGACAGATGCCCCGGAGAAAGTCATGTACCTCATGCTGGGCACGCTGCAGTTCTCCGACGCCTGCCTGCGTCTGTACGGGCATCCCGACCTGCTGCGCGTTGCGGCGGCAGTCAACGGCCCGGATTTCACCCCGTTCAATGAAGGAGTCTGGTTTAAAGGTCCTGGCCAGGGCGCTTCCGTCGCCTGGCATCAGGACGGGGTGACCCACTGGGACAGCCCGACGCTGGACGCGGGCACGCACGGCTTTAATTTCATGGCCCAGCTGTACGGCTGCACGGCGGCAAACGGCGTCTGGGTCCTGCCGGGTTCGCACGCGCATGGTCGGGTCGATATCAAGGCGCTGGTCGATGCCTGCGGCTCTGACCGCCTGCCCGACGCGGTGCCCATGATCTGTGCGCCCGGGGACGTCGCTATCTGCAACCGCCAGACCGTGCACGGCTCCTTTGCCAACACGAGTCAGAACACCAGGGTGACTTTGAATTTCGGCTTCCACCGCCGCGCCTCCGTGCTCAACGTCACGGCTGGCGGCGTACACAACGCTGTCGCTACGTATGACGAAAACCGCGTCCGCACGCGCTCGCATCTCATCGCCTACGGCATCGATGCGCGGCAGCAGCGCTACCCGGATGAGGTCCCTTACAGCTACGCGCCTCTGGCCGAGTCGATGGATGCCCTGCGCTGGAACGACGCCGCCCGAAGTTCCATACGGGATTACAACCTGCTCGACCTGAGCATCTGACTGCTCCGGCGTGCTCGCTCTCAACGCCGCGCCCGGGGCGCGGTATCTCCCGCTTGCCCGGCGATGCCACCCACCCAGGCCAGCGCCGGAGACACGCTGAGATCCAGGATCCACGCGATAACCAGCGTCGCCGCGGCCAGCATGCCAAATTCTCCCTGTGCGATGAGCTCTCCGCTCAGCAGGGTGGCGAAGCCAGCGGCAAGCCCCAGCGTGGATAAGGTCACAGGACGGATAACCCCATCGAGCGCCTCTGTAATGGCGGCCTGACCCTTGAGGCCTCTCGCGACCTCCCTGCGCAGACGCAGAAAAAAATGGACGCTGTCATCCACCGCAATCCCCAGCACTGCGGCGGCCACCAGACTGGTGGTGAGATTGAGGGTCATGCCGCTGAGCCCGAGCAGGCCGAAGAACGCCAGTATGGGAAGAACGTTGGGAATCATGACCAGAAGCGCAATGCGAACCGAGCGGAACACCCCCAGCACCACCAGCGAGATAGGTAGAAACGCCAGCAGCAGACTCGTCAGCTGTCCGCGGGTAACCGCATCAATTGTGCGGGAGATCAGGCAGGAGCTACCCGTCACGGCGCCGCGCAGATCTGCCGGCAGGGTCTGCAGCCGCGTTTCGATCCGCGCTACCAGTGCATTCAATGTTGCGCTCTCGATCACGTGCAGCCGAACCTGCAGCAGGGTGCTGCGATAGTCGGCGTCAGCGAATCGGCGGGCGTCCTCGCTGCCACCCAGCAGAAGCAGATGTCGCGCGACCCCGGCCGAGGGCGGCACCGGGTCGGCATCGACCAGGTCCGGCGCCAGCGCTTTTTCGAGCTCGCCCAGGTAGTCAACCAGCGAATACACACCCCCGACCTCGGGCTGCTGCATCAGCCAGACTTCGAGGTCCCGCACCGCGGTGAGGTTATCGGGCTCATGGAAGGCGTTCTCGCGATCGGCCTCAATCAGGATCTGCAGCGGCACGGCCCCGGAAAACATCTCGCCCAGCTGCGCGAAGTTACGGCGCAGCGTTGACTCCTCGGCGAAATTCTCCAGATAGTCGGTGCCCACCCTGACCTGGCTCGCACCGGCCGCGGCCAGCAGACTCAGAGCGCTCGCGGCCACCAGCAGCGCCCTGCCGTGATTAACCGCCAGACGGCTGAGCGCTACGGCCCCGCGCCGGCGGGATACAGACGCGCTGCCGTCCTGTTTCCCGGGGACACGGCGCAGGCCAAGCGGCACCACGGTCAGGGCGCTGAACCAGGCGAGCAGGGTCCCTGTGCTGGCAAACAGGCCGAACACCCGGATTGAATCAATCGCGCTGGTCATCAGCGCAGCAAACCCGAGCGCAGTTGTCCAGGCGGTCAGCGTGATGGGCGCCCAGGTCTCATCCAGGGTCCGCCGCAGACGTGCGTCCGGAGCGGCTGCGTCGTGTGGTTGCCGGTCAAACTCGGCGACCACATGCATCGCATAGGCAAAACCAACGACATAGATCGTGGGAGGCAGGATGACCGTGACGTAATTCAGGGTGTGTCCAGTTGCGATGAACAGTGCCAGGGTCCCCGCGACGGCAAGCGTGTTAGCGCTCAGAGGAAGCAGCACACCGTGGAGATGCCGGAATGCTCCGGCAGCAATGAGCAGGGTCACGAGCATGGCGAGCGGCATACCCCGGAAGAGATCGACCAGCAGCAGCCGAGAGATCTCAAGCCGCGCATACAGCGGGCCTGATAGGAACGAATCAACGCCTGCAGGGGACCTGGACGCGGACAACGCTTCTATCTGCTGCACAACGGGAATCAAATCCCGCGCCGACAGCGCCGCCGAAAAATGGACAGCGATGACCGCGCCATCGCCCTGCCGGGCGATCAGATACCCAGCGTTCAACGGATCGGCACGCGCAGCTTGCGCAATCAGCTGCGCCTCGGCAGATGAATCGGGGAGCCTGGCGAGGTAGGCACCCACGTCGGTAACGTCCTCGTCAGCAACGATGTGCAACGCCGTCGCCAGGCTCTCGACCCGCTCGACACCGGCCAATCGCTCAACCTCACGAGCGAGGGCTTTAAAGCCTCGCAGTCCTTGCGGCGTGAACAACTCCGGACCAGTCCACGCGACAAGGAGAACGTCGTCACTGTCGTAGCGCTCGCGGACGGTCTCGAAAAGATCGAGTTCCGGGCCGTGCCGTGGCAGCAATCCGCGGATTGACGGATCGACCTCGAGCGCCGCCTGCCCCGCTGGAAAGTTCCAGAGGGTCGTGAAGGCGGTGACGAAGGCAATGAGCAACCCGAGCAGGGTCCAGCGCGGGTGGTCCAGCAACCAGTGAAAAGGCCGCAGATACATTGAGCTGATCAGCGCGGATTCAGAACCGCCCGGCAGTGGGCTGATGGGCGGCAGGTGACAGCCAGCTGCGCCGGAGACATTCGAATCAGCTCAGTTACCGCGCTTCAATGCCGCTTCCTCAAACAGGTACGCGTCAAGTTCCGGATCGATCACAACCTCGAGCACCTCAAACAGCGTGCGCGTTCCCAGCAGATGATCCTGCATGGTGGTTCGATAGGGCACCCAGTGACCGTCGACATCCGTGATGCTCTCCCGTTCGACCCGCAGCTGCTTACGCAGGGTCCCGTTATGCGCGATGAAATCCGTACGGACGGGCAGACAGAAAGCCTGATCGACGAAGAAACGCAGCAGGCTGTAGTGGGATTCGCTGTCTTCCTTGATGGTTTCCAGAACGTAGGCAGGCGCTCCGTCGAGCGCGATATCGTCGACGCGTTCGACCTGCTCACGCTCGTCTACCCGGTAGTAGTAGGAAAAGTCTTCGTACGTGAAATCTGTCCCGAGGATGGAGCCGAAGAAAGATTCGCCCGTGACGCGTCGCACCCGCTTCAGTTTCGGCGAGTAGGTTACATAGGACGTCGTGTTGCGGTGAGCGTCGTCGTTAATCAGAACCGCAACGCCTTTGTCATCTATCGGCTCCAGCACGCGCACAAGCACCCGGGAGTCATTCGTGTCGGAGCGTCGCCAGAAAACCTCACGGATAGATTCGCGATAAGCGCCCTGTGAACCATGAACCTCGACCCGCTGTGTCATTGACAGGGTCGAGGCAGGCAAGGCGCGGTCGGCACACGCGCGCACCTCTGCATCCTCAATGCGGGAGGTATCGAAAGCGCTCACGTTGAGCGACATGAACAGGACAAAAACACCTGGGAGCCACCGGCGCTGCAGCAGGCAGGCAAAAAACTCAGCGCCAGGTCGCTTGGGTCGGTACACAGCTTTCCCCGTGCAAAAACCAGGAAACTAACAATCCCTGTCAGGAACTGCCATCGCAACCAGCGCGCCGCAGACCGCTCAGGCGTCGCGGGCGAGCTGCAGAATTCTGTCCCAGGCGGTCGCCGCCACCGGCATCACCGACAGCCGCGCCTGTCGCAGCAGCAGCATATCGACCAGACCCGGATCCGCCTTGATCTGCGCCAGCGTGACCGCGGCAGGAAGGCGCTCGAGCGCACGCAGCATGACCGCAACAAAGCGCCCGCTGGCATCCGTCTTATCCGGAAACGCCGGCGCACTGACCTCTGCCAGGCCGACCACGGCGCGCTCGGCGCCCGAGTGGTAGACAAAGACCGCGTCGCCGGCCTCCATCTCGCACAGGTAGCGCGCCGCCTGGTGATTACGAACCCCGTCCCAGATATCGCCGGCATCCCCGCGGGATGCCAGATCGCCCCAGCTGTAAGCGTGCGGTTCGGTCTTTACCAGCCAGTAGTGTTTCATGCGGCGCTAGTGTACATACGCCGCACAGAAACCCCTTTAAAAAGGCACACGGGTGAGCTGGTCAGAAGCCCTTTTCGAGCAGCTTGCGAGCGCCCTCGAGCACGAGGGGATAGCGGTCCTGCCGGCGGCCCTGCCGCTGATGGTGGCGACCGCGCTGCATACCTACATGCAGTCGCTGAGAACCGCTGATTTTCACCTCGCCGGGGTCGGTCGCGGTGATGAACTCATCCACACTCGGGCAATCCGCAGCAATCAGATTCATTGGCTCAAAACCGAGAACGCTGGCCTCGACGCCTGGTTCAGCTGGGCGGAGGCCCTGCGCCTGTATCTGAATCGACGGCTTTTTCTCGGTCTGTTCGAATTCGAGAGCCATATCGCGCGCTACGCGCCGGGCGATCGCTACCAGCGGCATGTCGATGCTTTCCGCGGCGGCTCGAATCGCATTCTGTCCCTGGTGACCTACCTGAATCGTGACTGGCTCAGCGACGAAGGCGGCCAGCTGGTGGTCTACACGCCCGGGCAGCCTGCTCAGGTGCTGCACCGGGTGCTGCCGGCTGACGGCACGGTGGTCTGTTTCCTGAGCGAAAAATTCACGCACGAAGTGCTGCCGGCGAGCCGTCTGCGCCATTCCGTGTCAGGGTGGTTTCACGTTAACAGCGCGAACAGCCTGCCTGGCCTGAGCACACCGGAATACCCGCCACAGGCTTGAGGTCTTCTGGGAGGAGCTAGAATCTGGAGCCCTGTCCCGCCCAGGGCGAAATCTGAAAGGAGCAGCCCACCATGACCCAACCGCGCAGCTACCTGTTATGGATGGGGCTCTTTTCCCTGGCGGTCCTGCTCGGGTGCGGCGCTATCGCCGTGCCTCTGGCGACCGCCTTCATGGCCAACCCCTGGTTCAATGGCGTCATCGTGCTGGTGCTCATCGTCGGTGGGGTGGTGACGGTTCGTCAGGTGCTTTCGCTCTACCCCGAAATCGCCTGGGTCGAGCACTGGCGCAGCAATCTGCGCAGCCATCAGGACCTGCCCCAGCCGCGCCTTCTCGCGTCCATGAAACTCCTGCTCGAGGGGCGTGGCGACGTGTCCCTGTCGACTACCTCGATGCGTACCCTGCTCGACACCATCCGCACCCGTCTCGAAGAATCACGCGACCTGTCACGCTATCTGGTGGGCGTGCTGGTTTTCCTGGGGCTGCTCGGCACGTTCTGGGGACTCATGGGCACCGTCGGGTCCGTAGCCGCCGTGATCCGCGGCATGAGTGTTGAGGGCGCCGAAGGCGCAGCGATATTCAACACCCTGAAAGACAATCTTGAAGTCCCGCTGCGCGGCATGGGGATCGCGTTTTCGTCTTCCCTGTTCGGTCTGGCCGGATCGCTCGTGCTCGGCTTTCTCGACCTGCAGGCCGGCCATGCCCAGAACCGCTTTGTTAATGAACTCGAGGAATGGCTGTCCAGCAGCACGCGACTGTCCAGCGGGCTCGTTGCCGAGGAGGGCCAGATCAGCAGCGCGCCCGCCTATCTCGAAGCCCTGCTCGAAAAAACCGCTGATGCCCTGGAAAAAATGCAGCGCGCAGGGCGTGCCGATGATGCAGGCAGGGACCAGCTGCGCACCCAGCTAGGTCAGCTGAACGACACGTTAGGACAGTTCCGTCAGGCGTTACGCGAACAGAATGACAACCTTGGGCGCATAGCCGATGAACAGACCGAGCTGACTCGGGCGCTGCGCCAGGTCGCCGAACAGGACGGCTATGAGACGCTGTCGGACGACCTGCGCATGGAGCTGCGCCTGCTGAACAAAACGCTGGCCAACGCGCTCGCCGGACGCAGCTCATGACCTCGCTACGGCGACGACGTCCACTGGAGATCTGGCCGGCGTACGTCGACGCCACAGCCTCGCTGCTCATGGTCGTGGTCTTCGTGCTGCTCGTTGCCGTAGTCGGTCAGCAGTTTCTGACCCTGGCGATCGGGGACCGGGATACCGCGCTGGCACGGCTCACCGCGCAGGTCAACAGCCTGAGCGAGCTGCTGTCGCTGGAGGAATCACGCAGTGCCGAGCTGGATGCAGAGCTCGCTCTGCGCAGCGCCAGCCTGGCGCGTGCCGAAAGCTCACTCACTGATCTGACCGCGCAGCTGCAGCAACGCGAGGCAGAACTGGCAGAAAGCAGCGCCACGATTGCGACTCAGTCCACCGAACTGTCCGGGCAGGCCCGGCAAATGGCCCGGCTATCCGCACAGATTGCAGCACTCGAGACCTTGCGCGACCGCATCCGGGACGAGCTGGCCGGAGTCCTGAGCGAGCGGGACGATATCCAGGCGCGCCTGTCGCAGGAGCTGCAGGAACGCATCACCCGCATGGCGGAAGTCGAGCGGCTCAACACGCAGATTGCCGAGGTGAGGCGCCAGCTGGCCGAGATCTCACGCACGCTCGATCTGCGCACTGCAGAGCTCGATGCCCGAAACCTTGAGATCCGTGACCTCGGCAATAAACTCAATCTCGCGCTGGCCAACGAGGCGGCGCGGCTGCAGCGCTACCGTTCCGAGTTTTTCGGCCGCCTGCGGGAAGCCCTCGCGGACACGCCGGGCGTCGAGATCGTCGGCGACCGCTTTGTGCTCCCGAGCGAACTCCTGTTCGCTTCCGGATCGGACGAACTGGATGCCGGCGGGCGCCGCCAGGCCGCTACACTGGCGGCCATGCTCGACACGCTGATGCGCGAGATCCCGACGGACATCGACTGGATCCTGCGCATTGACGGCCATACCGACCGACGCCCGATCCACACCGAGCGGTTTCCCTCCAACTGGGAGCTGTCAACCGCCAGAGCTATCAGCCTGGCCCGTGAGCTCATGCGCTCAGGCGTTCCCGCCACCCGTCTGGCGCCGACCGGTTTCGCGGAATTTCACCCGCTGGACGCGGGCGACGGCGACGCCGCGCTGGCGCGCAACCGACGCATCGAGCTCAAGCTGTCCAGCCGCTGAGCGGCTGCGCTCAGCCCGGCTTGCCGGCGATCACGGCGTCGATGAGGTAGGGCCCGTCACTCGCGAACGCTGTCGCCAGCGCCGCTTTAAGCGCCTCGACGGTTTCCACCTGCTGCGCGGGCACGCCCATCCCCGCGGCCATCTCGACGAAGCCGAGTCCCGGCCGCGTCAGGTCCATGTGGGGGTACGGTTTGTCGGAGATCGCATTGAAACGCTGCCGATAGATATCGAGGTTGTGCTTCAGCACGCGGTATTCGCGGTTGGAAAGGATCACGAACACCAGCTTCAGGCCATGGTGCGCCGCGGTCCACAGCGCCTGGATGCTGTACATCGCCGAGCCATCTCCGGATTGGGCAACGACCCTGCGCTCCGGATGCGCCACTGCCACCCCGAGTGCGCCCGCAATCCCCTGACCGATACCGCCGCCACGGAAGCCGAAGAAATTGTCGGCGTCGCGGCTGGTATGCGCGTTAGACAGATCGATCGAACCGGTGATCGACTCATCAACCAGCACCGCGTCCGCCGGCATGGCGCGTGAAACGGTGTCCATGACCTGCGCGGAGGTCATCACCCCGCTGTCGCTGGCCGCCCGCTCCAGCTGTCCGGCAAAGGCGGCCGCGGTGCGTTCACGCGCTGCGGTCAGCGTCGCCAGGCGTGCCTGCGAAGCCGCGACAAAATCGGCGCCTGCTGCCCGGTCGAGCGCCTCGTTGAGCGCGTCGAAAGTTGACGGGAGATAGCCCGCCAATCCGAGATCGAGGCTGAAGTTGTGCGCCAGGCGGGAGGGTGCCGATTCCACCTGAGCGACGATGGTGTCGGGCGGCATGAAAGCCCCCTCGTCGAACCACACCTCTTCGAAAAACGGTCCGCCGAACAGGACGACCAGATCATGCGGTGCAAACAGCTCGCGGATCTTCGCTACCTCGTAAGGCACCCGCCCCTGGAAACAGGGATGTCCGAAGGTCAGCGGCTGACGGGAGCGCAGAAATTCAACGTAGACCGCAGCGCCACAGCGCTCAGCCAGCGCGGTCAGCTGTCGGCCGGCGCCCTGCACCGCGACCTCGTCCCCGGCAACGAGCGCCGGGTTACGCGCGGCGGCCAGGAGTTCCGCCAGGCGCCGCACGCCCTCCGGGTCAGGCAGGGTGTGGCGATAAACCAGACCGGAGGTCTCTGCGCCGAGGTCTGTCTCCTGCTCCATGACGTTAACCGGCAGGGCCACGAAAACCGGCCCGGCCGGCGGCTCGTTCGCGATCTTGAAAGCACGCCGCATGATCAGCGCCATCTCGTCGGCGCTCTGCGGCTCCACGGCCCATTTACAGACCGGTGAGGCCATCGCGACCAGATCGTGGCGCAACACCGGATCGCGCAGCCGCATCCGCGTGTCCTGCTGACCCGCGGTGACGATCACCGGCGCACAGGCTTTCAGGGCCCCGTACATCATGCCGATCGCGTTACCGAGACCGGGCGCAACATGCACGTTGGCTACCGCCGTGCTGCCGCTGGCCTGTGCGTAAAACCCTGCCGCACACACGGCCACGCCTTCGTGCAGAGCCACGTAGTAGCCGATCTCGGGATAATCGATGAGGCTGTCCAGAACCGGGTTTTCGGTCGTGCCCGGGTTGCCGAAAATTGCCCGCGCCCCATGGGCCCGGAGACTGTCCATGAATACCTGGCGACCGCGCATGCTGACCTCGTTATCGCTGCTGGATCCCGGGCTATGGTAGCAGGGGCGACGAGCGCTTCCCGACCCCTCAAGCCACGGCGTCACGCAGCTTCAGAAGACGCTCCACAGTTGCCTCGAACTGGGTCGGATTGTCGTAACGCGAGGACTGAATGAACTGACTGACGCCGAGCTCCGCACAGGCCGTAAGCCCCGCCAGCGCTGCGTCATCACTCTCCGGCAGAGAACCGAGCGTGATGATCTCCGGGCACTCGCGGCCCGCTGCTTCGGCAAGCTCGCGCAGGCGCTTGATGCGCGGCTGAAGCTTCTCCGTGTCCAGACCGATCGGCAGCCAGCCATCGCCGAACCGCACCGCACGCTGCAGCGCAGCCTCGCTCATGCCGCCGACATAGAGGGGTGGCATCGCCGGCCGGGGACGAAAAAGAAAGTCCTGGCCGTTAACGCTCACAACGTCATCGTCCGCGCTGAAACAGCGCTGGATAAACGTCAGCGTCTCATCGGTCAGACGACCACGAGCCGCGTGCGGTACGCCGAGCGCGCGGAACTCCGGCTTCATCCAGCCCGGCCCGACGCCGAAATGCAGACGCCCCCCGGCCAGCTCCTGGATCGTGGCGATCCATTTGGCCGTCGGCAGCGCCGGTCGGTAGGGCACCACGAGCACCGCGATCCCCAATCCGATGCGCGAGGTCGCTGCCGCCAAAAACGCCAGCGAAGCCAGCGGGTCGAGATAACGTCCGTTCGAACCCTCAGCGTCATCCGGCGGGATCGCGATATGGTCGACTGTCCAGATATGGTCGAGAGCGGCAGCTTCGGCCGCACGAGCGCAGGCCAGCATGCAGTCTCTGGTCGCTGCAGGACCCATGTTGCGTATGGTGGTACCTATTTTCATCCCGATGATCTCCCGGTCTGCGGTGCTGTGCCGCGCGTGGCTTCGATTATAGTGAGGCGGCACGAGGGGACGCGGCTCGCCCGGCGGCACAACACCCACAACCGCAGCACAGGCAGGGATTACCGCATGCAGTTCGGCATCTTTGATCACATGGACAACAGCGGCCTGAAGACCAGCCAGCAGTACCGGGCGCGCCTGCAGCTTATCGAGGCCTACGACGCGGCAGGCTTTCATGCCTACCACCTCGCCGAGCATCACGGCACGCCTCTGGGCCTCGCTCCCGCGCCCGGGATCTTTCTCGCCGCTGTCGCTGAGCACAGCGAACGACTGCGTTTCGGCCCCCTGGTCTATACCTTCAGCATTCATCATCCGCTGCGGCTCATCGAGGAGATCTGCATGCTCGACCAGCTCAGCGGAGGGCGCTTCGAGCTCGGTGTGGGGCGCGGCATCTCGCCTATCGAAATGGGGTTCTATGACGACCGTGAAGACCGCCAGGCGGTTTACGAGGAAGTCTGCGCGATTGTGCTGAAAGGACTGGCTGGCGGACGTCTGAATCATGCCGGCCGGTTTTACAGCTTTGACGATGTGCCGCTCGAAATCACCGCCGTGCAGCAACCGCACCCGCCGCTGTGGTACGGCGTGGCGCAGCCCGACCGCGCTGTGTGGGCCGCGGAGCGCGGCATGAACGTGGTAGCCAACGGGCCAGCCGCCGCAGTGCGGGCCATTGTGGAGGCCTATCACGCGGCCCGCGCGCGCACCGACCACACCGGGGCCGCTGCGCCATTCATCGGCGTCAATCGGCATCTCGTCGTTGCCGAGACCGACGCCGCCGCGCAGGAGCTTGCGCGCCCGGCCTACCGTCGCTGGTTCGACAGCCTGCTGCACCTGTGGCGCGCCAACAATCGTCCGATCCCGCTCAGCTTCCCGGATAATTTCGACGATGCGGATGCTGCGGGTCTGTGCCTGGTCGGCTCGGTCGAACGCGTGCGTGAACGTATCAGGCAGCTGCTCACCGAAACCGGTATTTCCTACCTGCTCTGCCGTACCGCGTTCGGTGACCTGCCGCTTGGCGCCTCGCTGACGACGGTAGCGGCAATGCGCGAGGAGATCATGCCGGCCTTCGCGGCACCTTGAAGGCCTTTCTTTCCAAGCGCCGCACGGCGCTGATGCTTCTCGCGGCCGGGCTGCTGTGTGCGTGCACCACCCCGGCTACCCGCTTTCATGAGGCGGCCAGAACACAGGGGCTCAAAGTTGAGCAGCTCCCGGTTGGGACGCACGCAGTTGACATATTCATGCAGCGCACGCCCGCCCCGGGCGAGGCGCTCCACGTGTATCTCGACGGAGATGGAAAACCCTGGCTGTCCAAGGTGCGCATAGCTCGCGACCCGACCACACGCGAGCGCCTGGTGCTGGATCTGATGCAGCAGGATCCCGCGCCCAGCGTGCTGGTGGGACGCCCGTGCTATTACGGCGCCAGCGCAGGCTGCGACCCCCTGCTATGGACAAATGAACGCTATGGCGAAGCTATTGTCGCCGCCATGACCACGGCCATCGGCGCGCTCGGCGCGCGCTGGCCCGAATCACCTGTGGTCCTGATCGGCTATAGCGGGGGCGGCGCGCTGGCGATGCTGATCGCCCCACGTCTGCCGCAGGTTTCCGCCGTCCTGACGCTGGCGGCCAATATCGACGTGGGTGCCTGGGCCGCGCACCACGGCGCCGAACCGCTCGCGGGCTCGCTCGATCCGGCATTGCTGCCACCCCTGCCGTCGAGCATCCGCCAGTGGCATTTCTACGGCGAGGACGACGACAACGTACCGGCCGCAGCGATGCAGGCAGCAATCGCGCGGCAGCCCGGCGCCGAGCTGCAGATCCTGCCAGGCTTCGATCATCGCTGCTGCTGGGCACAGGCGTGGCCCGGGGTGCTCAGCGAGACCGTTTCATCCGGCGCTCTGCAGCAGAGTCAGAGGCATCACGCACTGCAGGCAGGCGACGCCGACCTGCCACGCTGACAGTTCGCTGCACCGATCTGGAATCAACCTGAGAGATAGACCATGGAAGCCACACCACCGTCGGGCTGGCCGCGGAAGACACGGGAGATGCAGAACCATCACATGGACTCGACCCGCTGGAACGACTTCCCAATCCGGGACGGAGATATCGTCATTGCCACCTGGGCCAAGTCAGGCACTACCTGGATGCAGCAGATCGTCGCGCAACTGCTGGCCGATGGCGCGGAGCAGCCGGGCGTACTCGACGCCAGTCCCTGGATCGAAATGCGGGTGATCCCGCTGGCCCATATGCTTGATGCCGCCGCCCGTCAGACCGACCGTCGCTGTCTGAAAACCCATCTCCCGGTCGATGCGCTGGTCTTCGCGCCACAGGCGCGCTACGTCTATGTTGCCCGCGACGGTCGCGACGCTTACTGGAGCTGGCATCATCATCACGCGTCCTATACCGACTGGGCCTACAAAGGACTGAACGAAACCCCGGGACTGGTCGGACCGCCGCTTGCGCCGCCGCCGGAAGACATCGTCGAGGGTTTCCGCAACTGGCTGGAAAACGACGGCGCCCCCGTGTGGCCCTTTTTCTCCAACATCCGCAGCTGGTGGGAGATCCGGCACCTGCCCAACGTTCTGCTGCTCCACTTCAACGACCTGAAAGCGGATCTCGAGAGCTGCATCCGCCGCGTGGCTGGTTTCCTTGAGATCCCGTTCAGCGAGAGCCGGCTCCCCGACATCGTCGAGCACTGCTCTTTCGACTACATGAAGACCCATGCGGATACCCTGTCTTCGCGCCTTGAGCGCTCCATGAAGGGCGGCGCCCGCACTTTTATCAACCAGGGCACCAACGGTCGCTGGCAGGCGGTGCTGAGCGCTACGGACAGCGCGCGTTACGAAGCTGTCGCCGCACGCGAGCTACCCCCGGAGTGCGCGCGCTGGCTGGCCCGGGGCGGCAGTCTGGCGGACAGCGGCGAGTAGCAGATCTCAGGCCGCGAGACGCACCGGCAGGTGTGAAAACCCGGTGACATGCGCGTGCGCAATACGCTCACCCTCACCGACCAGCTCAAGCCGCGGCAACAGCGGCAGGAGCGCCTTGAGCGACGCCTTCAGTTCAGCGCGGGCGAGATTGGTTCCCAGACAGAAATGGGCGCCGAAGCCAAAGGTCAGATGCGGGTTGGGATCACGCGCGATGTCGAAGCGGTAAGGCTCGGCAAACACCCGGTCGTCGCGATTAGCAGACGGGTAGAACAGGCCAACCGTGTCGCCTGCCCGAATCAGCTTGTCGCCCAGGCGGTAGTCCTGCTTGCAGGTGCGCAGGAAGTTAATCACCGGCGAGGTCCAGCGCAGGATCTCCTCAGCGGCTGAGCCCACGAGTTCCGGTCTGCGGCACAACAGCGCAACCTGTTCCGGATGCTCGAGCAGGGCCGCCACCCCGCCGGCCGTCGCGTTGCGGGTGGTGTCATTGCCCGCGGCGATGAGCACAAACAGGTAACCAATCAGCTGCTGATCGTTCAGCGGCTTACCTTCGATGCGGGCATGCACCATGCGGTCGATAAAGCCACCGCGCTCTGCACCGTTGGCGCGACTCTCGTGTACCAGCTCCTCGAGGTAGCTACGGAATTCGTAAAGGTTGCGCGCCGCGGCCTGCGCGGTCGATTCACCCGGCAGCATGGCTTCGGGCGCCACCTCGCCAATCACTGCGTTGGACCACACCAGGATCTGCTTCCAGTCGTCGGGCGCGAGCCCCATCAGCTCGCCGACTGCCGCCAGCGGCAGCTTGCAGGCCAGGCCGCTGACAAAATCACTGGCCCGGCCGGCCTCCCCGTCTGCTTCGAGCTGGGCTTCGAATTCTGCGCTGAACCCCCGCGCCAGTTCCTCGAAGTGCGCCGAGATGGAGCGCATGCTGGACTGCGTATAAGCCCAGCTGCTGAGCTTGCGCACGTGCCGATGACGCGGGTTATCGAGGAAGGTCAGATCGGGCGGCTCCTCCGGATCCCAGCCGCGTTCACGCCCGAAATCATCCACCCCCTCGCGCAGCACTTCAGGCTGCCCTTTCAGAGTCAGGCGCAGGCGGGGCCCGCCGTTGATGAAGATCTCAGGATGGCCAGAGACTTCCATCACGTCGTCATAGCGCGTCACGGCCCAGAATGGCTCGATGTCGTTGCGTTCGTACCAGAACACCGGCGCCGCTGCCCTGAGGAGATCCCACTCGCGCCAGGGAAAGCCCCGGCCGTAGCGACTCGGCCGATGAATATCGAGCGACTCTAAGGTGATAGTCATGCGCAGCTCCCGCGGTAGCAGGCGCTCACTGTAGCCGTATCCTGCTGCCGGCGTCAGAGGTCCCGCGCTGAGTTCCAGGCGCCCGACTCAGGCGGCTCAGTCGATGAGCTGTGTTCCGGGTTCGCGCTGCAGATCCTTAAGGTCATATCCCTGACGCCGCGCAATCTCAAGGAACGCGGCGTAGCGTTCGGCCGACATCTGAGGCTGGCGCGCGAGCACCCACAGGTAACGACGATCCGGAGCGCCGACAAGGACGGCGGTATACCCATCGTCTATCGCGAGAATCCAGTAATCGCCCCAGACCATCCCGAGCCATGCCAGCCAGCGCGGTGCAAAACGGACCTCCAGACGCGCAGGGTCATTGAACGCGTCGTTCAACCGCGCCTCACCCTGCGCCTCGATGCGCTCTCCGGAGGCCAATCGGCACTCGTTGATCACGCGGATCGCTCCGCTTTCCATGCGGCTGTAATGCGCCTGTGTCTCACCGCGACACTTCGCCTGGAAGCGGTTCGGCAGCAGTGCGATCTGATACCAGTCCCCCAGATAGCGTTCGAGGTCGAGGTCGCCGACCGTGGCCAACGGACGCTCAGCGGCGTCTACAGGACCACAGAGGCCGAGGATGAAGAGTAGAACGAAGCGGACGCTACGCATTCAGACAGGCTCCCTGACCAGCTGAAAATCCCGCCGCGTCAGTCGCCGCGGTAAAGCGATCTGCAGCAGCTCGGATGCGCCCAGCAGGTCCAGCGTGCGCTCAGCTTCAGCGCGCTCACCGCCGGTAAAAACCGCCGCGGCATCCAGCACGCGCTGCAGTTTCCACTGCTCAAACGGGTGGACGGAACGCACGCCATCAGCCGCATAGGGGCGGCCGCGACCGAGGGTATAGGAGTGTTCGCCGGCGTAGCGCGGCACGGGCGCGTCGGGATGTTCTTCCAGCCAGGCCTGCAGCTGGGGTATGGCCGTCTGCAGCACCGGCACGAAATCGGCGCTCAGCAAGCGCAGCGCGGCGGCGATGGTCTCGGGTACTTCGTCCGCGGCTGAAGATGCGTCCGGCTGAACCGCGGCGATACCGCGCATCCGCTTCACCCAGTCACACACCAGCGGCGCCTGCTCTCGCAGGAGCCGACCCGAGTACGGATCGTGGTACAGATGCGCATACATCGGCCCCGCCAGCGCGCAATCCCCCAGTGTCGGTGCATCACCCAGGACGAACGCATGGGCGCCGAAATGCACCTCCAGCACCCGCAGAAACTCAAGCAGCCCGGCCTCGACTGCGGCGTGGGTCGACTCATTCGCGCCGAGATGTTCGGGCCAGCTCTGAAAGAGGCTGGCAATCCGCTCGCCTACCCGACGCTGATCCGCTGGCGGACGATCAGGGTCATTGTTGCGCCCCATCATGTCGATCGCGAATGCGCTGTCGTAGTGCCACCTGTAGTAGAGCGCAGGCAGTTTGAGCCACTCGTCGGCGTAGAACTCGAGCAGGCGCGTGGCCATACAGCGGCGCGGGCTCGCGGGCACCAGTGCAGGCGCCGGATAGCGCTGCTCCAGGACATCGACCATCGCCGCCGTGTCCTGCAGCGTTTCGCCATCGGGCGTCAGCAGCACCGGCACCACCGCGTACCCCACCCGCGGCAGAATCACCTCATTGAAGGCCGTTCGGTCGGCCTGTATTTCGATGAAGGGGATCCCCTTGGCGCTCAGATAGCTGCGGATCTTGGCGGCGTAGTAGGAGCCCTCCACGCCATACAGGGTATGCGCTGACCGCGCGCCGGCTGCTGTCACGAGCCCGGTTTAACCCATTTCCAGCCCGTGATCATGGCCCCGACCAGGTTCTCCCGTTTCCACACGGCGTAGAACAGCATCGCCAGAAGATGCAGGCTGACCAGAACCAACAGCAGCTTGGCACATAGCTTGTGCCACCACGTCATGCGGTTGTTGACTGCTTCCGCCACCAGGTGCGCAAGGGGACCGGACTCGAAAAATTCATCCGAGACGATGAACAGGCCGGAAACGCCCTGCGCAGTCAGCAGCACAAGCATGCCGAGTACCGCCAGCGCGCCGAGCGGGTTGTGGCCCCGTGCGCCGCCGGGAACGCGCTGCGACAGCCCGCGAACCGCCGACATCACGGCGGCAGGCCGAGGCAGCAATGCCCGCCAGCGCACGGGTGGTGGACCGACGAAAGCCCACAGATAGCGCAGCGTCAGCAGGGAGAGCACAGCGTAGCCGCAGTAGAAATGCCAGCGGATGTTGGAAAAACTCATCCACTCACCAAGCACCCAGCCGCTGATCACAACCGCCGCAAGCAGCCAGTGCCAGATCCGGGTCAGCGGATCCCAGACTTTCTCCCGCCGCAGCTCAGCCAATGACGCTCATTCCTTTTCGCGGAAGTCGTCGTGACAGCCTTTGCAGGCCTGACCCAGATCACCGATTTTCGAGCGCAGCGCGTCGAGCCCGCCGCCCGCCACCTTGACCAGTTCGTTCACCGCGGCGCCATACTCCTGCCCGTGCTTCTGCACCTCATCGAGGTTGTCCCAGATATCCGGCTTGGCCGTGGTTTTTCCCGGGTACTTATCCTTGCCGGTACCCGGCGCCCAGGCTGCGCCGATATCGACTCGGGTCAGCACCAGCAGGTTGTTGGCAAGTGCGGCCGCACGGTCCGCGTCGTAGGGAACCTTGCCTTTCGCCATATCGAACAGCGGTGCTGCACTGAAGGCGCGGACTTGCATCTCACCCTGACGCGCCTTGATCAAATACAGATTGGGATCGTCCGCAAAGGCGGACTGGCTCACCAGCAGCAGGGCTGCCAGGCCGGGGAAAAAAGTCGGGCGGAAGAATTTCATAGGGGACTCCTGGATCGAACGGGACAGCCTGCGCCGCGCCGTGACGTTGGTCAGCGGCGACAGGATTACGCGTTTGATTGTGCATGACTCCATCGTGAAACTCATCTTCGGTTCCGCAGCTGCGACTCATGCAACGCCCGAGCGATCGCGCCCGCTTTTGCGCACCCGTCAAGCTGGCCTATATTCCGTCCGCAAGGGAAAACCTCCGGCAGCGCCGGCGATAACTCACAGGGGGAATCGGGTCCATGGCCTCAAATCATCATGAAGTCACCATCATCGGCGGTGGCGCGTCAGGGATCTCGACCGCCGCCTCGCTGCTAAGACATCACGGCAGGAACTTCCGGGATATCGCCATCATCGAACCTGCTGATCGCCACTACTACCAACCAGCCTTCACCCTGGTCGGTGCCGGGGCCTACAGCCTGGAGGCGACCTCGCGCCCCATGGCCGGCCTGATCCCGCGCGGCGCCACCTGGATCCAAGACGCGGTGGCAAGCCTCCGGCCCGAAGAGAATCGCGTGAGTCTGGCCGGCGGCGACGAGGTCACCTATGACTATCTCGTGGTCTGTCCAGGCATCGAGCTGCACTGGGCGGGAATAGCAGGACTTGAGGAAACGCTCGGACAGAATGGGGTGTGCAGCAATTACTCCCCCGAGACCGTGCGCTATACCTGGAGCTGCATGCAGTCTCTGCGCGCCGGCCACAAGGCGGTCTTCACCCAGCCCGCGATGCCGATCAAATGCCCGGGCGCGCCCCAGAAAGCGGCCTATCTGGCTGCGGACCACCTGCGCCGTAAGGGGATCCGGCAGGACTGCGAGGTGCATTTCTTCACCCAGACGCCAGCGTTGTTCGGCGTCCCCTTCTACGCGAAGGAGCTGGTCAAGATCGCTGCCGCGCACAGCATTGATGTTCACTGCAATCACAATCTGGTCGCCGTCGATGGACCCGCGCGCACGGCCACCTTTGAAATTACCGGTGGCGAAAGCCAGGGCGAAACGCTGACCCAGGCGTTCGACATGCTGCACGTCACACCGCCGCAGCGGGCGCCGGCGTTCATCCGCGACAGCGCGCTGGCTAACGCGGGCGGCATGGTCGATGTTGACCAGCACTCGTTACAGCACACGACTTTTCCAAACGTGTTTGCGCTCGGCGATGTCGCCGGTACGCCGAACTCAAAAACTGCAGCCGCTGTGCGCAAGCAGGCGCCCGTGGTGGTGCGCAATCTTGCGCATCTGAAGGAGAGTCAGCCCATTGAACAGACCTATGACGGGTATGCGTCGTGTCCGCTGACGACCGCGTACGGCAAGGTACTGATGGCGGAGTTCATCTACGGCGGCAAACCCGCACCCACGCTGCCGCTCAATCCCGGCAAAGAGCGCGCTCTGAACTGGTGGGTTAAAAAGTCTTTCCTGCCGCCGATGTACTGGCAGTACATGCTGAAAGGCTACGAGGCGTTTCCCGAGCACAACACCAACTTCAAGGCCGACTGAGCAAGGGACGCCGCTATAGAGTCAATCCGTATTGCATCCCATCCTGAGAGGAGACCTCGCATGCTGCAGTGGAAGATCGGCGACACCACCATCACACAACTGCTGGAAATGAGCGACAGCAGCGGCAGTATCCCGGTACTGCCCGATGCCACGCCTGAAAACCTCGGGCAGATAGGCTGGCTGAAACCGCATTTCGTCAGCCCGGAAGGCAATCTCATCCTCAACATACAGATGCTCATTATCGAAACACCCACCCGCAAGATGGTGGTCGATACGTGCATCGGCAACGACAAGAATCTGAACATGGACGGCTGGGCCAACCTGCAGCTGCCATTCCTGGATGATCTGAAACAGCTCGGCCACGACCCGGACTCCATCGACACCGTGATCTGCACCCACCTGCACGTCGACCACGTTGGCTGGAATACGCGTCGGGTCGGCGACAAGTGGGTGCCGACGTTTCCCAACGCACGCTACCTCATGGTCGACCGGGAGTTTGAATTCTGGCGGGATCTTGAAGAAGACCCGTTCGGCGATGTGTTCGGAGAGTCCGTCGCGCCGGTCTTCGATGCCGGCCTGGCCGACCTTGTGAAGTCGGACCACACGGTCGGTGATGGCGTGTGGTTCGAGTCGACCCCAGGCCATACGCCCGGCCATGTCAGCGTGCACATCGAGTCGCAGGGAGAACACGCCATCATTTCCGGAGACATGATGCACCACCCCTGTCAGATCGCCCGGCCGGAATGGGTAACGCCCTTCGACGCTGACAATGAAGCCGCGTTAGCAACCCGCAAAGCCTTCCTCGAGCGCTACGCCGACGAGCCCGTACTGGTGTTCGGAACGCATTTCGCAAACCCCGTTGCCGGACGCATCGTGCGCGACGGTAAGACCTATCGCTTCGACGTCTGAGCGCGCACGCGCCGCAACTGCGTCAGGTATTTTTCGACCAATTAAACAAGGAGATCAGCATGAGCAAGCAGATCAACTGGTACTACTTCCGGAAGGGATGAACCAGCTGTGAGAGAGCGGCCAAGTTTCTGGACGCCAGCGGCATAACACCGAAAGAAACCATTCCGGCATCGCGCAAACTCGGGCGTGAAGACGCGGCGGCGCTTGCGAACGCGGCATCCCGGGTCATCGTGGCCAAGGGCAAGAAAGTGATCACGTTCACGATTAAAGGTAAAGCGGACAGTGACACGCTTGACGCCATGCTCGGACCAACCGGCAACCTGCGCGCGCCTACCTTTGTCAGCGGCAAGACCATCGTCGTGGGCTTCAACGATGAAGCCTATACGGAGGTTCTGGGCGGCTGAGCCGGCGAACCCGTCTGACGGATCGCGCCCGCGGTCCGTCAGGCTGGCGCCTGTCACCACGCCTGGCTGAACCTAACCTATGCACGCCGATGACCTGGCGGACTACCGTCGTCAGCATGTTCCCCTGTACAACGCCAACCGCCTGAAACTCGGTGTCTTCGGCACCAACGTCAGCGGCGGCGGCACGATCAGCAGCGCCCCCACCGGTTTTGAGCCGACCTTCGAGCACAACCTCGAGATTGCTCTGCGTGCGGAACAGCTCGGTTTCGAATTCCTGATCCCTTTCGGTCGCTGGCGCAGCTTCGGCGGCGTAACCGACTACAACGGCAACTGCATGGAGGTCTACACCTGGGCCGCCGCGCTCGCTGCCCGCACTGAACAGATCATGCTGTTCGCGACATCTCATGTGCCGACCGTGCATCCAATCGTCGCAGCCAAGCAGGGCGCGACCATTGACCACATATCCCATGGACGCTGGGGCCTGAACGTCGTCTGCGGCTGGTACGGACCGGAAATGGAAATGTTCGGCGCACGCCAGCTTGAGCATGACGACCGCTACGGCCGTGCAGCGGAATGGCTGACTGTCATCAAGCGCCTGTGGAGCGAAAGCGGTTTCGACCACGCGGGCGAGTACTATCAGGTCAAGGACGGTTATCTCGAGCCCAAGCCGGTGCAACAACCCTACCCGGTCGTCGTTAATGCCGGCGCCTCGGAGGCAGGCCGCGAGTTCTCCGCCCGGCACGTCGATTTCAACTTTATTTCCATGGACTCATGCGCGTCGGGCGCGTCTCTGGCGGCGGACGTTCGGCGCCGTGCGCACGCGCACGGTCGTCAGATCGGTGTTCTCGGCTACGGCTTCATGCTGGTGCGCGACACCGAGGCTGAGGCGCAGGCCGCATTCGACGCCATACTGGCCAAAGGCGACCGGGCGGCGGCGGAAAACATCATGCGCACGCTCGGCATGGAGAGCGAATCTTTCGGCGCGCAGATTGATCGTTTCGTGCAGCGTTTTGTCGCTGGCTGGGGCGGCTATGCTTTGGTCGGGACGCCGGAGATGGTCGTTGATCAGCTGCTCGAGCTTGAGCGCTCAGGTATCGAGGGCATGGCGCTCATCTGGCACGACTATGCGAATGAGATCGCGTATTTCGGGGAGCGCGTCCTGCCTCTGCTGCGGCAGGCCGGTCTGCGTATCTGAGCGGCGTTTTCAGAAGTCGCGGATGTACTGCCACTCGGTACCCTGCATGAGCAGGCGATGCCGCGGTCCCGGAGTGTTGAATTCCCCGGTCTCGTAAGCCGCATCTTCCCGGTACACGGTACAGCGGCCCTCCTCCACCGGCACGATACGCGGCTCAAAACGCTGCACTTCGATCCCGTGCAGCGCACTTTTCAGGCTGCCGACATCAGCCATGTCGCGCATCCCGAGCAGGGTGACAAAGGTCGGCGCAGGGAGCTGCAGCTCGCCCTCGATCTGAGCGGCCAGCGCTGCCGCCGGCGTCAACCAGCGGAAATCGACGATTTCCGACTGATCGATTGTGACTGCGGCATCCGCGGACACAGCCGCGGCAAAAAACCAGGTAGCAAAGCGCTTGGGCAACTCGACCGGCGTCGTCCAGTGCGCAAACGGCAACAGCGCATCAGCGGCGACACCGAGACCGGTCTCCTCCATCACCTCGCGCGCCGCGGCCTGCCGGGCCACTGTGATCTCGGATTCGTCGTCATGCGCGCGGTCATCAGCGTCCACCCGCCCACCTGGAAACACCCAGGCGCCACCGTGGAAAGCAATTTTCTCATTCCGGCGCAGCATCAGAACCTCGAGCGCGCCTGGTCCGTCGCGCACGATGACGACAGAGGCCGAAGGACGGGCGGGCGCAATCGAATCACTCATTTACGGTTTACCTTCCGTGACGGCGGGCCGCCAGTGTAACGACCGCGACGGGTTTTCTCTTCTATCAGTCAATGCCGACGGCGGCACCAATGGTCGGCCCGATGTCATCGTGGATCACCAGGTCGGCGCTGTCGTCCTGATCGGTCGCCTCCCGGTTGATGATCACCAGCCGGGCGCCGTTACGCTTGGCCAGGCGCGGAAAACCCGCGGCCGGGTAAACCACCAGAGAAGAGCCCAGCACAATGAACAGATCGGCGCCCAACGTTTCCTGCTCCGCGCGCTGCATCGCGTCCACCGGCATGGACTGGCCGAAAGAGATAGTGGCCGTCTTGACCAGTCCGCCGCAGACAGCGCACACGGGCAGGCTGCCATCGCGCTCGAAAGCGGCAATGATGGGCTCCAGTTCGTAACGTTTCGCACAGCTCAGACAGCGCGCATAGGTGGTGTTGCCATGGAGTTCGATCACCGCCTCCTCCGCTACCCCGGAAAGCTGGTGCAGACCGTCAACGTTCTGCGTAATGATGCTCCGCAGCTGTCCCTGCGCTGCCAGCGCTGCCAGCGCCCGGTGGCCGCGATTCGGCTCGGCCTGGCGGAACTCTCGATCCATCACGATTTTGCGTCGCCAGGTTTCCCGACGCTGCTCTTCGGAATTGACAAAATCGTCAAACATGATGGGCTGCATCTGGGTCCACAGCCCGCCGGGACTGCGGAAATCCGGAATCCCGGATTCGGTACTGATCCCGGCGCCGGTGAACGCTACCACCCGGCTGCTGGCGGACAGGAGGTCCGCCAGCTGTTTTACTGCATCACTCACGAGCTCGCTGCTCCTGGTCTTTGCGCCTGCACCATCGATGTCATCCCCCGGGAAACTGCTAAAATTTCTGCCCGGGCAGCATGCCGCCGTCCCGAATCCCCGACAAGATCCCCCGAATGAGCGAACCCAGCGAAACTCTAATCCCGCGTGATCTGCAGCCTGAAAGCGCAGACGTCGCCTACGATCTCGACAAAACTCTGACCTCGATTGTCTCGTTGCGCGCGAACATTCCCGACGACGCCTTCACCGCCAGCGTGCTGGGAACAGAACGTGCCGGTCATGGCGTGCTGATCAACGACACCGGGCTGATCCTGACCATCGGCTATCTCGTCACCGAGGCGGATGCAGTCTGGATCATCACCCACAACGGCCAGGCCGTTCCGGGGCACCTGGTGGGCTACGACTATGAAACCGGCTTCGGTCTGGTTCAGGCGCTCGGCAGACTCGACATACCCGCCATGCCGCTCGGCACGAGCCGTACGCTGGAAGTCGGTGATGAACTCGTCATGGCCGGCTTCGGCGGGCGTGAGCAGGCGCTTAAAGTACGTTTCGCAGAACGCCGTGAATTCGCTGGTTACTGGGAATACGTGCTGGACGAGGCACTGTTCACATCCCCGCCGCACCCCAACTGGGGTGGCGCCGCATTGATTGGTGCAGATGGCAGCCTCGCCGGCGTCGGCTCGCTGTACATCGACAGCGTGGTACCGAGTCTGCCTGACCTCGACGGCAATCTCAGCGTGCCGATCGAGCTGTTGGCCGGTATCGTCGATGAGCTGCAGATGTACGGTCGCACGCTGAAGCCCGCCCGCCCGTGGCTCGGCATGTTTGCCTCGGAAATCGACGGCCATCTGGTGGTCGCCGGAATGTATGACGATGCCCCCGCCGCTCGCGCCGGCCTTGAAGCCGGCGACGTAATTCTGTCTGTGGGCGAGATGCAGCCCCAGGAACTGTCCTCTCTGTTCCGGGCGATATGGTCGCTTGGTCCGGCCGGAAGCACGATTCCGCTGCGCGTATCCCGCGACGAAAAAATCCACGAGATCCAGGTGGCCTCCGTCGACCGCCGGGACCTCTGGAAGACCCCCGACATCCACTGAACGACATCGCTGCAGCCTGCATCGCACTGAGCGGGCCTGCTCTCCTGTCGTGACTGCGGGGCACATTCCGCGCAGCCTCTGCTTCCGCTATGGTGATCCCTGACTCGAGGCTCAGAAAAAGGAAATCGTCATGGCCCGGAAACCCGCCATCCCCCACCCCAGCGCTGACGAGATCCGCGCTGCCGCTGAAGCGCTGCACATGCATTTCGATGCGGAGGACGTACAGACCTACAGCGCTCTGATGCAGGGCATGATCACGAGCCTGAATGAGATCCATCACATGCCGGCGCCGCGCCTGCCGGTCAAATATCCGCGCGGCCAGCTAAGCCGCCCGGAGGGCGATGAGAACCCGTTTAACGCCTGGTTCTGGAAGTGCCGCATCGAGGGGGCCGGCAGCGGCCCACTGCACGGCAAACGCATTGTCATCAAGGACAACATCTGCGTTGCCGACATGCCGATGATGAACGGCTCCGCCGTCTACGAAGGCTTTGTGCCGGACGAAGATGCGACGGTGGTGACCCGGGTGCTCGATGCCGGCGGCACGATCCTGGGCAAAACCGTGTGCGAGAACTACTGCTATTCGGGCGGCAGCCACACCTCGGCGACGGGGCCGGTACGCAACCCACACAACCCTGACTTCATGACCGGCGGCTCTTCGAGCGGCAACGCCGCGCTCATCATTGCCGGCGAATGCGATATGGCCATTGGCAGCGACCAGGGTGGCTCTGTCCGCATGCCGGCCTCGTTCTCCGGCTGTGTCGGCATCAAACCCAGCTACGGCCTGGTGCCTTATACCGGCGCCGGACCGATCGAACAGACGGTCGATCATCTCGGCCCGATGGCCGCCACGACGCGCGACTGTGCGCTGCTGCTCGAGGTCATCGCCGGCTACGACGACGGACTCGATCCGCGGCAGACCACGCAGCTCGCGCCGAAAGCGTATGTCGATGCGCTGGCCGAGGGCGTTGCGGGACTGCGCATCGGGGTCGTTAAGGAAGGGTTCGGGCGCGAAGGCGGCCACGCCGACGTTGATGCCTGCGTGCGCGCTGCCGCTGAACGCTTCAAAGCACTCGGTGCAGCGGTGGAAAGCGTCTCTGTTCCGGCCCACAGCCAGGGCAGCATGATCATGCTGGGCAGCACTCTCGACGGCACCTTGTCCACCTTCACGGAACACGGCCCGGGTGGTCCCAACCCGCGCGGTCACACGCTGATCGAAGCGATCCCGTTCTACTACCGCGCCCAGCGGGAGCGTGCCGACCTGATGCCGCCGACGGTCAAGACCGTTCTTCTCTGCGCCCGCATCATGCGTGACCGCTACGGTCCCTATTACTCGGCCAAAGCCACCAACATGGTGCGCGACCTGCGCTCAGCCTACGACAAGGTGTTTGCGGATTTCGATCTGCTGCTGATGCCGACGACTCCGATGAAAGCCCATCGCATCCCGCCGGCGGATGCACCCGTGGAGGAAGTCGTGGCCCGGGCGCTGGACATGATCAGCAATACAGCTCCGTTCGACGTCACCGGACATCCGTCGATGAGCGTGCCCGCGGGAATGTCTGATGGACTCCCGGTCGGCCTGATGCTGACCGGACGCTTCGGTGAGGATGACCTTGTCTTACGCGCCGGACACGCTTTCGAGACCGCCTGAGGCCGGGGCCGCCAGCGCAGGATCAGCCTGCGCTGGCTTCAAGATGCAGCACGAAATTGCAGGCCAGTCCGGCGCCGATCAGAACCACCTGCAGCACGGTGTCGCGCAGACCCACGCGACGATTGAGCGCGGGCATCAGATCTGACACTGCCACGTAGATGAAGCTCGCGGCCGTGAAGGTCAGCAGATAAGGGATGAGCCCGCGCATCTCGTCGAGCGTAAACCACGCCAGGATCGCGCCGGCGATCATGGCCAGAGAGGTCAGCAGGTTGAACAGAAACGCGCGCAGGCGGGTGTATCCACTGTGAATGAGAATGGCGAAATCGCCCAGCTCCTGCGGTACTTCGTGGGCAATAACGGCCAGCGCGGTGACCACTCCGAGACTTGGTTCGGCGTGGAACGCAGCCGCTATGAGCACACCGTCCAGGAAGTTGTGAAATGAATCGCCGACCAGGATCAGCGTGCCCGCCGGGCCGGGGATGTGGTCGCACCCGTCAGCGTGTTCATCGTGATGATGATGATGTCGCCAGATCAGGCCTTTCTCGAGCAGGAAAAACACCAGAATGGCGAACAGCGCGGTGCCCATAAGTGCATCGTGTGCCCGCGTCTGCTCCAGAGCTTCTGGCAGCAGGTGAAGAAACCCCGCGCCGAGCAGCATGCCGATCGCAAAGCTGATCAGGTAATCGACCGACTTTTCGCGCCAGCGCTCGGGCAGCAGCAGATAGCTGCCCGCCGCGGTGACGCTGAGGACACTGCCGAGCAGGCTGAAAAACAAGACCCAGGAGAGAGAGCTGTGCACTGAGCGGGCGCAAAAATGGTGAGTGCTACATTATGACACCAGCGCGATATGCGCCCTAAGGGGCTGAGCAGGCAACCTCCACGCAGCGCCAGTGACCGCACACGCGGTCTGACCGGCCGCGCGGTTGCGTCTCTCCGGCGCTCGTCGATGGCGACACCTCATTCGCAAATTTAGAGCATGACCATGTCTGAGTCTCTTCCTGCCCATGCCCGCGTGGTGATCGTCGGCGGCGGCATCATCGGCTGTTCCATCGCCTACCACCTGGCCAGACTCGGATGGCGGGATATCGTGCTGCTGGAACGCAAGCAGATCTCCTGCGGCACCACCTGGCACGCAGCGGGGCTGATTACCACCCTGCGGGACAGTGAAAGCCAGACCCGGCTGGCGAACTATTCATTGCAGCTTTACCAGGATCTCGAGGCCGAAACGGGACAGGCGACCGGCTTTGTGCGCTGCGGATCTGTCCAGCTCGCCATGGACGGCGACAAAGCCGAGGAAATGCGCCGGGGCTGTGCCATGGCGCGCAGTTACGGTATCGAAAACCACGAAATCTCCCCGCGCGAAGTGCAGGATCTCTTCCCGCTCGCGTACGTCGATGATCTCGTCGCGGCCTTCCACTTTCCCAATGATGGCCGGGTAAATCCGGCGGACGTGTGTCAGGCGCTCGCCCGCGGTGCTCGCCAGCTCGGGGTCAGGATCATCGAGCAGGTCTGCGTGACGGACGTGTTGCAGGAGCGCGGACGCGCCGTCGGCGTCGTAACACCTGAGGGCACCGTCAAAGCTGAGCAGGTCGTACTGTGCCCGGGTATGTGGGGACATGCGCTCGGCCGCGCCATCGGCGTCGATCTTCCACTGCAGGCGGCCGAGCACTATTACCTGATCTCCGAGCCCATTGACGGGCTGCACAACCAGCTTCCCATCCTGCGCGATCCGGGGCGTGCGGCCTACGCCCGCGAAGAGGCGGGCAAGATCCTGCTCGGTTTTTTTGAACCGGTCGCTGCACCCTGGGCGGTCGACGGGATCCCCGAATCTTTCTGCTTCGACGAGATCCAGCCCGACTGGGAGCGCATGGAACCCCACATCGAGCGCGCCATGCAGCGCCTGCCCATCCTGTTCGACACCGGGATCCGTCAATTTTTCTGCGGACCCGAATCGTTCACACCCGACCACAACTACCTCATGGGCAAAGCGCCGTTCGTCGACCAGCTCTACGTGGCCTGTGGCTTCAACTCCCTGGGGATCCTGTCCGGCGGCGGCGCCGGGCAGGTCATGGCGCAATGGATTGCCGACGGCGTCCAGCCGATGGATGTATGGGATGTCGATATCCGCCGTCTGCAGCCGCACCAAAACAACCGTCGCTATCTGCGCGATCGCATCGTCGAGTCTCTCGGCATCGCCTACCAGATGCACTGGCCGCACCGTCAGTGGGACACGGCCCGCGACGTTAAACGCTCAGTGCTGCACGACCGCGTTGCGGCTGCCGGAGCCTGTTTCGGCGAATCAGCTGGCTGGGAGCGCCCGAACTGGTACGCCACCGGCGCGCAGTCACCTCGCTACGTCTACAGCTTCGGACGGCAGAACTGGTTCGATAACCATCGCACGGAGCACCTGGCGGTGCGTGAAGCGGTCGGCGTGTTCGAACAATCGTCCTTCGCCAAACTGCTGGTGCAGGGACGCGACGCAGAACGGGTTCTCAACCGGCTCGCGACCGCCAATGTCGCGGTAGCGACAGGCCGAATCGTCTACACGCAGTTTCTGAACCAGCTCGGCGGCGTAGAGGCCGACCTGACGCTTACCCGCCTCGCGTCGGAACGCTACCTGCTGGTCACGCCGGCGTTTACTGCAACCCATGTCGAAGCCTGGATCAGTGAGCAGACCTCGTCCGAGGACAGCTGCGTTGTGACCGACGTGACTGCGGCCTACGCCATGCTCAACGTGCAGGGACCAGCCTCGCGCGACCTGCTGAATGCCGTCTGCGAAGCGGACTTCAGCAACGCGGCCTTTCCCTTCGCCACCGCGCGCTGGGTGGAGAGCGGCTACCAGCGGCTGCTGGCGGCGCGCGTGTCCTACAGCGGCGAGCTCGGCTGGGAGCTGTACATCCCGAGTGAGATGGCGGTGCAGGTGTATGACCGGCTGGTGACGGCCGGCAGGGCTTTTGATCTGCGTCACTGCGGCTATCACGCCCTCAACTCGCTGCGCATCGAGCGCGCTTTTCGCGATTGGGCGCACGACATGGGACCCTGCGATACGCTGCTTGAAGCCGGTCTCGGTTTCACGTGTCACTGGGACAAACCCGGTGGGTTCATCGGGCGTGAAGCGCTGCTCGCGCAACGCGAACGCGGCATCCTGCCGCGGCGTCTGGTCCAGTTCGTTCTCGAGGACCCGGAGCCGGTGCTGGTGCACGCCGAGCCGGTGCTGTGTAACGGCGAACGCGTCGGCGAAACCACCTCGGCCGGCTATGGCCACACGCTGGGTGCCAGCGTGGCCCTTGGGTATGTCACGCTCGAGCAGGGCGTTACGGACGAAATGATTGCGCACAGCGATTTCGTCATCGAACAGGCTGATCGCAGCTATCGCGCGCGGGCCTCTCTGAGACCCTTGTACGACCCCTCGGGGACTCGCGCGCGGAGCTGAAAAAAGCGCGGGCATGACGACGCTTTTTTCGCAAAAAAATTCGTTGCGTCTCATTCAGTTTAGCGGCACTCTACGCCGCCCCCGAATGGACCGCCGCAATGCCTGCGTCATCGCGTTGTCTCTCGTGGCGGGCAACACGTTCGGTCGTGGTCCTGCTCGCCGTCTTCATCAGCCTCAGTGCCGAGGCCGGGGCGCGCACTCTCGGTTGGGTCGAATGGGCCCTTTTGCTGCCTGACCGGATCAGCATCAAGGCCAAACTGGACACAGGCGCCAGAACCAGCTCACTCCACGCCGTGGACATCGAAGCCATCACTGTCGATGGGGAACATCGGGTCCGCTTCCGCGTGCCGCTGGCATCACGCGCTGACGACACCGATAGCGATCGCGATCTCCTGTTCGAGCGTCCCGTGGTGCGGGAAACCCTGATCAAGGATCACGTTGCCGCGCCGGCGCCGCGTTACGTCGTTAACTTGGACCTGTGCATCGGTGGGCTCACCTTCACCACGCCGGTAACCCTGACCGACCGCAGCCGCTTCAACTACCCGCTGCTGCTCGGTCGCAGCGCGCTGCAAGGACGCGTGCTGGTCGATGCGGCACGTACGTTCACCGCACGCCGCAGCTGTAAAAGTCCGCTGTCATGAAACGCGCGCACGCGCTGCTTCTGGCTGCCGTTCTCATCGCTGGCGGCGGCGGCCTGATGTTTCTCAAAGTATCGCGCCTGGGGCTGCCACTGCTGCCGGGGCAGACCGCGCCCGTATGGACCGTGGAAGCCCGCATCGAGTTCGACGGCAACCGTCGTGCGGCCATCGTCGTCCTGGATATCCCGGACGCGCCCGGCGAATTTGTAACCCTCGACGAGCTCTTTGTGGCGCGTGGGTATGGTCTGAACGTCGAGAGCGCGAAAAGCGATCGACGCGCTGAGTGGTCTATCCGCCGCGCGCATGGAAAACAGCGCCTGTATTACCGCATCGAGCTGGCGCCTTCGGACGAAGCGCGACTCACGGATCGCGAATCGCGCGCGCCTCAGGCGCCGGCAAAACCGGACTACGCCGAGCCCCTCGCCTCCGCCGTCAAAGACACGCTGAGCGAAGTGCGCGCGAACTCAGCGAATATCTTTACTTTTGTCAGCCAGCTGCTGGTTCAGCTGAACACCGCCGCGCCCGACGGCAATATCCAGATCATCCGCAACAACCTCGACACCGCCAGTGCAGAATGGGTCGGTCGATTGATCCACGTGCTGGCCGGCGCCCGCATCAGCGCGCGCCTGGTGCGCGGCCTGGTTCTCGACGACCGTACCAGCGAACCGCAACTTCTATCATGGCTGGAGGTTCACAACGGAACGCAATGGGAGGGCTTTAACCCGCAGACCGGACAAAGAGGCTTCCCCGATGGTTTCTTGCGCTGGAGTGTTGGCAGTCGGGCCCTGCTCGAAGTCAGCGATGGGCAGAATGCGGAGGTCCGATTCTCGAGTTCCCGCTACGCGCAGTCTCTGACCCGTGTCGCTCGCGACCGCGCCGAGACCACCCACGCCTGGTTGAATGACCTGCTGCTTTTCCAGCTGCCGGTCAGCACCCAGAACGTCTACCGGGTGCTGCTCATGGTGCCGCTTGGCGCGCTCATCGTCGCGCTCATGCGCACGGTCGTCGGCGTGCCCACTCTGGGCACCTTTATGCCGATCCTGGTCGCGATCGCTTTCCGCGAAACTCAGCTGGTCTGGGGGATAGCGCTGTTCGTGTTGATCACGAGCGTCGGTCTGTCCCTGCGGTTCTACCTGGAGCGCCTGCGCCTCCTGCTCGTGCCGCGTCTGTGCGCCGTGTTATCACTGGTTGTACTGCTGATGCTTGCCATCAGTCTGTTCAGCGTCAAGCTCGGCTTCGACCAGGGATTTTCCATCGCACTGTTTCCAATCATCATCCTCACTATGGCCATCGAGCATATGTCGGTTATCTGGGAGGAAAGCGGCGGCGGGGCCGCTCTCAAAGAGGGAATCGGCAGCCTTTTCGTCGCCATACTCGGCTATCTCGTCATGACCGAGCCGCATCTCAATCACCTGATGTTCCTGTTCCCGGAGATCCTGCTGCTCCTGCTGGCGGTCTTTGTCCTGCTTGGACGCTACACCGGTTACCGTGTGACTGAGGTATTGCGCTTCCGGGACATCGTGGCCGCAGAAGACGATGTTCGCCCTCGCTCGTAAACTCGCTGCGGCCGGCGTCGTCGGCCTTAATCAGCGTAATCGCGACTACATCATGGCGCGCAATCCGCGCCATCTGTATCAGCGGGTTGACGACAAGATAGCGACTAAAAAGCTGGCCCTGGCTGCCGGCATCGCGGTACCGGAACTGTATGGCGTCGTGCGCAACGCCCATGATGCGCGGTCCTTCGAAACCCTGGTCGAGGGGCGCGCCGACTTCGTCATCAAGCCTGCCCACGGCAGCGGCGGCAAGGGGATCCTGGTCATCACGGAGCGGCGTCGTTCGCGTTTCATCAAGGCCGATGGCGCTCTGCTGACAGCAAGCGATATCGAACATCACATTCATAACGTGCTTGGCGGCATTTACAGCCTCGGCGGGCATCCGGATCAGGCCATCATCGAGTACCGAGTCGTGTTCGACACCGTCTTCGAGAGCGTGAGCTACCGGGGCGTACCCGATATCCGCGTTCTGGTGTATCGCGGCGTACCGGCAATGGCCATGCTGAGACTGCCCACACGCGCGTCTGATGGTCGCGCCAACCTGCACCAGGGGGCCGTAGGGGCCGGCATTGATCTGGCGCGGGGGATGACCACGCTCGCTGTCTGCCGGGACCATCGCATCAGCGAACACCCGGATTTCGGCACACCCCTGGCCGGTCTGGCCATTCCCGGCTGGGACGACCTCCTGATCCTGGCCGCGCACTGTCACGCGTTGGCCCCGCTGGGCTATCTCGGCGTCGATATCGTGCTTGATGCGCAGCTGGGACCTTTGATTCTTGAGCTCAACGCCCGCCCAGGCCTGGCAATTCAGATCGCCAACGGTCGCGGACTGCAGACGATCCTTGATGCGATCGATGCGCGCGGCGAGCCACCCCCTGAACCCGCATCCCGGGGCGCGCTGGCGCGCGAGATTTTTAATGCTGCGAATGCGGCCGATGGCGCATGAACCTGTTCACAGCGAAGCTGTTCAGAGGGCACCTGATGCTCACCATGTTTATTGGTGCCCTGGGCGTATTCCCCTGTGCGGCTGAAGAGGTCTCTCCCCCGGGTGACACAGTCACCCTGCCGGACGTCGAGCTTGAATCCATTGGCGCCGAGTCGCCCGGGATAAGCGCAGAACGCGGCATTGCTGTAGAGAACGACCCGGACGCTTTCGCTGCCCCCATAGAAACATCGGTTCCCGTAGGAACCTGGGAAGCGCTGGAGCTTCTGGGCCTGAGCGTCGCGCCCGGCACCCGCGCCGAAGCGCACTGGACAGCCGGACAGTCTTTTGCGGGGAGCGCGATTGAAACCCCGGTGGTGGTGATCCGGGGGCGCCGTGCCGGCCCCTGCCTGTGCCTGACCGCAGCGGTACATGGTGATGAACTCAACGGCGTCGAGATCGTGCGCCAGGTGCTCGAAGACATTTCCCCGGAAGAGCTCGCCGGCACGGTGATCGGGGTGCCGATTGTCAATCTGCTGGGATTTACCCGCGGCAGTCGCTACCTGCCCGACCGACGTGACCTCAACCGGCACTTCCCGGGTCATCCGCGGGGTAGTTCCGCTTCACGCATTGCCGGTGCATTCTTCAGCAAGGTCGTTTCACGCTGCGACCGGCTGGTCGACTTTCATACCGGTTCGTTCAAGCGCACCAACCTGCCGCAGCTGCGGGCTGATCTGACAAACCCGGCCGTTCGCGAGTTCGTCGAGCATTTCGGCGCCACTACCGTGCTGCATAAACCCGGGGGATCAGGAACGCTGCGCGGGGCCGCTACCGCTGCGGGGATCCCGGCCGTCGCCTTCGAACTGGGCGAGCCCGGCACCCTGCAGATGCGCCATGTGAAATTCGGCGTCAAAGCCGTGGAGACCCTGCTTGATAAGCTCGGGATGGTTGACCGCTTTCGACTGTGGACCGAAACCCAGCCGGTGTATTACCGCTCGCGGTGGCTGCGCGCCTACCGCGGCGGGATCCTCACATCCGATCTGAAGCTGGGTGCGAGTATCGCCCGGGGCGAATTACTGGGCTTCATCACCAACCCGCTGAGCAATCGACGTTCCGAGATCCGATCGCCTGCGGACGGGCGTCTCCTGGGACGCGCGCTGGACCAGTTCGTGCTGCCCGGTTTCGCCATCTTCCACATCGGCATCGTGGAAAACACTGAGACGACCGGCGGGACTGTCGAAAAGCTGAGCGCCACGGACAACGCCTCTGAAATTGCGGAGCAGGGTCCGGCCGAGCCGCCGTCGGAAGACGATGAAGAATCCGACGGCGACCCTGAAGCTCTGGTGCCAATCGATGCCGACGGCGGGTTTGAGCCCGAGGACGAGCCGCATTGAGCTGGAATTCGGGCTGCACTGCGCTCAGGCCTGCTGAATCCACTCAGGCATGAGTCGAGCCACGCGCCTGTCGCGTGCGCAGCGACACGCCCTGCGCAAGTCCCAGCGGGAAGCGGTGGGCTCGGCGGTCATGACCGGCGTGTGCGACAACTATCTGGCGGCATTTGCTCTGTTTCTCAACGCTACCGCGCAGCAGATCGGCTGGGTCGTGGCGCTGCCGCAGCTGGTCGGGCCCTGGGCACAGCTGATCTCGGTCTGGCTCGCGCGCCGCGGCGTGCGTCGCATCGTTTTGATCCTGGCCGGCGCCAGCTTTCAGAGCCTCACCATTGCGGTGCTCATCGGCATGTGTGTGGAAACCTTCTCTCAGGCAGTCGTCATCCTGGTGATCACTGCCGTGCTCTTTCAGGCCGGAGGACACCTGGTACAGCCACAGTGGCGAGCGCTGATGGTGCTGCTCGTGCCGGTCGAGCGGCGTGGGCGTTACTTCGCACGACGCTCCCGCATCACCGCGGTCGCCAGCTTTTCCGCGCTGGCCGGCGGCGGTCTTTGCCTGGAGCTGGCTAAACAGTTCGACGCCACCGGCTGGGGGTTCGCGCTGTTGTTCGGATGCGCACTCCTCGGGCGCATTGCCTCCGTACGGCTGCTCGCAACGCTACGACCCTTCGACAGCCCGCCGACCAGCACGCCGCGGCAGACACCGCTGTTTCCCCTGTGGCGCGAGCTGAGCAGGATAGCCGCGGACCGCGAATTCCGTCGTTTCACGCTCTTTGTCGCGCTGATGCAGGGTGCTGTTGCGATCGCCGGGCCGTTTTTTTCGGTACATATGCTGCGCAATCTTGGCTTCAGCTACCTGGAGTTCATGGCCAATCTCGCCGCATCGATTGTCATGCAGCTCCTGACCCTGAGCAGCTGGGGCACCATCAGCGACCATCTCGGCAACCGCATCATCATGGTCAGCACGGCGTTTCTCATTCCGCTCCTGCCGCTGCTATGGATCGTTTCAGATAACTTCTGGTACCTGTTCGCGGTACAGAGTCTTGCGGGGCTTGCCTGGGGCGGCTTTACCCTGAGCGCAACCAACTACCTCTACGATCTGCGACCCGCGGGCAGTGAGCTGGCGAGTTTTGCGGCGGTGCAGGCCGTCGCCAGCGGTTTCGCTATTTTCTGTGGCGCTGCCTTCGGTGGCTTCCTTGCGGACGGCCTGCCGACTGTCATCAATCTCACGGGTGTGAGCATCACCTTCACGAACACGCTCTATGGCGTGTTCGCCATTTCCGCCGGATTGCGGCTCTGTATCGCGCTTTGGTTCGCGCCACGGCTGGTCGAGATCCGGTTGAGCGCGGACGCCACCGTCAACCAGCTGATCTACCGTCTGGCCCGTTTCAACCCGATCACCGGCACGGTGATGGACATTCTCGGCTCGGTCAGCCGCCGCCGCTGAACGCCTGCCCTGGTATCCGGGGGCCGGGGCGTATACTGCCGCCGCGCGCATCCAGCGCGCAGATCCAGCGGACCAGACCATGCACCACGAACTGCAGCTGCGCATTATTGACGAGCTCCGCGAAGGACTGGCGCGCCGCGCCAACCATGACGCCGGAGGGCAGATGCGCGTGCCGGCCGCAAGCTATATCGATCGTGACCTGGCGGCGCGCGAGTGGGATGCCTTCTTCGGCGACCATCCGCAGCTGGTCGGCCTGTCGGGCGATCTCCCCGCCGCAGGTAGCTTTCTCACCTGCGCAGATTTCGGCGTGCCTGTGCTGGCGACGCGCGACGCTTCCGGGAATTTCCGCGCGTTTGTGAATGCCTGCCGGCACCGCGGTGCGCGGCTGGTCGAACAGACCCGGGGCACGGGCGCGCGTTTCACCTGCCCCTTTCACGGCTGGACCTACGCCGCCGACGGCGCGCTTGTTGCTGTCACCGAGGCAGAGCAGTTCGGACCGCTCGATAAAAGCTGTCACGGTCTGATCGAGCTGCCCGCTACCGAGCACCTCGGCCTGCTCTGGGTTCATCCACGGTCGGGGGCGACAATCGAGCCTACCTCTCTGCTGCTCGGGTTGGACGCCGAGCTCGCGAACTGGGATCTGGCGCGCCTGCAGCACACCGCCGGCCGCACCCTCGAGCTGCGCATGAACTGGAAACTGGCCAACGACACTTTCGGCGAGACTTATCACTTCTCCCGCCTGCATAGGGACACACTGGGCCAGCTGTTCCATGGCGACGTGCTGGCTTACGAAGCCTTTGGCCGTAACCACAGAGCGGTCTTTCCCAGCCGCACCATCAGCAAGCTCGATCAGCGTGCGCGCGAGGAGTGGCGCCTCGATTCGGTGGCAACGGTGCTCTATTACCTGTTCCCCAACGTTCAGATGACTGTTTCCCGCCATCTGGTCACCGTCTTCCGGATCTACCCCGAAGCTGGCGATCCCCGGAGGTCAAGTTTACGCGTCGACCATTACTACAGCCCCGAGGCGCTGGCCCGTCTCAGCGACAGCGGGCGCACGCTGATCGACGAGCACACGGTCTACGCGCTGGAGGCACGGGACGGCCAGGCCACCATCTCACCCGCCGCCCAGCTTGAGATCGTTGAAAGCACGCTCGAGCACGAGGACCTGCGCATGGCTGAGGCCGCGCAGCGCACCGCCGAGAGCGGATGCATCACGCATTTCGTGTTCGGACGCAACGAAGCGCCACTGCAGCATTTCCATGAAAGCTTTCGCAGTGCTCTCGGGCTTGCACCCCTGGCATCCGCCGCAACGGACGTTCCGGGATCCGCGCCCCCGGCACGTTAAAATGCCAGGACGACAGGAGTTATCAAATTCAGACAGAACAACGAGGAATACCGTGAGCATCAACCAACAGCAGCTGGAAAAAATGGGACAGGCCAACGGCTTCATCGCCGCACTGGATCAGAGCGGCGGGAGCACACCAAAAGCCCTGAAACTCTACGGTGTAAATGAGAGTGCCTGGTCCAATGACGAAGAAATGTTTGCCGTCGTGCACGCGATGCGCGCCCGCATCATCACCAGTCCTTCTTTCAGCGGGGCGCGGATTCTGGCTGCAATCCTGTTCGAAAACACCATGGATCGTGAGATCGAGGGACGACCGACGGCCAGCTTCCTGTGGGAAGAAAAGCAGGTTGTCCCGATCCTCAAAGTAGACAAGGGACTCGCCGACGAGGACGACGGCGTGCAGCTGATGAAACCCATGCCGGAGCTCGATGCGTTGCTCGGACGGGCACGGGACAAAGGCATCTTCGGCACCAAAATGCGCTCTGTGATCAAACAGGCCAGCGCCTCGGGGATCGAAGCCGTCGTCGCCCAGCAGTTTGCGGTCGGGCGGCAGATCATCGCTGCCGGCCTCGTTCCGATCATCGAACCGGAAGTGGATATTCACTGCCCGGACAAGGCTTCGGCGGAGGCGCTGCTGAAAACGGCGATGCTGCAGCAGCTTGGTCAGCTGGAGACCAACGACCGCGTCATGCTCAAGCTGACTCTGCCGGAAACGGATAACTTCTACGCCGAGTGCATCGCGCAGACCAATGTTCTCCGGGTGGTCGCGTTGTCCGGCGGCTACAGTCGGGAAGAAGCCAACGCACGGCTGGCGCGCAATCACGGCATGGTTGCGAGCTTCTCCCGAGCGCTGACCGAGGGCCTCAGCGCCCAGCAGTCAGAAGCCGAATTCGACGCCGCTCTCGACCAGTCAATCGAGAGCATCTACCAGGCTTCCATCACCTGAAAGCGCGCCGACCCGAACGCCGGATCGGACCGGCAGTACTGTGCCTGCTGTCCCTGTGCTGCGCGCAGGCTGACGCCGACCCGGCGGCCGACTACAAGGCCCTGTGCGCCGGCTGCCATAGCCTGGCACAGGACAGCAACCGCCCTGCGTCTGTCGCACGCGATCTCGGCCTGCTCAGTGCCGACAACGGCGGCTCTTTTCCGGAAACGCTGGTCTACCGAGTGATCGACGGAGAGGACGCGCCCCCTGCGCATGATGCCCAGGACATGCCCGCCTGGGGCGCTGTATTTGCCGCGGAAGGCCTGTCAGAGCGGGCGATAGACCAGCGCATCACCGCGCTGATCCGGTATATCGAGGATCGTCAGCGGCAGACGCCCTGAGCGGCCGCGGACCCGCCTCTAATTCGTCAGTTTCAGTATTTCCAGACGCCCATCCAGTCCGATCTCGTAACACGCACCACAGCGCCAGTGCGACATCCGACGCCGGGCGGTGCGTTGCCGCCGGCAGGTCAGACAGCGATGCAGGTAACGCGTCGGCAGACGCGCGCGCAAACGGATCAGCTGGATGGCGCTGTCATCTTCAAAGCGCACGCGCGGCAGGTAGCCCACGGACGCAACGAGCTCCCGCCACTCCGCGCCGTGCGGGCGGATTGCAAGGCCATAAAGCTCATAGGCCGCCAGGTGCGCACATTCATGGCAGAGGATGTCGAGGATCTGGGGTTCAGGCAGTTCGCGCACGCCAACGGCCAGCGCAATGGTGCGCCGGGTGGGGTAGCAGCGACCGATCGAGCGAAACATGCGCCCGCTGAAGCGGAAGTGAAGCGTCGGCAACAGTGCGATAAGAGACCAGTGCTTGAACCAGCGCTCGACCTCAGCCGCGACAGGTCGGGGAAAGGCCTGCTCAGCGTTGTACAACACCCGTCGCGGCCTCAGCGCCAAAACGAATCGCAGCCGCGGTTATCACGGTGCCGCGCCCGCTCCCCGATACTGCACCTCATCCCAGGCGCAACAGACGGATCAGTTCGCCCGCGTCGTCAAGGTTTTCCAGTGTGTCGAGCGCCGCTGCAATCTCCCCGGCCCGGGAGCGACCGAAGCGCTGCGCAATGGCCTCCTCGAAACGTTCTGTCACCTGGCTGTCGCTGGCATGAATGACATCGGCGAGACGCGCCTGACGTGAACTGCCATCGCTGAGCCTGACCTCGACCGCCCCGCCCTGCTGTCCTGGATAGGCCGTGGTCATGACCTCATCAATCTCGAGACGGGTCAGCGCGACCAGCCGGGCGATACCGGGGTCATCGAGCAGCGCGAAGTTCTCCTCGTTCAGGACGCCACGGGTCAACGCCGTGGCCACGTTGAACTGGATGCTCATCTTGCCCTGCAGCACATTCCTGTAGGGCCCCTGCGCATCACAGCCCGGATACAGCGCCCCGGCGCGCGGCACGTGAACAATGATCTCCGCGATATCAGCGCTCTCCAGCGGCTGCTCCTGTGCGATGCTCAGGGCAGCCAGCGCCGGCGTCTGGGCGAAATTACAGGCGGGCACGGCCTTGTGATAAACGCTCAGGATTTCGGGCTCGCCGACAAAAGGGAGCATCCGTGCACCGGCAGCAGCCTTGCCCAGCGCGGCGCACAGGCCGGCAGGTCCCTCAATCGCATCCGGTGACCCGAACGCGCCGACGCCAGCGAGCTTGACCGCCGTCACAGCGCTGCGCGCAGCGGCACCGGCTTCAAGGAACATTTCGCTGCCGCCGGTCCAGGCCCACTGGTTGAACCCTGCCACGGCATTTGTCGCCAGAGCGAGCGCGCTCAAACAGACCTCTTCGTCCACACCACACAGACGCGCGCCGGCAGCCGCACCCGCCAGCGGTCCGACAACTCCGGTCGGTCGATGAACACGTGCAACCTCAGCGTCCATCAGCGCGCGGCCCAGTTGCCCGCCGGTCTCATAGCCGACCACGATGGCGGCGATCAGATCCCGCCCGCTCACCCGCTGCTCCCCGGCCAACGCAAGCACCACAGGCAGCACCACGATCCCAAGGTGGCTGATGCTGCCGGCATGCATGTCTTCCCGCACCAGCCCGTGGCCCATGACGGCATTGACAAAGGCTGCATCCGCGGGGCCTGCGCCGCGATCATGACCAATCACGGAAACCCCGCCGTCACCCAGCGGCACCGCAGCACGCGCCTGTTCAGCCCAGGGCAGGGCGTAGGATTCACAGGCGCAGCCGATCAGATCCCGCAGGCAGACTTTGACCTTGGCCACCAGCGGGCCACTCTGCGAATCGACGTCATATTCGCAGGCGGCGCGCGCGAGGCGCCGGGTCGCGCCCTCGCCGTTCCGGTTCGACTCCTGATCGCTGTTGGTATCACGCATCGGAAACTCCTCCGCCTGCCCTGTTTCTGACGAGGCCGCGGCTGCAGGCGCCCGAACCGCGCACGAAATTATTCATCCAGCGCCCGCCCGCGGGTTTCAGGCCCCAGCCAGATCACCATCGCCGCGAGGCCGGAGATCACCATCGCCAGAGACATGGCATTGACCAGTGCGAAACCCCGGTCCTGCAGCGCGCCGAGCAGAAACGGCATCATCGCCCCCACCGCCGCTGCGGCGTGATAGCAGAATCCCGCCCCCACCGCCCGCACCTCGGTCGGAAAGCGTTCATTGCTGTAAGCCGGCGCCATGCCCCAGATCCCCATGCCGAAAAACCCCATGCACAGGGCGCCGATCCCAAGCAACAGCGGCTCGGTCGCATGCAGGTACAGCGGCAGTGAAGCAATGCCGAGCAGCATGGTTACCGTCGCCGCCCCGCGCCGACCGAGACGCCCTTCAGACAGGTACCCCCAGACAGCCGTACCGGCAATGGCGCCGCAGTTGAAGGCAACGAGATACGGCAGGGTCGGACGTCCGGCGTCGCGCAGAAACGTCGGGTACCAGAAGTTGACCGAGTAGTAGATGCACATGAATGCTCCGATCACGGCCGTCGTCTGCAGCGTTACCAGGATCAGGTTGCGTTTGAAGATCCGCGGCAGAGAAAACGGGGGCCGGGCCGAAACCCCGCCGGCACGACGCCGGGCCTGCTGTTCCAGCCACAGCGGGCTTTCGGGCACGTTACGACGGATCCAGAGCGTGAACAGCGCGGGCACGATAGCCAGCCACAGCATGACCCGCCAGCCCATATCAGACTCCGCTCCGAACAGCGGATAGACAAAATCAAATGCGGCGGCCGCGAGAAGATATCCCCAGTACCAGCCCCCGAGCATGAGCCCCGACACCAGCCCGCGCCGGCGTGCCGGCGTATGTTCCAGAACCAGCGCCATGCCCGCTGCCCATTCACCGCCCATGCCAAGTCCGAACAGCGCACGCAGGCCGAAGAGCATCGCGTAGGTGGTCGAAAACCCGCTCAAAAATGCAAACAGCGAGAACCACAGCAGTGACAGCATCAGCGGCAGCTTGCGACCCCAACGATCGGCTGCGGTCCCGGCCAGAGTTCCGCCCACCAGACGCATGATCAGAGTCACCGTTCCCAGCGCGCCAGCGAGCGCGCGGTCCACGGTGAAGCTCTGCTGAATGTCGATCAGAATGAACGCGAGAATATTGAAATCGAACGAGTCGACCACCCAGCCGAGAAAGACCGCCCAGAAAGCGCGGCGTTGTCCTGGACTGGCAGGCTCATCCGCGGAGGCACCAGCCGCTACAGGTGAGCTGCTGTCCGATGTATCGCGATTAGGATCCAAAACGCCCCCCGACGTCCGCTGTTCATCCGCCCGCAAACCGGGCTGAAGCTCGCAGCGCATTATGGCGCGACGCTGAGGCGAAAGATCCCTTGCGTTTTGGCGGCTCTGCTCTCCCGCCGAAGACACATGACGCGACTGACAATCAGCGCCACAATCTTCTGCGGATACGACACTGTGAACCTGAGGTGAGGCGATGAAATTCGGCGCAATGGTGGCAACCCACATCGGCGACTGGCAGCTGTTCAAGCTGGCCGAGGATCTCGGCTATGACCACGGCTGGGTGCCGGATTCGCAGATGATCTGGTCGGACTGCTATGCCACCCTGGCGCTCGCGGCCGTCAACACTTCGCGCATTCGCCTGGGGACCGGTGTTTCGATTGCACCCACCCGCATCGCGCCCGTCACCGCGCATTCCATTGCAAGCATCGCTGCGCTGGCGCCGGGACGCGTCTTTCTGGGACTGGGCACCGGGCATACGGCCATGCGCGTGATGGGCATGAAGCCGATGAAACCCCGTGCCTTTGCCGAATACCTGCGCGTCGTGCGCGCACTGCTGCACGGTGAAGAGGTTGAGTACACCCTTAATGATGAGACGCGGGAGATCCGCTTTCTCCATCGCGAGCGACGCTTCATCGATCTGGAGCACCCCATTCCCATCTGGGTCGCCGCTAACGGGCCCGGCGCTTTGCGCGCTGCCGGCGCCTACGGCGATGGGCGCATCTCAGCCCTGAATGAGCCACCGGAGCTGGTCGAGCAGAGCCTGTCTCTGATGCGCGCAGGGGCCGAGGGAGCAGGCCGCGCGATCGGCAGCGACTTCCACACAGCAGCGCTGACCACGGCAGTCGTGCTCGGGCCCGGCGAGACCCTCAGCAGCGAACGGGTCATCGACCAGTGTGGCTCGCAGGTCGCCGCCGCGCTGCACTACTGCTACGAGAACTGGCAGCAGAGCGGCGATGATTCTGCCATCCCACCCGGGGTACGCAACCTGTGGGACGAGTACTGCGACTACGTCGCCGCGATGTCCACGCCGGAACGCAAACGCTACCTCCAGATCCACGAAGGGCATTGCTCGTTTCTGGTGCCGGCGGAGAGGCGCTTCATCCGGCCGGAGGCCATCGAAACCTGGATCCTGGCAGGCGAACCGGCGGCAATCATCGAGAAGCTGCGCACCGCCGAGGCCGCCGGACTCAAGGAAATTACCCTGCTGCCACCGATGGACCATGCGCG
>JAYODW010000012.1:0-5547 GCA_038116745.1 Gammaproteobacteria bacterium
CTCACTATTTATCCCAGCCCAAAATAAAAAGCCCCAGTTACCCGGGGCCCTTAAAACGTTGGTAGCGGGGGCAGGATTTGAACCTGCGACCTTCGGGTTATGAGCCCGACGAGCTGCCAGACTGCTCCACCCCGCACTGGAGGCGCGCAATGATAGAGACTAGGGGCAGCATGTTCAAGAGCCTTGGCTACGCCCGACTTCAGTCGCTGCATGCTCCGTTTGATTCGGGAGCACAGGTTCTTCCATCCATCCAGCGCGCATTGCCAAGCAAAGCGCCAGCAAAATCGGTCCCGTTGGATAAGGCCCCACGCAGGTCTGCGTAACGCAAGTCAGCGCCCGAAAAGCTCGCATGAGCTAATTTCGCTCCACGCAAGTCGATTCCAACGAGAACCGCGCCGGACAGATCGGCAAAGCGCAAATCCGCTTCAGGCGCTTTCGCATATGACAGATCGCTGCCGCGAAGTCTGGCGTTCGATAGATTCGCCAGGGACAAATCCGCGTTTCGACCGGAAAGGCTTTCAAGATTTTTTCCGCTCGCGTCCCATTCCACCATGTTGCAGGAATCCAAACGCCTGTCAGCAAATGTGGATTCGTAACATCGAATCTCGGGCCCAGAGTTGGGAGTTGCAATTCCAACCGCTGCTGCGAACGCCACTGATAGCACCAGCACAACCGCCAGCAACGGGACATAACTGGAACGTCCAGCTTGCGAATCGCTTAGAGCGGACCATAAGGCAGTTGCTCGCGAGGCGCTGTCAACAGATTTCTTATCCGGTCTATTGGGCAACCGACCTTCCGTCTCTGTCGTCGGGGAGAGTGAAGAAAAAATCTCTCTGAGAGCTTGCCAAGCCCCGCCCGCGCACCTGACCCGATCGTCCGCAGACAGCTTCCCCTGCAGCACCTGGCGCTCAATCGCGCGCCAGGTGTATGGCCCCTCGACTACCCCATCCCTGCTTACCTGCCACACCTCGTGAACTTCCTGCGGCCCACTCTGCGCCGCACCTTCAGTCATTGCTTATACTCCTGACAACTATGTTGTTTGTCTGTCCCCGTTGATGCTGATCCGACTTGACGCGCCCATCCCGGCAGCTGTACCCGGCCGACCGATTTCTCAGCGCCAGATACAAAACTGGGTGGTCGGCCAGCTGCTGACAGCGCAGGTCTTGTCGGTTAGCGCTTCCGGTCAGAGCCGGATACAGATCGGCCAGAATACTTTTGCCGCTCATTCGGATTTTTCTCTTAAGACCGGAACAACCATCAATTTGAGGGTAGCAGAGAAGCATCCTCAGGTTGTCCTGCAGACCGTCGAACTGCCCGAAGAGGCGGCTCTAACGGCAGCTCGCAAGGGGCTGACCAGAAGTCTGCCGAATAGCGGAACAAGTCAGAACACGACCCGGTTTTTGAACGATCTGGATGCCATCGCTCGTTTTGCTCCAAGACCACCGAGCCTCGGGACCGGAATCTCTGCTAATACGGCTCCACAGTCCGCGGAGGCAACTACAAGTAAGACCACCACGACGGGAACAGCATCCACCAAGAGCACAAACACTGGAACCACCGCCGAGCCAAAAGTGATGCATGAACCCGGACGGCGGACATTCCCAGATATGGAAACACAGCCTGTGCTGCCGGCAGTGCGTAACGTCATACGGCAATGCCTTGCAGAGCTTCCGGACGCAAGAAAATTGCTGGCCCCACAAACGTTGCGAGCAGTGGTGACACAGGCGGCGACCCCGGTTGAGGCCCGGCTCCTCAGCTCCGCAAACAGTCATTCATCGCGCCCACCTCAGCTCGATTTGCGCGGCGTTTTTGAGGTGATCCAACGAGCACTGGCTGCGACAAAAACAGGAGCTGCAGCGCTCAGGGTCGGTGAAGATGCAACGCGCGTCGCCCCAGAATCTTCGCGCCCTCCCAGCGCTCCGACAAAGAACCCCCAATTCAATCCGCCCGAAACACACCTGACCAGCGAAACGGCAAGCATGCTCCGCTCTCGCAGCCCGACAGGCGGGTCGGGTCTGGAAGCCTCACTCAGCGCTGCTCTGGAGCGCGCCAAAAGTCTGCAGTTCCAGAACGTGCTGCAGGGCAGCGTTCCAGGTACTCCCATAGTGGTAGAGATTCCCGTTCGCACCCCTGAAAATATCGATCTGTGGCGGCTGGAATTTGATGCCGACCAGCCCAAGCCCGAGGAAGAACGCGCGTCGGCTCGAGACACCGCTCTAACAGTCAATCTCACCTTCTCCAGCGGCGAAGAGTTTCGCGCACGATTACTTGAGAAAAACGGCGAACTGCATCTCACTCTCAATGCAGGCGGGCAGCGAATGCTAGCCGATATCAAAAAAAATTTAGACGTCCTGAGTTCTTCCCTCGAGGCACAAGGAATACACGTCGCCTCCATAGGAATCGGCACAGTTCAAATCCGGGAACCAGACCAACTTGCGCGCGGGGCTGCACTCATCGACGACCACGCATGACTGATGACCACAAAATTGATGTTGCCGTCGCCTTGCACTGGGACGGTGTGGGCGTACCCAGAGTTACCGCCAAAGGGCGTGGCGAGGTCGCCGAGAGAATTGCCGCGATCGCTCGCCATCACGACGTTCCCATCAATGATGATCCAGACCTGGTCCAAGTTCTCGCCTCCGTCCCGCTCGGCAATGACATCCCGGAAGCGCTATTTGTTGCGGTGGCAGAGGTCATTGCATTCGCATACCGGCTGCGCGCTCAGTCTTCAAACCTTGATTACACGCCCCCTGCCGAAAAAACCGCGCCCGGACGCTGAATCACCAAAAAAATCGCCGAAGGCGTTTCAGTAATGAGGGAGATTCGGACTCATGCAGTGCCTCAGTCTGGCACGCGGGTGCCGCTGGAATCTGGCTTTCAATGTGCGCAGGGACCAGTGTGCCTGTCACGTCCTGACAGCCTTGCGAGATCTCCCCCCCCGATTCCATGTCAATTAGTCGCCAGCCCAGTGCGTCCGGCAGCTGCGCATCCAGCCCGCTCAACCCCGCTTCTCGTAACGCATCAATCCAGACCCGCAGTGCACCGCTGCTCCCGGTAAGCCCGATCGGCGCGTTGTCATCTCGACCGATCCAGACAACCGCCAAAAGATTCCCCCCGAACCCAGCAAACCAAGCATCTCGAAGGTCATTAGTGGTTCCCGTCTTTCCCGCCAGCGGTAGCGTTTTAAACGCGCCACTCAACGACCGTGCTGTTCCACGTTCGACTACCTGAGTCAGCGCATAACGGACCAGAGCGGCACTTTCCTGAGAGATCGCCTGATGAGCCTTGATGGCATAGCGCGTCAATTCATTCCCGTCACGATCAGTCACGGCGGTAATCACACGCGGCGTCGTAACGATCCCCGCATTTGCAAAAATGGTGTAGGCACGAGCGACTTCTAAAGGCGTTAGTTCTACGGCCCCGAGAGCAATGGCAGGAACCGGAGAGACTGGCTCCTGCAGGATTTTCTGCAGGAACGCCGCGACTCTCTTGACGCCAAGATCCAGTACAAGGTTCACGGTAGCGAGATTCATTGAACGCACCAGGGCATCGAGAAGCAGTATCCGACCGTGCTGCTGACGGTCGAAGTTCTCCGGGCGCCATCCCTCTCCAGCGCGGCCAGACCACTGCACGGCGACATCCATCAGCGGAGACACCAACGAATATTCGCCGGGCTCTGACAGCGCCAATGCGTAGATGAAGGGCTTTATCAAAGACCCTACCTGGCGCCGCGCATCGAGCGCACGGTTAAAACCAGCGTATCCAGGGTTCCGGTCTCCGGTCAGCGCCAGGACCTGCCCGGTACTCGGTTCGAGCACGACCATCGCCGCCTGAAGCTTGCCCTTCTGCTCTGCCGGCTCTACTGAAGCCAGTCGGCTGGAAAGCGCGCCCTGCACACCGGCCTGCAGCAACGGATCGACAGACGTAAATATGCGCAATCCAGCGGTTCTTAAATTATCCGGTTTGAAGTCCCTCGATAGTTCCCTTTTGACCGCGTCCAGAACCCCCATGGGCCGACCTGAAGCACTGCGACGCCCGCCTGCATTCGGGAGTTTCTTGTTACGCGCCAGCGCTGCATCGGCTTCAGAGATTGCGCCGGCAGCTGTCAGGACTGAAAGAACCAGGTCACGACGCCGCAGTGCGTTCTCCGGACGGCTGAGCGGGTTGTAGAGACTCGGACCTTTGACTAACCCGATCAACAAAGCCGCTTCTGCTACGTCAAGTTCACGCAGTGGTTTCTGAAAATAGAATTCGGCTGCGACGCCAAACCCGTGGAGAGCACGCCGACCATCCTGCCCGAGGTAGACCTCGTTGACATAGGTTTCAAGAATTTTCTTCTTGTCGTAGCGGAGATCAAGCGAGACTGCCATCAAAAGCTCTATGAACTTTCGGGACAAAGTACGTTCCCGCGTGAGGTAAAGATTTTTGACCAGCTGCTGGGTCAGAGTGCTGCCCCCCTGAGACCACCCACCCCTTACCAAATTGAGCCAGGCGGCACGAAGGAGTCCAGAGATATCGAACCCTGGGTGTGAGAAAAACCGGCGGTCCTCAACTATCAGCAGCGCGTTGACGAACGCGGGCGAGAGCTCATCGAAACGAAGTGGCAAGCGGTCTTCAAAAGCGTTTGAGCTGATCAAGCCGAGTTCCACGGGCTCGAGCCGAATCATACCTGTCAGGGCCTGCGACTCGTGACCCCTCAGAGAAACGATCCTGCCACGCTGAAATTCGATGCGGATCCGTCGTGGCGCCTGTCGCTTGTTCCCAAAGTCAAAGCCACGCAGGAATATCTCGATTTGCTGCCCAGTAGCCCGATATTGCCCCTCCCGGGCGGGTTCAGAAACTGCTCTGTAGTGAAGCGCTTCAAGTTCCCGAACGAGTCGCTCCGGGTCTATCAAAGCGCCCTCATAGAGTCTCAAGTGTCGGGAGAAAACGCGGGAAGGCAGAGACCACTGACGGCTCTCAAACGTATTCGCGACCGTCGCATCGAGCCACAAGCACAGCGCGGACAGGGTAAGCAGCCCCCAGAACAGTAAATGTTGGAGGAAAAACAGCGTAACTTTGCGAGGAGACCGGCGGTGACTGCGCTTTCTAGACTGGCGCGTTCTTGCACGCGACACCGAAATACCGCGTTAGGTTGGAGAGGAAAACGCGGAAATAAAACCTGGACTCAACCGCAGAAGCATCCTCTGCCGTTTCGGCCATGAGCCGCTACTACTGCATTCCATCAGCAGCTGGTGCGTCACCCCGGCAATTTTTTTCAACGTGTAAGTAACTAAGGCGCTATCTCGTATACGAGGAGACGAAGCCGGAACTTCGCCCCCTCGGGGCGGAAGACGAGTCAGCCGCTTTAAAGACTGGATGACTACTTTTTCGCGGTCTTCTTCTTCGCTGGCGCCTTCTTAGCCGGCGCTTTTTTAGCTGGCGCTTTCTTTGCTGGCGCTTTCTTTGCTGGCGCTTTCTTTGCTGGCGCTTTCTTGGCCGGTGCTTTCTTCGCCGGTGCTTTCTTCGCCGGTGCTTTCTTCGCCGGTGCTTTCTTCGCCGGTGCTT
>JAYODW010000012.1:5647-105282 GCA_038116745.1 Gammaproteobacteria bacterium
GTGCTTTCTTCGCCGGTGCTTTCTTCGCCGGTGCTTTCTTCGCCGGTGCTTTCTTAGTAGCCGTCTTCTTTGCCTTCGCCATGTCGTTACCCCTCACAGTCTTTGCGGATTAAGTGCTGCGGCAGCACCGTGGTGTATATACATCACCTATTGGTGTCAGCGCAACGAAACCGGCATATGTCTCAACGGTTTTCTTTCAAAATGTCGCAATGACACCACAGGCGTAGTCGCATTAACGGATCAATCTTTGGCGCCGAGCTCTGTGAGTATCCGGTCACGAATGGACTCAACAGCACCAACGCCTTCCACCCTGATGTAGTCAAGCTCCGCATTCCCCGCAGCCCGAGTAGAGTAGAAATCGATCAAGGGACTGGTCTGCTCGTGATAAACAGCGAGTCGCTTCCGAACCGTCTCTTCGCGATCGTCATCCCTTTGTTCAAGAGGTTCACCGGTCAGGTCATCAACATCTGCCTTTACTGGTGGATTGAACGCGACGTGGTAAGTTCGACCAGAACCCGGATGAACCCGACGTCCCGACATGCGTTTCACGATCTCCTCATCATCCACCACCAGCTCCACAACTTTATCTATATCGACGTTGATCGCGTCCAAGCCTTCCGCCTGAGGAATGGTGCGAGGAAAACCGTCGAACAGATAGCCAGCAGCACAGTCCGGCTCAGTAATGCGCTCCTTGATGAGGCCTAGAATGATGTCATCGGAGACGAGACCACCGCTGTCCATGACTTTCTTGGCTTCAAGCCCAAGCTTCGTACCTGCCTTGACAGCGGCACGCAACATATCGCCAGTGGAAATTTTCGGTATCTTGAGCTGCGCGCAAATATAGTCTCCTTGCGTGCCTTTGCCTGCACCCGGCCCCCCGAGCAAGATAATTTTCATCCTCAATCCTTTTCACATGTTGCGAGATTAAAGTCTTAAACGTTCGGCCAGCTCGCACTCACGAACTCCTTCAGCGCCATGAAATTTTCCATAGAAAAGAACCCTGCCGCCCTATCAATCGACGCCTACTCATCAGGTTGGATAGAGATCGGCGGCTCCCGCATCAGCGAGTCGTGCATCGTTTACGGCAGCGAAGTTACCTTGACCGTTTTGCCCGAGCAGCCCGAGCAGCTAAACACGGAACACCTGGCGGCCATTCTCTCACGGGAACCCGAATTGATTCTCCTGGGTACGGGCCCAGTTCTCCAGTTTCCCGATCCAGGCCTTACCGCGCTGGCCAGCTCAAACGGCGTAGGTCTGGAAGCAATGGACACCCGTGCGGCCTGCCGGGTTTACAACATGCTTGTAGGTGAGCGACGGGCGGTTCTTGCCGCGCTGTTCATGCTGTGAACCAGGTCGCCCTAACTTTCGTTAAAAAGCTGATCGGGCGCGATTTGCTCCCGCTCCATGATCTGCCGCAACCTGCATAGCGCCTCAATTTGAATCTGCCGAACTCGCTCCCTGGTCACGCCGATCGCTGCGCCCACCTCCTCCAGCGTGCCGACCTCAAAACCATGCAGCCCGAAGCGCCTGTCAACCACAGCTCGCTGCTTTTCAGTCAACTCGCTCAGCCAACTTTCGATATGCATCTGCACCTCGGTGTCCTGCAGCTGTAGCGCGGGGTCAAGATTGCGCTCGTCAGCGATCGTATCGACTACTGCAGTGTCGGAACCTCGTCCCGAAGGAGCATCGATAGAGCAAACGCGCTCATTGAGCTCCAGCATACGATGTACTTCTTCACACGGCCGGTCCAGAAATTGGGCGACCTCATCGGCGCTAGGATCACGACCCAATTTGTAGGTCAGCTCCCTGGCGGCCCTGAGATACACATTAATTTCTTTGACTACATGAACAGGTAAGCGGATGGTTCGCGTCTGATTCATCAAGGCCCGCTCTATGTTCTGCCGGATCCACCACGTCGCGTAAGTGGAGAAACGAAAACCCTTTTCCGGATCGAATTTCTCCACAGCGCGAATCAATCCCAGATTGCCCTCCTCAATCAGGTCGAGCAATGCGAGACCACGGTTCATGTATCGCTTGGCAATCTTTACAACCAGACGAAGATTGCTTTCGATCATTCGTTGTTGCGCAGCTTTGTCTCCGGCGATCACCCGTCTACCAAACATCACCTCCTCTTCTGCGCTCAGAAGCGGAGAGAAACCAATTTCGTTCAGATACATCCGGGTAGCATCCATATCGGATGCGATGGGGCCGTTTTGATCCTGCGCTGAAAACCCCACGGCCTCATCACTCCGGGCAGCAGGCGACTCTGCGCCTTCCAGCAAAAGTTCGCGTTCTTTCTGACCGCGTTCCTCCTCCTGGCTGCATCCAGAATTCAGGTCAGAAACATCACCCCTGCCGCTGTGATTGGGCACTCCTGTCTCCGCACTCCCTGCGTCTATTGAATGAGAGCGCTTTCCCCGCATCAGCAACACGATCCCTCAGCGCTTCGGCAGGTAGACCAGGGGATCTACCGCCTTGCCATTCAATCGAATTTCGAAATGAAGCATAGGTGTCCTCGCCTCGGTACTCCCGAGTTTCGCAATGGGTTGCCCCCGCTTCACAACTTCGCCTTCCTCGACCAAGCGAATATCGTTGTGCGCGTAAGCACTCAGAAACTGCTCGTCATGCTGGACGATAATAAGTTCGCCGTAACCGCGTAGTCCATTTCCACTGTAAACGACCTTGCCGTCAGATGCGGCTTTAACGGATTGGTTACGCGCTCCGTGGATCTCGATCCCACGGCGTCCCGACTTAGTGCTTACCTTTTTGAGATCACCGTCCGTGGGCCACACCCATCGTCGCTTGCCTTTATCAGCCGGCTGCGCTGGCGGCGAGATCCTCTTATGCGAAACCTTGGGCTTATTTTTCTGTTGCCCAGAGGACGCCGGGTCGCGCGCCACAGAAGACGACTTTACGCCGGAGGGCGGAGGGCGCAGTAGCAGACGTTGTCCGACAGTAATCCGATCCGGATTCTTCAGTGCGTTCCAGTTAACAACATCGCGGAAATCCAGCCCGTAACGCCAGGCAATTTCATGCAACGTCTCACCAGCACGAACGACATGCATGGATGGCGGCGGCTTCTTCGTCCGCTCTGCAGCACCATCAGGCCGCAGGACAGCGCCGCCACCGCGGGTCGATTTTTGCTCAATTGGTGCAAGAACAGGCTGGGCGCACGACTGCAAAACCGAACAGAGCACGAGAAGCCATGCGACATTACGCAATTGGCGACAAGCTGCCCCCGTTACGTGGCTACAGTAGCGGTGAACCCGATTCATTCAAAACTGACCGCTACCTGATCAGGGTCCTCTACCGTCACCGGCGCTAGCCAGCTTTGTCTGTCTACTTCTGAACTAATCCGCAAGCGTTCCAGCCAGAGCAGGATGGCCGCTCATCGCCGCAGGGTAACAGCTAGCTTGTTCCATCAAGCAGGGGCACGAAGCTGACTCTTTCGAGCCTCTCCTCGACAAAACCTGAAGCCGTCCTTTCGATGCGCAGCAAGGCTTGACTTCCCGCGCGCCCGACTGGGATCACCATGCAACCACCCGTGGCAAGTTGCTGCAACAACGCCGCGGGAACGCCGACGGGCGCGGCCGCTACCAGAATGGCGTCGAAGGGCGCATGCTCTGACCAGCCGAGAAAGCCGTCGCCATGCTTGACCCTGACATTATTGATGCGCAGAGAATGCAATCTCGTGCGCAACTTACTGGTCAGAGTCCCGATTCGTTCAATACTGAACACGCGCTCTGCGAACTGCGCCAGAATCGCGCTCTGGTAACCGCATCCCGCGCCGATTTCCAGGACCTGACGCGGCCGTTTCTCTTCAATGACCGCTTCGGTCATAGCCGCAACGATGTACGGTTGTGAGATCGTCTGCCCGAAACCAATGGGTAGCGCGGTATTTTCGTATGCGCGGCTGGCCAGCGCTTCATCCACAAAAAGATGTCGGGGCGTAGTTCGCATCGCCTCAAGGACCGCCTCGTCCTTGATTCCCATATCCCTGAGCTGATTGATCAGCCGGTTCCTCGCCCGTTGCGAGGTCATCCCGATGCCCCGCCTGTCATGCATAGCGCGTTCTCTCCGAACCTGCTCCACTATATTGCACGTAGCACGAAGTCATGCGGGCTTGCGCATCGGGCGCTCCGACCATCAGAGCCGCAAGGCAATTACTGCGAAGAGGCGAACAGGAATTCCAACAGCGCTTTCTGCGCATGCAGCCGGTTGCCGGCTTCGTCCCACACAACCGATTGCGGTCCCTCGAGGACTTCTGCTGAAACCTCCTCCCCGCGATGAGCGGGCAGGCAATGCATGAACAGCGCGTCTTTTCGTGCGTATTGCATCAGCGCCGAGTCAACCTGATAACCGCTGAAAGTCTGCAAACGAGCAGCCGTCTCCTTTTCCTGTCCCATGCTGGTCCATACATCGGTGACCACGAGGTCCGCATCTTCGACAGCCTCTCGCGGCGAATCCACCCAACTGACATCGTCGACCTTGTTTCCGTCTTTGAGCGTGGCGGGCTCGTATCCTTCAGGCGTAGCCACTTTGAGTGTGAATCCCATCAAAGCGGCGGCGTTGATGTACGAGTTACACATGTTGTTGCCGTCGCCCACCCAGGCCACAGTCCGCCCTGAGACAGTTCCACGGTGCTCGACATAAGTCATCATATCGGCCAGCAGCTGACAGGGATGAAAACGGTCGGTCAATCCGTTGATGACGGGCACGCAAGCGCTGGCTGAGAATCGTTCGACCGTGTCGTGATCGAAGGTTCGCAGAACGATCGCATCGCACATTTCTGATAGCACGCGAGCAGTATCCTCAGCTGGCTCTCCTCGCCCCAGTTGCGACTCCCGCGCAGAGAGAAAAATAGCGCTCCCACCACCTTCATTCATTGCCGCCTCGAAAGACACCCGGGTTCTCGTAGACGACTTTTCGAAAATCATCGCCAGCGTGCGACGCAGGAACAGGGGCGGCCGATTCCCGGCCTTTCTCCAGGCCTTCAGTTCAACTGCCCGCCGCACGACCTCGTCGACTTCTTCTCGCGAAAGGTCCTGTAGCGAAAGCAGATGCCGCACGCCCATCACGACTCCCTACCCTTTCAGGAACTCGATAATCAGCCTCGAAAGCTTGCTGACGAGCTCATCCGCCTGCTGATTGCTCAAGATACTAGGGGGCAGCAATCTGATCACCCTGTCTGCGGTCACGTTGATCAGAAGACCGTCTGCTAATGCAAGCTTCACCAGCTCTGCGCACGACCGATCCAGCGTAATCCCCAGCATCAGGCCACGCCCGCGCACTTCCTCAACCTCTGGCACACGCGCCAACGCTGCCTTCAGGCCAGAGAGAATCCGCTCGCCCAGATCAGCAGCCCGCTCCAACAAGCCGTCCCGTTCGACCACGCGAATCACCGCCAGCGCTGCACTTGAGGCCAGCGGGTTGCCGCCGAACGTGGAACCGTGCGTTCCCGGCTGCAGAATTTCGGCGGCTGCGCCCCGCGCCAGGCACGCGCCAATGGGAACACCATTACCAAGAGCCTTAGCCAGTGTGATGACGTCGGGAACGATCTCCTCGTGCTGGTAGCCGAACCAGCGACCAGTCCGTCCCATGCCCGCCTGCACCTCGTCCACAATCAGGAGCAGTTCGCGCTTATCGCAGAGCTCCCTCAATGCTTTCAGATAACCTGTCGGGGGTATGACCACGCCGCCTTCCCCCTGCACTGGTTCAACCAAAACAGCAACCACATTTTCATTCTGACTCAGCCGAGAGACTGCGTCTGCATCGCCGTAGGGTGCGTGTACAAAGCCCTCAACCAGGGGCTCAAACCCTGCATGCACTTTCGGGTTACCAGTTGCGCTGAGCGTGGCCATGGTGCGCCCGTGGAAGCTACCGTCCATTGCGATGACTGTCGGCGTCGCGACACCTTTGAGGTTGCCATGGCGCCGGGCTATTTTCAGCGCCGCCTCATTCGCTTCGGCGCCCGAGTTGCAGAAAAACGTTCGTTCCATCCCCGACAACTCGGTCAGGCGGTCGGCAAGCTGTTCCTGCAAATCAATCCGGTAGAGATTCGACGTGTGTACCAATCGTGTCGCTTGCGCGTAGAGCGCCCGTGCCACGTCGGGGTGCGCATGTCCCAATGAGCACACCGCGATTCCGCACAGAGCATCCAGGTAGCGCCGTCCTTCGGTGTCGAACAGATACGGGCCGGAGCCGTGCGTGAAAACAACGTCCAGTCGTCCATAGTTGGACATGAGAGTCGGGCTGGTGCCAGCGTTCATGAAGCTTCCTTGGAGAGGCGATCCGCCAGGTCGACGGGGCTGGGCATTCTGCGAAAGAGCGCCTGAACATGCAAGCCTGCATCCCCGGAAAAATCAATAGAAACGGGAAGATAGCCCCAAAACACATCCGCTGCGATGGCGTCTGCCCATGCGTACTTCGAGACCGGCTGACCGGTTGTCGAACTGAGAGAAACGATGCTTTCTGCAGCTCCCCCTCGGTGAGAGCCAGTTCTTAGCAAAGGTTGTGGTCTTACACTTTCAGCCGCCACACGGCGCTTGAGTCCTTCCCATTACGACCCAGCAAATTTCCTCACAGGCTCTCGGTTGAAAACCTGACTACAACCCATACACTCTAATCTCAGTTTTTTAGAGAAGCCTAATCATGGACCCAATCGATCAGATCAAAGATGTGCTCAGCACCCATCGAATCGTTATCTTCATGAAGGGAACTCCGCAATTTCCGCAGTGCGGATTTTCGATGCGGACCGTAGAGGCGCTCAAAGCGTGCGGCGCCGCGTTCCATCATGTTGACGTCCTCGCGGAGCCCACTTACCGACAGTACCTGCCGCAATACTCCGAATGGCCGACGTTCCCTCAGGTGTTTATCGACGGCGAACTGATAGGCGGCTGTGACATCGTCCTCGGCATGTATCAAACCGGAGAGCTCCAGACTCTCACAGCGGGAGTCTCGAGCTAAAAACCCAGCAGGCGTCCGACTAGCGAGATCGCGATCCGGGCGTGAGGAAGACCTCTTAATCGCGACCCGGTCCCCCGCGTTCCTGCAGCCAGACCGGCTCGCTACCACTCACAGCTTCCAACCGCCGCAGAAACTCGGCATGCGCGCCCATTTCGGCGGGTGAAGCCCTCACAACACGAAACCCACTCCGCTGTTTGTAAACCGCTGTGACGTCAGCAGCAGCGTCTCGCTGAAGCGTCGCCAGCGAACCGGGGTCCAGTTCGAGCGCCGCCTGCCCCCCGGTCATTGCCAGGTACACTTCCGCCAGGAGCTCGGCATCGAGCAGCGCCCCGTGCAGCTCCCGGTGGGCGTTGTCTATCTCATAACGCCTGCACAGCGCATCAAGGCTGTTACGTTGCCCCGGGTGCATCTCCCGGGCGAGCTGCAGCGTATCGAACACCGTGCAATAGTCGTCGATGCGCCCCCAGTCACCCTCAAGCCGCTCCAGCTCAGCGTTCAGGAACGCCACATCAAAGGGCGCGTTGTGAATAACGAGTTCAGCGCCCGTGACAAATTCCAGAAACTCAGCGGCAACCTCCTGAAAAACCGGTTTCTCAGAGAGCTGTTCCCGGGTGATACCGTGAACCTCGATTGCTCCCTCATCGATGTCTCTTTCGGGGTTCAGGTATTGCTGAAACCTGCGTTTGGTTACCCGGCGATTCAGAATCTCAACGCAGCCGATCTCGATGACACGATGCCCCTGAGAGGGCTCCAATCCGGTCGTTTCAGTATCCAGAACAATTTGTCTCATGCGCGCCTCACGCTCAAATTTCCGCTTAATCGTTGCTCAGTGCATCTATTGCATCGTTGGCCAGGCGGTCCGCAATTTCATTGCCTTCATGACCGGAGTGACCTCGAACCCAGAACCACGTGACGTCATGCCGTGCGACCAGCTCCTCAAGGAGTTCCCACAGATCCCGATTTTTCACTGGCTGTCCGCCGGCCGTTTTCCAACCACGGCGCTTCCACTGTGGTATCCAGTCCGTGATGCCGCTCTTAACGTACTTTGAGTCAGTCGTCAGATGGACGGCGCTGCGGCGGCGCAGAGAGGCGAGCGCCTGAATTGCCGCCTGCAGTTCCATCCTGTTGTTTGTCGTCAGAGTTTCACCGCCCTGCAGCCGTTTTTCCCTGTTCCGATACCGCAACAGCACACCCCAGCCGCCAGGACCTGGGTTTCCGCGACAGGCGCCATCGGTGAACGCCAGTACAGGCTCCGAATCAGTCACCGGTATCTGTCCGCACGGACCCGATGCTGCCGCGGCGTCCGGCGGTCTCGATCACACCGGCACTAAGAGAACGTCTGCGCTGTCGCCAGGTCACCCTGAGTGGCGTCAGACCTTCGACTCTTTTTCGTCCCAGGATCAGGTAGAGGTTGCCGATAGCAGCGAAGTAATGCACTCCCAGCGGCTCGAGAAACTCTGTCGCGCGCAATAGGCCCGGATGTTGAACCGGAGGTCGGAAACCAACCCGTCTCACCCGAACGATGTCGAAGCCTAAAAGCTGGAGCCAATCATTCAGCCGCCGAACGGACACAAAGTGGCCATTCCAGGGTGCACGTCCTCGCCAACCCAGGAGTCTTGCACCCGCCCCGAACCAGCTCCATGGATTAAATCCCACCACGACAAGATGACCCTCTCCTATGAGCACTCTCTCCGCCTCCCGCAGGATTCGACGGGGATCATCGGCGAACTCAAGAACATGCGCGAGCACCAGCACGTCAACCGCGCACGACGCGAGAGGCAAGGCTTCCGCGTCCGCGAAAAGCTCTGCCCCAGCGGCGGCACGTTCGCCGATATTGATGCGGAATCCATGAGAAATACGGCTGGACGTCAGCAGATTGCCCAGCTCCGCGCCACCGAGCTGGACGATGTGATAGCCAAACAGATCGGGCAACATCTCGGCCAGCAAGCCCTGGCCGGCTTCTCGCACCGCACTTGCCTGTTCCTCATCCAGCCAGGCTGCAATAGCGCGCTGACGAGACCGACGCGGTAGGTCGTCGGAAATAAACGGCTGTACGGCAACAGACAAATTCGCACCACCGGCGCTTTAGCAGGCGCGTGAGCTTGTCACAGGCTTTTCGCTCTGACAATTGAGATGCTTGACGCTTCTGACCGCAGCTCCCTAGCATACGCGCCCATGTCGAGCAGGCGATGCATCTCAGCCTCAGCGGGCGCGTGCATCATCGCGCTCCTGCTTTCTTCATGCGCATGGAATCCTTTCTTTCGACCGGCATCCGACCCTACACCCTCGCAAGATGCCGGGGACGCGGCGCCTGAGCCTGGTTTCAATTCGGCACAGGGCATAGCCGAGGAACTCCGAACACCGGATCCAACGCCCGTGACGGCGGTGATTTCGGATACCCGTTCTGACCTGTGGAGGGTGATTGGCACTGAGCTCCGACTCGCCCCGGCTCAGGGACGTTCGATCGAACCCTCTCTCGCGTATTTTTCTCAGAACCGGGAGTTTCTGCAGACCGCAACCGCACGCGCAACACCGTTTCTTTATTACCTGCAGCAGGAAGTGGCTCGCCGACAGCTGCCCTACGCCATATTGCTGCTTCCAATTATCGAAAGCGGCTACCGACCTGAGGCGATGTCCCCGGGTGGCGCCGTCGGGCTGTGGCAGCTCATGCCAGCCACCGCGCGCCGCTTCGGAATTGAAATCAACACGTGGTACGACGGTCGGCGCGACGTGGTCAGCAGCACGCGAGCTGCGCTCGACTACATCGAGGAACTGCGCGAACACTTTCAGGGGGACTGGGCTCTCGCTTTTGCTGCGTATAACTGCGGAGAAAGAACCGTAGAACGTGCTATCGAACGTAACCGGCGGGCAGCAAAACCTACGGATTTCTGGTCTCTGGATCTCCCCCGCGCCACCCGCGACTATGTTCCCCGGCTGCTGGCGCTGGTAGAAATCGTCGCTCACCCGGAGGCGCACGACGTCGTCCTGCCTGAGGTTCTCAACGAGCCCTACTTCACGGCAATTGACGTCGGCGGGGCGCTGGATCTGAACCGCGTGATCGACTGGGCAATGATGGATGGCGCCGATTTCGACCGGCTCAATGCAGGTTATTTGAAGCGATTTTCACTCCAGACCGGGCCGTCAACAGTGCTGATACCGTTAGCAAAGGCAACGCTCGTCCAACAAGGACTCGCGGCCATGCCAACTTCCGAGCGAACCGCTCCGCGGATTTACCTCGTCAAATCGGGCGACACCTTGTCAGAAATCTCCAAGTCATCGGGCATCGACCTGTGGACGCTGAAACGCGCCAATCAACTGTCCTCGAGCCGCATACGGGTGGGCCAGACGCTTGTTCTGCCGATTCCGGGCACTGCGCCACACGCTACGCCCTCGGCAATAAGTTCCACGGCAATAAATTCCAACAGCGCGGACTACCGAGTTCACATAGTCCAGCCAGGAGATAATTTGTGGGACCTCGCACGGCGCTACGGGATACGCGTTGACGATATCGCGTCTGCGAATCAGCTATCGCGATCCGACACGCTCCGAGTCGGCGCAAAACTGCGAATTTCTTCATCACAACCGGCGCTGCCCCCAAAGACTGAGCCAGACGAGAGCAGCGGCGGAGTCTACGAAGTCCGGTCAGGCGATTCTCTATGGACTATCGCCCATCGCCTCGATCTCACCTTGAAGCAGCTGCAGGCATGGAATGGTCTTGGCGCGAGACCCGTACTGCGACCCGGGCAGAAACTTCTCATCGCGCCGCCGCTGCAGAAGACGCCGACCCCTCCATTGACTGCAGCGCGCGATGATGCGAACTGAACGGCGTACTCCCGCCACAAAGCCTAACTGCGGTTACATAGGGATCCCGTTAATACCCCACTGGTAGTCGAGGTACTCAACACCGAAACGCCCGGATGCCAGCGTCGCCGCGAGTTCTTCGTCGTTGACGTATCGCGCAAGGAAAGCCAGTAGCTCTTCCCGCGAATCACCGAACGCTTTCCCTCGTTTTTCGAACAGAGCGGATAACTTTGCCTTTCCCACCGACTTCGCGAAGCGATTGCGGCGATTGTCATTCACAAACTGGCGGATGCTGTTCTCAAGCTGTCTATCAAGAATATCGCCGCGGAAAGCCTCGCTGGGCAGCGCAGGCGCGGAATACGCCGCGTCTGTCAGGGCAATAAAGATTCTGGGGTCGTCATACTCGGCCAGGATGTCTTCAGAGATGCTGTGCAAGTCCAGGGACCGTCCCGCAACCCGATGTTCGGTCGTACGGAAGAACTTCAGGCGCCCCAGCGTTGAGATAGGAGACTGACCATCAATAATCTGCTGTATTGCCAGCGCGTTGTACACGTTAATCCAGAAAGCAATCGTCTCCGGGTCGTCGTCATCCTCTTCGAGCTCGACCTCCTGGATAGCCTCGATGTACTTTTGGAAGCGTACGTTGCGTGAAATCGCGGGATAGTCCACGTACCCATCTTTAACGTGGGCACGCAGGACGTCGTCGAACAATGCCCCCAGACCACGCAAGTCCGAAGCCCACACGCTGGCGCTGGACGTGCACAACAGCAACAAGACAGCGATCAATCTCACGTAAAAAGTCATTGACTGACGATCCTCCAGTATTGGTTGCACACCGTGCGCGACTCGCCAAGCCTCAGCAATTCTGTTCAGCGAATGGTCTGTCGCCGTTTGCATCGAGCTACCCGTTTGGCTGCCAGCTGTTCGTGCAGTCGCAGACTGTTCCGTCAGCTGTCGACATCAGATAGCGCAACGGGAAAAGCCGCAAGCTTGAGTAAAATGCTTCGCCTGAACTTGCGCTTAAGGAGGCTTCGACATGCGCGATGTGGTTCAAAATTATTATGGCACAGTGCTGAACTCGACCACGGACCTCCGCACTTCTGCCTGTACCACTAGCGCCGCCCCCACCGCGAGCGTTCGCGCACTCATCGACAAAGTTCACCCCGAAGTAAGAGACCGCTACTTTGGCTGTGGACTTGTGTACCCGGAAGACCTTTCTGGTATGCGCGTTCTCGACCTCGGCTGCGGCAGCGGCCGCGACTGCTACGTCCTCTCGCAGCTGGTCGGCGCGGATGGTTATGTTGTGGGTGTGGATATGACCGACGAACAGCTTGCCGTGGCACAACGTCACGTCGACTGGCACACGAATGCTTTCGGGTACCCCAGACCCAATGTCGAATTTCACCAAGGCTATATCGAACATCTCGACGAGCTCGGGCTCGTCCCTGAAAGTTTTGACGTCATCGTGTCGAACTGCGTCGTCAATCTGTCCGAGGACAAACCGGCCGTTCTGAGGGGGGCTTACCGGCTGCTCAAACCTGGCGGTGAAATGTACTTTTCGGACGTTTATGCCAACCGCCGAGTGCCCGCCCAGGTTGCCGCTGACCCCGTTCTTTATGGGGAGTGCCTTGGCGGGGCTCTGTATTGGAATGACTTCGTCAATCTGGCGAAATCCAGCGGTTTTCTCGACCCCCGGCTGGTGGAAGACAGCCCTATACGCATGACGGATCCACAGCTGGAAAGACAGCTCGGCGAACTCAGGTTCTACTCAGCGACATATCGGCTGTTCAAACTCACCGAGCTTGAGCCGGCGTGCGAGGACTACGGACAAGCGGTGGTCTATCGCGGTGCGGGCAGGGGAGACGACACGCCCTTCAAACTCGATGCCCATCACATCATCGAACCTGGCCGCGTGTTCCCGGTCTGTGGCAACACCTGGCGCATGCTTCACGACACCCGTTTTCAACACCTGTTCGATTTCTTTGGCAGCTGGGACACCCATTTCGGCATTTTCGAGGGCTGCGGCACCTCCCTGCCATTTGACTCAGCGCCGCCGACAGCCGAACCAGCAAGCGGTGGCGGGAGCTGCTGCTGAATGCCGCAGCCGAACAGCAGGCGCGGCGGGCGCCAACGCCTGTTGCTTGTAGGGCTCGGCGCTGTCGTCATGGGCCTGATCTTTCTCGCCCCTGGCGATTACCTGAGTCTGCACTTCCTCGTGCAGCAGCAGGAAGCGCTGCAGCAGTCATTCAACGTCTCACCCTGGCACACCGCGACCGCTTTCTTCATTGCCTACGTGCTGGTTACAGCGCTCTCAATCCCGGGAGCCACGTTCATGACGCTGGGCGGCGGCGCCGTTTTCGGCCTTGGATGGGGCCTGTTGCTGGTTTCTTTCGCCAGCAGTCTTGGTGCCACCCTGGCTTTTCTGGTGTCGCGTTACCTGCTGCGCGATTACGTCGGGCGCCGCTTTGCCGAAAGACTAAGTGCTGTAAATCGCGGTCTTGAGCGCGATGGGGCGGGCTACCTGCTAAGTCTGCGCCTGCTCCCTGTCGTTCCGTTTTTTCTCGTCAACCTGCTTTTCGGCCTGACCACATTTCCATGGCGCAGATTCTATTTATGCAGCCAGCTTGGCATGCTCCCGGCCACTGTGATCTATGTGAACGCAGGCACCGAGCTCGCGCAGATCCGGACGCTCGGAGACGTTGCAACACCGAATGTGCTGATCGCGCTGACTCTGCTCGCGGTGCTCCCGCTGATTGCGCGCAGGCTGCAGGCCCTGTTCCAAGCCCGCCGCTGGCGCCGTCTCCATCCTCCGCCCCCTGCCGCCGAACGCAACCTGGTTGTGATCGGCGCAGGCTCGGCCGGACTGGTCTGCAGCCTGATCGGCTCGACGGTCAAAGCGAAAGTCACGCTGATTGAAAACGGCGAGATGGGTGGAGACTGTCTGAATACAGGCTGCGTACCCTCGAAAACCCTGATCAACATTGCCAAGCGCGTGCATCAGGCGCGCTGCGGCCTCGGCACGGCCGTCCCGGGCGTCACCCCGGAGGTTGATTTCAGCGAGGTCATGGCGCGCATCCGACAGACCATCGCCACGATTGCCCCGAATGACTCGGTGGCGCGCTATTCCGCCTTGGGGGTCGAGTGTATTCACGGACATGCGGTCGTCAGCTCGCCTTACGAAGTGTCGGTCGGCGGTCGGCGTATCACCACCCGGAATATTGTCATTGCTACCGGTGCGCGCCCTCGAATACCCGCTATTGATGGATTGGAGACTATCGACTACCTGACTTCCGACTCTGTCTGGAATCTCGACCAGCTGCCGCGCCGCCTGCTTGTCATCGGCGGCGGCCCGATTGGCTGCGAACTTGCACAGGCTTTCTCTCGTCTGGGCAGTCAGGTGACGTTGATGGAAACGGCAGACCGGCTTCTGCCGCGGGAAACAGAAGAGGCGTCTGTGCTTATCGAACGCCGGCTCGACGCGGAGGGAGTCCGTGTTCTGACTCACTGCAGGCCGCACCGCTTCGAGAGCGGCGAACCTTCAAACCGTGTGATTTACGACCAATCTGCGCCGGGTTCGGCACCTGAGTCTGATCTAGCCCTCGAGTTTGACCGCGTGCTTCTTGCGCTCGGCCGCACCCCCAATCTGGAGAATCTTGGTCTGGAACAGCTGAGTCTCGAACGCCGGGCCGACGGTCGGCTACAGGTCAACGAGTATCTGCAAACCAGCGTCCCTTCCATATATGCCTGTGGTGATGTCATCGGGCCGTACCAGTTCACGCACGCGGCATCGCACCAGGCCTGGTACGCCGCGGTGAATGCACTTTTCGGCAGCAGTCTGAAGCGCTTTGCGATTAATTACCGCGTTATGCCATGGTGCACATTTACTGACCCTGAAGTCGCCAGGGTCGGGTATAACCCACAGGAAGCAGACGCCCTTGGGGTCGGTTACGAAACCACCCGTTACGCGATGTCAGAGCTTGATCGGGCTGTTGCAGACAGTGAGACGGAGGGTTTTGTTGAGGTTCTGACAGCGCCCGGCTCGGACCGCATTCTGGGTGTCACGATTGTTGCTGCGCACGCCAGCGACATGATCAGCGAGTTTGTTATCGCGATGAAACACGGCCTGGGTCTTAAAAAAATGCTCGCCACAACGCATATCTACCCGACGTTTTCAGAGGCAAATCGCTTCGCGGCCAGCGCTTGGCAGAGCGCGCACTCGCCGCAGGCGATCTTGCCCTGGCTGTCGCGTTTCCATCGCTGGCGCCGAGGATCCGGCTGAGCAAGACCGCTTCTGGATCATCCCGAGGCCATGCGGTCTGCGGCCCGGATGGGCTCCGGCAGTTTGAAGCGGGGCGCGCAATCGAGCACCAGATCGATCGCACTGGCAAGACTGACGCCATGTCCTGTTGAGACAAACACCGGGCTGACTTTGCTACGCGTGCGCACCACGGCGCCGACCGCCTCACCGTTATGCGTCAGCGTCGACCAAGCGCCGCGCTCGACAGCAGGTTCAGAAAAAGACCCGCAAAGTTTCGACTTGGCCACACCGACCGTCGGCAGACCGCTCAGCACGCCGAGATGGCAGGCGCTACCGAACCGTCGCGGATGCGCGAGTCCGTGCCCATCACACAGCACTATGTCCGGCGGGCGCGATAATTTGGACAGCGCTTCGAGCATCGCGGGTACTTCGCGAAACGACAGCAATCCCGGAACGTAGGGAAAGCGGGTCGGGCTCTCCAAAACCACGCGTTCCTGTTCTACCAGTCCCGGATAACTCATGACCACGACCGCAACCCGGGTGAGCGCGCCGTCTCCGGGAAAGCCCGCGTCAATCCCAGCCACGCGTCTGACGGCGTCGAAACGATCATCGGTAATCACCTGCCCGGCAAGTTGCCTTTGCAGCCGCGCAGCATCTCTGGGCGTTTCTGCCCAGGCATCAAACTCAACGCTCCCGTCAGGCAAATCGATGTCTTGTTGTGATGCCATATGATTTTTACCGGCCTGATCCGTCGCGTTGCGTCAGGTGTGCATGAGCCCCACCGGAGCGTCGCGTATTATCTTCGACCAGTCACGTAAGTCCCACGCCGACATGGACACGATTAAACAACTGATCCGGGATATTCCCGACTTTCCTAAACCCGGGATCCTGTTCAAGGATCTGACACCGCTACTGCGCGATCCAAGTGCGTTGCGTTTGTGCGCGGAACTGCTCAGCGCACCGTTCAGCAAACAGAACATCACCGCAGTTCTGGGGATGGAGGCCAGGGGGTTTATCTTCGGCACGCTAGTTGCACAACAGCTCGGCGTCGGCTTCGTGCCGCTGCGTAAGCCAGGCAAGCTGCCTGCCGCAATCTTTACCGAAGACTATGCCCTGGAGTACGGCTCCGCGACGTTAGCCATGCATCAGGACGCACTCGCGCCGCACGACCGCGTGCTGATTGTCGATGACCTCCTGGCAACCGGCGGGACTGCGGATGCCAGCGTACGACTCGCCCGCCGCGCAGGGGCTCAGGTTGTGGGTTGTTCTTTCGTTGTCGAACTCGACTTCCTCTCCGGACGCGAGGCTCTTGATGTCAAAAAAATCCATTCGCTGGTGCATTTCTGAAAGCCTTAACGCAGCGATCCGAGATACACCTCTGACTGACCGCTGAGTTCCTCGCAGACGCAAGATTATGTGCCTGGTGCTGATAGCCCATCACGCGTGCCGCGGCTACCCCTTGATCGTCGTTGCCAATCGAGACGAGTTTCATGCGCGCGCAACCGCGACCGCGGGTTGGTGGACGGAACATCCGAATGTTTTTGGCGGCCGGGACCTGGATGCCGGCGGCACTTGGCTGGCCGTCGATCGCACCGGACGATTCGCAACTCTGACCAATGTACGCTCGGGAACGCCGACCCGGGCCAGACCCCGATCACGGGGCCTTCTGCTTAACGATTTCCTCACGGGTAGCAACAGTGCGCGACGCTTTCTGGACGTGCTGGAGGCGGACGCAGACGACTACGCCGGATTCAACATGCTGACACGCGACCAGGAAGCACTCTGCTGGCTCTCGAACCATGGTGGCCCCCAGCAAACCCTGCCCCCTGGAATCTACACCGTAAGTAACGCCCTTCTGGACACACCGTGGCCGAAGGCAGAACGCCTCAAGCAGCGCTTTCTGCGGGTCATGCAGGAGCCCGGAGATGATCTCGCCGAGAGCCTGCTGAGGATTCTTTGCGACCACCAGCGGCCTTCTGACGACAGCCTCCCTCAAACGGGGATCGGTCTGGTTGCCGAGCGCGCGCTGTCGTCTGTATTTATTTCCGGCGAGCACTACGGCACACGGTGCTCCACCGTGGTGCTTATCGACGATCGCAATCGCCTGCACTTCCACGAAAGAAGCTTCGACCACCGTGCTCGTGTAACTGAAGACGTCCGTGTTGCGTTTGAACTCGCTGAACCCGCCCCTTAGCATGACCCGCTATGGTCATCGACAGTCAGAGCACCCGGGAAGCCGCGCCGGGTATTGAGACGAGCCAGGCCCTGCTGGCGCGCTACCTGGACACCCGACGTCAGAGCCTTACGCTAGTGGCGGAACTGTCGGCAGAAGACGCATGCGTCCAGTCGATGCCCGACGCCAGTCCTGCCAAATGGCACCTGGCGCACGTCACCTGGTTTTTTGAGACCTTCGTGCTCGAGCAGTCAGAGCCTGACTTCAAATCACACCATCCCGCTTTCCGCGAGCTTTACAACTCTTATTACAACGGCATCGGTGCGCAGTTTTCACGGCCTCATCGCGGGCTCATTACGCGCCCTTCGCTGACCGACGTAGCGAATTACCGGGACGCCGTCGACAGCAGAGTCTGCCGTCTGATTGAGGCTGGCGAACCGTCTGTCCTGCAGATGGTCGAGCTGGGTCTGCATCACGAGCAGCAGCACCAGGAACTGCTGCTGATGGACATCAAACACCTCTTCTCCTGCAACCCCCTGGCGCCGGCATACAGCAACCGGCCGCTGCGCAAAGCAGAAACGCCTGCGCGCACCAGATGGCAGTCCATCTGCGGAGGCATTGCGGAGATGGGCGCGTCCGGCGACAGCTTCTGTTTTGACAACGAAACGCCGCGGCACAGACATCTGCTCTACCCCTTTGCGCTGCGCAACACGCTGATCACCAACGGGGAGTACCTCGAGTTCATGCAGGACGGCGGCTACGGCCAGCCACTGCTATGGCTGGCGGACGGCTGGAGTCTGTCCCAGGAAGCCGGCTGGACAGCGCCGCTGTACTGGCGCCACATCGACGGTGAATGGTTCGAATTTACGCTCCATGGCCTGCAGCCGCTGGATCCGGAGGCACCTGTCTGTCACATCAGTTACTACGAAGCTGACGCCTATGCACAATGGGCCAGCGCTCGTCTGCCGAGCGAGTTCGAATGGGAGGCCGCAGCCTGCAGTCAGGCGCTACCCGACGAACAGGAATTCGGGCTGCACCCGCACGGTGCTGGAGCCGGAAACGGCCCGATACAGGATTTGTTCGGCGCAGTGTGGCAATGGACCCGCTCAGCCTACCTGCCCTACCCCGGGTTTCAAGCTGCAGCCGGAGCTGTCGGCGAATACAACGGTAAGTTCATGAGCGGACAGCAGACCCTGCGCGGCAGCGCCTGCATTACGCCGGTCGGGCATGCGCGCCTCACGTACAGAAACTTCTTTTATCCGCATCAACGATGGCCGTTCTGCGGCCTGCGTCTCGCGCGCGACGAAAGCTAGCCTCTGGCGCCAGCTCAGCTGCTCAGACCACCGTTGACCTTGAGCGTCTGACCGGTGACGAACGCCGCTTCGTCTGAACACAGAAAAACAGCTGCAGCAGCCACATCCTCTGGTGTGCCGAAGCGTCTGAGCGGCGTCTGATCGACTACCCAGGCGCGATAATCGGCGGGCATGGATTCCCGCGCGAACGCAGTTTCTATCCATCCGGGCGCGACTTCGTTCACTCGGATCAGTGGCGCCAGGGAGCGCGCAAGCGAGCGGGTAAAGCCCGATACGCCGGCTTTGGTCGCAGCGAACATCTCTGGATTGCGCTCTGCCATGCCAACCAGCGCGAGATCCCAGGACATATTCAGGATCACGCCGCCACCAGCGCGCTGCATCAAGGGCGCCACCGCCCAGGAGCACAACATGGTGCCCCTGAGGTCAACAGCAATGAGCCTCTCGAGTTTCTCTAGATCGCTCTGAGCGGCATTCGCTCCGGTCAGGATGTCTGCACCGGCTATGTTGGCCCAGACGTCAATACCGCCAAGCACCGACTCTGCCTCTTTGACCAACCGCTCAACTGTGACCGGCTGCGCGATGTCTGCTGCAATCAGAAAGGCCTCTCCGCCCGCCGATCGGATAGCCGCAGCGACAGCCTCAGCGCGCGCCGCAGCCTGCCCGTAGTGAACGATGACCCGGGCGCCCTCTGCCGCGAACCGTCGGGCGATGGCGCTGCCGATCCCGCTGCTTGCCCCGGTAATCACTGCGCGCTTTCCTTTCAGGCGCATGGTCGAAATCTGCTCGTGTGCATGCTGGGCAAGACTAGCACGCAGACAATCCGTCGAACCTGACCCGCGAGGCCGTCAGGTCCGCCCCAGCCTGAACCGGCGAAGCCGCGCTCACAGCTGGCTGCCAGAGCAATTTTCCAACCCGTCTCACGGCGCATTGTTATGCATATCCTGCTTGCCGCCTCCCACACTCGATCGCATGATCCAGTCCCTTCAGCGTCACCGTCGGACCGCGCACGGTGCCGGAAACGACAGGAAAAACAGAGGAGAGCAGTACATGGGCATGCAGGCAGCGAAAAACGGCGTCGACATCGGCATCATCGTCCACGACATTCAGACCAGTCTCGCGTTCTACGAGGGACAGCTGGGACTGAAAAAAGTCCAGGAGCTACCGCTTTTTTTCGGCACCATGCACCGGCTGTCCTTTGGCGACAGCTTCATCAAGCTGATCGATCCGAAAGAAGTCCCGCCCGCAGCCGCGCCTGGTCTGCACTCCCTTCTGGGATTCCGCTATATCACCTTCCAGGTGAGCAACATCGATGAACTCTGTGCTGACCTCTCCGCGGCCGGTGCGACTTTCACGATGGAAAAGAACGAGTTCATGCCCGGTGTCACCATTGCCATGGTCAATGACCCGGACGGCAACATAGTGGAGTTCGTCCAGCGCGCCTGAGCGGTACTCGTCAGCGTCCCGGCCTCAGCCCGCTGCTGTTTGCGGATCGATAAACCGTGGCTCGCGCCGTTCCAGAGCCGCTTTAACGGCCTCGATCTGATTCGGTGCGCCAATCAGCGGCAGCTGTAACGCTTCCTCGAGACGCAGCCCGTGCTCGGCCGAGGCCCGCCAGGACTCGTTATACAGGCGCTTCACGGCACGCACGGCATCGGGGGAGCGCTGCGCAATTTCCCGCGCCAGTGTGAGCGCGCGCTCCAGCGGCTCCGCATCCAGGAAGGTCACCAGACCGAGGCGGGCCGCTTCTTCGCCACCGAACACCCGCGCCGTCAACGTCAGCTCAAGTGCCTTATCACGCGGCAGGAGTTCAGGCAGCGTCTGCGTAATGCTCATGTCGGGCACCAGGCCGTAGCGCGTCTCCATGATGGAGAAGCGTGCGTCGGGCGCGGCAACTCTGATATCGCTGCCAAGCGCTATCTGAAATCCGCCTCCGACAGCAGTACCGTGCAACGCCGCGATAACCGGCACCGGCAGCGTTTTCCAGCCATACGCTACGCGCTGCGCAACATTGTCCGGACCAGCATCCCGCCGCAGCAAGGTCTGCATCGCGCCGCCAGGAGATCCACCCGCCATCCCGGCAAAAAGTCCCGTATCCAGTCCCGCGCAAAAACTCGGTCCGTTGCCTGAAAGTACAACCACGCGGGCCGCAGGCAATGAGCGAAGCCGGTCGATCATCGCGACGATGGCTTCGAACATATCCAGCGACAGCGCATTGTGTTTATCCGCACGGTTCAGGCGAACGTCGGCGACGCCGTCTTTGACCTCCAGAGTCACTAAATCACTCATTCTCTGTCACTCTTTTCGTTCCAGTTTCCAACACAACAGATCAACCCGATCGTTACCGAAAAACATCTCCTCGCCATCGACGAAAAACGTGGGTGAGCCGAATCCGCCGCGCGCGATGAGCTCATCAGTGCTCTGCCGCAGGCGTTCTTTAATCTCAGCCGAGGCAAGCGCGGCAAAGAATTCCTCACGCGCAAGACCGCAGCTCTCGGCTATCTGCGCCAGGATCTCATCCTGAGAAATATCCTGAAGCTGCCCCCAGTAGCGCTCAAACACGGCGCGTGCGTAGGGGACGAGGAGTCCTTGGTCGAGCGCAAAAAACGCGCCGCGCATCGCTTTGACGCTGTTCACCGGAAATACGTCGGGCCAGCCGATTTCTATCCCGACATACCGTGCCCAGTCCTGCAGGTCCTTGCGGAAATACGCCGCCTTGCAGGGCACCGGGTTCTCCCGCGCGGCATACACGCTTGGATTCACCGTATTAAACACGCCGCCTACGAGGATGGGTTTCCATTCGATCACCGCATCCAACGGCGCGACCTGACGCTGCAGGTATTCGAATGCGAGGTAGGTCCACGGACTCGAACAATCAAAAAAACATTCGATGCGGTGGGTCATCTGGCAGCTCCTTCAAAGCCGGCGGGCACGTTATCACGATTGCCCTGTCACCCGGCTCGCAGGGTTCACCTTTCCAGGATCAGGCGACCGACAACCGTCCGCGCGGCGATACGATCGAACGCCTCGGGCAGGTTTTCGAAAGGAAGCCTTACGCAGACATGTGGTCGCACGCGGCCAGTCAGCATCAGATCGCGCAATGCCCGGTCTACCTCTGCCCCGCCCTCGGGATTCAGCCGCCCGTATTCTCCGGCGCGCACCCCGATGATGGACAGCTGCTTGATCAGGGCCATATTCACTTTCAGTTCGGGGATCCGACCGCCCGCGAATCCAATCAGCAGAACACGTGCAAAAGGCGCGACACACCGGAGAGATTCGTCAAACACGTCTCCGCCGACAGGATCAAAGACCACGTCGACCCCTCGCCCGCCGGTCAGCGACTTGACCTCCTCACGGAAACCGCCGCGCGTGAGGTCAATGACTTCCGCGACGCCGAGCTCATGCAGCGCGTTCACTTTGGCCGCACCGGACGCGGTCGCGATGACCCGTGCGCCAAGATTGGCGCCGAGCTGGGCCGCGGCGAGTCCGACACCGCCGCTGGCACCGTGTACCAGCAGCGTCTCGTTCGGCTGCAGATGCCCGCGGGTGACCAAACCCACATATGCGGTTTTAAACGCAACCGTAAACGCAGCGCCCAGACCCCAGTCGTACTCCGTGGGTAAAGCCTGGCAAGCGGACGCGTCCGCAACAACATACTCGGCTGCCGCGCCGAAGCGCACCGAACCCAACACCGCGTCGCCGACAGCAAAGCTGTTCGCTTCAGCACCCAGCGCAACGACTTCGCCAGCGAACTCAGCGCAGGGTGTGAACGGGAGTGCCGGCTTCAGTTGATACAGGCCCTGCACCATCAACATATCGGGGAAACCCGGCGCCAGTGCTCTGACTCTGACCAGCACCTGACCGGGGCCCGGCAGGGGCTGTGGCACCGATTCGAGTTTGAGATCGTGATAATCTCCGAACGCATGACAGCGCCATGCGCGATGCATATTTTCTTTCATCGTGCAGCCGATTTCCTTGCTTTCCCCCCATGATATGCCGCCCATGAGGTCCGCCTGATATGAGTATTGATTTAGAGCCAGCCACGAACCTCGGCGCCACGCTCAAACAACGCGAGCACACCATTGCGGTCGCTGAGTCCTCAACGGGAGGGCTGATCAGCGCGGCGCTTCTGGCCGTCCCGGGCGCATCCGCCTACTTTCTCGGCAGCACGGTCATTTACACTCTGGCCGCTCGTGAATCGCTGCTCGGCATCTCTGCACTGGAACTGAGACAGCAACGTCCTCTGACCGAAGAGTATGTAGCTCTGTGTGCGGACACCATCCGGTCGCGCATGAAAGCGACCTGGGGACTGGCCGAGCTCGGCGCGACAGGTCCCGCGGGGACGCCCTACGGGCACGGACCGGGGATCTGTGTGCTCGCGGTCAGCGGGCCGGTCAAGCTCACCCGGCTGCTCGAGACTGGTCACGGCGACCGCGAGCAGAACATGCTGACCTTTGCCCATGCAGCGCTGGATCTGCTTAGCGAAGCCCTCAGCCAGACCGATTGAGTCTGAAGGTCCGGACAGCTCGTGAAAGCCGACTTCTGGCTGCAGCGCTGGCGCGAAAACCAGATCGGTTTCCACGAATCGGTGACCCACCCTATGCTGGCCAGACACTGGCCGCTGCTGCACTCACCCACCCCGCAGCGTGCGTTTGTTCCATTGTGTGGGAAGTCGCTCGATATGGTCTGGCTGAGTCAGCGCGGACTGGGCGTGATCGGATGCGAGCTGTCGCCCGTCGCAGTCAGGGATTTCTTCGCCGCGGCCGGCATAGAAGCAAGCCGGCGCGAGGTTGGCACACTGCCGGCGGTCGAAGGCGGGGGATATCAGCTCTTCGAGGGAGATTTTTTCGCGCTGACCCGAGCGGAAGTCGACACATTCGATGCGGTCTACGACCGCGCCGCTTTGATCGCGCTGCCGCCGGACATGCGCCAGCGTTACGCGGAACACCTTACTCACCTGGCTGACGCAGGCACCCGCATGCTGCTGATCGGCGTTGAGTACCCTGAACACGCCGTCAACCCGCCGCCGTTTGCGGTCACCGGCGCGGAGATAGGGTCGCTGTACGCCGACCACTGGCGTATTGAAACGCTCGAAACAGCGGCGGCGGACGTGAAGGGAACTCAGGGTGAAGAAACGGCTTACCTACTGACAAGGACAGCTGACCATGCACAAAGATGAACCGCAGAATGCAGTGCAGCGCGGCGGCTTTGACCCGCACACCGTGTTCGAACGGATCCTGGCAGGGGAACTCCCGGCGAGTTTCGTCTACCGCGATGATCTCGTCGCGGCCTTCATGGACATTCAGCCCATCACACCGGGACACACGCTGGTCGTGCCACTGGTGAAGGCCGCCACGCTGGCTGAACTTCCGCCCCCCACCGGCGCACGCATGTTCGAGGTCGGTCAAAAGATTGCAGCCGCTCTGCGAGCCAGCGAGTTCGACTGTGACGGGGTCAACCTGTTTCTCGCTGACGGGGTTGCAGCAGGCCAGACGGTTTTCCATCTCCATCTGCATGTCTTCGCGCGCTACGCCGATGACGGTTTCCGCTGGAAGCTGCCGGAGCGCTACTACAGCCCCCCGCCGAGAGACATCATCGAACAGTCTGCCGTCTGCCTGCGGCAGGGGCTGGGCGACGCTTTTGCTGGGTAGTCGCAGAGAACCTGGTGTTTCTCCTGCAAAGGCAACGTACCCAGCACGCCGCGGACTGTCGTGAAGAGCAGGCTTGAATGAGCGACCAGCCCACCGCACCGCTGGCGCCATACACAGTATTCGACCTCACCATTGCGCGCGCCGGCCCTTCTGCAGTGCGCCTTCTGGCGGATTGGGGCGCGCGGGTAATCCGCATCGAGCCCCCTGCTGCTCGTGTCACCACGGACAGCGCCATCACCGGTCGCCGGGACGGCCCGGACGACCAGAACCTGCATCGCAATAAGCGCAGCCTGACGCTCGATCTGAAACATCCCGACGGGCGAGAACTTTTTTACCGACTCCTGCCGCAGGTCGACATCGTGGTCGAAAATTTCCGAGCGGCGGTCAAAACACGGCTTGGCGTCGACTACCAGACGCTCGAACGCCATAATCCGCGGGTCATCCTGGCGAGCATCTCAGGCTTCGGCCAGACCGGCCCCTACCGCGAGCGCGCCGGAGTCGATCAAATCATCCAGGGAATGTCCGGTCTGATGTCAGTGACGGGGCATCCCGGCGGCGGCCCTCTGCGGGCTGGGATAGCCGTCAGCGACACTACCGCCGGTATGTTTCTCGGTCAGGGAATCCTGCTTGCACTGCTGCAGCGCGCACAGACCGGTCGGGGACAATGGGTGCACACCTCGCTGCTCGAGGCAATGCTGGCAAAGCTCGATTTCCAGGGTGCGCGCTACACCATGGCTGGTGAAGTGCCTGCCCAGCAGGGCAATGATCATCCCGTGCTGGTGCCGATGGGGACTTTCGAGGCGCGCGACGGCCTGGTGAACATCGCTGCCTCCACCACGCGCATGTTTACCGATCTGTGTCATGCGCTTGAGGCCGCGTCCCTGTTGGATGATCCGCGCTTTGCCAATGCTGCGGACCGTGTGGCCCATAAGACCGAGCTCAAAGCCGCATTGAACACAGTGACCCGGGGTTGGTCAGTCGACGAACTGGTGACCCGGCTCGCACCGGTCGGCGTGCCCTGCGGTCCTGTTTATGACATCGGCCAGGCCTTCGAGGACGACCAGGTGCGACACCTCGGGATGACTCGCCCTGCGCCTCACCCGACGCTCGGGGATATCAATCTGATCCGCTCCCCGATCAACCTGTCCGCATGCCCGCACCCGGAACGGTTTCATCATGCAGGGCCTGCTGCCGGTGAGCACGCGCGCGAGGTCCTGCTGGAGCTCGGCGTGAGCGCGGAGGAGATCGACGAGCTTGCGCGGAAGGGTGTTATCTGAGCCTCAGACCGCGCCCCAGGACAGACTGTCACGCAGCATCTGATGCCGGGCGTCGCAGCCCGCGCTCGACCATGCGGGGCAGAATCTCCTCGCCCAGCTGGGTCAGGCCCTCGTCATAGTCCGGCCAGGACAGACTGGTTCCGGCCAGACCACGCTCGTGCATGGCCGCGAAAAACGCCACCACCTCGTCCGGCGTGCCGATCACCGGAAAGCCGGAGTAACCCGCCATCATGTTGCGCAGATAGGCCTCCCGGAGAGCGGCATCCGGAAGCTGACTTTCCGACTCGACAGTGAAGGTATCGAGCAGATTCCCGGCGGCCTCACGGTCCCCGAGCTGGTCAACGATGTAGCGATAGTAATCTTCAGCTTCCGCATGGCTCGGGCGACAGAAAACAGCTGCATTTCCCCATACCGCGACATCACGCCCAAACTGACTGCGGGCCAGCCCCCGTATATCGGCGGCGGTCTCGCCCGCGGCCTCGAGATCCGGTGCCAGGATAAAACTCATATCCGCATACTCCGCTGCAAAGCGACGCCCGGCAGCGCTGACCCCGGCGCTCATGATGGGTGGGCGAGGACGCTGCAGCGGCTTGGGCTCGGCATAGACCCGCTCGGCATTGAAATACTCGCCTTCCACCGAGAACTCACCGTCTTCTGACCACAGGCGACACAGGAACTGCACCCACTCCCGAGCAAGCTCATAGCGTGCCGCATGCGGCAACTGCGTCTGACCGAACATCTGGACTTCGTCCCGGTTCCAGCCGGCCACGATATTGAGCCCGAAGCGCCCGCCGGAAATGTGGTCAACCGTCACGCCCTGCTTGGCCGCGAGCACCGGGTGCATGGCGGGCACCGCCGTGGTGGCAAAGACATGCAGTCGCTTTGTCGCCTGGGCAAGGCCAGCCGCCCAGGTGTAGGTTTCGAAACTGCGATGGTTAAAAGAACTCGGCCCGCCGAAACCTTTCCAGCGGCAGACCGGTATGAAGGCTTCCACGCCGAGTTCATCGGCCAACTGCGCCAGGCGCACTGATTCAGACCAGTCGACGGCGATGCCCCCTGCTGCGGTCGAAATTGTGCAGCCATGACTGACGTTGCAGCCGAACACGGCCAGCTTGAATGGGTTGCTCTCCGGCAGCATCAGCGATTGCCGGCACTCATCGTCCGCGGAACACAGGCTCGGTTTTGTCGACAAATGCCTGCACCGCATGCCGATGGTCTTCGGTCTGTCCGCAGTGCACGTGATGCGTGGCTTCCAGATCCATACATTCGCCCAACTCGCCCCCCGCGGCCGCGCGATTGATATTTTCTTTCATGTAGCGGTAGGCAACCGCGGGGCCGTCGGCCAGACGGCGAGCAATCGAGCGCGCTTTTTCTGACAGCTCGGCGCTCGGGACTACCCAGTTGGCGAGCCCGAGCTGGAGGGCTTCTGCGGCTGAGATCCGCTCCGAAAGCAGATAAAGCTCGCGTGTTTTCGCCGGACCAAGCAGCTGCGTCATGAAATAACTGCCCCCGTAATCACCGGAGAAACCTACCCGTGCAAAAGCTGTCGTCATGATGGCCGAACTCGCCATCACGCGCAGGTCGCAGGCCAGCGCCAACCCCAGCCCGGCGCCTGCGGCTGCGCCCGGAAGGACCGCCAGCGTCGGTTTTGGCATGACGTGCAGGCACCCGGCCGTTGCGCGCTGGTTAAGGCGTTGCCGGTGAATAACCGCGTCGATTGCCGGCGTCGCTTCGGTCCCGCCAGCCGCCATGCCTTTCACATCTCCGCCGGCGCAGAAGGCACCGCCGGCTCCAGTCAGCACCACGCAGCGCACCGTGTCGTCCTGCTCTGCCTTCGCCAGCTCATCCGCCATCGCATCGAGCATCGCGCGAGAAAGCGCATTGCGTGCCTGCGGCCGGTTCATGGTCAAGGTCAGAATCCCGTTTTCGATTTCGGCGAGGAGATCGTCCGTTCCGGTGTCGCGTCGCGCCATGCTGTGTAACCCCTGCTGGTAAACTATCGATCCGCCAAACGCCTTCAGGCGTAAGGGCAGACAACAACCTCATAAGAACAGCGGAATTACAGCATGGAAATCGGATTGCAGTTCATCTTTCAGAACACGCACGACGGCCTGTCTGACGCCGAAATGATGCGCAGGGAAACAGACATTGCGCTGCTGGCTGAAGAGGTCGGCATGGACTTCCTCCTGTTGCCGGAGCATCACTTCGACCCCAATTACTCGATGATGCCGGACAACACCCAATGGCTTGCCTACCTCGCCGGTAAAACCCAGCGGATCAAGCTCGGCACCGGCGCGATCATCCTGCCCTGGCATGAAAACCCTACACGTGTAGCGGAGAAGATAGCGCTGCTGCAGATCCTGCTTGGCGATCGCTTCATGCTCGGCTTCGGGCGCGGCCTCGCACGGGAGGAATATCGTGCGTTTGGCGTCGACATGGGGACGTCCCGGGAGCGCTTCGATCAGGCTGCAGAGATCATTCTCGAGATCCTTGAGACCGGGGTCGCCGAGTACGAAACGCCCCACTTCAAACAATCCCGTACGACGGTGACGCCGAAGCCGGTGCACGGCTACCGCGAGCGCGAATTTCTCTCGGTCGCGATGACGCCTGAATCGGGCATCGCGGCGGCCGACATCGGCGGCACGATGATGTCTTTCGTGCAGCTACCGTGGGAGCAACACAACGCCGCGGTGGAAGCCTGGCGGGAACGCTTCACCGAGCGCCACCCGGACAAACATCCGGGTGCGCCCGTGTTTTCCGACTTTACCTATTGCCACGAAGACCCGGCGGTCGCTGAGAAGGTGGCGCGGCAATATCTCTCCAAGTATTACCTCAGCGTTATCCGTCACTACGATTTTGACGGCAAGCACTGGGGCGAAACCCAGGGCTATCAGGCCTACCAGGCGGGTGCCGACATGATCAGCGAGGTCGGGCTGGAGGCGGCCTGCGAAGGTTTTGTGCAGAACCAGGCCTGGGGAACGCCCGACCAGATTATCGAGAAGTGGACTAAGCGCGCAGAGATGACCGGTGAAGTGCGCCCGGCCATGGCGGTGTCCTATGCCGGCATGCCGTTCGACCTGGTCAGCAATAGCCTGAGACTGATCGGGGAGAAAGTCGTACCCGCCCTGCACGCGCTGTAGTTCAGCGCCCTTCGAAACGCGGTTCGCGCCGCTCCGCAGCGGCGCGGATCCCCTCGGACCAGTCCCATGTGTCGCGGAGCCTGTGCTGCTGGGCGAGGTCAGCTACGTTCTGCTGCTCAATCCGCTCGGCGAGCGCGGTCCGCGTCAGGCGACGGGTCGCATCAACCGCGAGCGGCGCGTTAGCCGCAATCTCCCGCGCCAGGGCGACGCTCTCAGCAAGCACGTTCTCGCGCGCCACCAGCTGGTCGGCCAGACCCCATGCGAATGCTTCCTCTCCCCGGATACGCCGCGCGGTAAGAAACATCAGATGCGCGCGCTGTGCGCCGATGACCGCCGGCAGCGTGACCGGCAGACCAAAGCCCGGGTTGAAGCCCAGCCGGGTGAAGTTTGCACTGAAGCGACCCTCGGGGCAGGTCACGCGGAAATCCGCGGAGACCGCCAACCCCAGACCTCCACCGACAGCTGCGCCCTGCACCGCGGCAATCACGGGCGTGCAGGCGCGGAAGATGCGCATCACCTGAACAAAAAAATGATCCAGGGACAGCGGCACCGGATTCGCCCCCGACGACTCCACGCTCTCAGCCGGTGAATAATCGGCGCCCGCACAGAAGTTCTTGCCCTGCGCGCTGAGCACGATGGCCCGACACGAGGACTCCTGGTCAAAACGCTCGTAAGCGTCCGCCACAGCCTCAATCATTGCGTTGTCGATGAAATTGTGCGGCGGCCGCGCGAGCTCAACAAAACCGAGCGGCGGCTCCAGACGGACGACCAGCCCCAGGTCCGGACTAGCCGCCACCGGATGCCTCGCTTGAGAAAGCGCTCGCTTCGGTGCACGGCAGCAGGGCCATCGGAGGCTGTACTGCCGCCATCCTTTCTTTATATGTTTTTTCTAAATACATCATAATTTTATGATTTTTATAATTTTTATTATAGATTTTTAGAAATTACCTGAATGCAGGCTGTGGCCTGCCTTAACAGCATTCAGCCGTCCCTGTCTGGAACAAATACAGGGACGGCACGCTCGTCACGCTGCTCGAAACGCAGCTTGACCCGGTCTCCTACCGCTATCCTGTCGAAGTCATGGTCGACCAGGTTCGTGAGCAGCGTCGGGCCCTCGTCCAGGGTCACGAACGCGATGGCGTAGGGCGGGTCCGCCCGCCTTTCCACGCTCCACGAGTACACCGTGCCGCCACCTTCCGCTTCTTTCCATCCGGTATCGGCGCTCATACAAAAGGGGCAGATCGGCCGCGGATAGTAATAAACGCGCCCACAAGCGCGACAATCGCTGAGCAGAAGTTTTCCGTTTGCCGACGCTTCCCAGTAGGGCTCCAAAGCCCGGTCTGCGCTGAACGCTGCATTGCTCTGTGCATTCATGCCACTCGCTCCATAATGACAGTGGCACTTCCGTGCCGTGTACCGAGAAAACCGCCTGTGCCGTGCGCCAACGCGAGGTCGCAGTTAGCGACCTGCACGGCGGGGTGGGCCTCGCCGCGGAGCTGTCGTACCGCTTCCAGAATCTTGGTCATACCGCCCCGGTTACCCGGATGATTGCTGCACAAACCACCACCATCAGTGTTGAACGGCAGCCGGCCGACACCCGAGATGAGGTTGCCATCGGCAACGAATGCACCGCCCGCGCCCTTCTCGCAGAAACCGATGTCCTCGATCTGCATCAACACGGTGATCGTGAAGCTGTCGTAAAGCGAGGCGTATTTAATATCTGAACGCGCGACGCCGGCTTCCTCGAACGCCTTGGCGGCCGACCAAACGCCGGCCGAGTACGTCAGGTCCACTTCGCCACCGCGCAGGTGTTTCACGGCCTCGCCGGCGCCCAGCACCCGCACTGCCGGGCGTGAGAGCTGTCGCGCAATTTCTGGCGCAACCACAACCAGGGCACCACCGCCGTCAGATATCACGCAGCAATCCAGCCGGTGCAGCGGATCGGCCACCACCGGTGAATTAACCACATCTTCGACGGTCACCACATCGCGCAGCATGGCGTGCGGATTGTGCTGCGCGTGCTGCGACGCAGCGACCTTGATCCAGGCCAGCTGTTCGGAGGTGGTACCAAATTCATGCATGTGACGACGCGCGCACATCGCATAGATGCTCAGCACGGTGGGTCGATACGGTAGCTCGAACTGCGCGTCCGGCGGCAACATTGCCATTGGCGGCTTACCCGGCTGCGCCCCGCCGCTGCGCGGTTTCCCAGCCAGCGTAATCAGCGCAACTTTGCATTTCCCAGCCGCGATCGCCTGAGCCGCATGATTGATATGGGCGATATAGGAAGAGCCCCCGGTTTCGGTGTTATCGACGTGCCGGGCATCAAGGCCGAGATAATCCGCCATTGCCAGCGCACCCAGTCCCGGGGCGTCGCCAGCGCAGAAATAAGCATCCACATCCCGGATGCTGAGTCCCGCATCCTCCAGCGCGCCTTTGGCTACTTCCGCATGGAGCTGGGCGATGGGGATCCCTTCGGCTTTTCGCGTGGGATGCTCGTAGATCCCCGCGACAAATGCTTTTCCCTTGATAGTCATTCAGTGGTTTCCTTGCTTATACCTGAAAGATCATGCCATGGCCTGACGAGCGAGGCTCCGCTGGTAGAGGTTGTTCCCGATCAGAGCCACGACGACACAACCCGCGCCGACGAGTTCGATGGCCTCAAAGCGGTAGCCTTGAAAAGCCCGATAGCTGAACGCGACCACGGGCATGAAATTGATAAACAGGGTCGCGTTGAGCCCACCTATCCGCTGCACGCCATAATTCCACGCCAGCATGGCCAGCAGCACACCGACGACCGTGAGATAGGCCAGCTCCCAGCCAATGGAAGCGATGGCAGCGGACTCAGGCATCGAGAGGTATCCGATCAGCACCAGCGTCTCCGTCACAGCGGTGGCTGCCACCGCCCCCGGCAGCATGGTCAGGACGGTGATCCGCCAGGTTGACCAGCCCGCGAGTCGTGCGAGTCCCATGGTGTACACGATCCAGCAGATGGCGCCGAGCAGAACCAGTCCGTCGCCCATGAGCTCAGCGGGAGATTCCTGCAGCACCGGGCGCCCCTTGGTCACGACCAGGACGACCCCGGCAAAGGCCAGCAGCATGCAGCCCAGCGAGAACACCGCGGGACGGATCCCGCGCAGGACCCACGAGGCCAGAGAGGCCAGTAGCGGCTGCACGCTGACGATGACCACCGCGTGCTCAGCGCGTGACAAGGACATTCCCACAAAGGTCAGCATCGGCGAGCCGCAGATCCCGATCACGCCGATCAGCGCGGCCATACCGCCATGGCCGCGATAGCTGAGCGAACGCCAGCCTTCTCGCCAGACCAGCGCCGGAATCATCAGCAGCACGGCGACCAGGTAGCGGAATGAGGTGATGTGGAACGGATCAACGGCGACGAAGGCGTCTTTCGCCAGGGGCAGCTGAATACCCCAGGTCAGGGCGGCGGCCATGGCGGCAGCCAGCCCGGTGCCGAAACCCGCTTTCACAGGGCGCCGCGGGGCGCCAGGGTCCCGTAATGGTTGTGATGATCGTGCGAACCCCGCGCACGCGTCAGTAGAAAAACGATGACGCCGAGATTGACGAAGTTCCAGCCGATGCCATGCACAAAGGCAACCGTGTAAGACCCGGTCGCATCGAATATCACGCCGGAAATCCACCCGCCCAACGCCATACCCACCAGGGTCGAAAGAATAATGACGCTCAGCCGACTGCCCGCCTCGGCTTCCGGAAAGTACTCCCGCACAATGAGCGCGTAGCACGGCACGATGCCGCCCTGAAAAAGACCGAACAGTGCCGCAACGATATACAGGGAGGCGAGGTTGTCGGCTGGTAGAAACAGGGCCAGCGCCAGCGCCTGCAGGGCTGAGCTGATCAGGATCGTGCGCAGCCCGCCCAGGCGATCGGAAATGAATCCGAAGCTCAGGCGGGACAGAATCCCGCACCCCAGCATGAGGGACAGCATCTCCGCTCCTCGAGCGGCGCCGTAACCCCGGTCGCCGCACAGAGACACCATGTGGACCTGGGGCATTGCCATTGCCATGCAGCACCCCAGACCGGCCACGCATAAGAGGCTCAGCAGCTGTTTCGAGGTGAGGCCCAGGGTCGCCGGTGAGCCAACGCTGCCGCCTGTACCGGCCAGCGCCATCGTCCCGCTCGGCGTGCGCAGCAGCATGAGCACAAGCGGCAGCATGATGGCGCCGCTGACCAGGCCGATGAAGGTATAGGTATCGCGCCAGCCGAAAGCCGCGATCCTTTCGACCATGATCGGCGGCCATATCGCACCCGAGACGTAATTACCGCTCGCACAGATAGCGACAGCCAGCCCCCGCCTGCGCGTGAACCATTTAGAGACATCCGCGATCAGGGGTGCGAACACAGTGGCACAGCCGAAACAGCCGATCTGGGCATGGGCGAGATAGAACAGCAGTCGGCTTTCGCACCAGGCCGCCTGCAGATAAGACAGCACCAGCGCCACGGCGCCGAACGCCAGCGGACGCGCGATGCCGTAGCGGTCGACCAGCCGGCCCATCAGCAGCCCGCCGATGCCGAAGCCGGCCATCACCATGGTGTAAGGCACGGACGCCTCTGCGCGCGAAATCCCGAAATCACTTTGGAAAGCAGGCAGCGCCACCACGACCGCGAACATCCCCGCAGCGCCGACGGTCGTCAGCGCAAGACAGGCGAGCAGCCGCCACCATGCGTAAGCCGACTCAACGGCAGCTGTTTTCACAATTCAGGGTTCCGTGGCGCATTGGCGCGAAAGCGGCGCACCATACGCGATCAGGGCGCACTTTCAAGCTTCGGCGCACGAAAACGTCCGAAATCCCCGTAGCGCTGCAGAAGAGCCGGCATCACCAGCAGATTCAGCAGGGTGGAAGAAATCAGACCACCAACGATGATTGCCGCCATCGGCCCCATGATTTCGCGCCCGGGATTGTCGCTGTCGATCGTGAGCGGCAGCATGGCCAGAGCGGTGACCAGGGCGGTCATGAGAATCGCCGGCAGGCGCTCCCGCGCACCGCGCAGCAGGGTTTCCATAGTCCACGGCGAACCCTCAACGCGCACGAGGTGGTCATAGTGGGACACCAGCATGATGCTGTTGCGTACCGTGATGCCGAACAGGGTGACGAAGCCCACCACCGAGCCCACGGACACGATGCCCCCGCTCAGCATGACCGCCACCACGCCCCCGACAAGGGAAAACGGCAGGTTGAACAGAATCAGCAGCAGGTAGCGCAAGCGTCCGACCGCCATGTACACGAGCAGCAGTACGCCGAGCCCGGCAATCGCGGCATGGGTCAACAGCGTTGCGCGCGCCTGCGCCTGCTCAACCGCAGCCCCGGTGAACTCCGGATGCATGCCCGCCGGAAATTCGACCTCGGTAAGTACACGTCCACGCAGTTCATGCATGAAGCCCTGCAGATCGCGCCCCGCGACCTCTGCGGTGACAACCTGCAGGCGCAACCCGTTTCGATGGAGGATGTTGTAGCGGCCCGTGCTCTGCACGACCTTGGCAATATCCCCGATGCGAATCGGTCCGGATGTGCCGACAGACACCACAAGTTCGGCGAGATCATCGAGGCGCGCACGGGTCGCGCCCGGCAACAGCGTCACTACCGGTAACACACGATTGCCGGCATAAAAACGATTGACCGCATAACCGGCATAAGCGGCCTGTATCGCGTTCAGGGCCGTAGCCGGGGCGACACCATGGCGTGCCAGTCTTTCGGGATCGAACTCGACACGCACCGTCGGTGTCGCATGAGAGGCACGCAGGCGGACGTTGCGCGCACCGGGCAGCGTTTCGACCAGAGCCGCGATTTCAGCACCCTTCCGGTCAAGCGCTTCAAGGTCGGTGCCGAACAGGTTGACTACGACCGGCGCCGTGTAGCCGGAGATCGTTTCGTCGATGCGCTCGGTGAGGAACGTGTTGGCTTCAAAACTCAGGCCCGGCTGGCTGGCGAGCACGCGCCGCAGTTCCCGCAGCACGGTCTGCTGTTCGGTGCCGCTCATCGACTCCAGCGCCACCTCGTATTCGCTGTAATGACTGCCGTATGTATCCGCGCCCCGCTCGGCTCGCCCGGCCCACTGCGACACCGAACGCACGCCGTCAATGTGAAGAAAAGCGCGGGTCAGCGCTGTCCCCAGGTTGATCGACTGATCCAGAGAGGTCCCAGGCAGGGTCGTTGTGTGAACGATAAAGTGGCCTTCGCGCAGGTCGGGCAGGAAACGCGCGCCAAACCCGGGCAGGACCGCCGCAACAAAACCTGTGCTCAACACGCTGATCGCCAGCGCGAGTCGGGAATGCCGCGCCAGATAAGCGACAAGGCGGGAATATCCGGGATTGATCAATCGAAACAGCGGGGCGTCATCGGTGGACATCCGCTGTCTTCCGAGGAGACTCACGCACAGCGCGGGCGTCACCGTGACCGCGACGACCAGAGATGCGAGCACCGCGAGAATGTAGGCCAGCCCGAGAGGCGCGAACAATCGCCCGCTGACGCCGCCCAGAGTAAGCAACGGTACGAACACCAGAGCGACAATGAACGTGGCAAAGACGACCGAACCGCGCACTTCCAGCGAGGCGTCCAGCGCCACTGTTTCGAAGCTGGCATCCGCGGGCGCCTGCCGCAGACGACGGAAAATATTCTCTGTATCGATAATCGCATCGTCGACGACTTCGCCCAGCGCGATGGCAAGACCACCGATCACGAGCACATTCAGATTAACGCCCATTTCGATCAGCACCAGTGCCGCCGTCAGCAGTGAGAGCGGGATTGCCAGGGCGGAAATAAGCGCGGTACGGAGGTTGTAGAGGCTGATCAGAAGCACTACCAGAACCATCGCGCCACCGATCGCAAGATGCCGGGAGATATCCCCTATCGCGGTCGTAATGTAATTCGCCGGCACGAACAGACTCTCGTGCAGCTCTACATCCTGCTGCGCCAGAATAGGACCCAGATCGGCAAACGCCTGCTCGAGGTTTCTTGAGACGGTTAGCGTATTGGCCCCCAGCTGACCGATGACCATCATGACCACCGCCGGCTCAGCCATGAACTGCGCTGCACTGATCCGCGGCACAGAGCCCCAGGCCACCTGCGCAACATCGCGCAGCCGGAGAAGACCTTCGCGCTCCATCCGCACAACCGCTTCGGACAGCTGTCCGGGGTCGAGCGCGCGCTCCCCGGCAGTCACGGCAATCTGCTGATTTGTGTTCTCAATCACACCGAGTCCCGGACTAGCAGCCGCATCCCGCACCACCCGGGAGAGATCGAGCACGGTCAGACCCGCGCGGGCAAGTGCTCTTTGGTCAGGAGTCACGACGAGAGCACGCTCAGCGCCACCAAATATATTGACGTCAGCTACCCCGGGGACCGCCAGCAGCCGCGGCACCACAACGGTCTCCGTAATATCGCGGAGCGCGACCGGATCGGCGCCTTTGCTGCTGACTGCGATGGTCCGCACAGTGGCAGAGGACGATGCCAGCGGCGCAATCACCGGCTTTTCAACCCCTTCGGGTAACGCCCCAAGCACAGATGCCAGACGTTCGGCGACCTGACCGCGATTGCGGTAGGTATCGCTGGCCTCAGAGAAAACCAGCGTGACGATGGACAGGCCCTGGATTGATTCCGAACGGATGTGGTCCAGATCGATCAGACCGCCCAGCGCGTTTTCTAACGGCTGCGACACGGCTACCTCGACCTGCTCCGCGGTAAAACCGGGCGCCTCGGTCTGCACGATGACCAGCTGCGGCGCAAATTCCGGAAAGATGTCGAGGCCGGCGTCGCCGAGGCGCAATGCGCCGTAGAGCACCACGGCCAGGGCGATGGTCAGAACGACCGCGCGCCGCTCAATGGAAAAGCGAACCAGGGCGCTCAGCATTGCCGGATGCTGGTTCGGCTGCCGTCAATCATCATCCTCGTCCGGTATTGCGCCATAAAACTCCTCGGCCAGCAGAACCTGCGCGCCCGCCACGACCGTCACCAGTGGATCCGGGACCTCCGACAGCAGCCAGCCCAGTGGATGCTTCGCGGCAGACCCAAGCGCCTCGCGCCGATACAGGCCTTCGCCCATGACACGATAAAACCAGGGTTGCCCGCCGTGCCACACCACGGCTTCCACGGGCAGCAGGGTGCCCTCCATCGAAATCCCCGTCTGTTCCACCCAGACGTCCACGCGCATTTCGCGACGCAAATCGGGGAGATCCACCCGCGCGACCCAGCTTGCTCCAGCAGACAGTTGCACCGCCGTGCTCGCGGGCCCGAGCAACTGCGCAGCAGCAGCATTAGCACGGAGACCATCACGCCCTACATAGATGTTGGCTGATGGCGACGACTCAGTCGCGAAGCTCACCAGCCTGGCGCGCCCCTCCTGCAGGGCAGTGAGCAATTCCGCATCAGCGTCTGCGTCCTGCATCACACCGCCCCAGTCCAGGGACAGCTGCAGGCGCAGACGGCGGAGGGCCTGGCGCTGCAGCAGCTCCTCATCGCGGGCCGCCAGCAGCGCTTCCTCAAGCGCAATCAGCTCGCGACGGGTCGTAACCCGCGCATCACCTGACAGCGCTGTCAGCTCGGCCAGGCGGACCTGGTGCCGGTTAATCTTTTCCCGCTGCAGGGCAAGTCGATTTTCAGCCTGATCAATCTCGAGCACAGCGATGAGCAGCGGACGCTCGTCAAGAACCACACCCACGGCATCCCGTTCAGGTTTGACCGCGACGCGCTCGAGGCGAGCTTCCACCACAGAAGCCAGACGACGCTCCGACTCGCTCAGCACCACCAGCTGCCGCCCTTCGACTGCGAGAACACGCCCCGCTTGACGATCGTCCTCGTCGTCCCCCCCGGCATCGGTGGACTCATCGTCCTCATCTGCAGCGTCAGGATCGGGGTCGTCGACCCCGGCGAGCTTTTCGTCGACAGCGCCCCTAGCCGCAGCCGCAGTGGCCGATGGCCGGTCCTCCCCGGCGAGTGGTTGCCCCAGGTTCAGCGTCCCGAGCATGAGCAGGCCGGCCAGAAACATCAGGGTCGTTTTACCCCAGCTAATCATTCGTCCCCTTCCACCGGAAAGCCCGGGTCTGCGTAGAGCGCCTCGAGGTAGCGCTCAAAGGATTCTCCACTGACCGCCCAGGCCGCAGCCTGCTCCAGGTCCGCATAGGCCACTGCGAAAGCGGCCTCTGCCTTGACCAGGCTGAGCCTCGCGACCGCGCGCTGCAGCTCCGCACGCTTCACCGTCAGCCCGTCGAGGAGCCCGTCCTGAGCCTGTGCGACAAGCGACGCTACCTGGGCATCTATTTGGCCTACCGTCTCCCGCGTGCCCTGCAACAGCCGCCGCTGCGCTTCGAGACGGGTGTAATACTGCTGCACAGTGCCAATGATGTCGGCCTGGACCGCCTCGAAATGCAGCCTCGCTGCGTCCCGCTGCTGTGCCGCGCCGGCGATTACCTTGGCCTGCCCCGTCAGCAAGGGCAGCACAATCCCGCCGGCCAGAGACCACACGTGATCCCCCTGATCGAAAAAGTACCCGGGGCTCAGATCAATATCCGGATACTGATCGGCAACTGCTTTTTCCAGCGCGCGCTCACTGCGCTGGTAATCCGCCAGCGCCATCAGGATACGCGGATGGTGCTGCAGCGCGTGCGCGCGCCATTCAGCTTCTGCGGGCAGATCTGCAGCCGGCAGGATGAGGCGGGTTTGCTGCGCGGGAAGTGCATCCAGCATGAGTCCCAGCGCGCCCGCCAGACGCGCCCGGGCAGCAGCGCCGTCGCTCAGGAGCTCCAGCAGCTCAAGGCGGGCTGCGTTGGCTTCGATGGACACACTCTGCCAGGCAAAACCGTCTGCGAGGCCAGCGCGGGTCTGCTCTCTGGCCAACCCGGCGGCCGCCTCGAGCAGCGCGCTGCGGGTAGTTGCACTGCGCCGCAGAGCGTCGTTCGCAGCCAGCGCGTTCAGCGCCGCACAGCCCTCTCGACGCGCCTCCCAGGCGGCTGCAAGTACGGCCGCGCGGGCATTGAGCACCTCGGTCGCGGCCAGCTGGCGGGCGATCCGACGTCTGCCCAACGGACGCCAGACATATGAAAACGCCGGACCGATACCGAAGTCTTTGCCGTTACCCTGGTTGTCTACGCTGTGGTGTTCTACGCCGAGCTGTACCTCCAGCGGCGGAACCCTCCCCGCCGCGGCCGCCACTGCACCGGCGGCGCTCACGTCAGCCCGGGCAGCTGCGACGGCGCGCGAGCGTTGCGCAGCAAGAAGCCCGATGTGCGGACAGCTCCAGTACCCTTCGGTCGAATCTCCGGGCTGCACAGCCGACCCGGGTTCAATCTCGATAGTCGCGGCCGCCAACGCCTGCGGCACAGCCCCCGGGTCGAGCGGTGCCGGAGCATAGCTCTCAAACGCGCAGCCGCCGGCCAGCCCGCCTGTCAGTAAAATCAGAGCGCGTGCGAGGCGTTGCCGCAGCACCTTCGCTTTTTCTGTAGACCCCTTCGTCTCAAGGCTCACGCTGATCGAACAGCGCTGGCGCCTCACGAGCCACTTTTGCATCGCTCGTCCAGTAGCGTTTAGCCCAGATCCCCTGATAGGCCTCTTCGCCTATCGGCATGCGCCAGGAGCGGACTTCTGCGTCCGCCAGGACCACTGAGCAGAGCGCACGCGGCTGATCGTCTGTGCCGTCGACGTAGGCGTTTGCATCATCCAGCGGGATGTAGCGCTGCGCGATGCGACGATAGCGATCCCGCCAGGCATCGTCGTTGCCGACGTCGTAATCAATTGCGGCACGACCGCGAGCAACCACCTTGCGGTACGGCAGCTCCGGCTCGTCAATGCTCAGCGCCACCCGATTGTCACCGCGAATGTGGCGCAGCCATTCCGAGTGCTGGCGCGGCGTGAACCAGATTCGGCCTTGTTCATGAATAAACCAGATCGGCGTGACCAGCGGCGCGCCGTCCGCGTCGACAGTCGCAATATTCATGATCGTCCCGGGTTCCGCGAGAAACTGGTCGCGTTCTGCATCGTTCATCTTGGGCATCAGATCCCCCCCCTGTCGGTCCTAAGGTGCACGCCGTGGGCTGCCGGCAGCCAGGCGCGCCATGTCGGCTGAGTATATGAGACGTGAAGGCAGGCGCAGCGTAACAACTTCGCTGGATCCGGTCAGCCGGGACTTGAGCCAGGGAAACGCGTCCCCGAAAAGACCTGGATAGCGCGTCATCAGGGGAAGCGGCGCCAGCACGCTTTCGCCCTCGGCGTTTATCTGCAGGCGCACTCCCGGTTCACTCCAGCGCTGCGCTTCCAGAACGCTCCAGTCCACCGAACGGCCGCCGAGTGCCGTGGCATGCAGGGCCTTGAGCAGGGTCTCCATCTCGGCAGTAACGCGGTCGCAGGCGAGCGTCAAAAGACGCGCGTGGCGCCCGTCTCCCCGGTCACAGCTCAGACTGTCGTCGGCTTCCTCCAGTTCGATGACGATGCCGTCAGGACGAGGCGGCGGCGGAACTTCCACCACCGCCGCAATGATGTCTGCGGGCGTCTGCACCGCGTCCATTGTCAGCACCGGCGGCTCACGTAAAGCATCCACGCCCCGGCATGAAATCCGCGCGCACAAGCTCTCGGCCACTTCGCGCTCCAGGGCAGCCCGCTCAGATGGTCGCGGCGGTGCCAGCACGAACTGCTGGGCAGGCCGCGAACCCACTATCACCCGCCAGCCCTCGTCGGGCTGCGGCAGGACCTGGACTGCGCCCCCCGCGCGCGCGCCTTCCGCTGCGCGCTGCAGCTGATCGATGAAAGCCTCGGTACCACGCACCCAGCCGGGGTCACTGCTGCCGTCGGCCGCTGCCTGCCTGTAACGCAGGATCAGCGCGTCTACCGCAATTTCCACGAATGCGATCTGCGTTGCCGGTCCTGCTTTGCCCAGGCGCGATGCGAGCTCGTCGAACGGCGGCACGGATGGGCCGGCCATTGCAACACGCAGAACAAGACAGAACACGATGAGAATTCCACAGACACAACGGACCACAGCTGAGCTGCCGCTGTCAGCCGCTCGTGCCCGCCTCACACCCACGTCGTGTCCCATTTCGCTCTGCACAACAGCGCCTGTCCCCTCGTCCCTCGCCACAGCGAGCCGACCCGCCAGAAGTCGTTAGCGGCCTGTGGCGTGAACAATTGAGCGGCGCCAAGCCCTGCTCTTAATCCCGGCTTTCAGGTCGTCCCGGACAGCAAGCGCAGCGCAGATTCATGTAAGGCTGCATCACTCGCTGCCACCACCCGTCCGCCGCCACGCACGGCGCAGCCCTCCCAGTCGGTCACAATCCCGCCGGCTGCCTCGATCAGCGGGATCAGGGGCGCGATATCAAAGAACTTGAGATTGGCCTCGACCACGAGGTCAACGAACCCGGCCGCCAGGAGCGCGTAGCCGTAGCAATCCGCGCCGAAGCGCACCAGACGGACCGCGCGGCAGAGTCTCTCGAAGCGCGAAGCTTCTTCCCCCACGGCAAACATGTCAGGAGTCGTGGAAAACAGGGTCGCCTGCGACAGCGCCACCCCCGCGCGGCAGCGCAGCGGACGCACCCCCTCGTCGCGTATGAGCTCTGCCCGCCCCGCGCCGCCGATAAAACAATCGCCGACCAGCGGCTGGCTCATCATGCCGAACTGCGGGACGCCCTCGTACAGCAGCCCCACCAGTGTTCCCCAGGTAGGCATGCCGCTCATGAAGGAGCGGGTCCCGTCGATGGGGTCAAGGATCCAGCTATAAGGGCCCTGTGCCGGCCTCGGGGCCTCCTCTTCGCCGATGATGCCGTGATGCGGATAGCGCTCGATGATTGCCGCTCTGAGGGCGCGCTCAGCGCTTCGATCGGCCTCAGTGACAGGATCGAACGCACCGGTCGTCGCTTTATCCTCCACGCGCATGGTCGTGCGGAACCGGGGCAGGGTCTGTTCGGCAGCGAGCCCTGCGAGGGTGAGGAAAAACGGCCACAAATCAGCCGCGTCGAGCGAGTCGTTCATAGCCTGTTTCTGCGTATGGATGCACCGGCGGCCGGGATGATCTCATCGCGTCAGGCTGATGACCAGCAACCGCGCGCCATGCCGGTTCACGCTATGATGGCGCCCGTTTTCAGGCTGACCGGATTGCCATGCGAGAAATCTTATCCAGCGTCTACGAGCGCGTTGTCCTGCGCCATCCCATCCTGACTCTGCTGGCACTGGCGGGCGTGCTCGGATTTGTCGGGCAGGGAGCCCGAGAGTTCAAGCTGGATGCCTCCGCCGACGCTCTCCTGCTCGAAAATGACGCCGATCTGCGGGTTTTTCGGCAGATGACGATGCGCTATCGAACCCGCGATTTTCTGTTCATCGCCATTGTGCCGCCGGACGACATCATGTCCGACGCGAATCGGGAGCTGGTTGCCCAGCTGCGTGACGATATAGCAGCCATCCCGCAGGTGCTGGATATCAACTCCATGCTCGATGTCCCGCTGGTCAAGAACATTCCCGGCAGCTTGGCCGAAGTGGCAACCAATTTCCGCACGCTACGTCAGCCGGATACCAACCTCGACCGCGCGCGCGAAGAGCTGACCGAGAGCCCGATCTATCAGGACCTGGTGGCCAGCGCCGACGGCTCGGTCACCGCCATGCAGATCTTTCTCAAGGACCACCCGGAACTCCCACGACTGCGCGATCTGCGGGATCAGCTGCTGCATCTGCGCGGCACTGAGGGGCTAACGGCCCAGCAGGAAATCGAGCTGGAACGTCTGCGCCCGGACTACGAAAAAGCAAAAGAGGAAGCAGAGCACGAAGCGCACATCGCCATCGAGCAGATCCGCGCGGTGATGGACAAATACCAGGGCGACACCCGGCTCTATCTTGGCGGCGTCCCCATGATCACCGACGACCTGGTGACCTTCATCGGTCGCGACCTGGTCGTTTTCGGGGCTGGTGTGTTCGTTTTTCTCATCATCATGCTGACGCTCATTTTCCGCGAGGTGCGCTGGGTGGTGATTCCTTTCTCGGCCTGCATCTATGCGCTGGTTTTCATGCTCGGACTGCTCGGGCTGGTCGGCTGGAAAGTGACCATCATTTCATCGAACTTCATCGCGCTGATGCTGATCATCACCATGTCGATGAACATTCATCTTATCGTCCGCTATCGCGAGCTTTGGCGTGACGCGCCGGATACCGACCACTACGAGCTCGTCCGGATGACTGTGTTAAAGATGGCGCAACCCTGCTTCTTCACCGCAGTCACGACCATCATCGCGTTCACCTCTCTGGTGGTGAGCGATATCAAGCCGGTCATCGATTTCGGGTGGATGATGACGATCGGTCTTATCGTGCTCTACCTCAGCACGTTTACATTGTTCCCAACCCTGCTGCTGCTGGCGCGAAAACGCCCGCTGCGACGCGCGGAGTCCGAGGGGTATCCCTTCACCGGGGTTCTGGGGCGGTTCACTGAACGCCATGGAGGCCTTGTCCTGGGGTTGTCAGCTGCACTCGCGGTGGCCGGCGCGATGGGCGCGCAGCGTCTGGAAGTCGAAAACAGCTTTGTCAACTACTTCCATAGCGACACCGAAATCTACCGCGGCCTGAAGCTCATCGATGAAAAGCTCGGCGGCACCACGCCGCTGGATATTGTTCTCAAGTTTCCGCAGAGAGCGGCAGATGCCGACCTGGGCATGATGGATGACGATCTGGCGGCTATGTTCGGCGAAGTGGAATCCGAAGCGGCCAAGGCTGACTCCTGGTTCACGCCGGAGAAGATCAACCGCATCAAGGCGGTGCACGACTACCTCGACGGGTTACCTGAGATAGGAAAAGTTCTGTCGCTTGCCTCGACCTTGCGGGTCGCGGAAGACCTCAACGGCGGGCGTGAATTCACCGCCTTCGAGCTCAACATTCTCTACAAGCGCATTCCAGCCCCGGTTCGCGCAGCCATGATCGATCCCTATGTATCGATCGTCGACGACGAGGCGCGGATATCCGTGCGCATCCTCGACTCGCTGCCTGATCTGCGCCGCAAGGAGCTCCTCGAACGGATCGATCGAGAACTGTCCACACAATTCAACCTTGCGGCGGACGAGTACGAACTCACCGGCCTGCTGGTGCTCTACAACAATGTGCTGCAAAGCCTTTTCCGCTCCCAGATCATGACGCTCGGCGTTGTAATGCTGGGGATCATGGTCACCCTGATGATCCTGTTCCGCTCGGTGAAAGTGGCCGTCATCGGGATCGTCCCGAACATCCTGGCTGCCCTGATCATCCTGGGATTCATGGGCTGGATGCATATCCCGCTCGACATCATGACCATCACCATTGCCGCCATCACGATCGGCATCGCGGTCGACGACTGTATCCACTACCTCTACAGCTACCGCGAACAGCAACCGCGTCTTGAAGACCCCGTCGCCACGATGCATTACTGTCATGCAAACATCGCGCGTGCGGCGTTCTACACAACGCTGACCATTACCATCGGCTTTTCCATTCTGGTGCTGTCTAATTTCATCCCAACCATCCTATTCGGCGTGCTCACGGCGGTCGCAATGACGGTTGCACTGCTCGCTGCACTGACGCTGATGCCGAAACTGATCCTCGCCTGGCAACCATTCCGGGCAGTGGAGGAAGAAGACTACTGAGGTGCCCGGCCGCCTCGCCGGTTTAATCTACAATGCCGCGACATTCGGCAAACCGCACAGGAGATCTCCGCTATGCGTGACCTGAAGCTTCCGCGAAACGTGAACCACATCTTGGGCCGCCTGCTCAGTTTGGCGCTTATCGTGCACGGTGGCGTCGCCGTAGCCGATGAGACCTGCCAGTCGCCCTACATGGCCAAGATCGTCGGCCAGGAAGACTATGTCTATGTCTGGACTCTGGGTGTGCAGGGAGTCGGTGACGAGCAGGACAAACTGGTGACCATTGACGTCAACCCGGCTTCAAGCAAATACGGGCAGATCATCCACAGCCTCTCCGTCGGGGGACGTAACGAAGCCCATCATTCGGGACTGACCGACGATCGCCGCTTTCTCTGGGCCGGAGGACTCGACACCAGCAAGATCTTCATCTTCGATGTCGCTACCAACCCGGCGCAACCGCGCCTGCACAAAACCATTACGGACTTCGTCGATAAAAGTGGCGGTGTCGTCGGGCCTCACACAACCTATGCCATGCCAGGGCGCATGCTGGTCACGGGGCTGTCCAACCACCGCGATCACGGTGGTGAATCCGCCATGGTCGAATACACCAATGCCGGCGATTATGTCGCCACCTACTGGATGCCCAAAGACGGCGCGATGAATGGCGCCGTCAAGAGCGGACAGTTCGCCGACGGATACAACTACGACGTGAGGGCGCTGCCTCGACGCAACGTTCTCATCACCTCGTCCTTTACGGGGTGGAACAACTACATGATGGACCTCGGCAAAATGATGGCGGACGGCGAGGCCATGAAGCGCTTCGGGAACACAGCCGTGATCTGGAATCTGCATACACGCCAGCCCCGCAAAGTGCTGGACGTTCCCGGTGCACCGCTGGAGATCCGATGCGCTTGGGGCGCGCAGAACGACTACTGCTTCACGACCACCGCGCTGACGTCGAAAATCTGGCTTATCTACGAGCAGGAAGGAGACTGGCACGCGAAAGCCGTCGCCGATATCGGCGACGCGAGCAAAATTCCACTGCCGGTCGACATCTCAATTTCAGCGGACGACAAACTGCTCTGGGTGAATACCTGGAACGATGGGATGACACGACTGTTTGATGTCTCTGACCCGCACGCCCCGACACAGGTCTACGAACAGAAAATCGGGGACCAGGTCAACATGCTGTCGCAGAGCTGGGACGGGAAACGGGTGTATTACACCTCGTCGCTCCTCGGCAACTGGGATAAGAAAGAGGGCAACGCGGGAGACGTGCAGTATTTCAAGGCCTACAGCTGGGATGGAGAGGCACTGCAGCAGGCTTTCACCATCGACTTCCTCGCCGAAAAACTCGGCCGCCCGCACCAGATGCGCTTTGGCGCTCATGCGCTTTACGCTGCCGACACAGAGCGCGGATCGTCCCGGTCGCTGGCCGCGACGCCCTGACACAGCGCAGAGCGCGTGAGTGTTCTGCAGCGCCGGGGACGACCCCTGGCCCGTCTGCTTGCCGCTGTTGCGCTGAGCACAGCGGCACATACACACGCACACCAGGTCTCGACTGCGCCGCCAGTCGCTGCCGCGCCCGGCTATCAGGCGCTCGAGTACGAAGCGCCGGTTGCTGGCAGTTATAAGCTACCCCTGCTGGGCGCGGCCACGGATGGGCGAGTCGTCGACAGCATGGGGAAGACGGGCCGGCTGCATGAGCTTTTCGGCTCCGGGGTAACTGTCCTCGCGTTCATCTACACCCAGTGTGACGACGTCAACGGGTGCCCGCTCGCAACGTACGTGATGGGGCAGATCGCCAGGCGCCTGCAGCAGCAGGAGGACCTCGGAGGACGCGTCAAACTGATCAGCTTCAGTTTCGACGTCGCGCACGACACGCCGTCCGCACTCGCGGATTATGCCGCTGCGTTCCGGCCTGACGGCGCAAACTGGACGTTCGCCACCGCCCCGAGCGAGGCCGCACTTGAACCGATTCTCAGCGGCTATGAGCAGACGGTGCTGCGCAGTGACACCCACAGCTTTTCGCATATCCTGCGCGTGTTTCTGATTGATCAAGATTCCCAGATCAGGAATATCTACAGCACCGCCTTTCTTCATACAGACACCCTGGCCGCAGACATCCGTACGGTGCTGATCGAACAGGGTGACCTCAAGACCGTAGTTCCGGACAAAACGAGCACCGCTCGCTCGATGAATGCTGCTTCGCATAACGAGCACGCTGCATTGCTCGGCCTGCCGCACCGAGAAGCCATGAACGGCCCGGAACCGACAGAGGCACAGATCGCGCTCGGCGGGCGTTTGTTCTTCGATCGCCGACTGTCCTTAAACAACACCATTTCCTGCGCCATGTGCCACATCCCAGCACAGGGCTTCGCTGCGAACGAACTGGCAACTGCCGTAGGCATTGAAGGCAGAACTGTAAAACGCAATGCACCCTCTCTGCTCAACGTCGGCTATCTGCGGGATCTTTTTCACGACGCACGCGAGAATCGGCTGGAGCAGCAGGTCTGGTCGCCCCTGCTCGCTGCCAACGAAATGGGAAATCCCTCCGTAGGCTTCGTGCTCGACAGACTCCGGGCGCTGCCTGACTATGAAGCAGAATTCCAGACGGCACTCGGAGCCGATATCAGCATGGAAAGCCTGGGTCGCGCGCTGGCGGCCTACCAGCGCAGCCTGCAGGCTGCGGGCACGCCTTTTGATCGCTGGTATTTCGGTGGGCAGAAGGATGCACTGAGCGACAGCGCCAGACGCGGTTTCAGAGTTTTTGAGGGCAAAGGAAACTGCGTCGGATGCCACTCTTTCAACCGGGACAGTGCTTTGTTCACAGATCAGAAACTGCACAACACGGGAATTGGCTACCTCGCTTCAATGCAGCCAGACGGCGGGTCACTACGCATATCAGAGCTCGCTCCCGGGGTCACCCTCAGCTATGACCTCGCTTATGTGGCGCCGTCGGCAGAAAAACCGCCGAACGATCTGGGGCGCTATGAGATTACCCAGAACCCGGACGATCGCTGGCAATTCCGTACACCCAGCCTGCGCAACGTTGCCCTGACGGCGCCCTACATGCACAACGGCTCGCTCGCCAGCCTTGACGACGTAATCGACTTCTACGACGCCGGGGGTGTCCCGAATGAGCTGCTCGATAATCAGATTCGTCCGCTCGAGCTGACCGCGGAAGAACGCGATGACCTTCGCGAATTCCTGCTCAGCCTGACCAGCCCTGAAGTACCGCGTCTCGAGGCCCGTGCCCGGGCGATCGAAATCGGCAATCCGCAATGACGACTCCAGATAAGGGAAGCCGAGTTAACGCTCACCGCTCCATGGAACTCCCGGCTCATCCCCTGACAGGTAGTCACCAGGCGACACCGTGACGCTGCGCTCGTTCCTATTCCTGCAAGGGGCTACCAGTCCGTTCTTCTCCCGATTGGGTCAGGCGCTGAAGCGTCAGGGACATACCGTTAATCGGATTAATTTCAACGTTGGGGATAGGGTCTACTGGTGGGGTAACCCGGCGTGGAATTACCGGGGAAACGCTGACGCCTTTCAGAGCTACCTGGAACAACGTCTGACCGATTGCAAGGCAACCGATCTCATTGCGCTTGGCGACACTCGGCCTCTCCATCAACCGGCTGTGACGTTTGCCAGAGCGCGTGGTCTGCGGCTCCATGTTGTCGAGGAGGGCTACTTCCGTCCCAACTGGCTGACCTTCGAGCGCGACGGGATCAACGGCTATTCGCGCCTGCCACGGGATCCTGCGTGGTACCGGGAAGCTGCCCGGCTCGTTCCCGACTATGGCAACGGCGTCAGCGTGCACAACCCCACAGCACTCATCGCGGCCCATGAGCTCGCCTACCACATCCCTGGACTGCTGAACCCGTTACTCTACCCCGGTTATCAGACGCATCGCCCTAATGTCTCACCGGTGGAATTCTGGGGATGGTGCCGACGTTTCGTTCGCATGCCTGCTTACGAACGCCGAGATCAGCAAACAATTGCGGATCTGCTTGCTGGCAGGCGGCCCTTTTATCTATTTCCATTGCAGATCAACGGCGACAGCCAGATCCGCTATCACAGCGGCTCGCACGGGATCCCTCAGATCATCAAGCGAGTGATCAATTCATTTTTTCGACACGCGCCCGAACACGCCATGCTGGTGATCAAAAACCATCCGCTAGACACCGGGCTTATTGATTATTCTGACTGGATTGCGCGCCTCGAGCGCCGGCTTGGTGTCCACGGCCGTATTCTCTACCTCGAATCCGGCAAGCTCCCGCCACTGCTGCAGAAGGCGCGGGGGTTGGTCACCGTCAACAGCTCGGTCGGCACGTCGGCCCTGATCAATAACTGTCCGGTCATCGCGCTCGGCAAAGCTATCTACGCCATCCCCGGTCTTACCTTTCAGGCGGAGCTTGACGCGTTCTGGCAGCACGGCGAAAAACCTGACAGGACCCTGCTGCGGAGCTTTCGCAAGACGGTGATCCACACCGCACAGGTTAATGGCGGTTTCTATTCCAGGGCCGGCATTTCGCTCGGCGTCGCGAACTGCTGCGCTCGCCTGGCAACGACGACTGATCCTCTCGAAGAGCTGATCAGCGCTATCGGCCTGGACTCGAGGCAAGCGGATAGTTCACAACAGGTTCTGCAGCCAGGGTCCGGCAACGCTGGGCCTGAACAGGTTCAGTAGCGATCCGGAAAGCGCGGCGCGGTCAGCCCGGGAATACCTGGTAGATCAGCCTCTCCATCACCCACGATCAGCTGAGCCTTGAGGCCCTGTTCCATGTGATGCGAGATGTCACAGTGCACCAGATAGGTTCGAGCGTCGCTCGGCACAATGAGCGTCCCCTGTCGCCGGGCACCGCCGCTCGTTTCCAGATGAAACATACCGTGAGGATGCAGGTACCGCGGTAGGCCATGAACCATCCATTGATGGCGCACCGAATCTTCATTGATCAGTGTCACCGTCACCCGGCTGCACGGCGGTACCCGCCATTCATGCTGGTTATAGCCGAAGGTACGACCGGTCACCGCATAGGACCGTCCCACCCGAACTTCAAAATCGATCTCTGCCGCGACATCGTCGCAGTCCCGCGGCAGCGTGTCGGCGTTCGGGTACATCGTCATACCCTCGCGGTCCAGCGTCATGTCGTGACCTTCCCCGCGTTCGGCATGGGCATGATGGTCATGATGCGGCTCCGCGGTCAGTGCGGCGCTGACCATCGCCATACAACACACCGCCACCAACCTTGCACTACGTTGCAACGCATTCATAACCGATCGCGTCGACGCCAGATCCAGAGCGCAAGCAGGAGCATGACGCCGGCAACAAAGCCCACGCGCCGGAGATCCAGCCCGACCCGCGATGCGGGCGGCGCCAGTTCATCGAGCCCCATACCGGTAAACACCGGCAGGCGACCGCGGTAGTAATCCGGATCAAAATAAAGACCGAGATGTTCCCGTGCGGTCGCCGTCAGCGGCAGACCACGCGAGCCGAGGTGATCGGCATACACCAGCAGACTGATGTCCCCGCCGGGCCCGATGCCGTCTGAGGTCACAGCCTGCTCCCGGTGATCGTGCATCAACCAGGCGCCGGGGCCGTAACTGTGACGTCCGTCGTTGACCCCGCTCACGGTAAGGTCGAAGCGCTGCGCGGGCGGGATCCAGAAGACGTCACGTTGCTCGGGCGCAACCAGCGCAACGCCGTCGACATGTGACAGCAGCGGCTTATGTCCGTGGAAGTGCAGCGACACGGCCTCGTTACCGCCGTTCAGAACGTGCAGCAATGCTTGTTTATCAGACTCCATCACAACCAGCGACTCGCGCAGCGTAAAAGGGAAAGAACGCCCGTTGAGGAGGAAATATTCCGGCACGCGCTGGGTTACGTTATAAGCTCGATGCACCTCGCGGGAGGTCAGTCTCGGATCCGTGTACCGCTGGATCTTCTCGTTCAGGTCCCGGTCGATTTCAAAGTAATGCAGGTCATATTCGCGGGCGTGCTGCTCACGCGCGGCCACAGACGGGACGCGCACCCGCCCTCCGCCGATATTGAACGTCTGCAGCGTGTTATTTGGACGGTTCTCTTCAACGATGAACATCCCCTGCAATCCCATCAGGATATGCGTATGGGGCTGCACATGGCAGTGGTAGAACGCTGTGCCCGGGTGCCGCGGGATCAGGTGGTACTGCCGCGCCGACCCGGGCGCTACGGGTGTCTCGCTCCACATCGGCACGCCATCATTGCCACTGCCATCGGCCTGCTTAAATGGATGGTCAACGCCGTGCAGGTGCAGCGTGTGAGGAAGATAGTGCGTGTTTTCCAGGGTGATGAACACCTCGTCACCCTGCTCGACGCGAATAGATGGCGAAGGCGCCCGGACGAGACGGTTCGAGACCGGCGACTCGAGGTTAATCGTCGTCATCCCGCGACTTTTTGGGGCGAATACCCAAAGGCCCGGCAGGATCCCCGGCGCGATCTCAAACTGCGGCACGAGTTCAGGGGAATCTGGGGAAACTCCGTTCAGCTCCATGACTTCGAGGCGGATATGGATCAGATCGGGATCCCCATCGCCATCACGGTCATCGGATTTCTCGACCGCATCCGGCGCCAGCAACGACTGCATGAGGACATCGTGCGGCGCGTTGTTTCCTCCCAGAACCGACACCGCCACGTCGTAAGGATTGTCGGGCAGGCAATCTTCTACCGCGCTGATGCCAACACCTGCGATCGTGACCGCCTCGCGCCAAGGCCCGTTTTCCGGCGGACAGATCTGATCAAGATCCAGGGGAGCATGCTGTGCGGGCGCCGATCGAGGAGCCGATGTGTACACGCGCTCGCCCAGCACACTGAAATAAACCGCTTGCCAGGACACCGGCAGCTGCTCGGTGGGCGCCGTCAGGACGATCAAAGTCAACGCCAGCAACGCCAGCAGAAGACGGAAAAACCTCACCCCGACAACGACTCCTCAGGTTTCGCGCTACGCCGGCGTCCGGAAAAGACCGCCAGCCCCAGGCCGAAAATTACCGCGGCAGAAACCCAGCCCCAGCCGGTGGTCCAATCCGTCCGGCCTACTGCAAACGGGAACACAGAGCGGAATTCGCGGTTACTGCCCGGGTCACGCGCAGTCACGATACCGATAAAGTCCCCACCCTGAGGGAAATCGAGCTCCACACTGAAACTGCCGCGCGGATAGACGGCGGCAGGCACACTGTGTACCAGCGTTTGCGCGACCCCGGCTTCAGCACCTATATCCTCCCACGTAGCCGCGACGCCCTTGCCCGTCACATTGCGCACGACGCGGAAATCGACCTCCATCGCGCGGAGAGACGCGTCCAGAAAATCCAGCACAATAATCGCCCCACCGAATTCAGGGATATCCTCACAGAACTCCTGGGACGCGCGCCGCGCAGGCTGGTAGCCCGTGAAATGGGCCCGATACGGACCAAGCTGCATCACGCAGGTGTCATCTTCCACCGACACGCCGCCGTGAGCCGCAGCACCCGCGGTCAGGCAGACCAGCGCGCAGCCCAGCGCGATCTGGCAGAAACTGCCTAGAGCCAGCACGTCAATGAAAAACCGGCAGCATGGGGCCGCCGATCTCGACAATTTCCCGCGCGCCATCCTCAGCATCGAAAAAGAGCAGACCAGCGATGATGCTGTCGGGATCGTTGATCATGTGCACAAGACGCTGGGTTTCCCAGAGTGCGTCTTCAGCGTAGACCTGCATACGCCGGGTCTCCCCTGGCTGAAGGACGTCACTGTCAACCCGCAGCCCGTAAGGTGCAACCAGGTCATGGCTGTCCTCGGGCTGTACGGTAAGCGCACGGTCGTTGATGAAGCGGATATTCGCCGTGGAAAATTCAGTCAGACGCAACGGCTTCGGGGTCCGATTGGTGACCTCAAGGTCCATTTCAAAGCTGCGCCCTGGAATACGGTAGCGGGCGCTCTGCAGCTGCACCTCAATCAAGGGTTCTGCCGCCGCTTTGGCCGGCACGGTAACCCGCGCTGTCCTCAGGGGCGTCGTCACTGGATACATGCGCTCGGCCCACTGAAAACCGACCGCCACTACAATGAGAGTGCCGATTAAAAAAGCCACCGCTACCCGACGGTCCTGCCCGCTGATCACCGCGTCACCGTCACCGCTATCCGCTTCTGCAGCTTCAACCTGTCTGAGCCTGGGAATAAACAAAGGCCGCTGACGCAGCCAGTAGGCCAGCCAGGCGCCGCCGATAACGAACCAGATGATGTGCCAGGCGGCAATCGTACCCAGGTTGAAGGTTTCCAAGTCCACAGCACGCCCGAACATGGTGGTCACTTCGTTCTCGAAATTCGCCGGGTCGCCCGTGACCTCAATCCAGCGCCCCGGCCCGACCATGCCGCCCGCATCCTTGACGCTCAGCACCGGGTGGACGTGAATACGCCCCGGACGCCGGGCTTTGAGCACCATTTCAAATGCGTAGTCACGACCAAGTTCGAGCGCGGTGGACTGCACCATGCTGACGCCATCAATAGTCGAAGACACGCGTATGAAATTCGGCCCCGCGGTCCCGGCGTTGAGAAACACCTGTCCTTCCACCGAGGGGATCTGTGGCGGCCAGAATGCCGAAGTGCGGAAATGCCCACTGATGCGCACTTCCTCGCCAATCTGGACAGCACGCGGTGAAAACTCCACGTCATACCAGTTGATGGTGCGCATGCGCGTATTGGCCTGCTGGGCGCGCTCGCCATGTGCCACCGCGAGCAGTGGGAATATGAGCAGCAGAAGCAGGCCCGTACGTACAAACGCGGCTGCCTCCGGTATGCGCATGTCAGATTTTCTTGAGCCAGATCTGGCGATTGAGCACGCTGCCTATCCCCCACCAGGCGTAGTAACTGAGCGTGCAGAGGAAGCCGGCAAAAACAGCGGTCAGCGGCACAACCGCGTCGCCGAAGGTTCGCAGGACCGAACGCTCGACCACGCGCACGTATTCCGGCAGGCCTGTGCGGATGTACTCATATCCGAGCAGATCCGCCACAGTGAGCAGTTCACCGCGGTAATCAACGGGCTCGTGAAATGCGGCCAACATCGGCCAATTAGCCGGATACAACAGCACACCCCAGAGAAACGCCCCGAACAAGCCGGTCAAAAAAACACTTCGCGTAATTAACAGGGTGCAATCCAGCACAATCGCCAGCGGGATGAATACCGAAGGCCAGACGAAACTGACCGGGTAGCCGGCAAAGACATGGAAATTCAGATAGGTGCTGAACCAGCGGATCCCCGTATAGAGCAGAACGACCGAGGTGCAGGCTATCGGCAGCCTGAATCTAGCCCAGAAGGCGGCAGACAGGCCGGCCGGGAAAATGATGAGCAGCACCGCTGGAATCAGGGGCCAAAAACGGCGGTCCTTCCAGTCCACCCAATACTCCCAATCCCCCATGGTGACTGCCAGCACGAACGATGTCGCGCCGGCCAGTGCGAAAACAATCGCGATCAGGATAGCGAAATCAACCTGGAGTTCCAGGCGGCGGGACAGCGCTTTGTTCATGTCATCTCCTCAGTCCTGGCAGGAAACTTCACGCAGCACCCCGACGCCCTTTCATCGCAGCGGCTGTCGGTCGGGCAAGCGCTTGGGGAAGCGCTGCTACTGGATAGCGAAGCCGACGTACCCCTGATCCGCAACCTCCATGCACTTGCTCCGGTACTGCCCCACGCCACCGATATAGGACAGCAGTCGCCGGGGCTTCCCGTCGACGTTGGAACCCATGTACCAAGAGTGCGTTTTGGTGACCAACGTCGCGTCGGCCGTCTCATCGTGATGCTGCACCCAGGCGTCCTGCGCTTCTTTGCTCGCCTCAACGACGCTTGCCCCCTGCCCGCGCGCATACGCGATACAGCCACTGATCCACTCTGCCTGCTGCTGGAGACAGGTCGTCATGTTGCACAGCGCCGCAGAGGGCGCCAGGGGCGCGCCTGTCGTAAACAGATTCGGATAACCATGGACCTGCAGGCCCATCGTTGTGCGGATCTCCTGTCCCCACTCCTCGCTTAGCGAGCGTCCACCGCGCCCACGGATATCTATCCTGGTCAGCGCGCCTGAGCCGGCGTCAAAGCCCGTGGCCAGAATGATGATATCGGCCTGGTACTCCGAGCCGTCCGCCAGCCGCAGGCCTTTCTCAGTGATGCGCTCAATAGGATTGTCCTTCACGCTCACGAGGTTCACGTGCGGCAGGTGATAGGCCTCAAGGTATCCGCTCTCCAGAGGCACCCGATGCAGACCGAAGCCGTAATGCTCCGGGATAAGCAGTTCGCACAGCTTCGGGTCTTTGAGGCGCTCGCGCATCTTGTTCCGCACGAACTCGGAGACCTCCTGATTGACCGCTTCGTCGAAGAACATCTCCTTGAATGAAGAAAGCCACAGTTCGAGCGAACCGTTGTTATAAATCCGTTCCAGAGCCGCCCGGCGCTGTTCCGGCGTATTGTCGTCCCAGTCCCCGTCCTGCCATTCGAACTCGAAGCCGGAAAAGGTCTTAGGCAGATTTTCCTGGAACCACTCGAACTTGGATTTGTATTCCTCAGCCTCCGCGGGGCCGTACTGTGGATTGTTCATCGCGTTGGTGTATTGCGGCGTCCGCACAAACACGTTCAGTTCGCCACACTCAGGAGCAATGGTCTGGATGACCTGAATCCCGGTGGCGCCGTTCCCGACAATCGCGACTTTTTTGCCCTGCAGTGCAACCGGCTCTTTGGGCCAGCGTGAGGTATGGAAAATCGGGCCTGCAAAGTCTTCCTGACCCGGAAAGACGCGCTCCAGCGGCGCCGAGAGCATGCCGGTGCAGCAGACTACATATTGCGCATCGATCTTCTGCCCGGCACCCGTGGTCAGGGTCCAGCGTGACCGGGCCTCATCCCAATGCGCCGACGCAATCGTCGTGTTGAACTGAATGTCCTTGCGCAGATCGAGTCGGTCGGCAACGTAGTTCATCCATTTTTCGATTTCGGGCTGCCCGGGAAATTTTTCACTCCAGGTCCAGTCCTTGTACAACTTTTCATCAAACAGATACTGGTAGATGTAGCTGGCAGAATCGAAACGTGCACCTGGATAACGGTTCCAGTACCAGGTGCCCCCCACGCCAGACGCCGTATCAAATGCTTTCACGTTCATGCCCTGCCCGCGCAGCAGATGCAGTTCGTAGAGACCGGCTACCCCCGTACCGATGACAGCAGCATCGAGGATCAATGGAGATTGAGGCTGAGCCTCTTGCGTGCTTAGCGCTTCCGCCTGCGTCATTCAAAGTTCTCCTGTTAACTGGATCGGTTTGCCGGGTCTCCGCGCCGCCCGCGCTGCTTCAGGCGTTTGCCGAAACCTGATCGATGAGTTCTTTCATACGCCCCATGGCGTGGATCACGATACCGCCCAGGGCAAGCAGCGCGAGACCCAGCAGCGCGAATCCCCAATGAACCGGCGCTGAGAACAGTTCCTCGGCATAGAAAAAAGTGTGGCCCCACTCGTTGAAGCCTACGTTCGGCATGATCAGGATGGGCCCGGCGATTGCGACGCAGAACGGCAGCAGAAAGCGCTCACTGAACAATGGCAGTCGGGTACGCGCATACAGCAATGAACCAACGCCTGTCATGATGACCGCGGGCACACACAGGTAAAAGAGCGCGATGTGGGTCGGCGTAAAATCAGTATCGCGGATAACCACCTGATGCCAGGCGGCATCGCTCTCGCCCGCGATGGGGCCTGTGATCAAAATCGTGCAGGTGTAGGCAATCAACCAGCCGATCAGGCGAAAGTAACGCTGCAGCTCCACCTCGGCTGTCAGCGCCTCGAGATGGCGGTCGCGTGTCAGCCAGAGCCAGCCAAACGTGCCCACCATACCGACGCTGACCAGCGCCAGCTGGGCATAAAGCATCGGCATCCAATACGCCGCAAACTCGGGCTCAAAATAATCGAGGCCGACGGTATAGGCGTACTCGTGCAGGTAAAGTCGGGTCAGCGCATAGAAAATCGTGATGCCGGCAACAATTTTCAGAAAAAAACCGCGGCTGACAATGCCGGCCGCTTTGGTATCTGTCGCCTCTGCTCGCGGGTGAAAATCGGTAATCGAACTCATGACCGGTTCCCTCTGGCTGGTTATCCCTTGCGATTATAGCGACAAACCCGGCGGTTCCTCTTGAAGCGCTTCCCCCGACGCCACCCGCACCCGCTGCTCTGCTCTCCCGCCCCGGCGGACTGAGCCGCCCGCGTACAACAGGACAACACAGAGGGCCCCGCAGTATGATGCTTCCGCCCGCACAATCACCTGTCGCCAGTTCCCCAGCATGCCTCATTCCGGACCTTAACTACTGATGTCGCGAGAACACCCGATCATCGCCATCACTGGCTCTTCAGGCGCCGGGACAACCTCGGTGATGCATACCTTCCAGGAGATTTTCGAGCGCGAAGGCGTCCATGCGGCCTGCGTTGAAGGCGATAGTTTCCACCGCTTTTCGCGCAGCGAAATGGAGGCCCAGACAGAACGCCAGATACATCTCGGAAACTCAAGTTTCAGCCATTTCGGCCCTGACGCGAACCTCTTCCCGGAGCTGCAGGCGCTTTTCAGCAGCTATGCCCGTAGCGGGCAGGGGCAGACCAGGAAGTACCTGCACAGCGACGAGGAGGCGGCGGAGTACAACCTTCCCGTAGGTAGTTTCACGCCGTGGGAGCCGTTACCGGAAGGCTCTGATCTCCTGTTTTACGAGGGCCTGCACGGCGCCGTCAAAACAGACACTGTCGACATCGCAGCGTTCGTCGATCTGCTGATCGGGGTGGTGCCGGTTATCAACCTCGAATGGATCCAAAAAATACTGCGCGATAAATTTTTGCGTGGTTATTCCACAGAGGCCATCGCTGACACCCTGGTGCGACGCATGCCCGATTACGTGCACTACATAGCGCCGCAGTTTTCCCGCACCCACGTCAATTTCCAGCGCGTTCCCCTCGTAGACACCTCCAATCCGTTTGTGGCGCGGCACATCCCGTCCCCCGACGAGTCCCTTCTGGTGATCCGTTTCGCCGATCCGCGAGGGGTCGATTTCCCCTACCTGCTCTCCATGATTGATGACGCGTTCATGTCCCGCGCCAACACGATCGTGTGCCCAGGAGGCAAGATGGACCTCGCCATGCAGCTCATTTTTACGCCGATGGTGTGGCAGTTGATGGACAGAAAACGAACCGAAGTCCTGGTTACTGGTGACTCTGGCAGAGCTTCAGAGCACCCCGTAGAGCTACGTCAGGTAGCCACGGACACCGGCGGCGGTTAACGCATTGCGGCAGCGCTCGTACCCCAGCTCCCAGGCAGACCTCAGGCTTGTCTCTGCTGGTTCGGGCTGAGCGCTGCCATCCCGAGCAGCCGCAGACCGGCCCATGCCTGCACTTCCTGCGCCGACAAAAGACCTGCACCGCGCGCTGGCGGATCTGGCTCTGCACGGCATGTGCATCATGCCCCGAGTTCTGAGCTGCGCAGAGCTGAACAAGCTGCGCGAGGCGTTACAGGCGGCCGTCGACGAAGACACGCGACTGCAGCGGGCACAGACCGGTTTCGCGCTCGATAATAATGAGCACAATCTGCGCGTCTGGAACCTATTAAGTCGGGACCCTGCTTTCTGCGACCTTGCACAGCACCCCATCGCGCTGGAACTGATCCGAAGCACCGTGGGCTGGCCCGCGCTGCTGTCGAATATCTCCGCGAACATCACGCTGCCCGGCGCCTGTCGCGGCGTCATTCACGCAGATCAGGTATTCGTGCCGGAGCCCTGGCCATCCGCTCCTCAAGGGCTGAACGTCGCCTGGTGTCTGGACGATTTCACGACTGAAAACGGGGCGACGGAAGTCGTGCCAGGCAGTCATCGCCTGAACCGCAATCCGCGTCAGAACGACAGCCCGCACTTCGTGCCGGTCGTGGCACCTGCCGGCAGTCTGTTCGCCTTCAACAGCCGGATCTGGCATCGCTCAGGCGCGAATACGAGCGTTCGCGCAAAGCGCGCGGCAGTCTTCCCTTTCTACACCCGGACCACCTACAGAACCCAGGAAAACTGGTTTCTGTCGCTCAGCCCGGAAATCATCGAGTCGGCTTCGGATACCCTGCTAACGCTGCTCGCCTACCGCACGGAGCTGTTCGGCCTGGTTTTCGGCCGTTCCCCGCGATGAGCAGCTGAACACACGCCGAGGAAACAACGTGGCCTACGAAATAAAACGCTTTCCCTACCCCGGCACGGTCGATGCCGACGGACATGTCCTTGAACCTGCAGACCTGTGGGAAAACTATCTTGAGCAGCGCTATCGCGACCGGGCACTGCGCATCTGCATCGACAACGACGGCTACGAATACCTCGAAATCGACGGTTGCTCTTCCCAGCGCTCGAACAAAGGTTCGCTGGGACTGCTCGGGGCGATGGGCGCAGACGACAGGCGGCCGCGACCTGAACGACGCTACATGGACAATATTCCCTACGGCGCGGGGAACGCTGCGGAACGCGTCGCCTTGCTGGATCAGGAAAATCTCGAAGCCTGTCTGCTTTATCCAACGCTATGCCTGCTGTGGGAATGTGAGCTGACCGACCCTGAGTTGAGTCTGGCCTATGCGCGTGCCTATAACCGCTGGATCGCAGACTTCTGTCGCGACAGCGGAGGACGCCTGGTCCCGATCGCAATGCTAACCCTGCTTGACCCGGCAGGCTCGGCGAACGAACTTGAGCGTGCCGTGAAAGATGGCTGCAGGGGCGCCTGGGTCAGTCCGTTCAACCATCGACGGATTATTCACGGTGATGAGGCTCACGACGATCTGTTCCGCCGCTGTTGCGAACTGGATGTGCCGTTGGCTATCCATCCCACTTTCGTACCGCAGCCGCCAGCCCACGGCATATTTGACTGGCCACAGCGCGGTCAGACCTGGGGCGAAATGATCTGGCTGCGTGCGATCGTGCAGCAGGCGCTGATTTCTTTCTTCGCCCTCGGCACGCTGGAGCGATTCCCGCAGCTACGTCTCGGGATCCTGGAAGTAGGTTCGGGCTGGGTCGGCGCATTTCTGGACCGTCTGGACGCCGTCACCAGCGCCTTGCACGCGCGGCGGGCATCCGCGACCGCCCTGTTCCAGCGTCAGTGTTTCGTGTCGGGCGATCCCGATGAAACCAGCGCGCCGCTGACCATCGACCATGTCGGCGCAGACTGCTTTATGTGGGCGACCGACTATCCGCACCCTGATCACCCTCATACCTGGGTCGACGACCTCACACGCTACGCGGGGGCGCTGAGCGCCGAAACCAGGAGCAAAGTGCTGGGCGGTAATGTCAAACGCATTTACCGCCTGTAAGGCACTTGCTGGTCGCAGCGCCCGGCCCGAGCCGTTACCTGGCGTGCGGATACATGCCAATCGGGATTCCCAAGCGGCGCGCTGAGCGGCATTCTGTGCCTTGATAACAGCGCATATGAAGCGACGTTAAAACATGCAAAACCGAAGGAGCAGAGCATGGATCTTGTGATACGTAACGGCACGCTGGTAGACGGTTCCGGATCCACACCCTTCACCGGAGACCTTGCGATCAAAGACGGCTGCATTGCGGAGATCGGCAAAGTGGACGCGCGCGGAGCGCGGGAAATAGACGCCGACGGCTGCCTGGTCACCCCTGGATTTATCGACATCCATACGCATTTCGACGGTCAAGCAACCTGGGACCCTCTGCTGGCACCGTCTTCGCTGCACGGCGTTACCTCCCTGGTCATGGGCAACTGCGGTGTCGGATTTGCACCCGCGCTGCCGGGTGATGAGGCGCACGCCTGGTTAATTGGTTTGTTGGAAGGGGTAGAGGACATTCCCGGTACAGCGCTCGCCGAGGGGCTGACGTGGGACTGGGAGACTTTCCCTGACTATCTGGATGCGCTCGGACGTCGCCAGTTCGCGGTCGACGTGGGCGCCCAGGTTCCGCACGCCGCGCTGCGCGCGTTCGTGATGGGCGAACGCGGCGCGGATGCTGAGGCGACGGCCAGCCCGGCTGAGATTGCAACGATGCGCCGCCTGACAGCAGAAGGTCTGCAGGCGGGTGCTATCGGCTTCACGACGTCGAGAACCTACGTTCACCGCACGCGCGATGGCGCCAACATCGGCACCTACCGCGCCGCTGCTGAGGAGCTGGTCGGTGTGGCATCGGCATTGGCTGACGCGGGCTGCGGCGTCATGCAGATGATTACCGACGCCTATATTTCCGACGATCTCGCGTTCCGCGATGAGGAACTTGCCTTGCTGCGAACGCTGGCGTCCACCATTCGTCGCCCGCTGTCGTTTACCGTGCAGCAACCTGATATCGCGGAAGGACGCTGGCGCGAACTGTTCGATTTCATCGCCGCGGCCAACGCGCAGGGTCTGGATATCAAGGCGCAGGTAGCGCCGCGCCCGATCGGAGTGCTCCTCGGCTATCAGGGATCCTTGAATCCGTTCACGTTCTGCCGGGCGTTTCGCGAGGTCGGACGTCTGCCGCTGGAAGAACTGGTCATCGCGCTGAGGGATCCCGCGCGCAAGCAGCGCATCCTCAGCGAACACCCGACCGTGCAGCAGTATCTGGTCGGTTTTGACCACTGGCCGTGGGAGCGCTTGTTCCCGCTGCAGGATCCGCCGGATTACGAGCCCGCCCCGGAACAATCAGTGAGAGCGCTGGCGCAGTCGGCAGGTCTATCCCCCGAAGAATTTGTCTATGACTACCTGTTGGAGAACGACGGCACAGCGCTGATTTACTGCGCCCTGCAGAATTTTGCCGCGGGAAATCTGGACGTCGTACACGAAATGCTCACCTTCCCGCATAGCGTCCTGGGGCTATCCGACGCCGGCGCTCACTGCGGCGTGATCTGCGACGCCTCCTTCCCGACAACTACGCTCGCGCTCTGGGGCGGGAAAAGGCGCCGGGGCGACGCCCTGCCCGTGGAATTTCTGGTTCATCGTCTAACCCGTCGCAATGCTGAACAGGTTGGCTGGATGGACCGCGGCCTGCTTTCCCCCGGTCTGTTAGCCGACATCAATGTGATTGACTTCGCGAGACTGGACTGTCGCGCGCCACGCATCGTGCACGACCTTCCCGCGGGCGGGCGCCGACTGGTCCAACCAGCCAGTGGCTATCGGTACACCATAAAGCGCGGCGAGGTGACGTTCGCCGATGGCGAGCACAGCGGCTCACTACCTGGAAGGCTGGTGCGCGGCGCGCAAAACGGCTAGCACACTGCTGCCGTCGGATAGTCGGACGACAGCAGTCCGGCGAGGTGTCAGAGTCCCGACGTCTCGCGTTGGATGGCCATCCAGGCAACTATTTTTCCGCCGCGACGCACCGGCAGCACCCGCCAGTGCATGATGAAAGGCGTCTTGTCCTTTTTGTAGTTGATGGCCTTGCCTTCGAATCTCTTACCAGTGGACAGCGCTGTGCGTAGACGGTCAATCACCGCCTTGTCCGTCGCCGGCCCCTGCAGAATTCTCGGCGTTTTCCCGACCACTTCGGCCTGGGTGTAGCCGGTAAGCTTTTTGAACGCGCTGTTAGCGTAGGTGATACTGCCTTTCGCCGTTGCGTCGGTCATCAGCACTGCATCAAAGCTGTTCTCAGCCAGGACCTTGAGCGTCTCCAGATTGGCGCCTTCGTCGTCCAGCAGCGTATTAATTGCCTTTGCCATAGCTTCTCCCCTCTTAGCTGTTTGTTAAGTGCGATGCGCGCATAACTTCCACGGCCATGCGCTGAGAGTGATACGTTGGGTCTGCCGCAATGGACCACGCCTGTCATCCGATGCGACTGCAAAACCTTTTTTCGTCGAATGCCGTGACGTACCGCGCACTGGCGAAGACTCGGGTCCATCGTCCGACCCATCGCAGCGTTCACAGCTGTCGCAGCCTGTCGATCACCGGCTCCAACGTTCGGATCTCTGCCCCGGGGTTCTCGGCCCCAGGCATGAGCATGACCCGGTCGACTCCGAGCCTCGCGTACCGCTGCATCAGGCCATGAAAGTCTGACTGTCCGGCAGCAGGAGGGATCGGCTCGAGGTACAGCACCGTTTTTTCGATCGCGCTGAAATCGCGCCCCGCGCGTTCACAGTGGCCCCTCAGAACCCCAAGCTTATGTTCGAGGCCATCCAGCCCTTCGCTCGAGAACAGGTTACACGCGTCCGCGTAACGGGCGACCAGATCCAGGGTGCGCCGCTCGCCACCGCCTCCGATCAGAATCCGCGGGCGCGGACGACTCAGATTGGGCGGCTGGTTACGCGTCTCCTCCAGCCGGTAGTGCCGTCCCTGAAAACTTCCGAGGTCACTTCCCCACATCTGCAGGCAAATCTGCAGCGTCTCTTCCAGCCGCTCGAAACGCTCGCCGAGCGACGGAAACGGCACGCCCAGTCCGCGATGTTCACGCTCATACCAGGCGGCGCCAAGCCCAAGCCAGGCCCGTCCACCTGAGAGAACATCCAGCGTCGTCAGCGTCTTCGCCAACAGCCCGGGATGACGGTAGGTCACACCAGTGACCAACAGTCCGAGCTGCAGACTCCGGGTCAAAGCGGCGAGATAGCCAAGGGTGGTGTATCCCTCGAGCATGCCGCTTTCTGCACCGCCGAGAAATTCGAGTTGAAAGAAGTGGTCCATCAATGAGAGATGGGTAACCCCCACGGCCTCAGCCGCCCCTGCAATCTCGCTCAGCATCGGCGCGATCGCGACCTCACCCCCCGCTGGTGAGAAATTCACAACATGCAATCCCACTTGCATTCAGTAACCCCCCTAAACGGCAAACATGTTCAGTGATAAACCACGACCGGCAGAGCGCGGTACCCGTGGATGATGTTCGAGCAAGTCCTGACCGCCTGACCCGCGATTTCAATCCGAGAAAACCGCTGGGCGATGCTTGTCCACACGGTCTGCACCTGGAGTTCAGCGAGACGATAGCCGACACAATGATGAGCGCCGAAGCCGAACGACAGGTGTTGCCGGGGTCGCTCGCGATCAAGGATGAACTTCTCGGGCTGTGCAATTGCGCGCTCGTCCCGGTTGCCGGACAGATACCACAAAGCCACCCTATCTCCGCGACGAATCGTCTTATCGCCCACTTCGAAGTCGGCCAATGCGGTGCGCGCCATATGCGAAATAGGTGTCTGCCAGCGGATGATTTCCGGCGCCGCCCCGGCAATCAGCTCAGGCGCCGCGCGCAAGCGCTGCCACTGCTCTGGATAGCGGCTGAAAGCGAGAACCGCACCGGTGAGAGAATTTCGCGTGGTGTCGTTGCCGCCGACGATGACATTGATCAGATTGCCGAGAAACTCCTCCGCGGACAGGTTGCGTGTGCCTTCGGCGTGCGCCATTAGCGACAGTAGATCGTTCGCGGGCGGGCTCGCGACCCGCTCCTGCCACAGCCGCGAAAAGTACTCAAAGCAGGCCTGCAAGGCCTCTGCACGCTCAGCCCAGGTGGCGATGATGCCGAAACCGGGTTCAGTAACCGCAACATCAGACCAGTAAGTCAGCAGACGGCGGTCATCCCAGGGGAAATCGAACAGCCTCGCGAGGACGCGGCCGGTAATTTCCACAGACACCTGAGACACCCAGTCAAAGGGCTCTCCCACGGGCAAAGCGTCAAGCACTTCTGCGCATTCACGCTCGATCATCGCGGCCATATCGCGCACGCTCGAACGTGCGACGACAGGTGCGATCGCTCTGCGTTGCGCCGTGTGTACCGGCGCATCAGTAGACTGAAACATCCTCGCATCGACGCCGTTGGCGCGAAACATGCGGTCATAGCCAAGCACATGACCACCCAGTTCATAGCTGCAGGAGAAGATATCGTCCCGCGCGTTGACGGCGACAATGTCCGCGTAGCGCGTCAGTGACCAGAAAGGACCGTACTGGCCATCCGCACAGAAATGCACCGGACACTCACGCCGCAGGCGCGCAAAACAGGCGTCAATCTCACCTGACTCGAAAAGCCTGGGATTGCTGACATCAATTTCAGCCAGCGACATAGCCATGGTCACGTTCACTCCCCATCACGCCCCAGGCGCGACTGAACAATATTCGCCGATGTCTGCGCGGCGCACTCCCGCAAAGGCAGCAGCGTGCTACCTCCCCAACTGGTCCTGAATTGTATCGGGCAGACAGACAGGCTTTCCGCTGACAGCGCAGCGCGATTGAAACGCTTGCATGTATCGCAGGACGGTAAGCGGTTAACCTATGAAACTGTAGGTCTCTGACAGCGATTTTTGACGGATCCCTCCATGCACAGAGCGACGACCGTAAGCTTCAAGCAAGATGCTTACCTGCACCGAGGTCGGTGCAGATGAGCGCGCCGGCGCTACAGCCAGGGATCCAGACGCCCATGGACCTATCGTTCAGCGCCGCGGTGCTGGAGCAGCTCGGCGCGCCGGTTCTGGTGGTCGACGCGGCGGACCGCTGCGTGTACTGGAACGCCGCCGGCGGTGACGTCCTTCGCAATCTGAAGTACGCCCCTGCGGCCTTGGCCGATGCGTGGCTGCTGAACGCAGATCCTGATGCCCTGGCAACCCTGGCCTCGGTCCGTCAGCACGGGAGCACAAAAGTCTGCGTGACCACATGGCCAGGTGCCGATGGCACTCCGCTATCGGTCGAGTGGACCGTCACACCCTGGTACAGCACGCCAGCGCAGCGTTATCTGACCCTGCTCGGACGCTCCGTACCGGCGCAGGATCCGCTGGAAAAAGCTCTCAAGGACAGTGAGGTGCGATTTCTCGCCCTGGCCAATCAGGCGCCCGTGGGAATCTTCATTTCCAATGTGGATGGCGATGTGCCTTTTGCTAATCCAAAGGCGCACACGCTTGCCGGTCTTGCCGAAGGCTCTACCGAGGGCTCCGCCTGGGCCCAAGCCATCCATCCGGACGATCGCCCACGGGTGGGTGAGGCGCTCCGCTTTGCTATTGACCATCGAGTGGATTATTACTGCGAATTCCGCTTTGTTCATGCCGACGGGGACACGCAGTGGGTCCTGAGTCGCTCTACGGTTCTGCGCGACGCAGATGGGCGGGTCAACGGCAGAATCGGCACTCTGACCGACCTGACGGAGAGCAAGCGCCGGGAGCTCGACCTGGTGAAAGCTCGCGATCAGGCCCAGGCGGCGAATGCCGCCAACCGGGCGAAATCCGCGTTTCTGTCGAGCATGAGCCACGAGCTACGCACACCTCTGAACGCGGTGCTGGGATTCGCCCAGCTACTGCAGCTAGGCAGAGCACAGAGCCTGAATGACCAAGCTCTGAACTACGTCAAAAACATCCTGGACGCTGGCGAGCACGTGATTGCCCTGATCGATCAGATCCTGGACTTCGCTGCCGTCGACTCGGGAGCCGTGAAGCTCAACCCCCAAACTCTTTCCCTACATGATGCGGTGAGCAGTGCAGTACGTATGGTGCAACCGCTGGCGGACAAAGCCGGCATCGCTCTCGGCTGGTCACCGGCTGAGTTCGAGGCGCTGTCGGTGTACGTTGATCCGATGCGCCTGCGCCAGGTCCTCATGAACCTGATCAGCAACGCCATCAAATACAACCGTACCGAAGGGAGCGTGTCCGTTGCCCGACTACGCCCGAGCTACGATCGCATCCGCGTGCTCGTGAGTGATACCGGGAGGGGGATCAGTCAGGCCGCGATGGAGCGCTTGTTCACGCCTTTTGACCGCCTGGGCATGGAGGGCAGCAATATCTCAGGGTCCGGGATCGGGCTGGTGATCACACGGCAGCTGGTCGAACTGATGGGCGGTTCCATGGGCGTCGACAGTGAAGAAAACGTGGGCAGCACATTCTGGTTCGAGCTTCCTGCAGCCACCTCTGCTGACGTAAGTGGCTCGTCCTGAGCGATAACAGTGTTTAAAAGACCGAGCGTGCGCCGCCCAGCCAAATCCACCAATCATTCGAGTCACGACCGTGACGTCGTATCCGGGGCTGCTGCGGGAGTTTCTTCGAGGGATAACGCGCCGCTCAGTATGGCGCCCTGCTGACAATCCATGGAGTTCAATCTCGACACCGCGAAACTGGCCATCTTCCTGCTGGGCCTGATCCTTTTTCTAGTACTGGAGGCGCTGTTTCCCAGTCGTCCTGCGGGGACAGGGAAAACGCGCCGTTTGGGATTCCACGGCGCAGTCGCGGTCCTGAACACAGTGACAGTCCGCGTTTTCGCCTTTGTGCCGTTCCTGCTCTGGTCGGTCTACGTCGAAGAAGAAGGCTGGGGACTGGCCCGCTGGCTGGGACTGTATGGCTGGCAGGAGATCCTGCTTAGTCTCATCGTCCTGGACGCGTTCGACTACGCCTGGCATCGCGCAAATCACCGCGTCACGTTTTTGTGGCGAGTGCATAAAGCCCACCACTCTGATACCGAACTCGATGTGAGCACTTCGCTCCGCTTTCATCCTGGCGAACTGCTGCTCTCCTTTGTCGCAAAAGCCATCTGGATTGCGCTCTGGGGCCCCACCGTCGTCGCCTGGTTCGTGTTTGAGGTCATGGTGAGTGCCTGCGCCCAGTTCCATCACGCAAATTTTGACTTTCCTGACAGGCTCGACCGTCTCATGTCCGCGGTGATCGTGACGCCGCGATTTCATGCAGCCCATCACGCAGTCGATCGACGCTACGGCAACGCTAATTTCTCGACCATATTCAGCGTATGGGATCACCTGTTCGGCACCTATTCCCGCCCCGCCGCGGGCGGTGCAACGACGGCAAGGTTATCCTCCATCGGGCTGCCGGAGGCACGTGAGCTTTCAAGTAACTGGCCTGCCTGGTTGCTGGAACCCGTCACCTCCCGCAACCTGAACCTCGATTGAGCTTTTGTCGCTGCTACACTGTTCCCGCTTCAAACGGCACACCCGAAATTTAACAACTGCCGCGACCGGCATTTCTTAAGGAGTCTTAACTATGCGCATTCTCTTGGTACTCATGCTCACACTGCCACTTGCTGTGATGGCCGCCGGACACAAGGAGCACGGCGGCGAGCCCGCGAAATCTTCAGAGCACGGCGGTCAGCCGGCTGAAGAAAAAGCCGGAGGGCATTCAGAGCACGGTGGCAAACCGGCCGCAGAGAAGTCGGGCGGACATTCAGAACATGGCGGCAAACCCGCAGCAGAAAAAGCTGATGGCCACTCTGAGCACGGCGGTAAACCTGCAGCAGAGAAACACTGAGGCGAGACTTTGCGGAACATGGAGGGTCGCCGCCGCAGGTTGCTCACCGTCGCGATGATCTGGGGACTGTGTGCCTGCGGGCATGCAGAAACCCCGGATCAGGTCGTCGAGCAGCTTTTCTACGTCGAGGACATCAAGGCGGCGATGATGGCCCACATCGCCGCCAATAAGAGCGATGACGGAGCTCTGCGCCTCGTTGACGACCAAACAGGTGAGAGTCTGGCCCTGCGCTTTGTCAAAATTCACGATCCGGTGCGCCAGATAGACGGCAGCACCTACTTTGCCTGCACTGACTTCACGCTGGACGGCAAACCAGAGAAAGTCTACGACCTGGATTTCTGGATGCGCCCCGAGGAAGGCGAACTGAAGATCTACGACACCAAGGTCCACAAAGAGCCGCGCTGGTCTTTGATTTACGGCTGGTACAAATACCCCCGCTACACGTTCATGAATGACGAAGTCGTCTATCTGTACTGACTTTCCTCTGCCGACAATACACGGGAGGCAGCGCGATACGTTTTACCGTGCCGGCCTCGCGCACCCGCCAGAGCCCGCATGCAGGGGGCCGGGTCTGTGCGATAACCTTCTCCAACGCCTGTCATCGAAAGGCCGCCCATGCGTTGTAACTCAACTCTCCTGGTCCTAATCACCGCGCTCGGACTTCTTTCGTTTCAGGCTTCTGCTCGTGACGAGTCCGCAATCGACGCTACCGAGCTTCATTCCGAACTGCTCGCATTTACAGACAGCTATCTGGAACACATCGCCCGCGCCACGAACGCGCTCATGCTGCAGAGCACCGACCCCGAAACACGACTCCATCTGCACACGACGCGGGTCTATTACGTCACTTCTGCGGTTAATGTCGTCACCGAGCCCAGTGCTCTGAACGAACTCCTCGACCTCGTTGTCATGGTCCGCCTGCAGCGCCTGCTGTGGGAAAACGGCGGCCCAGAATGGGCAACCGAGAAGCATCAGAGTGAATTTTCTAGGTCCCTGAGCAGACTGGACGAGCAGATCCTCGAGATAGCGCGGCATGCGCTGCGCCCGGAAGAAGTGACCACGCTGATCGCAGCCATCGAGAACTATCACCAGAATGCGCAAGACGACCGCAGCGTCGCCTTCGTACGCTATCGCGACCTGCACGATTCTGAGTCCATCGTGCACCTGAACAAGGTCATCGCCAAAGGCGGGCTGCTGGCGCCACTCAAAGACGCTGCGCGGGAGCTGAAGGAGTCCCGACTCATGGCAGAGCGCGCGCTCTTTCTAGCCAACCACTCACCGCTGATCCTGCAGTGGCAGCTTGAGCTTTTCGTCTACCGCATGGCGGTCATGCCCGAGACACGCTCGTTATTAGACACTTCCGAGACGCTGAACCGCTCCGCGGACCGCATCGTGTCCGAGGTCGAACGCGTCAGGACGGAACTGCCCGCGCATCGACGAGAGGGGATAGAGCACATCGGCACTCTGCTCGCGCGCGAGCGCGAGCAGCTTGTTGCCGCAGTCTCGAAAGAACTCTCGACGCAGCGCGAAGCTATTTTTTCCGCAGTCGCTTCGTCGAGCGAAGCGATGCAGGAGATGCTGGTGCGGACGGAGACAACCTCAGCCAATGTCAAAGACTCCACCACGAATATTCGGGAAATCCTGTCCACACTGGATACAGGCAGCGAACAGCAGATGACCGTCGATGAAATTGTCCGGGTGCTCGGCACAACCCGACAGATCACTAGCGACATGCTGCTTTTGACAGAGGGACTCCTCCGGCTCACGCAGGTCAACGGCCAGGCGCTTCTCGGGCCCGTCGACCAGGTTCTGATCGCGCACGAAGACCGCATTTTCACGCGCCTTGCCATGCTTCTCGGGCTGGGCTTCGCCCTGACAGTCCTTGCACTCCTGCTCTTCCGGCGCTTTCCGCCGCAGCGGGCCGGCTGAGCGCACCCGCAGCATCCATTTATCGCCCGGGGCAGATCCTTTGCTCCAGCCGAGATCCATTGACAAAAAAAGAGCCCCATCGGGGGCTCAGCAGAAAAAACCAGCCAGGCAATGCCGGCAAGGAAGTAATGCTCAGGCGGCGCGCGAGGCCTGACGATCCCAGCTGCGCAGCTCAGGCATGACCTCTTCAGCGAAAGTACGCATAGTGCGCTCAGCAACGTCGAACGGCATGCCGGCGAACCGCGGAATGATCAGCGCATCAAAGTCCCCGATCACCTCCCGCCGCTTCTCAAATCCTTCAAGCATCTGCTGCGGCGTGCCCCACACCTGCCCCGCGACGTAACCCTCAGCGACGGCGTCAAGCCCCATCTCACGCATGGCGACCGCTGTATCTCCGTAGGCTTCGTAGCCTTTCGCGTCTTTGAAGTGCTCACCCATCATTTCGTAGTGATGCATCACGCTGAGCAGATAATCGCGAATGTACTTATGCGCGTGTTCGGCGCACCGGTCAGCATTGCTATCGCAGACCGTGATATCCGTCATGATCGGCACCGGCGGCGCAATGCCGTGGTGCTGACGGTATGCGGCGTTGTATTGCTGGATTTCGTCGCGGTGAGTTTCCAGCGGCTTGTAGGTGAACTGCATCATCTGAGCACCCAGCACTGCCGCTTCTTCCACTGAATCGGGCGACATCGCCACCTGTTTCAGCCTCCCGGCCAGAGGTGTTTTCGGCTTTGGTCGAATCACTGCGCGCGGCTGATCGAAATATTGCCCGTGATGCTCTTCCATGACCCCGGTCTCGAGCGCCTTGATGATCATCTCGGCTGCTTCATCAAACCGCCCACGGGATTCCTCCATTTCAATCCCGAACTGACCGTACTCGCGGCGCGATAGACCGCGTCCCAGACCCAGAACAAATCTGCCATTGGACAGATGGTCGAGCAGCGCCGCCTTTTCCGCCACGCGCAGAGGCTGTTCGTTCCACGGCAGGATGACCGCTCCGGTCGCCAGACGGATCCGCTTGGTCAGCGCCGCGACGTGGGAGAGATACACAAAGTTATCCGGGCAGAACGAGTAGTCCTCGAAGTGATGTTCCACCACCCAGATTTCGTCATAGCCCAGCTCTTCAGCCATGAGGGCAATCTTGAGCTCTTCGTCGTAGACCTGCTCGTCAGGGATGTCGCCGTAGCCCCAGCTCTGCATGATCTGTTCAACACCGATATTCATCTTTCCATCCTCCTGCCTGCGGCCGCGATTAACCCACAGCGCGCAGGAAAGCCGGCGCCTGTTCGTTGTCTGTGTCAAAAGCAGGGCGTTCACCGAGCTTCTTGAGCTCAGGCATCACCTCTCGTGCGAACAGCTCCATGTTGTTCACCGCCGTACGTTCAGGCATGCCGGCATAGCTGAAGATGCCGGTGAATCCGCAGCAATTCATACGAGTGTGCACGGTTTTGATCTTCTCGTAGCACTGCTCCGGGGTGCCCCAGATCTGCAGGTCAAGAAAGAATTCGGCCATCCCATCCACGCCGTGCTCTTCGATAGTCTCATTGAGCTTCTTGTAGTACTCATAGCCCTTGGTACTCTCGAAGTGCGAGCTCTGCATCTCGTAATGCTTCACCACCGACTGCCAGTAGCCCACGATGTACTTACGCGCCATCTCCTCTGCGCGACCTGGATCCTTGTCGCAGGCCACCCACCCGGCAACGTAGGGCGGAGGCGCATCGACTCCGTGAGTCTGTCGATAAACTGTGTTGTAGTCGTCGAGGTCAGCAGCGTGTTCTTCCCAGGTCTTCTGCGGGATGACCAGGATCCCGACCCCGAGCTTGGCCATCAGTGAGCAGGATTCAGGCGAAACAGACGCCGCGTAGGTCCGGTTCTTGAAGCTGCGGAACGGCTCCGGGCGGATCCGCGCGCGCGGCTGTTTGATGTGCTTGCCGTCGTACTCGCAGTAGCCGTTCTCCAGGCCGTTGAGCACCATCTCGGCAGATTCGATGAAGCGCTCTCGTGACTCGTTCATGTCTACCCGGAAACCTTCGAATTCAACCCGTCCAAGGCCGCGGCCGATTCCGAGGATCACCCGACCGTCAGTCATGCAGTCGAGCATGGAGACCTTTTCGGCGACCCGCATCGGATCGTTCCACGGCAGGACGATCACCATGGTCCCTAACTTGACCTTCTTACTGTGCCCGCCAACGGCCGCCAGGAACTGCACCGGGTCGGGCGTCATGGTGTAGTCCGTGAAGTGGTGTTCAACGCCCCAAACAGACTCGAAGCCGAGCCCTTCTGCTGCAAATGCAAGGGCAAGGTCCTGTTGATAAATTGCGTAATCCGAAATCCCGCCCGCGTTGCCAGGATTTTGAAAAATAGATGCCATTCCTACGTGCATGATCTGCTCTCCCCAGATGGGCCACTTGGGCTCGTGAAAATTGAACGCTGTCTGATTTACTGACTATAGGATCTGGTGGCTTGACGCGAGAGGCTCGGCGCTGTCAATTTATCGGCATTTCATGTCATAAATTGCCTCTTATGTCAGCGATCGCTCAACTTCCCATGCCGAACACCTACGTCAAACTGATGGTTCAGGCATCCGCTGAACCCCGCCAGTTGCTCGCCGGAACGGGACTGGATCCCGACGCGATCATCGAGGGAGACCAGCCGATTACGGTACAGCAGCAGCTGATCTGCGCCCGCAATTCAGCGGCGATGATGCAACGCAGCGACTGGCATCTGGCGTGGGTGCAACGCGTTGCCGAGCGATTTCATGGCCCGATCACGGCGGCCTGGCTTTCAGCGCCCACCCTCGGCCAGGGTCTGGACAGCTTTATCCGCTATGTCCCGACCCGGATCCCCTATCTGACCTGGCGCACGCGAGAAACGCCCGACGCTTGGGAGGTAGAGCTCCGCGCACTGATGGATCTTGGCGATATCGCCGCGCTGCTACTGGAGGTCCCTCTGCTGACGCTGGGCGCTTACATGCGCACCCTCCAGGCCAGCTCGCTGACAGAAGTGCGCTTTGAATTTCCGCATACCCCACTCACGGCAGTGGAAAACTACCGCAAGGTCTTCGCAGGAGAGTTCATTTTTTCGGCTAAGCGCGCTGCCATGATCATTCCTCTGAGGTGCCGCCAGATCGGCAACCCCGGCTACGACGATGTTTTGTGGCGCGCTGCGCTGCGCCGCTGCGAGGCAGCCGCCCACGAGCACGCCGGCTCCGCCCTGATGAATCGCGTGGTTCAGGCGCTGCATGAAAGCCTGGAACGTCCGTGGTCCGCGCGAACCCCACCGACGCTGGCTGACATGGCGGCCTACCTGCATATGTCCGTGAGTACGCTCAACCGGCGGCTCCGGGATGCCGCGACGTCGTATCAAACCCTGGTCGACGATGCACGACGGCAATACAGCAGAGAGCTGCTCGCGGATCCGCAGATTCGGGTCACCGATATCGCGAGCCGTCTGGGCTTCCGAGATCCGACGAGCTTCGTACGCGCTTTCCGTCGCTGGTTCGGCTCAACACCGGGACGTTACCGTCGTGCTCTCGCTGCAGGACTTCGGTGAGGGTCACATCACTCCGCGCATGGTCAGTTCAGCGACCGCGCATCCTTACCATGGGCCTGAGATTTGAATCGCGTCGAAGCAATCCGGATGAACGTCATCGACCAGCCGATCCGCTTCCGCGCAGTCGCAGAATCGACGGCACTCAACGCGCTTCGGCCAAAAGACATCACGACATCAGGCCAATAGACGCGCTTATCAAGACGGCGGATCGGAAGGTAAAGCGCCGGGGGACGGGTACCAGAAAGCTTAACCGTCAGCGAGTTCACCAGGCCGATAAGGGTGGGCCAGGCGGCATCCGGTCGGGTGCTCGTGCCTATAGCAGCGCTACTCAGTAAGGGCTTCAGCCGCCTTTGAGGATGGGGATCAGGACGACTGACTCTCCGTCTTCCAGAACGCGTTCACCGGCTTGAATCGCGTCGATGCGGGAATCACCCACCATGATGAAGTAGAGATCTTCGTCGGGCACGCCTATTGACTCGAGCGCGGCGCGCACGGTGGTCCCCGCCGCGCACTCGATGTCGCAGCGGCCGCTGGCTGCGGCCTCTGCATTGGGGTAGTAATCGCGCAGGGCGCCAATGAACTTCAGCTGAACTCTCATCGGCGCTCCGCGAAATTGCTACAGCCCTAGCCGGCTCAGGGTTTCTGCTGTCGGCTCTCCGCTCTCGTTCCATCCGCGCAGCGCGTAGTACTGCGGCAGCATGTCGTCCAGGCGGCAGACCATGCCCTTCGCGGCGCCAGTTTTCGCCGGCTCTTCGAGGATGCGTTTCGGCAGCGTGTCGTCCGCGCCGCTGAAACCGGCCGCCAGGTTGAACTGGCGCTCCATATTCCAGATCCGTTCCCCAGTAGCCACCATCCTGTCTTCGTCCCAGCCACCGCCGCATGCAGCATCAACCTGCGCCGCGTAATGCTTCATCTCACCGCCCGCGTGAACGGGAAAGAGACATAAGCCGGTTGAGTCGATGATCGCGATATGGTCCTGGGATTCCTTGACCACCTTGGGCTTCGACTCCGGCTCCATCGTGGTGAAGTCGGACGCGTAAGGATTGGCGCGCAGATGGCAAGCACCGCGGTTGCTGGTCGCATAGGCGAGTCCCATACCCTGCATGCCGCGCCCGTCGTAGGCAGCGAACTCCTGCCCCTTCACGGCCATGGAAAGTTCCGGGTGCCCGTACTTCTCGCACAACCGTTTGGAACCCATCGCGATGTCTTTTCCGATCCCTTCTCCACGGCCAACCAGCTCGGTGACCTGACACAGCGCGTCAGCAGAGCCGAACTCCAGCTTGATGCCGCCGGTGTCGGCATCGGTCAGAGCACCAATGTCATAAAGCTCCATTGCCGCGGCGATAGAGCCTCCAAGGGAGATCGGATCCATGCCGTAGTCGTTACACAGGAAACCTGCATAGGTCGCAGCGTCCAGATCATCCACGCCGACGGCCGAACCCAGTGCGTAGGCCGTTTCGTATTCCAGACCACCGGAGGCGCCCTTGTACCGCGGCCGATCCTTGACCGAGAAATGTTCTGGATCGACGCGCGACACGCGTCCGCACCCAATCGTGCACGCGAAGCACGCGCTGTTCTGCACCAGGTTGGTATGCCCGTGCTCGTTCGGGGTCTGCTGCGCCGTCGCGTTCAGTTTTTCGTGCCCCTCGAATTGCACATCCCGGTTGTTGCGGGTCGGCAGGGCTCCGTAGCCACCGGTCACATCCATCATGGCTATGGTGCCGTAGTTGGTCAGCCCCATGCGCCCTTCGGAGCCGGCCAGTACGCTCTTGAATTCTCCCGACGCTGCCATAAACGCCTGCGGGTTCTGCACGGCGACACCGCGAGTCCCACGAACGGCAATAGCTTTGAGCTGTTTGGATCCCATCACCGCCCCAACCCCGGAACGGCCGGCAGCGCGATGCAGATCGTTGACGATACAGGCGTAGCGACAACCGGTCTCTCCCGCCGGACCGATGGAGGCAATGCGGATCAGCGGGTCTCCGTGCGTCTCTTTGATTTTTGGCTCGGCGTCCCAGATGGGCTTGCCCCAGAGATCATCCGCTGGCAGCAGCTCGGCTTTGTCATTCTCGATGTACAGGTAGACCGGAGAAGCCGCGCGTCCTTCGAAAATCAGCAGATCCCAGCCTGCCATTTTCAACTCACCACCGAACTGGCCGCCCGAATTTGAGCAGGCGATCGCCCCGGTCAGCGGGCCTTTAGTTATCGCGGCCCAGCGTCCACCGGTCGCGGCCGAGGTGCCAGTAAGAGGTCCGGTCGCGATGATGAGCTTATTGCCCGGGGACATCGGGTCGACCGTCGGGTCGATCTCCTCGACCAGGTATTTCGTACCCAAGCCACGCAGGCCGAGATACTGCTCCGCCCATTCCATGTTGAGGGGTTCAGAAGTGCAGGTGCCTGCCGTCAGATCCACGCGGAGGATTTTTCGGTGCCAGCTCATACGCGATGCTCCTGTGTGTCTATGGTGAGCGAGAACGCGACCATTCTATCTGCCATCGTCACTCGTCACCATCCGCAGACAGCAGGACGACTCTGGCAACGACCACACGTCCGCCCGCACAACAGCACGATCGATCTGGCATGATGCGCGCCCCTGTCATGCTCCGGAGCGTCGCGCGATGTCACCCAGGTCACTATGTCTAACCGCCCTGATGGGGCTGCTCATCGCAGTCGCTGTTCAGAGCCGCACCCTCGCGCCTGAAGGCGCAGAGCTTTACTTCATCAGCCCTGCGGACGGAGCCGAGATAACCGGCACGGTAACGGTGCGTTTTGGCCTTCGTGGCCTGGGTGTAGCGCCTGCCGGCGTGGAGGCAGCCAACACCGGACACCACCATCTACTGATCAATGCTGATCCCTTGCCGGCGTTCGACCAGCCGCTGCCCAGCAGTGAGCAGGTGCGGCATTTCGGCAAAGGGCAGACGGAAACGGATCTGGACCTCGCCCCAGGACGCTACACCCTGCAGCTGATCCTGGGAGATGCGCAGCACGTCCCGCTGGATCCGCCGCTCCTCTCAGCGCCGATCACCATCACGGTCTCGCCCTAGATGAAGATTCATAACCGTGCGCCGCTGTCCACGCTCAGGGTCGCGGCAGCGCTTCAATGAAACGCAGGACGAGGGCCAGCACCTCGTCCGTCTTCTCGGCATGGGGCGCGTGCCCGCAATCCTCCAGGGTGGTCCGCTCGACCGGTGCCGACACCAGAGCTGCTATCCGCTCCAGATGAACTGCTGTGTTGTAAGGGTCTGACCGGCCGCGGATGGCCAGCACGGGAACCTTGATCCCGGCCAGCGCGCTTTCGATTGACCACGCCAGAAAGCGGGGATCGAGCCAGGTGTCCGCCCACCCACGGAAAGCGCAATCAACGTTTTCCCCGTGATACCGGGCGAGACGCTCGCGCAAGGTTCCGGACTCGAACGCCGCTGACGTTTTCCGGATAGCGTCCACCGTTTTGGCCTCGGTCAGGACGTGAGGCGCCAGGGCAACCACGCCTTGAACACGCTGGTCGAGAGCGCTGCCAGCATGAGTCAGCGCAATCGACGCGCCATCGCTGTGGCCCATCAGAACGCAGCGCTCAAGACCAAGCGCATCAATCACAGCTGGCAGGACCTCACACGCTTCTCGCGTGTGAAAATCGAGTGGGCGCGGCAGCAGGACCGGACTAGAGTTGCCATATCCCGCCCGCGAATAGGCCACCACCGGCCGCCCGGTATACATAGCCAAGGAGATCGGAAAGCGCTTCCAGCCGGCGAGCGAGCCCAGCCCCTCATGCAGCAGCAGCAGGGTCGGACCATCATCCCGACCGCTCACCCAGAGGGTCTCTAACGTCTGCTCACCGATATCCAGCGTGCCGACCTTCACCGCTGGCGCCTGTTGCTCGTTCATGTACTCGCCTGTTCCCGGGTCAGAGGGAAAACCGCACCTCAATGATAATTTCACCCGGGGTACACTGCCCTTCGGGTCAGGGTTGCGGATCATTTCCGGGAGAAGCTTATCGTGTTCAAGGTCGATGAAATCGAGTACGTCGCGAACATTCCACGAGTGCAGGCGAAAGACAGGCCTGCTGTCACGGCGCAGATATTCGAAGGTCGCGAAACGAGCTACGCCGACTTTGACCGACACACGAGTCAGGTCGCCAATGCGCTCATCGCTGCCGGGGTCAGTCCTCAGGATCGGATCGGGTTTCTTGGGAAGAATTCAGACCGCTACTTTGAGCTGCTGTTCGGCACCTGCAAGGCGAATGCCGTGCTCGTTGGAGTCAACTGGCGCCTTGCGCCGCCAGAAATCGTCTTCATCCTGAACGATGCCGCCTGCACCGTTCTCTGCGTCGGCGCGGAGTATTACGAAACGGCTCAGCAGATCCTGCCTGAATGCCCCCAGCTGCGAACGGTGATCGCCATGGACACCGGGCATGCCGACTGGCCCGCGTTCGCCGACTGGCGTGATGCGGCGTCCTCGGAGGATCCGCAAGTACCGATCGATCTTGAAGACGATGTCATTCAGCTTTACACCAGTGGCACAACAGGCCATCCGAAGGGCGTACAGCTGAACAACCGCAACTTCCGCGCCCTGTTCGGCGCGGCTGAGCAAGCCCGCTGGGGGCTGTTCGAGGCTGAGGGTATTGCCCTAACCTGCATGCCGGTGTTTCACATTGCCGGGGTCAATATGGGCGTTTTTACTCTGGCTCAGGGCGGTACGAACCTGATCATGAAAGAAGTCGACCCTGGCCAGATCCTCGAATTCATCCCCCGCTACCGGGTCAACTACGCGCTTTTCGTACCGGCAGTGATCCTGTTCCTTACCCAACATCCGGAGATCGGCAGCTGCGATTTCAGCTCTTTGAAGAAGCTCTTTTACGGGGCCTCGCCGATCAACGAAGACCTCCTCGCTGCGGCACAGCAGATCTTTCAATGCGAATTCTTTGGTCTCTACGGCCTGACCGAAACCTCAGGCGCCGGCACCTGCCTCGATCCGGAAGGCCACACGGCAGGAAAGCTGCGCTCCTGCGGCAAGCCTTATCCGGGCATTGAGATCGAGGTCCGTGACGCTGATGGCAATCCCTGCGCCGCCGGCGAAGTCGGCGAGATCGTGATCCGCCACGGGGTTGTGATGAAAGGTTACTGGAACCGCGCAGAGGCAACCGCGGAAGCGATCCAGAACGGATGGTTCTATACGGGAGACGCCGGTTATTTCGATGAAGAGGGTTATCTCTATATCCACGACCGGGTCAAAGACATGATCGTCAGCGGTGGCGAAAACGTTTACCCCGCTGAGGTCGAAAACGCCTTATTCGGCCATGATGCGGTCGCCGACGTCGCAGTCATAGGAGTGCCGGATGAGCGCTGGGGTGAAGCCGTCAAAGCCATGGTGGTGCTGAAACCCGGCGCGAGCGTCAGCACGCAGGAGATTATCGAATTCGCGCGCGCGCGGATCGCCGGCTACAAAGTGCCGAAGTCCGTCGACTTCATTGAGCTGATGCCGCGCAACCCCTCCGGCAAGATTCTGCGCCGCGAGCTGCGGGAACCTTTCTGGAAAGGCCGGCAGCGCAACGTGAACTGATCGGGCTCTGATTCAGGTTACCGCTGCTGCTCAACTGCGACGCAGGCGCTCAATCAGCGCCGAGGTATCCCAACGCCCACCGCCTAGCGCCTGCACTTCAGCGTAAAAAGCGTTCAGCTGTTTCGTTACCGGCAGCTCAGCGCCGTTGCGCTGCGCTTCAGCGAGCACAATGCCGAGGTCCTTGCGCATCAGATCAACCGCGAAACCAAAGTCGTAACGCCCTTCACACATGGTCAGCCCGCGGTTGTCCATCTGCCAGGACTGTGCTGCGCCCTGGCCGATCGTCTCAAGCACAGCCCCCATATCAAGCCCCGCACGCTGACCGAAATTGAGCGCCTCGGCGAGGCCCTGGATCACGTTGGCAACGCAGATCTGGTTAACCATCTTCGTCAGCTGTCCCGCGCCGCTCGGCCCCAGGTGCACACAGGCGCGCGCGTATGCCGAGATCAAAGGTTCGGCGCTTGAGAAAGCTTCTGCCGTGCCGCCACACATGACGGTCAGCGCTCCTTTCTCGGCGCCCGCCTGTCCGCCCGAGATTGGTGCATCAATGAAACCAAGGCCGCGCGCGGCCAGAGCTTCTGCCAGCTCACGCGCCACTGATGCGGAGGTCGTGGTGTGATCTACCGCGATACTTCCTGCTTGCATACCGTGCACCGCCCCATCTGTACCGAGCAGGACTTCACGTACGTCATCATCATTGCCCACACAGACAAACACGGCCTCGGCGCCGACTGCCGCCGACGCGGGTGTGTCGGCTGAAGTTCCGCCATGGGCCGCGCACCAGGCAGCAGCCCGCTCCTGCGTTCGGTTGAACACGGTTACCGCGTGGCCGGCGCGCACGAGATGCCCCGCCATCGGAGAACCCATGACTCCCAGACCAATGAATGCCACTTTGCTCATGCCTGCACCTCCGACACGCCTGGTCCGAAACCCTGCACTAGCGGACGCGCAGTGAGGTCGTAATCGTCAGCCCCGGTGACCACTACTCTGAGCTGATCGCCAGCGGACAAGCCTGAGACATCCGGCAGATGCACCACACCGTCTATCTCCGGCGCATCACCCATTCCGCGTGCGACCGCGCCAGCGGTATCTATAGCATCCACCAGCACATCGATCTCGGTCCCGATTCTGGCCGCAAGCCGCGCCCGACTGATGGTCATCTGCGTTTCCATGAGCTCCTCATAGCGTGCCTGCTTGACTGACTCAGGCACCGCCCCGGGGAAGGCGTTTGCCGCTGCCCCGGTTACCGGGGAGTACTTGAAGCACCCTACCCGGTCGATCTGGGCGGCCTCGAGAAAGCTCAACAGCTGCGCAAAATCAGCGTCTTCTTCGCCCGGGAATCCGACAATGAAGGTACTTCTGAGGGTCAGACCGGGGATCTGCTCCCGCCACCGGTGAATTCGCTCAAGCACTTTCTCGCTTGCTGCGGGCCGCTTCATCGCCTTCAGCACCCGCGGACTGGCATGCTGAAACGGTATGTCGAGGTAGGGCAGGATGCCGCCGGACCCCATGATGGGCAGTACAGCGTCAACGTGCGGATACGGGTACACGTAGTGCAATCGGACCCAGACACCGAGCGTCGCCAGCGCTTCACACAGGCCTAGGAAACTGCTCTTCACCGGACGACCGCCCCAGAAGCCGGTGCGGTAGCCGAGATCAACGCCGTAGGCGCTGGTGTCCTGCGAAATAACCAGAAGCTCTCGCACCCCGGCATCGACGAGACGCCGGGCTTCGTCAAGCACCTCCCCTATCGGTCGACTGACCAGCGAGCCGCGCAGCCTGGGAATGATGCAGAAACTGCAGCTGTGGTTGCAGCCTTCGGAAATTTTCAGGTACGCGTAGTGGCGCGGCGTCAACCGGATCCCCTGTGCTGGCACCAGATCCTGCAGGGGATCGTGATGTCCCCGGAAAGGCGCATGCTCATGCACCGCGGCCATCACTGCTTCGTACTGATGCGGTCCCGTCACCGCAAGAACCGACGGATGCAGCTCCCGGATGGTCTGCGCATCCACCCCCAGACAACCGGTCACCACCACGCGCCCGTTTTCGTCCAGCGCTTCGCCGATAGCGGCAAGAGACTCCGCCCTGGCGTCGTCGATAAAACCACAGGTATTCACCACGACCAGGGCAGCGTCGTCGTAGCTCGGCGTGATCGCATAGCCCTCAAGACGCAGCTGAGTCAGGATCCGTTCGGAATCAACCAGTGCCTTGGGGCAACCCAGGCTGACAAACCCGATTTTAGGTGCAGATCGCGTATTCACAGATAAAGTGAGCCCTACTCGGCGACGGCGCTGACGGTCATGAAAACATCAAGAATGGAGACTACGAGGTGTCGGCGTGTCCGTGACACGGCGGCTCGCGGAACTGCTTATCCATTGCACAATATGCGCTTGACCCTGGCAAGCAACATCATCGCGCAGAAGGATAGCTAATGCTTTACCTCTTACGTCCGACCGGAGTGAAAGCGCTGACGGCGGTAGCGTTCCTGAATGCGTTCGTCGACCTGGGCCATAAAGTCACGCTTCAGAACACGGTATTCAAGGTTTTCGATGGCCCTGAGCAGATCGCACTCAGTGGACTGATCAACGCGCTGATCCTCCTGCCTTTTGTCATGCTTCTGTCCCCGGCAGGATTTCTCTCTGACAGGTTTTCCAAAACCCTCGTACTGCGCCGTACCGCAGCCCTCGCCGTTCCAATCAGCCTCGCACTCACCCTTTGCTACTACCTTGGCTGGTTCTATCCCGCGCTTGGTCTGACCTTCGCGCTTGCGCTGCAGAGCGCGATCTACGCGCCCGCGAAGCTTGGGACGCTGCGTCAACTGGTCGGCACCGCAGTGCTGGTGGGCACCAACGGCCTGCTGCAGGCCGCGACAACCGCAGCGATCCTCCTCAGCATGATGGTGTTTTCGTTCGGCTTCGAGTTCCTGGTTGATCCGCACCTCTGGGGCGATCCGCGCGCCATTCTCCGCAGCGCTGCCCCGCTGGGCTGGATCCTTGTCGCCGGCACACTCGCGGAGTATCAGCTGACACGCCGGCTTCCGATTCTGGAGGACGGCAACCCAGCGCTCTCATTCGATTTTGGCCGCTATCGCCGCGGCATTTATCTCCGCGAGGCCCTCTCGAGCGTGTGGCAGCGGCCTGTCCTGCGCCTGTCGGTGATCGGCCTGGCCGTGTTCTGGTCGATCGCACAGGTGCTGGTCGCGGTCTACCCAGCGTTTGCCGAAAGTTTCCTCGGCATGAGCAACGTCGCCACCATTCAGCTCATCATGGCTGCCGCCTCTGTCGGCGTATGCCTCGGCGCGCTGCTGACCGCCGGGCTCTCCCGCGGGCATGTCGAGACCGGCCTCATCCCGCTGGGTGCCGGGGGCGTTGCGCTTTCTCTGGCGCTGCTCAGCGTTACCCCGGAAATCCACTTCCAGGCCCTGCTGTTCGGTGCACTGGGTCTCAGCGGAGCGCTGTTTATCGTGCCACTTAACGCGCTCGTCCAGTTCCACGCGGCACCGGAAGCGCTGGGGCGCACGCTCGCGGCTTCCGGGTTCCTCAACCACCTGATGATGCTCGGATTCCTGGCGTTGACGGTCCTGTTCGCGCTGCTCGGGTTCGGCGATCGCCTGCTTCTTGCGCTCCTGACTATCGTGGCCATCGTCGGGGCGGTTTACACCGTCAGCAAGCTACCCCAGTCGCTTGTCCGTCTGGGCATCGCCCGTGCGTTCGCATTTCGTTATCGCCTGCGTGTGATCGGTATTGAGCAGATCCCCCGGGCCGGCGGCGTCCTGCTGCTCGGCAATCATGTCTCCTGGATCGATTGGGCCATCGTCGCCATGGCCAGTCCTCGCCCGGTGCGCTTTGTCATGGCCCGGAGTATCTACGAACGCTGGTATCTGCGCCGTTTTCTGGATTTCATGGGCGTCATCCCGATCGCGCGGGCCGGCTCTAAGGCTTCTCTCGAAACCGTTGCTGCGAGCCTCGACGCGGGTGACGTCGTCTGTCTTTTTCCAGAAGGCGCAATCAGTCGTCACGGACAGCTGAACGAATTCAAAAGTGGCTTCGAGCGCGCTCTTGCCCAGGTGACAAATGCCAACACCGTCGTCGTCCCGTTCTACCTCCGGGGACTCTGGGGCAGTCAGTTCTCCTACGCGGCCGGTGCCCTTCAGGCGCGCTCAGCGCGGGGGCCGCGTCGTGACATCATCGTGACCTTCGGCCAGGCACTGCCGCAAACCTGCCACGCCAGCGGCGTAAAACAGGCGATCGCAGAGCTTTCAATCACCGGATGGCAGCAGTTCGTTGAGACGCTGCCCTCTATTCCCCGGATGTGGCTGCGGCAATCGCGGCGGGGCGGCAGCCAGGTTGCCGTGATCGAATCGACGGGTCGCAAGATATCCCGCAGCGCGCTCAACATCGGTGTGCTGTGCTTCGCCCGGCTGATCAGAAAGCGCAGCCCGGGCCCACGAGTCGGGATCCTGCTGCCGGCCAGCGGCGGCGGGGCGATCGTCAATATGGCCGCACTGCTCGCGGGCAAAACCATCGTCAATCTGAATTTCACCGCCGCGCCGACCGCACTCGCGGCCAGCATCCGCTCAGCCGGGCTGACGGAGATCTATTCTTCAAGCCAGTTTCTCGAACGCCTCGAACAACGCGGCATCGAAATCACGGAGGCTACGCAGGGCTGCACCATCTATGCGGCAGAGGACTTGCGCGCCACCCTGGGGCCGCTTGATCTGCTCAGAGCCTGGCTCAGCCTGAAGCTATTGCCGTCGCGCTGGATTGCCGCCTTGTACGGCGCCGAGCGTGACCCTGACGCGACGGCGGCAATTCTTTTTTCGAGCGGCAGCGAAGGGCTCCCGAAGGGCGTCATGCTGAGCCATCGCAACCTGCTGGCAAACATCGCGCAGACGACCGATATGCTGAATCCGGTCGATGAAGACGTCATCGTCGGCTGCCTGCCGCTGTTCCATGCGTTCGGTCTGACCGTAACGACCCTGCTCCCGATGCTCGAGTGTCTGCCGCTCATCACCCATCCGGATCCCACGGACGCGCCCAACCTCGCGCGCGCTATTTATGAATACCGCGGCACGGTCCTGTGCGGCACGTCGACTTTTCTGCGCCTTTATGCGCGTAACCCCAGGGTTCTGCCGCTGATGCTAGAACCGCTGCGGCTTGTCGTTGCAGGCGCGGAACGACTGGACCCTTCAGTGCGTGAGAGTTTTACGCAGAAATTCAACAAAACAATCTATGAAGGCTACGGCGCCACCGAGACCACGCCGGTCGCCAGCGTCAACGTGCCTGACTATCTCGATGCGGAAACCTGGACCTTCCACGCGGGCAGCCGGATCGGCACCGTCGGCATGCCGCTACCGGGCAGCTGCTTCCGCATTGTCGATCCGGATACGCACGAGACCCTTCCCACAGGCATCGACGGACTTATCCTGATTGGCGGTGTGCAGGTCATGCTTGGTTATCTCGATGACCCGGCCAGGACCGCCGAGGCCATCGTCAAACTCGACGGACAGCGCTGGTACCGCACCGGCGACAAAGGTCATCTCGACGAAGACGGGTTTCTGACCATCGTCGATCGCTACTCCCGCTTTGCCAAGCTCGGCGGCGAAATGGTGAGCCTGGGCGCCGTGGAGCAGGCGATTACCCGGGCACTGGTCATCGATATCGAGGTTGTGGTGGTAAGCGTCCCCGATCCGCGCAAGGGCGAACGCCTGGTCGCCATCGTGCCGTCCGGTGAGGAGGGGCTGGACATCGCTGCGCTGCGTCAGCAGCTGAGGGAGGCCGGACTGCCCGCTTTAATGGTTCCGGACCAGTGGCTGGCCGTCGAAGTAATGCCCAAGCTCGGCAGCGGCAAGACCGACTTCACCGCCGCCCGCGCAATCGCTCTGACGCATTCCGCCTGAGCGCAGCGGGCTATCAGGGATCTGCCTGGTAAGCCTGGTAGGCCGGCACCTGCGTCGTATCCCAGCCACCGCCCAGAGCACGATGAATATTCACCAGCTCCTGGGCAAGGTTTATCTCTGAAAGAGACAGCTGATCCTCAATCAGCAGCAGATTGCGCTCTGCGTCGAGGACCGAAAGAAAATCTTCAACGCCTTCCTGATAGCGCAGGCGCGCCAGTTCCGAGGCGCGGGCGCTTTCGACCTGCGCCGCCTTGAGCTGGGTCTGCCTGGCCCGCTCCTGACCCCAGCTGCGTACCGCAGTGTCCAGTTCCTCGAGCGCCTGGGTCACCGTTGCCTGGTAGCGCACCAGCGCAGCGGCCGCAACGCTGTCACTCTGGCGTATCCGGGCGTAGCTGGCTTCCCGATCAAATACGTTCCAGGTCACCGTGGGACCGAGTTCAAAGGTTGGTGCGCCCGCCGCGGTCAGGTTCGAGAGTGGAGCACCGGCCACACCTACCAGTCCGTCCAGCGTGACGGTCGGAAACAGATCGGCCGTCGCCACGCCGATACGGGCACTGGCCGCGGCCAAGGACCTCTCTGCGGCGAGGATGTCCGGGCGCCTGCGCAGCAGATCGGCCGGTTTTCCGATCGCCACCAGACTCGGCAGCTGTGGCAGCCCGCGCGGCGACTGCAACAGCTCTGATAGCTGTCCAGGCGCCCGGCCGGTCAGGGTAGTCAATCGGTTGAGGGCCGCCGCCGCAGCTGCCCGCAGGCTCGGAATCGTTGCCTGACTGGTCAGCAGCTGGGTGCGCGCACGCGCGACGTCGAGCTCTGTGGCGGCGCCCTCCGCGCTCAGCACCGCGACCAGGTCCAGGGTCTGTGTCTGCACCGCGACATTGCGCTCTGCAACCGCCATCCGCACCTGCGCGCCGCGCAGGTCGATATAACTGCTCACCACCTGAGCCAGCACAGCAACCAGAACCTGGTCTCGTAGTGCAGACTGCGCCGCCAGATCCGCGTCAGCGGCTTCGATACTGCGACGCACACGCCCGAACAGATCTATTTCCCACGAAAGGTCCAAAGAAAACACGCCGCGCGTCGTTGTCGGCGCCCGATCGTCAGCATTTGCTATGGGCAGCACCGCGGTCGCGTTGCGTGCCTCGCGCACGGCGCCACGCGCATTAATCAGGGGCACCTGGCGGGTGCTGACGAGGGCCAGACCCGCGCGCGCAGCTTCCACATTGGCCACCGCGACACGCAGGTCGTAGTTAGCGGCCGTTGCCTGCTCGATCAGACCATCGAGTTCGGAATCATTGAGCAGCTGCCACCACGCGCCGGTAGGTGTGGCGCTGCTCACTGTCGAGTCGGGCTGCGCGGCGACCTCGAACTCGGCGCTGACCTCAGCCGTGGATGCCGGCGCCCCATCGTAGTCCGGACCGACAGCGCTGCAGCCTCCAAGCAGCAGAGCGCACGCGATTGTGCCGTGGCGGGACATCATGGCGACCCGTCCGTTTCAGGAAAGCGCCAGCGGCGATAAAGCTCATTCGCAGCACGACAGACAATGTAGAAAACCGGCGTGAAGACCAGCCCGAAAAGCGTGACACCCAGCATGCCGGAAAATACTGCTGTACCCAGCGAGCGACGCATCTCGGCGCCCGCACCGGTTGCAATGGCGAGGGGCACCACGCCCATGATGAAGGCGAAAGAGGTCATCAGGATCGGTCGCAAGCGGGTTCGCGCCGCGCGCTCAGCGCCGGCGTACCAGCCAAGCCCGTCACGTTCCGCCTGACGGGCGAATTCGACAATCAGGATGGCGTTTTTAGCCGCCAGGCCAACCAGTACGATGAATCCCACCTGCACCAGAATATTGTTGTCCATGCCACGCAGGTTGATACCGGTAACAGATGCCAGCAGACACATGGGCACAATCAGAATGACGGCCAACGGCAGCGTCCAGCTCTCATAAAGCGCAGCCAGCACCAGGAATACAAAGGCCACCGCCAGCGAAAAAGCTATCGGCGCAGTATTGCCGGCGAGTTTTTCCTGCAGCGCCAGATCGGTCCATTCGAAGCCGAACCCTGCCGGCAGCACCTCGGCCGCAATGCGCTCGACCGCGGCGATGGCCTCGCCGGTGGAATGACCGGGCGCGGCCACGCCCTGAATCTCTGCTGCGGGATAAAGGTTATAGCGCGACACCCGATATGGGCCGGTCAGGTCCTTGAAGGTAGTCAGCGATCCCAGCGGCACCATCGCGCCTGATTCTGAGCGGGCGCGCAGTTTGAAAATATCTTCCTTTTCATCCCGGTAGCTGCCTTCGGCCTGGGCTGTCACCTGATAGGTACGGCCCAGGAAATTGAAGTCGTTGACGTAGGCGGAGCCCAGATAGATCTCCAGCGCATCCAGCACCCGCTCTGCCGGCACGCGCAGCTTCTCGGCGCGGGTGCGGTCAATATCCGCGTAGAGCTTGGGTGTTGCGGTGTTGAAGGTCGTGAAGACGCGCGCAACCGTCGGCTCCTCGCGCAGCCTTGCGATCAGCGCCTGCGTCACATCTTCCAGCTCGTCAATGCCGTGTCCGCCCCGATCCTGCACATAGAGCTTCCAGCCGCCCCCGGTCCCGATCCCCCGCACCGGCGGCGGCGGCACGACAAACGCCATCGCTTCGCGGATCGAACCGAGACGCTTCTGCGCCTCGGCCACGGTCTGGTCGATTGTCAGTCCCAGCTCACTGCGCTCCTCGTAGGGCTTGAGCGGCGCAAAAATCGCTCCTGCGTTCGAGGCATTCGTGCGGGTCGCGCCATCAAATCCGGCAAACCCGGCCGTGTGAGACATTTCCGGCATATCCATGAGGAGTCTGGTCGCCTCCCGGATAACGGCATCGGTCCGCGTGATCGAAGACCCCGCAGGGAGCTGATACACCGTGATCAGGTAACCCTGATCCTGCTGCGGTATGAAGCCCGTCGGGGTTGCCTGAAACTCATACGTGGTCAGTGCAATCAGCCCCGCGTAAAGCAGCAGCATCAAGCCGGCCATGCGCAGTACACGGCGGGTCAGCCAGGCATATCCGCCGGCGAATCGGTTGAAGCTGCGATTGAACCCCCTCGCAAACAGGGAGAACGGCAGCATCAATACCCGTGTGAAGCCGTTGCGCTGCTGATTTTCTGAGTGGGTCCGCAGTAACAGCGCCGACAGTGCAGGTGACAGCGTCAGCGACACCACGGCGGAAATAACGGTGGCGCTCGCCACGGTCAACGCGAACTGGCGGTAAAACTGTCCGGCAATGCCGGTGATAAACGCGGTCGGAACAAAAACGGCCGACAGCACCAGCGCGATGGCAATCAGTGCGCCGCCGACTTCATCCATGGTCTTATGCGCAGCCTCGCGTGGGGCCAGACCCTGACGCAGGTAGCGCTCCACGTTCTCGACCACCACGATGGCATCGTCGACCGCAATACCGACCGCCAGTACCAGGCCGAAAAGGGTCAGGTTGTTGATTGAGAAACCAAACGCCGCCATCACCGCAAAAGTACCGATGAGCGCGATCGGAATAGCAACCACGGGGATCACCGCCGCACGCCAGGACTGCAGGAAGACGAGGATCACGATCACAACCAGAATCATTGCCTCGAAAATCGTGAGGTACACCTCGCGCACGGACTGCTCGATAAATCGGGTCGGGTTGAATGCAATCGTCAGCTCTATCCCGCTGGGCAGCTCAGCCCGGATCTCCTCGATCAGCGCCTCGATGGACCGTGCAGTCTCGATGGCGTTCGTGCCGGGACGCTGGTAAACAGGAACCGGCAGCGCCGTCTTGCCATCCAGGTATCCGATGGTCGAGTAGTCCTGAACACCCAGCTCCACCCGGGCGACGTCCTTGAGCCGCGTGATGCGCCCGCTGGGCGTGCGCTTGACCACGATGTTGCCGAACTGATCGGGATCGATGAAACGGCCCTGGCTTTCGATAGGGATCTCAAACGCAGCATCCCGAGGCACCGGCAGCTGATTGATGCGTCCCGATGCCACCTGCACATTGTTCTGCCGCACCGCGTTGACGATTTCGTTGGCGGTCAGGTCACGCACTGCCGCGCGCTCCGGATCGATCCAGATCCGCATCGAATACGCGCGTTCGGCAAAGATATTGAACTGGCCGACGCCCGGCAGCCGAGCCAGGCGATCGACGACCTGCGTCCGAGCGTAGTTAGACAGGTAGGTGCCGTCCCGTGAGCCATCGGGAGAATTGAAGTGCAGCACCATCAGCATGTCAGGTGAATTCTTGGCCACGTTCACGCCAAGGCGCCGCACGTCTTCAGGCAATCTGGGCTCTGCGATCGCAACCCGGTTCTGCACCAGCACCTGAGCGATGTCGAGATCAGTCCCCAGGGTAAAGGTCACGCGAATGATCAGGCGGCCATCACCGGTGGCGGCTGAATTCATGAACAGCATGCCGTCGACCCCGTTGATCTCCTGTTCGAGCGGGGTCGCCACGGTTTCTGCAACGGTCTCGGCACTTGCGCCGGGATAGGTCGCGGTGACCTGAATGGTTGGCGGCACAATTTCCGGGTACTGCGCTACCGGCAGGGCGAAATACGCGATAGCGCCCGTGAGCGTAATGACGATCGCGATGACCGAAGCGAAGATCGGCCGGTCGATAAAAAAATGCGAGATACGCACGCGCGGTCAGTCTTGCGACGGGGGGCTCAGCACAACCTCTTCTGGCGTGACCGGCTGCCCTGGCCGCGCCCGCATCAGGCCCACGATGATCACCCTGTCCTCGGGTGTCAATCCGCTGACGATATTGCGGAATTCACCCAGCATGCTGCCCAGCGTCACCTCGCGAGGTTGCACAATATTGTCCGGGCCAACGACCAGCACGATCTTCGTCGCCTGATCAGCAGTCAGCGCCTCCTCCGGCACAAAAAGTGCATTCTCACGCTCCGCGACGAACAGCCGCGCGCGGGCGAACATACCGGGCAAAAGCACATGATCCGGATTTGCAAAGGTTGCGCGTCCGCGCATGGTCCCCGTGTCGGCATCGAGCTCGTTATCGACGAACGTCATCTGCCCCTTGTGCACCCAGTCCCCTTCATCACTCAGCCGCGCCTCGACGGGATTGGCTACCTGCCGGGAAGAGGTGCGGGTGCCAGCAGCATCCAGTCGGGTATAGCGCAGCCACTCGGATTCAGAGCCTTCTATCTCGAGTTCGATCGGATCGAGCGACACGATAGTGGTGAGCAGCGTGGAATCCGCGCTGCCGCCGGAAATGAGGTTACCGACGTCGACGCGGATGTCGGAGACCACACCCGGCATCGGCGCACGCACTTCGGTAAAGCCAAGATCAAGCTCAGCCGTGCGGAGCGCCGCTCTGGCAGCGTCGACCTCAGCCTGGGCCGCATCACGCCGCGCCCGTCGCTCTTCCAGGGTTTCGCGACTCATGGCCTTGGAGGACGCCAGTCGCTCACCGCGTTCAAGCTCCATTTGCGCTACGGAAAGCTCCGTGCTGACGCGTTTCAGTTCGGCGCTGGCGCGCGACACCTCCGCCGTGAATGGCCGCTGATCGATGACGAACAGCAGGGTATCAGCCGTCACCTCCTGCCCTTCGCGGAAATGCACCGACTGCAGGTAGCCGGACACGCGAGCACGCACCTCGACGCGCTTCTGCGCCACCATACGCCCCGTGTATTCGTCCCATTCTGTAAACGAATGCACCAGTGGTCGGGCGACGGTTACTGCAGGCGCAGGCGGCTGCTGTGCTTGCGCGAGCCCAGTCAGCGCAATGAACATCGCCGTGCCTACCCATCCCTTGTAGCGCCGCGTCCAGACCATGGAAGAACCTGATGCTTGTGAGTTAACTGTGGAATTATCGCATAGCCGCTACCGCACGGCTCTGCAATAACGCAGAGTCCCCGACTTACAGCGGGTGCCGCACGAGCAGCGCCCCGAACGTATGGAGTGCCATTGCCGGCAGTGCCAAATCCTGTTTACCGGCGATGTTTATGACACGCAGGCAGTCGGACGTTGTGCTCTCCCGCGACATGCAGCCGCGATCCTGGGAACACGGACGGCGTCACGCACCAGATGTCCTGTGCCTCCCACCGGCGCAGATCAATATCCGGGCGGCGGCGGTGTTCCCGGAGGAGGATAGGCGCCGACGGGAGCACTTGGGCCCGGCGCGGGTGCGGCAGTCGGCGCCGGGGTCGCGTAAGCGGGCGCAGGCTGAGCCTGACGGGCGGCAGCCACACCTGCCGGCACCGGCACCTGATGCCCTCTGGCGTACATGCACTGAACATAAGCGGTGTCGTAGCGATCCTGAGTACGCGCTCCGGAGACCCCGTAGGCATCAGAGCCAGAGGCGGCACCGATAATCAGACCACTGCCTGCCCCGATCGCAGCACCCGCAGCGGCGTCGCCCGACGCGGCGCCGAGCAGGGCACCCGCCGCGGCCCCGACCATGGTGCCGACCACAGCGCTATCGACCGCTCCCTTTTCTCCCGACTGTCGCGTAGACATCCCCGCCGCCTGCTGCGCATACACCTGGCAGTCCATGTCGTCGCGCTGGAACTGATCAAAATTCGCCCCGGAGCCGGGCAGCGCCATGACGCTGGGACCCGGAGGATAAGTCGCACACCCCCCGCTCAGCGAGGCGGCCAACAACACAACCATGCGTGCTTTACTGCTTTTCACCTTGAGCTCTCCTGGGCTGTGCTCAGCGCTGGGTGGGTGGTGGTGCGACGGTGCGCGGGTCAACGCTGACCCAGGGCTGACTGCAGTTTTCGACATAGGGGTAATAGCCCGCGGGGTCTGTACAGTAGTACCAGGTCTGCGGTGCCGCCGCCGTCTGCGCGGGCGCAGCAGGAGAAGGTGCAGGCACGGGGTCGGGAGCGCGCTCTATGTAAACCGGGGGCTCGCGCTCGATGATCACGGTCCGCGGCTCATACCAGTACGGATAAGGGGCGTAACCCGGACCCCACCACGGCCCGCCGCCGCCCATGTAAAAGCCAAATTGCGTGTGTGAGTGCCCTCTGCGCCCATGGGCGAACACGTCGCCGGCGCTGGCCGAAAGGACCATAAGGGCTATCAGTACCATCAAGCCTCTTCGGTTCATCACATTCTCCTCTGTGTCGCGGGGCGGTGGGGACAGGATTAAGACCCTCTTTGCGCACCCAAGTTTCGTGCTGGTCTGTCAGTGTGAACAGATTCTGCCCGAGCATGCTTAAACCGCAGCTGAACAAAACCCGCAACGTTTGATGCGAGGGTCGGGAACCGCGCCGTGGCGCTCATGCGGCGAGAGAGCCAGCGGTACGAGAGCCTCCGGCAATCACATACAGCGCCAGACCGAGCGCGGCCCAGAGTCCGCAGATCACCCATTCCTGCGGCCATACCAGCGCACTCGGACTCCAGGGCAGGTACAGCATTGCCATCACGCTGGTCATCACCAGAGCAGACCACCCGATAGAACGGCCATAGCGGACGCGATACGGCCGCTCCAGGTCAGGCTCGACCCGCCGCAGGCGCAGAAAACTGGCCGCGACACACGCGTAGGCCACCACAACTCCCACACTGCCGGCATCGACCAGCCACACCAGGACAGGTCGTCCGAACCATGGTGCGGCGCACGAAATCACCAGCAGAGCAACCAGCGCGCGTGCGGGCGCGTGGCTCCCAGGATGTTCCTGCCCCAGCCAGGCGGGTAGCTGCCCTGCGCGCGCCAGCACATAAACCAGACGGCTGCCCCCAACCAGAAAGGCGTTCCAGGTGGTCAGGATCCCGGCGATACCACCACACACCATGAAACGGCCCGCGCCTTCCCAGTTCCAGGCAACAACGGCGGCGCGTGCGGTCGCAAGCTCCGCCTCGGTCCGGCCCCGATCATCCAGCACCCAGCCGACCAGCAGAACCATAGCCGCGTACCAGACGACGGCTGCAACCACCGAAACGACGACCAGCCGGCCGATCTTCTGCGCTGGAAGATCAATTTCCTCAGCGGCCTGCGGGATAACGTCAAAGCCGACAAACATGAGCGGCACCATCACGACAACGCCGGCCACCCCGATCGCACCATCCGTGAACCAGGGATCCAGGTTCTGCGCCCCGCCGGTACCGACTGCGCCGCTTGCGAGCAGCAGGCCGGATGCCACAATCAGGAACGTCACCCATCCCTGGATCCCGGCCGCACTGGCAATCCCGCGCAGGTTGATCAGGGTCAAACCGATAGCCGCTGCGATACCGATGGCAAGATGACTGGCGTAGACGGTACTTTCGCCGACCTGCCACAAAGGCCATTGCGCCAGATCCGGAAACAGGTAGGTCAGCGCGATCGGCAAAGCGACAACCTCGAAGGCCACCACGGAACCGTAGCCCAGCAACAGCGCCCAGGTGCAGGTGAAGGCGAACCCGGGACCCAGCGCTCGTGCCACCCACACATGCTCACCGCCCAGCTGCGGCAGCGCGCTGGCCAGTTCCGCATAGGTCAGAGCGATCAGCGTCATCGCGACACCCGCTCCAACGAAAGCGAGCGCTGCGCCCAGCGTGCCCGCACGCCCTATCCAGTTCCCGGTCAGAAGGACCCAGCTCCAGCCAATCATCGCGCCGAACGCGAGCGCCAGAACGTGTCGTTGTTTGAGAACCCGGACCAGCTGCATCCGTTGACCTGAGCGCGCCGCGTCCTGTTGACGAGAAGGCCTGGCTCAGGCCTGCGAGCGGGACAAGGCCTGGTCAAGATCCCACAGGATGTCGTCCAGCGTTTCGAGTCCGACCGAGAGGCGGATCATGTCCGGCGCCACGCCCGCTGCTTTCTGCTGCTCCTCGCTCATCTGCCGATGCGTTGTCGATGCCGGGTGGATAACCAGTGATTTGGCGTCACCCACATTAGCCAGGTGACTCAGGAACTGAACGCTTTCGATAAACCGCGCTCCCGCTTCGCGTCCTCCCCGGATCCCGAAACTCAGGATCGCGCTCGCGCCCCGCGGCGTGTATTTCTGCGCGAGCTCGTAGTAGCGATCGCCTCTCAGCCCCGGGTAACGGACCCATTCCACCAGGGGGTGCTGCTGCAGGAACTCTGCGACCGCCAGAGCGTTCTCACAGTGCCGGTCCATGCGGACATGCAGCGTTTCGATCCCCTGCAGCAGCATGAAGCTGTTGAACGGGCTCAGCGCCGGCCCCAGCACGCGGAGCTGCTCGAGTCGCGCCCGCATTGAATAGCCGAAGTCGCCGAATGTCTCGTAGAAACGCACGCCGTGATAGCCCGCGGAGGGCTCGGTCATGCCGGGGAATTTACCGTTATTCCATGGAAAACGGCCGGATTCGACGATCACACCGCCGATGGTCGTACCGTGCCCGCCGAGAAATTTAGTCGCAGAGTGCACGACGATATCCGCACCCCAGTCAAACGGTCGACACAGATAAGGCGTCGGAAACGTGTTGTCCACCATCAGAGGGATATCCGCAGCATGCGCAACATCAGCGACCGCCGCGATATCCAGCACGTTTATCACCGGGTTGCCGATGGTTTCGGCATACACCACCTTGGTGTTGGGTTGGATCGCAGCCGCGAACGCGTCGGGGTCATCCGCATCGACCAGAGTCGATTCGATGCCGAAGCGTTTGAAATTGAAGTCGAGCAGCGAATGCGTGCCGCCATAAAGGGTCCGCGCCGCGACGACGTGATCGCCCTGCTCCAGCAGCGTCACCAGCGCAATCATGGAGGCCGCCATCCCGGAGCTGACCGCGAGACCGGCGCGCCCGTTTTCGAGCGCGGCCATGCGCTCTTCAAATACGGCGGTGGTCGGATTACTCAGCCGCGTGTAGATGTTGCCGAAAGTCTGCAGGTTGAACAGGCTCGCGGCGTGATCCGAGTTGTCAAACACGTACGAGGAGGTCTGGTAAATCGGAGTAGCACGAGAGGCCGTTGCCGGGTCGGGCAACTGACCCGCGTGCAGGCAGAGGGTTTCAAAGCCGAATTCGCGGTCCATGGTCGTCTTTCAATCCTCCGCGCCTGCACAGTCCGCGCCGAGGCAGCATCCCTCGGTTGCGGCAGGCTGCAGACGCCGGCTTAGTTATGAATCGTTTTGTTTCGCCTGGACGAAATCACGCGTGTATTCACGCCGACAAAATTCAAGCCACCGAAAAGCCGCGCGTGTTCAATCTTGATACACCGGTCCATGATGACCTGCATACCCGCCGCGTGGGCGCTCTGCGCGACTTCGAGGTTGATCACGCCCAGCTGCAGCCACAGGCAGGACGCACCGCACGCGATCGCCTGCTCAAGAATCGGCGGCAGATCGGCCGCCTTACGAAAACAGTCGACAACATCAATACGCTCGGGCACCGACTGCAGGTCCGGATAGCAGCGCTCGCCGAGCACCTCCTCATACATCGGATTGACGGGGATCACCCGATATCCGTGCTCCTGCAGATACTTGGCCGCAAAGTTGCTCGGCCGGTGCCAGTTCTCAGACAAACCGACTACGGCGATCGTGCGTGCCTCGTCCAATATGCGACGCAGCTGAGGAATATCACCCTTGAACTCAGCGGCGTTCACGAACGTGCTCCGGACCGATCTCGCTCACTCGTGTCACACCCAGCAGGGCCATGTCGCGCTCGACCTCCGAGCGCAGAATCTGCAGCGCTCTGGCGACGCCGGCCCGTCCCCCGGCCCCCAGCCCGAACAGATAAGGACGTCCGACCATACACGCCTGCGCCCCGAGAGCCAGTGCTTTCAGCACGTCGGTCCCCCGCCTGACGCCGCCATCAAGAATGACCTCGACGCGGTCGCCCACCGCGGCTTTCACCTCGGCCAGAAGGCTGATGGGCGATGCCGCCTGATCCAGCTGACGCCCACCGTGGTTCGAGAGAATGATCGATGTGGCGCCGATATCCGCCGCCCGGATGGCATCTTCCACACACCCGATGCCCTTGATCGCAAACGGCCCCTGCCATTGCTCGATCATCCACGCGGCAGCGTCCCAGTCGACCGACGGATCGAACTGCTCGGCGAGATAATTGACGAAGGTGGTCATTTCACGTCCATCCTTCGGCGTCTTGTGTACAACATTGGCCAGCTCGAAACCCGGCGAGTTGACGTATTTCAACGACCACAGCGGATGCAGGCAGAAATCGAACCAGGTGGCGAGCGAAAAGCGCGGCGGCAGCGCCATACCCGTATAGAGATCGCGTTCGCGGTTACCGGCGACCGGCAGGTCAATGGTGAGGCACAGCGCGTGATAGCGCGCGGCCCGGCAGCGCTCGACGAATTCACTGACGAGTTCCCGGTCGCGGAATACGTAGATCTGGAACCACTTGGTACCCGCGCAGACTTCGGCCACCTGCTCAATGGAATACGTGCTGACCGTCGACAGCGAGTACACCGTCCCGGCCTCTGCCGCAGCGGCGGCCACCGCCAGCTCGCCATCATTGTTGAACAGCCGCGACATCCCGGTCGGCGCTAGCACCACGGGAAAATCGATCGGCGCTCCCATGACGGTAGTCGAAGTGTCGATGTTGCTGACGTCAACCAGGTAGCGCGGCAGCAGCTCATAGCGGCTGAAGTCGGCATTGTTCCGCGCCATCGTGACTTCGTCTTCCGCAGCGCCGTCCAGGTAGTGAAACATGGGTTTCGGCACGCGGAGACGGGCGAACTTCCGCAGGTCACGCAGGTTATGGCTGCGTTTCAGGCACCAGGCGTTAACGAGCTCATCCAGGCGGGAAAGCAGCGGCGGCACCATGGCTATACCTCGAGAGGGAAACGGGCACGAACCTTAGCAGAGGACCCGCCCGACGGGGAGCGAGTGCCGCTCAGAACGCGGCTTCCCCCGTCGTCAGAGCCTTCAGCTGAACAGCGCCGTGCTCAGTCCGGCGACACAGGCAGCGCCGTCGGTTATCGACGCGCGCAGTGCGCCTGTGCGGGGCAGCATCTGCCGTGCGTAGAACTCTGCCGTGATCAGCTTGTGCGCATAAAACTCTTCGTCGAGCTGCCGCGGCTGTTCACTGTCGACACATATCCGCGCCGCATCGGCCATCATCCAGCCTCCACAGACCCGACCGCAGAGCTCAAGGTACTGCACCGCAGCCGCCGCACTGATCAGGGGTTCCGCCGCGGTATCGAGCAGCCATTGGGTTGTCTGCTCAAGGTCTTCCAGCGCGGTCGCACAAGCGTCGCGCACGACAGCAGCGGCCCCGCCCTGCCCGGACAAGGCATTCAGCGACGCGTGCATATCATCGAACAGCTCGCGCATGGCCACGCCACCGTCGCGCAGCATCTTCCGACCAATCAGATCACCGGCCTGGATCCCGGTTGTGCCCTCGTAGATCGGCGTGATCCGCGCGTCGCGGAGGTACTGCGCCGCGCCGGTTTCCTCGATAAAACCCATCCCGCCATGTACCTGCACGCCCAGCGAGGTGATCTCCTGCGCTGTTTCTGTGCACCAGCCTTTAACAATCGGGGTAAGCAAGTCTCCGCGGCGGGTCGCCCGCGCGCGCTCAGCCTCGTCGGCATGCCGCTCTGCAGCGTCGAAGGCGAAGGCACATACATAAGTCAGCGCCCGCATGGCCTCAATCTGGGATTTCATGGTCATGAGCATCCGCTTCACGTCGGGATGCTCGATGATGGTTGCCCCCTCGGCGGCGGCGCCCGGTGGTCGGCCCTGCACTCTTTGCATCGCATGCTGCACCGCGTGCTGGTAAGACGCCTCGCTGATGGCCACACCCTCTCGTCCGACCGCATGGCGTGCTGCGTTCATCATCGTGAACATATGCATCAGACCGCGGTTTTCCTCGCCCACCAGGTAGCCCACGGCGCCGCCCTGATCGCCGTAAGACATCACTGCCGTGGGGCTCGCGTGGATCCCGAGCTTGTGTTCGAGCGAGATACAGCGCAGGTCGTTGCGCGCGCCCAGGCTGCCGTCTTCGTTCACTAAAAACTTGGGCACCACGAACAGCGATATGCCCCGCGTGCCAGCCGGTGCATCCGGCAGCCGGGCCAGCACCAGATGGATGATGTTTTCAGCCAGGTCGTGCTCACCGTAGGTGATGTAAATCTTCTGACCCGAGATCAGAAAATGGTCTCCATGCGGCTCTGCACGCGTCCTCACGCCGCTCAGATCCGAGCCCGCCTGTGGCTCGGTGAGATTCATCGTGCCGGTCCAGCGTCCGGACACGAGCGGTTCCAGATAGCGCTCGCGCAGGGCGCTGCTGCCGTGCTGCGCGATGGCTTCGATCGCGCCGTTGGTCAACAAGGGACACAGGCCAAAGGCCATGTTGGCGGCGTCCCACATCTCGCTGACCGCCGTGGCAACCAGCTTGGGCAGGCCTTGACCGCCGTACTCGGGGTCCATGGCAAGCGCAGCCCAGCCGTTCTCGCAGAACGCAGCGTAGGCGTCGCGCCAGCCTGCAGGCGTGATCACCTCATCGCCTTCCAGGCGGCAACCTTCGACATCCCCAACGCGGTTGAGTGGCGCCAGCACACCACCCGCCATTTTGGCGGCCTCCTCGAGCACCGCATCGACCAGATCTGCGGAAGCATCGCTACCGCCGTTCAATGCCGCTATGGCGGGGTAACCGATCTGGTCACCGATGATGAAGCGCATATCGCGCACCGGGGCCGCGTAATCCGCCATTACCTATCTCCGGAAAGTCTGGCTAAAAAGCTATTGTCGCAAGGCCGTGGCCGCGCCGCGAGGCGTCGTCGGATGCAGCAAAGCGTGTTTCGCGAACAGGCAGCAGGATGTTCCCGCCACGCCGTCCGCCGTCAATCAGGTGGCGAAACTCATCATGGGCATCGGTCCAAGCTCAATCGGACCTTCGGTTATCAGTTCATCCTGGCGGGTGGGCAGCCCCTGGCGTGCTCGCGCGTACTGGGCGAGCGCCCAGACCGGGAAGTAGCGCCGATAGCCGTGATAGCGCAGGTAAAACACCCGCGGAAATCCGGTGCCGGTGTATTCCTCTTCGTCCCACTCGCCGTCCGCATTCTGGGTGCGGACAAGATAATCAACACCACGCTGAACGTGCGGTGAAGCGGCCTCGCCTACTGCCATCAGGCCAAGCAGAGCCCAGGCAGTCTGCGAAGCAGTGCTGACGCCGCCCGACAGCGCGCGATCGTCATAAGTGTTGCAGGACTCGCCCCAGCCGCCATCTTCGTTCTGCGCATCCTGCAGCCATTGAACCGCTTTGCGCACGTAGGGCTTGGCGACGTCTTCCCCGATCACGCCCAGCGCAGCCAGGACGCTCCAGGTGCCGTAGATGTAGTTCACACCCCAGCGCCCGTACCACGAGCCGTCGGCTTCCTGATCCGACTGCAGAAACGCCATAGCGCGCTGCACCGGGGGAAAGGTGGCGTCGTAGCCGAGCATGGCGAGCAATTCGATACAGCGTGCGGTCAGGTCCGCCGTCCCCGGATCAACCAGGGCGCCATGATCAGCGAAAGGGATCTTGTTCAGATATTCGCGATTATTCCCGATATCGAAAGCGCCCCAGCTGCCATCGGGGTTCTGCATCCCCAGCACCCAGTTCACGGCCTGGTTGATGCGCTTGACCTTATGCTCGCGGTCATGGGCGCCAGCGCGCAGCAGTGACATCAAGACCATGCCGGTATCATCGACGTCCGGGTACTTGTCATTTTCGTACTGAAATGCCCAGCCGCCGGACTCCAGCCCGGGCGCCTGATCGCACCAGTCTCCGTTGACAAAAATTTGCTGATCGAACAGCCATTCGACCGCCTGCTGGACAGCCGGGTGTTCCGGGCGGGCACCTGCTTCGGTCAGGGCGCTGAGCGACAGGCAGGTGTCCCATACTGGGGATACACAGGGCTGGCAGTAGGTTTCGTGTTCGCCGTCAAGAACCAGGTCCTCGATCGCCGCCACTGTGCGCACGAAATCCGGGTCATCGTCGGCGGCGCCGAGCACACGCAGGGCCATCACCGCGTTGGCCATGGCGGGGTAGATTGCCCCGATTCCGCCTTTGCCTTTGGTGTGGTCTCGCATCCAGCGTTCCGCGCGCGCCAGCGCGCGATTGCGGATGAAGCCAGGAATCAGCGGGTCCACAGCTTTCAGCATGCGATCGAGCATGATGAAGCAGTTCTTGAGTGGCTGTCCTGAACGGAAGTAATCGAGGTGTCTCAGCTTGAGCGGCGGACTGTGAAACAGCTCCTCAATTGAGCTTTCCTGAGGAACCGGCACGACCGGCCGCTTCGCAAACAGGATCAGCAGCGGCACGATGACGCACCGCGACCAGTAAGACACCTTGCTGAGATTGAAGAACCACCAGCGCGGCAAAAACATCATCTCCACCGGCATTGCCGGCACGACCCGCCAGGGCAACTGGCCGAAGATTGCCAGGGTGATGCGCGTAAAGACGTTGACCGACTCCGCCCCACCGTTGGC
>JAYODW010000013.1:0-92051 GCA_038116745.1 Gammaproteobacteria bacterium
CGCCTGAGCGGTCTATCATTGGGCGCATGAGCACAGCGCATTCTGTTCCCCGTATGGCGCCGGAAGGTAAGGTCCGCTGGCGCATTGTGGGTCTGATCTTTCTGGTCTACGTGCTGATGTTCGTAGACCGGATCAATATCTCGATTGCGGCCAAGCACATCATTCCCGAGTACGGCCTGACCGACCTGGAGTTCGGCAGCATCTTCAGCGCCTTCGTGCTGGGCTACGCGCTGGCCCAGATCCCCGGAGGCTGGCTCGGCGACCGCTTCGGTCCCCGCCGGGTCATGACCTGGGCCATCGTGTGGTGGTCAACCTTCACAGCGATTACGGCGCTGGCTGGCGACCTGGCCGCCATGCTGCCGTTCGGTGTGGTGGCCAGCTTTGCCATCGTGAGGGCTTTGATCGGTCTGGGCGAAGCGGCGGCGCCGCCGAGCGGTAACCGCATGATCGCCAACTGGGCAGCGGCGCAGGAGCGCGGGCTCGCCACCGGCGTGACTCTCAGCGGCAGCGCGCTGGGCGCGGCGCTGACGCCACCGCTGATCGTGTGGGTCATGGTGACCTGGGGATGGCGCGAGGCGTTCTATGTTTCGGGCGCTGCGGGTGTGCTGGTGGCCCTGATCTGGTACCGGCTGACGGCGGATACGCCGGCTGAGCACCCCGCGGTCAGCCGCGAGGAGCGCGCCTATATCGCCGGCGATGAGGTGCCGGAGGAGAGCACCGCGGCGCGACGCGCGACGCCCTGGCGGCGGCTCTTTGCGCGCCGCGATCTCTGGTACCTGACGGGTGCCTACGCGGTACTCGGTTACAACGCGTATTTCTACTTCGCCTGGTTTTATCTCTATCTGGTTAACGAGCGAGGCTTTTCACTGGAGCGCGGTGGTTTTTACACAATGGCGCCGTTCCTGACCATGGCGGTGGCAGGGCCCATCGGAGGCTGGCTCAGTGACCGTTTGTGTCAGCGCTACGGCAGGCGCGGAGGCCGCTGCGGACTGGGATTCACCTCGATGCTGCTGACCGGCGTTTTTGTGTATTTCGGCGCGGCTACAGAGCAGGCTGTCGCTGCGGTGGTGCTGCTTTCGCTGAGTACGGGAACCCTGTTGCTGGGCGCTGCAGCCTTCTGGGCCACCACCATCGATGTCGCGCAGGAGCATGCCGGAACGGTATCGGGTCTGATGAACATGGGCGGAAATCTGGGCGGGACGCTGTCGCCCTCGCTGACGCCCTACCTGGCAGAACAGCACAGCTGGCAGGCTGCGCTCTACGTGATGGCGGCGCTGAACCTCATCGGTGCCGTGCTGTGGCTGGGGATCCACCCCGAGCGACAGCTCGAACCGGAATCTGCATCCCCGCTTCCCATGGATAACGCTCAAGGAGAGAAAACATGACTGCTACCCGAACGGCTCTGCTGATGTGCGTCGCGTGTGCCTTCAGCGCCCCGCTGCTGGCCGACAACAATCCGGTCGATGAGCCATGGTGGCCGAGCGAATTCGGCGCTGAGGACCAGGCGGGCGGCACGAACTACATCAATGCTGAGAAGCGGGTCGCCGCGGCACAGCTGGTGCGCAAGGGCGAAGTGGTGACTCTGGGCATGCCCTACCATTCGCGCATGCCTCTGTTTCCCGGGCGCATTTTTTCTCTGTCCATCCCAGGTGGAGGAAAACCGACCCACGATCTGTCCTGGTCGGGGGAAAGCTATCGCCAGACCTTCATGGATGAAATGGTCACCGCGCAGATCGGACAGGTGGGAACCCAGTTCGACTCACTGGGACATCCGATGATCAAAATTACGGGCCAGGAAGCGCGTGGCTGGAAAGACGGCAACTATCTGTATAACGGTCGGCGGCTGGAGGATATCGGTGGACCGTATGGCCTGAGCGCAAACGGCACTGAAAACGTGGGCTCATTCTTCACCCGCGGAATCCTGATCGATCTGGTCAAGCTGAAGGGTGGCAACCTGCCGATCGGCTATCCGGTGACGATGGATGATTACCGCGCTGCGCTTAAACAGGCCGGTATCGCCGATGCCGGGCAGGGCGACGTGGTGCTTTTCCGCACCGGCTGGAACGACCTCTGGCAGGACAACATGGCCAAGAGCGGACCGCAGGCCGCGCAGGACAATGCCGAATTCAATTCCGGCGGACCGGGGATCTCACCCGAAGTCTGTGACCATCTCGCCACTCGCCGTATTGCCATGATGGGCGCGGATAACTGGGGTATCGAGCCTTACGATTTCGGTGGAAAGGGCGAGTGGCCCACGCCGATCGCGGAGATCAGCGAATGGGGCTACTGTCATATGAATCTGTCGGCGCGCCGTGGGATCTATCTTTTCGAGAATCTCAACCTGAAGGAACTCGGTGAGCGGGGGCCGGCCGAGTTCCTGTTCAGCTGGGCGCCGTTGAAACTGGTAGGTGCGACCGGCTCACCGGGCAATCCCATCGCGGCCTGGTGACTGGTGGCTATAATCGGGCACAGTTCACTGGGGAGCCGCCTTATGTCTGTCTACGGTAGGCCGGATCCCTGTGGCGGTGATGCCTGTGCTTATGAGGGGCTGATCCGTAAGTCTTACAAGAGCCGTGGGAACGTGAAAATGACAAGAAAAAGATTTGCCATCGTCGCGCTTGTGTCTCTGGTCAGCATGATCGCCTGGAGCGCCCAGGCGTATGACCCGGTGCCTGATCCTCGTATGGACAAAAAGGGTAGCGCGTCCGGGGGATACAGCGGCTCTGGACGGTATGGCGAGTTGGGCCCCAAGCCGCGATCGGGCGGCAACTGGAGTCGACAGAGCCAGCCGGACTTCGGCACGTCCAAAAGGAAGGGCGGAGGGTACGACAACAAGCGCGGGTACAACGCTCCAGACCCCTGATTGACCGCAAGCTTACCCCTGTGGCAGGGCTGACCCGGCGCTGCTCTGAGCGTAACGGCCCAGGACTGTATCCAGGGTTCGGTAGAAATCCTGAGCCCTGACAGGGCGTTCCAGCTCAGCAGAGAACAGCGGGCGACTTGGCTTCTGGCCGTCTTCTCCGACTGCCATGGAACCGAGCTGGACCAGCGCCAGGGCGCCATCCCGTTGTGCTATTGCCTGAGTAAAAGCCCTCGCGGCTGACCACGATCCCCGCAGCTCGGACAAACCGACCAGCGCGATCTGGTAGCGCTGGGGAGAGATCATTTCCAGCGCCTCAGTGACGCCGGCCGCAGACTCAACGGAAAGATGCAGCAGACGCAGCATGCGTGTGATGTCCCGACGCTCCTCTGCGTCGTCGCAGCCGATCAGGAGCACGGCAGGCGGCGGTGTGAGTGCCCGAATTCGTGCAGCGTAGTCGGTAGTCGCCTCGCGGTGGGTAGCCTGTTCGGACTTTGACGCTTGCGCTTCCTGTAGGCGCAAGCGGGCCGTGAACCAGAAAGTGCTGCCCTCGCCGACTTTGCTTTCCGCGCCTGAGTCGCCGCCCATCTCACGAGCGAGACGTCGGGTAATTGCGAGGCCGAGTCCGGTGCCGCCGTGTTTCCGTGTCAGGCCATTATCAATCTGCTCAAAGGGCTGAAAGATCCGTCGCAGCGCACCTGCCTCAATGCCGCCAGCCGTATCCTGCACTTCAAAACGCAGCAGCACGCTGCGCTCGGTCTCCTGTACAGCGCTGCAGCGCACCTGGATAGAACCCTGTTCGGTGAATTTGACTGCGTTGCCGGCATAGTTGAGCACCGCCTGACGCAGGCGGGTTTCATCACCGAGCAGCGCTTTCTCCGGCATGGGACCGACTTCACCGCTCAGCGTAACTCCACGTTTCTCCGCCTGAGGTCGCAGCAGCGAAACCACATGATCCACTATGCTCTGAGGAGAGACCGGCTCCTGTTTCAAGGTCATGTTCCCGGACTCGATGCGGGAGTACTCCAGGATGGTGTTGAGCAGGCTGAGCAGGTGTTCCCCCGATGCGCTCAGCACCTCCATCATCTCGTCCTGCTTGTCAGTCAGGCCTCGCGCCCGGATAACCTGCGCCATACCCAGAACGCCGTTCAGCGGCGTTCGCAGCTCATGACTGACATTGGCAAGGAAGGCGCTTTTGGCCACATTGGCGGCTTCGGCCGCCTGTTTGGCGCGCTCGAGCGCTACCGTGCGATCTCTCACCATCTCCTCAAGGTGATTTCGATGCTGCTCCAGTTCGAGCTTGTTCTGCTGAGCCTCGCTGATGTCGAGGTGTATACCGAACAGCCATTCGGGGCGGCCATCACTGTCACGAGAGACGACCTGGCCGCGATCCAGAATCCAGATCCAGTGCCCCTCTCGGTGTCGCATGCGCACTTCGGCTGAATAGATGCCCGTCAGACCTTCGAAATGCGCTTTGATCGCGGCCTCGGAGCGCGCGAGATCATCCGGATGACAGAAGCGTTTCCAGGTGTCGATGCTGGTTGGCTCGAGCTCGCTCAGACGGTAACCCACCATCTCTGCCCAGGATTCGCTGAAGCGCGTGTCGCCCGTCTGGACATTCCATTCCCAGGTGCCGGCCTGAGTGGCAGCGATGAGTTGCAGGAGGCGGTCCCTCTGCCGGGTAATCACCGCCTGGTCTTCCTCGCGCTTGCGCAGCGCATCTGAGAGCTCTCGCGACATGGCATTGAACGCCCGGCCGGTGTCGGCGACCTCGTCATCCCCTTGAACCGGGATCTGATAGCCGAGATCACCACTACTCAGACGTTCGGCCCCGCGGCTGAGGGCCAATAGCTGGCGGGTGAGATAAGAGCCCAGAAGATAGGAAAACAGCGCCACCAGACTCATCTCCAGCAGCGCAATCAGCGTGCTGTCCCGTTTTGCCTGGTCAAGCACATCCGTCAGACGCGAAATGTCCAGCCCGAGCTGGACCTGCCCGAACTCCGTGTTGGCAGTCACTACCTCAGCGCGCACGTCAAAAACGCCGTCAGAAGCCTCTTTCAGGGAATTATCAGGTGCGAAGGGCCGCTGCAGCGCCGCACTGTCCCCGACCGCGACAAGCTCATTGCCCAGCGCGTCCAGGATGCGGGTGTAAACCACGTCTTCTTTTGAGACCAGCTCCTCGGCAAAGGACTGCAGACGTGCCAGATCCAGGGAGAGCACGGCATCGGTGGCAAGGGCGGCAAACGTCTCCGCCGTAGAGGAGGCATGGACGCGCAGCTGGCTTTCGTTTGTAGAAACCAGGAAGCGCGTCACGCTGATGATCAGCAGTGCGAGCAGCACGGCTTCGATCAGCGCGACACCGAGGATAGTCTTGAGGCGGAAGGAGAGCCTCATCCGCTAACCCTTGCAGCTACAACAGGTCGATTTCCAGGTCGCGGACATCGTCCCAGTCAGCGTCCTTGGCTGGTTCAATCCCCTTGAAGCCCAGGGCATCCAGAAGTGGTTTAGCGGCAGGGTCAGCGTCCAGGTGCATTATGGCTGCAGTTACGCGGCTGAGGATATCCGCGGGTACCCTGGGATGCGCCGCGATTGCGTGAGGTGTGTATGGAGTTGTCGTGCTCAGTACTCTGAGCTGGTCGGCTTGTGCGGGGTCGAATACGGACAGGGTGCGCTTGATTCCCCCACCGGCCGATGCCAGTCCTCTGATGACATTGAGATAGACCGAGTCGTGAGAGGAGACAAAACGGGGTATGACCGAAATGCCCTGACGTTTGAGCTCGGCCAAGGGCAGGATAGTAGCGGCGAAAGCTGCGGGTGAGGGAAAGGCCATGTCCTTGCCATCGAGCTCCCTCACGCTCTGTATGGGGCTGTCGCTGCGTACGACGATGATGCCCTGGATCTGCTTGTTTCGTTCCTTTGCGATCGCTGCATAACCGGGTTTCTCGTGGAACACGGTGTAGTGATAGGGGTTCATGTAGGCAAAGTCGTACTGACCCTGGCTCAGCCGGGATTCGAAGGTGGGAATATCTGGCGCCGTGGCGAAGGCCAGCGTGATCCCCGCTTCGGCCGACAGGTAGCTGAGAACCGGCGCCCAGCCCTGGGCCAGCTGGGACGCAGCCTGCTGCGGCACGATGCCAAAAGAGAAACGTTCGGCCGCGGTCGCATTGGTCAGCGCGACTGTCAGCAGCAGCGACAAAGTCAGTGAAATACATCGGATGGTCATTGCGGCGATTCCTGCTCTCAAACGGTCACTTTTATGCGCGAATACGCACGGTGCCGTGTGCACGTGTATGTGTCAATTGAACCTGATTTCCAGGCGTGGCTGCGGCCATGGTCTTGGCAGGATGGGGGTGCAGGCGCGGGAGCGCTTTAAACATCGAATCGGCATTTCTTTCCCGGTAGCTGCCTTGAGGGTAGTGGGCATAGCGCAGGGTCAGCACAGTCGTGAAGCTGTCCCGCTCGTTGCGCTGATGTTCCTTACCGAATGGCATGGACATTGGCAAAGATGCTGTCGATATCAGCCCGCGCTTAACGCCGAACTTTGCCAAAACTGACGTCGCGAACGGTTTCGTTGTCGTTGCAGCCGAGCCATGGTGTCTTCAGAAAAAGTATCGCTGCCTGCTCGAGTTTCAGTTCGCCAGAAGCTCCTGCGCTCGCGCGTACATGGCCGGCAGAGCCAGCGCCATCCTCTCCCAGGCCGGATCGGGGCGGCGCCCTTCGCGGTGCAGACGCACGAACAGGCCGGTAACGACAGCCATGCGGTAACCGGCCAGGGCGCGGTACCAGTTGATACCATCGCATCGGCGGCCGCTGACCCGCTCGTATTCAGCGATCATCGCCTCCGGGCTCATTGGATTAATCGGGCACCAGTCGGGGTGCCAGCTGGCCTGGTCGCCGATCATGATGAGCCAGCCGAGGTCATAGAGCTGCGCGCCGATGGCGGAGAGCTCCCAGTCGAGCAGCGCCGTCAGCCGGCCGTGGTCATCGAAAAGGATATTGCCCGGCTGACAGTCGCCGTGCAGCAGGCCGACGGGTGAGGGCGGAGGACCACAGGCGAGCAGGCTTTCCCGCACGCGAGCGCCGAGTTCCTGCCAGCCAGGTTCTGCCGCTTTCTCCAGGACAGCGTCCCAGCGCGCGACCTCGCTTTCGATCGGGGTTGGCGTCTCCCAGGCGGGTAAGTGCTGCTGCCAGTCGAATTGGTGCACGCGGGCCAGTGCGGCGATAGCCTGCTGCCATAACGGCGCCACAGCGGAATCTTTGAGGTCGAAACCCGGGTCCGGTTCCCAGACGATGAAGGCGCGGCCCGGCAGGCGCTGGAAGATCACGTAAGCAGTGGGGAAAAACGCATCGTCCGCGCCGTGGAAGCGGATCGCCGGAACCTGAAAGCCATGTGCTGCAAGGGTACGCAGCAGCGGCACCTGGCGCATGACGTCAGTATTACCGCTGCGGCGGACGCCGACCGGGGACAGCCTTACGACCAGCGCGTCGAGCAGCGTCGCGTGCTCATCGCGAACCTCAAAGCCGAAGGTCAGACCGCCATGGCTACCAGCGAATCCGCTGAGTCCGGTGACCTGGGACGCCTCGCCGTAGTGGGCGTGCGCCAGGCGTTCCAGACAGCGCTGGAGCTCTGCTTTCTGCACGAGTGGTGGCGCAGCCCGCGCTCAGGCCGCGGGCTGAAACTCGACCACGGCGGCTCCCGTACCGTAGAGCGGGCCGTAGCCGTGCACCGCGGCGCTGTGGATGCGCTGATTAAGGGCGCCAAGAATGAAAGCCATGTGCTTGAAACCCATGTCGGCGCGGGCTTCCCCGGCAAACTGCGGCGCGCAGGCTTTGAGTGCCTCGATCTGGCCGCTTTCAAGCAGACCGAGGATCTTACGGTTCCAGACATCGTCTTCAGCGCGCGAGATATGGTCTTCTTCTATGGCTATGCTGTGGCGGAAGCAGCTGCCGGACAGACCGCCGACGCCGACCACGGCGATGCGGCGGCCGGCGGCTTCGGCCTGCTCGGCGGCAATGCGCCCGAGGGCTGCGGTGGTGTCCCAGTCGTGATAGAGATTGTTGGAGGCGATCACCATCGGCAGACGTTTCCCGGGATCAAGGAAGTTGCTGCAGATGATAGTGCCGGTATCGATCGGGAAACCGTCGTAGTCGACGCCTTTTGAGCGTATCCCAAGGGCGGGGGTGGCCGCGATGATGGCTTCCGTCAGCGGCACGTCGATCGTCATATCGAACTCAAGCGCGCCGAACTCGTGCCAGTTTTCGTCGACGTGCACGCCGCTGGCCCGAGGTCGGGTCTGCCACAGCTGGTCCAGCACGGCCAGCCACTGGGTTGAATAAACCACCAGCGTGTCGGCGCCCGACTGCGCGAGGCTTGCCCCGGCGCGATCCATCGCATCGGCAAGCGCGCCCCAGGGTGGGTTCTTGCGCTGTACAAGCGGCAGCGGTGATCCAGGAATCAGGTAAGCAGCGACGACCGGCATGATTCAGGCCGCCCGCGCAAGACCCGCGCGGACCAGATCCCACTCCATCACTGCGTTACCGGTGCCGATCACCGTGCCGTAGCCGTGCAGCTCGCCCGGGATCTCGGGATAGCCCATGGCCGCGAACATCCAGGTGAAAGCACCGGATTTGACCTCGGCGAAAGCCTCTTCGATGAACTGCGGCAGGAGTCTGAAGGTTTCCTGCACCCGGCCCTGGCGCAGCAGTTCGATGATGCGCATATCCCAGTAGTAGCCGTCCATGTTCTCCGGGTGTTCCTGCGACATATCCTCTGGCGGATCGGGCTCCTGACTGAAGTGGTAATGGCACAGCGTATTGGAAGCGAGGAGCACCGCACGCCGTCCGGTCGACTCGATCGCTGCCCGGGTCGCTTTGCCCAGCAGGTCCATCTCTTCGAGCCCCTCCTCGGTGGTGAGGTAATACGGCGAGTTGTTCGCTGACAGTCCCACGATAGGGATATCCCACTGGGGTCGGATCATGTGCAGCGTGGTGATGGTGCCGTAGTCGACCCGAAACTGCGGATTGCGCATGAGCTTGGTTGTCAGTCCGAGGTCGCTACCGGCAGCGGCGCAGGCTTCCGCAAGCTCAACGTCGACTTCCAGATCGAAGCGGTAGCGGAACAGGTTCGGAAAAATCGGATCGACGGATTTGCCCTGCAGGCGCGGCACCGCCAGGAAATGATGGCCCTGCTGGGTGATCCAGTGCGGCGAATGCACCAACAGGACGTCGGGACGCAGTGCGTCGAGCGAGGCGCGGGCGCGCTCATAGGCCCAGCGCAATGCTTCCCAGCCGCCTTTGGAGCGTGCCTCGTTCTGCGGCGGATTTTCGCCGTAGACGAGGTGCGGCGGATGGGGCGCAAGAAATCCGGCAATGATCTGACCCTGGCTCATTCAGCTTCTCCCCGCTGCGGCTTCCAGGCCACAGCCTTGATTTCGATCAGGAGCTGCGGGTGCGGCAGCTGGTGGACTGCAACGGTGGTGCGGGCCGGGCCGTCTGCAGCGTCGAAGTATTCAGCGTAAACCGAGTTATAGCCGCCAAAGTCGTTCATGTTCACGAGAAAGGTCGTAATTTCGACTACGTCGACCAGCCCGCTGTCATAGTCAGCGAGAATGTTGTCGATGTTATCCAGCACAGCACGGGTCTGAGCTGCGATATCCAGCGATGTGGTCCCCATCTCGTCGACAGCCGCCCCGGCAACCGTGTTGTCCGATCGGCGTGCGCTGGTTCCTGAAACGAAGATGTAGTCGCCGGCACGGCGGGCGTGTGGATAGTTACCGCGTGGGCGTGCCCGCTCGGTCTGCGTTTTCATTTGCGTAGCTGTTCCTGGGCGAAGCGGGCTGTCTGCTGGTAGCTCGCCGAGATTTGCTTCAGTTCCTCTGCACTCACGACGTCATCGATATTCGAGAAGCCCTGCGGCGCGCGCTGATTGACCAAGTCGAGCATGGCATCGTGCGCGCGGCTCCGGTTGGCCTGAACGACTGCGGCGGTGGCCGGTCGCCGATCGTTTTCATAGACCGCCAGCGCGCGCTCGATGCTGGCTGCCGAGAGCAGGGCATCGGTCAGTGCGCGGCAGTCGAGCACCGCCTGCGATGCGCCATTGGATCCTATCGGCCACATCGGATGTGCCGCGTCGCCGAGCAGGGTGACGCGGCCGCTGGTCCACTGTGGCAGGGGATCCCGGTCGACCATGGGGAAGGCATAGGCCTCGCGGGAAGCGTGCGCGAGGGCAGGGACGTCGAGCCAGTCAAAGCGCCAGTCCCGAAAATGCTCCACGAACTCCTCGATATGCGCTCGGCGGTTCCAGTCTTCGCGCTCTGGCGGCGGGGTGTCAGGTTCTCCCAGTCTGACTTCCGCAATCCAGTTGAACAGCGAACGTCCGCTCGAGCGGTGCGCTGCCGAGATTTCATAACCCACTACTTTGAGGTCGCCGGTGCCCGCTGAAAACATGGTGCTGCCACCGAGTATTGGCCGATCGAGTTCGACCAGCATGCGCCACATCATGTTGCCGGCCCAGCGCGGCGTACCTTCCGCGGGATAAAGCTGCCGCCGTACAGCGGAGTGGATCCCGTCGGCGGCGACCAGCAGGTCGCACTCGCGAACGGTTTCCTGCTTTCCCTGGGTTGCCCCGACGAAGGATGCGGCGACGCGCTCGCCCGCCTGTGAGAAATGCGTCAGGCGCTGTCCCGTGACCAGTGCCTCATTGCCCAGCCGCTCCCGCACGACGTCAGCCAGAATCTGATGGAAGGTTCCGCGATGAATAGAAATCTGGGGCCACTCATAGCCGGCAGAGCGCCCACGTTTCTCGCCATAGATCTGCTGACCGAAGCGGTTGAACCAGAGATAGCGCTCCAGCTCGACACCGCTGTCCAGCAGGCGTTCCAGAACGTCAAGACGCGCATATTCGCGCGCCGCATGGGGCAGGATATTGATGCCCACGCCGAGCTCGGCGAGAGACTCTGCCGCCTCGAAAACCCTGCACCCAACGCCGGCTTCATGCAGCGCCAGGGCCAGGGTGAGGCCGCCGATGCCGCCGCCTGCAATGAGGATCTCGGGTGCCGCGCTCATACGTTTTTCTACAGCACGGGTGTGGTGGCTGGGGGGACGGATTGCGGATTGCTGACTGTCACGGCGCGTTCTCCGTCGCGTGGAGCGCGGATTGTAGCTCACGCCCTTGGGTGACCATCGTGCCGGGAAAGAGCCGCCCGTGGCATGGTCCGCGGGGGCATGAGAAAATTGCAGCTGCAAACATCAAGCCGGCCGCGTGGCCGTAACGGTAACGAGGAGATGTGCCGAAGTGAGTGTCCGACTCAACCTGTGTCTGAAGCTGGTCCTGTTGCTGGCGTTGAGCGCCGGAATCGTTGGCTGTGCGCCACTGACCGCGACCGGAGCCGCGGTGACCGGTGACCGTCGTTCAACCGGGACCGTTCTGGATGACGAAGGCATCGAACGCAGGGCCTACGACCTGTTCAATGCCGATGTGGAGCTCGATCAGGCCTGTCATCTGAACGCCACCAGCTATAACGAGCAGGTGCTCCTTACCGGCGAGTGCCCGACTGAACAGCTTCGACGCAAAGCCATCGACTACGCGGGCCGAGTGGGCAAAGTGCGCCATATTTTTAACGAGATAGTGCTGGCGGCGCCCAGTACCCTCGCTTCGCGCTCCAACGACGGTCTTATCACGACCAAAGTCCGCGCCAAGCTCATCACAATCAAGAATCTTCCCAACAGCAACATCAAGGTGGTGACTGAAGCCGGCGTCGTTTTCATGATGGGGCTGGTCGATGAGACTTCGGGCAACATTGCCGCTGAAGCGACGGCGACTGTTGGCGGCGTCAGCAAAGTCGTCAAACTATTCGAGCATCCCTGACTTTTGACGCGGCGTCTGGTCCGGAGTGATTTGCCGGACGTAACACATCGGGCTGCCGTAACTCCTACGGGTGGCACAGACACTGTCCTGTCTCCGAGTGTCATGCGCCCGAAACGGCCATCGGAACTCGTACCTCTGGCTGAGAGTCCCAATGTCCGGGCATCCTCCCCGGTCAGGTTGCTGACGGGGACGATGGGTGCTTTCAGCGTCTATCGCCCGGCGCCTGTTCTGGCTCCATTCACATGAAAACGGAAAGGGGAACACCGTGAGCCGTTTTGCGACGACAGATTTTTCCAAGCGCTCTACCCTCGGCAAGATCTGGGCACTGACCTACCCCTTCTGGCGCTCTGAGGAAAAGCGCGTCGCTTGGCCGCTGCTGCTTGTGGTGCTCGCCTTGAACCTGGGGCTGGTCTACCTGCTGGTTCTGCTCAATCAATGGAACAACGATTTCTACAATTCGCTCCAGAATCGTGATTTCGTCGCGTTCAAAGAACAGCTGCTCAAGTTCGGGCTGCTCGCTTTCATCTACATTGCGGTGGCGGTCTACCAGGTCTATCTGCGTCAGATGCTGCAGATCCGCTGGCGGCGCTGGCTGACCGGTGCGTTTCTCGATGACTGGCTCGAGCAGCGGACCTACTATCGCATCGAGCTGTCCGCGCAGGGTACTGATAACCCCGACCAGCGGATCCAGGAGGACCTGCAGACGTTTACCGAGATGACGCTGGGTCTGGCGTTCGACCTTCTCCGCTCAGTCGTCACGCTGGTTTCTTTTGTGGCCATCCTGTGGGGATTGTCAGACGCGTTCACTTTCATGCTGGGGCAGACCGAGATTTCGATCCCGGGATATATGGTGTGGTTCGCGCTGCTCTACGCCATTGTGGGCACCTGGCTGACGCACAAGCTGGGTCGGCCATTGATCGGGTTGAATTTCAATCAACAGCGCTTCGAAGCGGATTTCCGCTACGGACTGGTGCGGCTGCGGGACAACGCGGAGGGGATCGCTTTCTATCGCGGTGAGGGTGACGAAAAACGCGGGCTGATGGTGCGGTTCGGCGCGGTGCTGTCCAACTACTTCCAGCTCATGCGCATGAACAAGCGATTGAACTGGTTTACCAATGTTTACGATCAGTTCGCGGTGATCTTTCCGTTCATCGTCGCTGCGCCGCGCTACTTCAACGGCACGATGCAGCTCGGCGGGCTGATGCAGACAGCCTCTGCTTTCGGCAGGGTTCAGGATGCCCTGAGTTGGTTCGTGTCGGCCTATACGTCCCTGGCGGCCTGGAAAGCAACGGTGGACCGGCTCGTCAGTTTTCAGCAGGCGGTGGTGGATGCGAGTGAAGCTGCGGCGCACGGCGGGATTGATTCGGCTGAGAGTGCCGACGGCGCACTGCATGCGCAGTCACTGGATGTGGGACTTCCCGACGGTCGCGTGCTGATCGGTGCTGCTGAGTGCGCTTTCCAGCCGGGTACTAATGTCCTGCTGACCGGGCCCTCCGGCAGCGGCAAAAGCACGCTCTTCCGAGCGCTGGCTGGGATCTGGCCTTTTGGTCGAGGAAGGGTGCAGCTGCCGCCCGCAGCCCGCGTGATGTTTCTGCCGCAACGACCCTACCTCCCGCTCGGCACGCTGCGCGACGTGATCTCTTATCCCGCGGCGGGCAGCGGGTTTGCTGAAGATGCTCTGATCGAGGCGCTGGCGCTCTGCGGGCTTGAACATCTGACGCCGCTGCTGGATGAGGATCACCGCTGGTCGCAGCGACTTTCACCGGGAGAGCAGCAGCGCCTGGCGATTGCCCGCGTGCTGCTCAACCAGCCCGACTGGCTGTTCCTCGACGAGGCGACCTCGGCGCTGGACGAAGCGATGGAAACGCGCCTGTACGCGCTGATGCGTGAGCGTTTGCCAAATACGACACTGATCAGCATCGCCCACCGCTCATCAGTCGCCGCCTTCCACGACACACAGATGCGTCTGATGCCGGGTGACGGCGCGCCCGGCACGCTGGCGATGGTGCCTGTTTGAGGAGGGCCACGCCGCGCTGCATCCGGGCGGCAGGGCCATAGTCGCCTTGCCCGACTGCCTGCTCACGCCGAACATGCCAATCTGTTTACCTGAGCGACGGAGCGGTGCGCTGACCGCCGATAAGGAGAGCATGCATGCTGCGTGAAGAAATCGAGGCTCTGGAGCAGAACGGCATCACGGGCATCGCGCTGCCGCGGATCGGCGACCCGGATGTGATTGCGCTCTGGTTCGGAGAGGGGGACCTGGTGACACCTGACTTCATCCGTGCAGCCGCGAGCCAGGCGCTGGATGAGGGCTATACCTTTTACGGTCATATGCGTGGCCGCGCAGAGCTGCGTGAAGCGATCAGGCAGTATTTGAATCAGCTTTACGGTACGACGCTCGAAATTGAGCGCATCACCGTACCCGGTTCATCGATGCTCGGAATCACGCTCGCGGCGCAGATGACCCTGAGCCACGGCCTGCACGGTCTGGTGGTCAGCCCGCACTGGCCGAATATTGATCGCGCCTACCAGGTCACCGGCGCCACGTTCGACTGCGTGCGCCAGCACCGCAGCGACAGCGGCTGGGAACTCGACCTCGACGAAGTGCGACACGCACTGCGGCCCAACACCCGTGCCCTGTTCGTGAACAGCCCGTGCAATCCGACCGGTTGGATCATGCGGCCGGCGGAGCAGCGCGCACTGCTGGAGCTCTGCCGCGAGAACGGTGTGGTCGTCATTGCGGACGAGGTCTATCACCGCACCGTGTTCGACGGCCAGGTCGCGCCTTCGTTTCTGCAGATCGCCGAGCCTAACGATCCGCTCATTGTCGTCAACGGGTTCTCCAAGGCTTATGCCATGACCGGATGGCGCCTCGGCTGGATGGTCGCGCCGGCCCGCTTCGGTCAGCAGATGGCCGTGCTCTCGGAGTGTTTCAACAGCAGCGCGCCGTCGTTTATCCAGCGGGCAGGGATTGCCGCGCTTGAGGCGGGGGAACCGACCGTAGCGCGCCTGCGTGAGCAATACCGGCAGGGGCGTGCGAGCGTGATGGAGCTGCTGGCCTCGCATTCCCTGATTGATCTGAGCCAGCCGGAGGGCGCGTTTTATGCGTTTCCGCGCGTACGCGGGCTTACATCCAGTCGTGCTTTTGTCGAAGGGGTATTGCGCGAGGAGAACGTCGGCCTCGCGCCGGGCTACACCTTCGGGCCCGGCAACGAGTCGTATTTCCGCCTGTGCTTCGCGCAGTCAAACGCACGGCTGCGGGAGGCGCTGGAGCGCGTCACGCGCTACCTTGACCGGCATGCGGAGGCGCTAGGTCTCGGCTGAGCGGCGGGGACGCGTGGGCCGTACCCGCCGGCGAGATTCTCAGTAGCTGATGCGTCCGATGACGTCGAGGATCTGCTCGCGATCCTGCTCGAACTGCGGCGAGATCATGATTTGCTCTCCGATCCGATCGGCCGCTTCATCCACAGCCCAGCCCTCGGGCTTGCTGACCGTGGCCTCAAACAGCGCACCGCCGGGGGAGCGGACGTAGACCGAGTCGAAATAGCCGCGGTCCTTCACCTCGGAGATATCCGTGTAGCCCATTCCCTCTACGTAGGCGCGGTATTCCTGCTGCAGCTCGAGGCTGTCGATGTCGAATGCGCAGTGATGAATGATGCCTTCGGCGAAGGTCCAGGTGCCCTGATGACGGTCGGGTTCGCTGACGACGTCGATCAGGGTTCCGGTCCCGCCGGCGCCCATGGAGAAGCGCACCGTATCGCCCTCGTCGATATTGCGGTCGCAGCTCCAGGCCTGCTGCACGAAGTCGTCCATCACGTCGCGGTCACGGACTGAAACCTCGATGCCGTGCATACCGTGGATCGCAGCCTCGAGCGGCACGCCGTTCTGATCCCAACCGGGACGTTCATCATCGGCGACCTCGACCAGCGCGTACGGGATTCCGCAGGGATGAGTGAAGAGCACGCGTTTCTCGCCCATTCTTTCGTCGGCCGTCGCCTCGATGCCGCGCTCTGCGAGACGTTTGAGCCAGTACGCCGAGCTGCCCTCAGGGATGGACAGCATGAGCGTCCTGATCTGGTTGCTACCCCGACGGCCTTTGAGCCCTGTGTGGCGCATCGGAAAACTGGTCACGATCGCGCTCGCGTCGCCCAGGGCGTTGGCGTAGTAGAAGTGGTAGATGGGCACCTTGCCGTCGTAGAGCAGGGTCTTTTTCACGCTGCGCAGGCCGAGCGTGCCGGTGTGAAAGTCATAGTCTTCCTGAGCGTCGCCGGTGCACAGGGTGATGTGATGCAGGCAGTTGAGATCTTTCATGGTTTTCTCCGCGGGGCGGTGGGACTCGGAGCCGGGAGGCAGCGGGCAGGCCGCAGCCCGGTGTTTACTTGCGCCAGCGCAGTGTAACTGCTCGTCTGTGCCGTGCGGCAGGTTGCGATCAAGGTCGTGCCAGATGGTTCGCTGATAAGGCGCGCGCGATCACCATGTTCTGGATGTCGTTGCTGCCCTCGTAGATGCTCAGCACGCGTGCGTCGCGGTAGTACTTCTCGACCGGATAATCGCGCAGGTAGCCATAGCCGCCGAACACCTGCAGGGCATCAGAGGTGACGCGCTCGGCCATTTCACTGGCGAAGGCCTTGGCCATGGCCGCGTCGGTGGCGATATCGTCACCCGCGTCGGCCCGCGCAGCGGTCTGCAGGGTCAGTGCCCGCGCAGCGCTGATCCGGGTAGCCATGTCGGCCAGGCGGAAAGCGACGGCCTGATGCTCGATGATGGCGCGACCGAATGTTCTGCGCTCGTGGGCGTAGGACACGGCAGCCTGGAGTGCAGCCTGTGCCACGCCTACGGCCTGCGCGGCAACGCCGATGCGTCCGCCATTGAGATAGGACAGCGCGATGCGGTAACCCGCTCCAGGTTCCCCGAGGCGCGCGCTGTCCGCGATCCGCAGGTTGTCGAAGACGACTTCTGCCGTGTCGCAGTTGCGATGGCCGAGCTTGTCCTCGAGGCGCGTAACCGTGTACCCAGAAGTGTCGGTGGGCACGAGGAAAGCCGACATGCCGCGACGTCCGGCCGCCGGATCGGTGACCGCAATGACGAGCGCCAGCTGGGCGCTCTGACCCGCGGTGACGAAGCGCTTGGTGCCGGAAAGCAGCCAGTCGTCGCCGTCCCGTGTCGCCCGCGTGCTGAGCGCGCCCGCGTCCGATCCCGCGTCCGCTTCGGTCAGCATGAAGCATGCATGGGCCTTTCCGGCTGCCATGGCGCTCAGCCAGCGCGCGCACTGAGCCGCGTTCCCGTGGTCGCGAATGGCAGCGGCGACCGGTGAGTTGCTGACGTTGACGAGATTACACAGGCCACAGTCGGCCGCGGCAAACGCCTCGGTGATCAGCGCATAGCTCACCATGTCCACCGCGCTGCCGCCGTATTCCTGCGGTACCAGCAGACCGAAATAGCCCTGCTGACCCAGGCTCTCCAGGACTGAGGTCGGTGTGCCGGTGCCGTCGCGCTCCCAGGTCGCTGCATACGGGGCAATGAGTTTTTGAGCGCACTGCTGCGCCGCGTCAGCCAGCGCCATTTGTGCGTCGGTCAAGTGCATCCGTGGTGTCTTCCATTCATGGTGTGGTGCTCAGTCCGCGCTGAACAGTTCCGCCTGCGGACCATCATCGCTCGGGTCGTAAAAATTCGACAGGCCGACGCCGAGCAGCCGGTAGCGCGTGCTGACAGGGAGTTCGATTCTGGACAGCAGGGTCTGAGCCGTCTCCAGCAGCTGCGCGGCCGATGCGGGTGGCGCCGATAGCGTCTGGCTGCGGGTGAGATTGCGGAAATCGCTGGTCTTGAGCTTGATGAAGATTGTCTGCGGTCTCCGGCTCTCCCGTCCAAGCGCCTGCCAGACGCGCTCTGCCAGGGCTTCCAGCGGGACCGTTAAGGTATCGAGCGCGCGATCGTCCTCAAAGGTTGTTTCAGTGGAGAGGGAGCGACGCGTCTGGCGCGGGTCTACCGGACGTTCATCGATCCCTTCGGCGAGTTCAGCCAGGCGTGTGCCGAACTTGCCGAAGCGTCGCGCGAGAGCGCCCGGTGCCTGCGCGCGCAGATCGGCGACCGTCTGGATTCCCAGCCTTTCCAGCGCCTCCTGAGTTGCTTTCCCGACCCCCGGCAGCTTGCGTACTGCCAGCAGCGACAGGAAGTCGTGTACCTCGTGGGGCTGGATCACAAACAGCCCGTTGGGTTTACGCCAGTCAGATGCGATCTTGGCGAGGAATTTATTCGGCGCCACGCCGGCGGAGGCGTTAAGCGAGAGCTCGTCGCGGATCGCCGCGCGGATAGCCTGCGCGACCCGCGTTGCGGTCGGTAGCGCGGTCTTATTACGGGTGACGTCGAGATAGGCTTCGTCCAGCGAAAGGGGTTCGATGAGATCGGTGTGGCGGCGGAAGATTGCCCGGATCTGCTGCGAGACGGCGCGATAGCGCGGAAAATCCGGGGGCACGAACACGGCGTGCGGGCACAGGCGTTCAGCGCGGGCTGCGGGCATAGCCGAGTGGACGCCGAAACGGCGGGCCTCGTAAGAGGCCGCGCAGACAACCGAGCGCCTGCTCTGCCAGGCCACGACGACGGGCCTGTTTCTGAGTTCCGGCTGGTCGCGCTGTTCGACGGAGGCGTAGAAAGCGTCCATGTCGATGTGCACGATCTTGCGGCCGCTCGACTGGGACATCAGACAGCGGCGCTCAGCCGATAGGCGGATCGTTGCTCAGTTCGCGCAGTTTGAAGCGCTGGATTTTCCCGGTTGCGGTCTTGGGGAGGGCATCGGTGAAACGGATCCAGCGCGGATATTTATACGGCGCGAGGGCTTGTTTGACGTGCAGCTTCAGTGCCTCGGCGAGCTCCTCGTCTGGCTCGGTGCCTGGGGCAGGCACTACGAAGGCGAGCGGTTTCACCAGGTTTTCGTCGTCGGCGCAGCCGACCACGGCGGCTTCGAGCACCGCCGCGTGGCTGATCAGTGCACTTTCGACTTCAGCCGGCGATACGTAAATCCCGCCGACCTTGAGCATGTCGTCGCTGCGGCCGCAGTAAACGTAGTAGCCGTCCTGATCCAGATGGTATTTATCACCGGTGCGGGTCCACTCACCGCAGAAGGTGCGACGTGAGCGGGCGCGGTTGTTCCAGTACATGAGTGCAGCGGTCGGCCCTTTGACCAGCAGCTCGCCGATCTCCCCGGCGGGAACCGGCGCATCCTGTTCGTCCACGATGCGCAACTCGTAGCCGTCGACTGCTCGACCGGTAGTGCCGTAGCGCAGGTCGTCGGGCCGGTTGCTGAGAAAAATATGCAGCATCTCGGTGGAGCCGATGCCGTCGAGAATGTCGACACCGAAGTGTGTCCGCCAGCGTTCGCCGAGGTCTCGCGGAAGCGCTTCGCCGGCCGAAGTGCAGCGACGCAGATGCAGGGTATCGCCTGACGGCAGGTCGGCGCTCGCGAGCAGTGAGGCGTAGAGCGTCGGCACGCCGTAGAAGATGCTGACAGCGTGTTCTTGCAAGCGCTGGAACACCGCCTCGGGCGTCGGGCGTTCCGCCATCAGCACCGTTGTCGCGCCCACGCTCAGCGGAAACGACAGGGCGTTGCCCAGGCCGTAGGCGAAGAACAGCTTGGCGGCGGAGAAAACGACGTCCTGCCCCGTGATCCCGAGGACGGGCTTTGCGTAGAGGCGGGCGGTGTCGCTGAGACTGCTGTGGACGTGCACCGTGCCTTTCGGGCGTCCGGTCGAACCGGAGGAGTAAAGCCAGAAGCACGGCTCATCAGCACCGGTGGCCGCTGCGCTGTCGTCCCCGGAGGCCTCCCTTAAGGCTGCGTCCAGCGCGCCCCGAGGACCATCTGCCAGCAGCAGCGGCACCGTGTCTATGATGCTCTCGAATTGCGATGCGAGCGCGGCGGAGACAACCGCCAGCTGCGCGCGGCTGTCGTTGAGCAGAAACGCGTAGTCGTCCGGCGTCAGCAGCGTGTTCGCCAGCACCGGCACGATGCCTGCGCGGATCGCGCCGAGAAACATGACCGGTAGCTCGAACGAATCATGCATGCACAGCAGGATGCGCTGCTCAGGCTGAATCCCGCGCGCGCGCAGCATGGCGCTCGCCTGTCGCACGCGCCGATCCAGATCGGCGAAGGTGTGCCGACCAAGGTCATCGATGTAGGCGATCCGCTCCCGTTGGGCGACGCTCAGGTTCCGTTCAACGAGATCGACAGCCGCGTTGTAACTGGCAGCGCTGGTCATACAGGAGGGTCCTTAAGTCACGGCGCTATGCCGTGGGCTGTTGCAGCGCCGTTATCTGAACAACGAGCGATTACGCCCGGGTGTGATTCAGAACTCGGGCGCAAGGGTCAGCCTGATCCCGTCGAGCCTGTCGCTGTAGGGCACCTGGCAAGCCAAGCGGGAGTTTTCCTGGTAGCTGCCGCTGTCCTCGACCATGACCTGCTCGGCAGCATCACGCGGTGCGAGGCGGCCTGCCCAGTCGGGGTCAATGTAGACGTGACAGGTTGAGCAGATGCACTGTCCGCCGCAGATTGCTTCGACCGGCAGGCCGGCATCGCGCAGCACCTCCATCAGCGTGATGCCCTCAGCGGCTTCCAGTGCGTGCTCATTGCCGTCACGGTCGATGGCGTGGACGATGCCCATATTGATCACATCCTCACGTAGGGAAAATCGAGCGCCTGATTATTGATGCCTATCCGGGGGGGTGCAATCCAGGAGGCAAACTCTCCGGGTGCGGTGACCTGCTGCATCAGCGAGCGGATGTATTCGTGGTCGGTCTCCTGCGGCAGCCACTCGCTCGCGCGACTGTCCCACTGCAGCTCGTCGATCACTTTGCCCTCGGGCGTTACGCTGGCGCCCGCGAAACTGCCGATATCGCGGTGGAAAGCGCGGTGCGGCAGGGTCAGTGTGAAGTCGATCCCGGCGTCGGCGATGATTTTGTTCCAGCGGTCGACGCCGCGCTGACAGTCGGCAATGTAGTCATCGCGCAGGCGCTCGTTGATAGCGGTCAGCGCCGGCACCTCCTGCTCCTGCAGCCGGCCGTCGACCAGCGTGGTAATGCTGTAGCTGTCGTCGGTCAGGCGGTGGTCGTCTTTCAGCCGCGATTCCTGATAGCGGCCTTTGAGTCCCTGGGTGAAATAGTTCGCGGCGTTGGTTGACTGCTCGGAGCCGAACAGATCCTCCGATACGCTGAAGTGGAAGTTGATGTATTTCTGCAGGGTAGGCAGATCGATCCCGCCGTGCTTGCGCACATCATCGCTGCGTTCGGTGCGCATGATGTCGCAGGCGCGTTGCACGATCCGCGCGATCCCGGTTTCGCCGACGTACATGTGGTGCGCCTCTTCGGTGAGCATGAACTGACAGGTGCGCGCGAGCGGCTCGAACGCGGATTCCGCCAGCGAGGCCAGCTGATACTTACCGTCGCGGTCGGTGAAAAAAGTGAACATGAAAAACGAGAGCCAGTCCGGGGTGCTCTCGTTGAACGCGCCCAGGATCCGCGGCCGGTCCGGATCGCCGGAACGGCGCTGCAGCAGCTCTTCGGATTCCTCACGCCCGTCGCGGCCGAAGTGCGCCATCAGCAGGTAGACCATGGCCCAGAGATGGCGTGCTTCTTCAACGTTTACCTGAAACAGGTTGCGCATGTCGTACAAAGACGGCGCTGTGGCGGCCAGAATGCGCTGCTGCTCAACGGACGCGGGCTCGGTATCTCCCTGGGTGACAATCAAGCGGCGCAGCGGGCCGCGAAACTCTCCGGGAACCTCCTTCCACACTGGCTGATCACGATGCTCGCCGAAGCTGATCTTCTTGTCTTCGCGGTCCTTGTCGGCAAGGAAGATCCCCCAGCGGTACTCAGGCATTTTCACGTGTCCGAACTGGGCCCAGCCGTCGCGATCGACACTGATCGCCGTGCGCAGATAGATCTCGTGCTCCTGGTATTGATCCGGACCGCAGGCCTGCCACCAGTCCATGAACTTCGGGTGCCAGGCCTCGAGAGCCCGTTTCAGGCGCCGGTCGGAGTCGAGGTCGACGTTATTGGGGATCAGGTCGCTGTAATTTACTTCGCTCATGGCGCTTACCTCTGCCGTCAAGCACGGCGTTTCTGAAACTGGGGGCGTTGTCCGGTGCCATAGAGCACCAGGGCACCGCCATCGCCGACCGCGTTGGGCCGCTGGAATATCCAGTTCTGCCAGGCCGACAGGCGGGAGAAGATTTTGGACTCCATGGTCTCCGGGCCCGGAAACCTGAGGTTGGCCTCCATGCCGGTCAGGGCGTCGGGCGAGAACCCGGCGCGGGCTTCGAGGGCGATACGCAGCTCGTCCGCCCAATCGATATCGTCCGGAATGAATGTCACCAGACCCAGGCGTTCGGCGTCTGCCGCATCCAGCGATTGCGTGATTGTGTCGCGTAGTTCAGCGAGCGCATCGGGGCGGTCAAGGAAGCGGGCTTCCAGGCGGGTGATGCCGTTGACCATGCGATAGCGGTCGAAGTTGCCAGCGGTTAACGCCACTGCCGCCGCGGGGCGTTCGTCGTCCTCGAACTGACCAAGCAGCATGAAGCTCTGGTCGGCGGCGAATACGACTTCCAGCATGAACCCGGCGAAGCAGCTGCCCGGCTCGACAGCAGCGAACAGCGAGCGCGCCGAAACGTCGAGGCGCTTCAGCACGCGCTGGGCGAAGAGCTGGATTTCGCGCACGAACCAGTCGTCGCTGTGCTGCTCAAGCAGCTGTTGAGCTGCCAGCACCCGGTCGATATCGCCTTCGCTGCGGAACAACCAGCTGCCGATGGCTTCCTCGTTGAAGCGCAGATGCAGAATGGCGTCATCCAGCTCGCGCAGCAGGGCGAGCGGCCAGAATTCCGCACCGGCAGCGTGGACCTGAACCAGGTTGCCCGGCGCGTCTTCGGTCGGGCCCAGCAGGGTAATGTGGGCGACGCCGAGATCACGGTCGAGGTCGACCCTCACGTTGCGATAGCGCAGGGTGTTTTCGCTCAGCGTGCGCTCCACCGGCGTCAGACGGACGCCTGCGGAAGACGTCGGCCGGGTCGACAGGGCGGCCAGCTCAGCCGCCCGGGTGGTGACCAGCTGGGTGAACTCAGAGGCGGGGACGACGCGATCGACCAGCCGCCAGTCGACCGCCCGTTTGCCCCGGATACCTTCCTCTACGGTGCAGAAGAAATCCGCGTGGTCTCGTCGCACGTGTCGCTTGTCGACCAGGCGCGTGAGCCCGCCGGTGCCCGGCAGTACCGCCAGCAGCGGCAGCTCGGGCAGGGAGACTGCGCTGGAGCCATCATCCGCGAGGATGATTTCCTCGCAGGCTAGGGCGAGTTCGTAGCCGCCGCCGGCGCATGAGCCCCGCACGGCACACAGGTAATGCTGATCCGACCCGCGAGCAGCGTCCTCGATGCCATTCCGCGTTTCATTGGTGAATTTGCAGAAGTTCACTTTGTGCGCGTGGGTCGCGCGACCCAGCATGCGGATGTTGGCGCCGGCGCAGAACACCCGTTCGTGCTCGGAATGCACCACGACGCAGCCGACCTCGGGATGCTCGAAACGCAGGCGCTGAACTGCGTCGTGGAGCTCGATGTCAACCCCGAGGTCGTAGGAATTCAGCTTGAGCTGGTAGCCCTCGCCGATGGTTGTGTTTTCATCCACAGCCAGACCGAGCCAGGCGGTCCCGCCGTCGATCCGGAGTTTCCAGTGGCGGTAGGCAGCGGGCTCGGTGCGGAAATCAATAACAGCAGGTGACGGCGTGTGGTCGGTCATCAGGCGGCGCCTCGGTGGTGATTCAGAGCGCGGGCGACAGGCAGGTCCAGCAGCACGGCCAGGGACTGCTCGACGGCCAGCGGCGTGGTGTCGTGTGTGAAATGGGCGCGGGCGTAGAGCGCGGCGCGTTCGTCCAGGATCCTTTCAAGATCGCGCATCGCGTGACGATTGTCCGCCATCGGTCGATGGTCGCCCTGCGCAATAACGCGCTCCATGTGCTGCCTTGGACTTGCCTGCAGCCATATTGTGAAACAGTGCGTGAGCAGCCGGCTGAAGGTTTCCGGTTCCGAAACCAGGCTACCGCCCACCGCGATCACAGCGTGCTCAAAGTGATCGAGGCTGGCCTCCAGCGCGGCACGCTCATAACGTCGGTAGGCGGGTTGGCCGCCCGTAGTCAGAATGTCGCTGACGGCGGTTCCTGCCAGTCGCTCAATCTCCTGCACCAGCTCAACGAAAGGCACACCCAGGCGCTTGGCCAGCGCTGCGCCAAGGGTGCTCTTGCCTGCGCCGCGCAGGCCTATCAGCGCCAAGTGGCCGAATGCGGGGCGCTCCGGGATACCGTCCCGGCGATCGAGCAGCGCTTTCAGATCGGCGGCGCTGGCAGCGCGCAGGCGCTCGCGGAGAACGGCGTACTCGATCGGCTGACTCCGGGTTTCATCCACCAGATCGTCGACGAGCACATCCATCGCGCGGGCGATGGCGCGCAGCACCAGGATGGAGGCATTGCCTTTGCCAGACTCAAGCTGCGCGATATAGCGTTCCGAAACGCCGGAAGCCGCCGCCAGGATCCGGCGCGACATCCCCCGCTGCGCCCGGACCCTGCGGACGTGCTGGCCGAGGTCATGCAGGAACGCATCTTCGGCGGACGTTTCGGCCTGTTCTGATTTACGCAACATAATGCTACTGGCGGCTCTCTTGGGCGGCATTATATTGCATTTTTTTGGGCGATGTATCAGCCTGTGCGGCGGAAACGCCGGTCGCCTGCAGTTGTCGCTGCGCGTCCCCATGGACCCTGGCGCGACCCGCTGCGAGTCGGCGTCGAGCGCAATTGGTTTCCGGGGATCTGCTACCTATACTCAGCGGCCACAACGGGTTGTCGCAGGAGACGCAGCGATGGGTTTGCAGGACGGCAGCGTAGGCAAGCAGGGCTTTATTCAGCGACATGGGCTGTGGTCGGAAGCACAGCAGGCAGCGGCCGACCGTCTGGAGGCCGAGTTGCGGGGCAGCGATGTCCGCACGGTGCGCATCGCCTGGGGCGATCAGCACGGTATCGTCCGCGGGAAGAACGTCATGCTGCATGACTTTCTGCTTGCGCTCAGGAATGGCGCCGATTTCCAGACGGCGACGCTGTTCATGGACACCACGAATCACTTTTTTGTGCCGCTGTTCGCGCCGGATCCGGGCCGCGGCATGCAGGTTGTCGCTGGCGGTCCGGACGCAATCCTGGTGCCTGATCCCGGCACTTTCCGCACCCTGCCGTGGGTGCCGCGCACTGGCTGGGTGCTGTCTGAAATGGTGCTCGCGGACGGTTCGCCCTGTCCGTTCGACACCCGAGGCCTGATGCGCCGCATGCTTGACCGTCTGCGGGCGCGCGGATGGGACTACGTGTCAGGTCTTGAAGTCGAGTTCTACATCACCCGCCTCGAAGATCCCATGCATGAGCCGGCGCAGTCCGGCTGGCCGCCTGACCCGCCGCGGGTGAGTGTTATTGCGCACGGGTTCCAGTACCTGACCGAGGAGCGACAGGATGAGATTGATCCCATCCTGCAGCTGTTGCAGGACAACCTCGAAGCGCTGGGCCTGCCGTTGCGCACGATGGAGGATGAGTGGGGGCCGGGGCAGTGCGAATTCACGTTCGACCCCGCGCGCGGTCTGACCAGTGCCGACAACATGCTGCTGTTCCGTTCGGCGACCAAACAGATCTGCCGGCGCAACGGGCTGCATGCGACGTTCATGACCCGTCCGGCGCTGCCCAATTTCTTTTCGTCGGGATGGCACCTGCACCAGTCTCTGTGCGATGCGGATACCGAGAGCAACCTGTTCGCAGCGGAGTCCGACAGCGACCAGATGCTGAGTCCGATCGGACGTCAGTTTGTTGCCGGGATACTGGAGCACACTGCCGCCGCGACTGTTTTTTCAACGCCGACGATCAATGGCTACAAGCGCTACGCACCGCACTCGTTTGCGCCATATCGCATTACCTGGGCGGAGGAAAATCGCGGCGCCCTGATCCGCGTGCTGGGTGAGCCAGGCGATCCCGCGACCCACATTGAAAACCGCGCCGGTGAGCCTTGTGCTAATCCATATCTGTATATGGCATCTCAAATTGCGGCTGGCCTTGATGGTATCGAGCGCGGTCTCGATCCGGGCGCGCCGGATGCTTCTCCTTATGAGGCAGATAAGCCGCGTCTGCCCGCTAGCCTGATGGAAGCAACGGCGGCTCTGAAGCAGAGCGAAATGTTCCGTCGGACGTTCGGCGACGGTTTCGTCGACTACTACCTCGGCGTCAAGCAGAGCGAGATTGATCGCTTTCTGAGCCACGTGACGGACTGGGAGCAGCGGGAGTATTTCGAGGTTTACTGATATGGAAGAGCAGGCTGAAGGAGACTGGCGCGGAGAGCGGCTCGGCGGCATGACCGTCGCTGAAATTGATGCGTTTCTGGCCGGACCATGGCTGGCCCGGCTGGCCTGTCTGCGCGATGACGGTTGGCCCTACGTCGTGCCGGTCTGGTATCACTGGGACAGCGAAGCCTTCTGGGTTGTCGCGCGCAAGCGCTCGGAATGGGCGCACTACATCGCCGCCGACCCGCGTGTGTCCCTGGTCGTGGATGAGCCCGATCCGCCGATCCGCAAAGTGATCTGCGAGGGGCGGGCGGAGATTGCCGAGTGGGGCGTGGGCCCGTATCTCGATAATGGCGAGAAGTCGATCTGGAACCGGATTGGTGAGGAACACACCGGTCCTCGCTACCTCGGTCCGCGCGCAGCGGAGTACCGCGGGTCAGTGAACGTGGAACCTTGTACGACGATTCGGATCGCGCCTGTGCGCTTGACCACCTGGCAGGGTTTCGGCTGGCACGCGCGCTATCGTCACCCTGAGCTCTATCCAGAGAACAGCGGTGATCAGTCTTGAGTCAGCTACTGGCGCCGCACGAAGGTCCGGCGTTTGTTGTGGAACGCGCGGAGGCGCGCTCCGCGTTTGTGCTGAGCTGCGATCATGCCGGCCACGCCATACCGGAGAGCCTGGGAAACCTGGGGCTCAGTCTGACGGAACGTCAGCGCCATATCGGCTGGGATATCGGTGCGCTCGGCGTCGCGCGCGCGCTGTCAGCGCGCCTCGATGCGGCACTCGTCTGGCAGCCTTATTCACGCCTGGTCGTGGACTGCAATCGCCCGATGAGCAGCGCCGGACTTATCCCTGAACGCTCAGAGGCGACAGAAATCCCCGGCAACCGCGGACTGGCTCAAGCCGACCGTGAGAGGCGGGTCGCGGCAATCCACACGCCGTACCACCAGGCGATTACTGCGCTGCTCGATGCGCGCGTTGCGGCGGGGAGCCCGAGTATCTTCGTGGCTGTGCATACCTTCACGCCCTGCTACCTGGGTCATGAGCGGCCATGGCATGTGGGTGTGCTGTCGGGCGACCATCGAGACCTCGCCGACAGCCTGCTCGGCGTGCTGAAACAAGAGCCGGACCTTGTGGTCGGCGACAACGAGCCGTATCGCATTGATGCTGACGATTACGGTGTTCCGGTGCACGGTATCGAGCGGGGGCTGCTGCATGTTGCCATCGAAATCCGTCAGGATCTGGTGACGGACGAGACCGGGCAGAGGCACTGGGCGGATCGGCTGTGCGGGTGGCTGAAACGCGCCTGTTCGGTGCTCGGCGATGAGGCTATCGACAAGGTCTGAAAAGGCCCTGAAAAAAGTTCTTGCATTCTGCACGCAAAGCTATACGCTGCGCGGCCTCCGTGTGTGACTGGCGGCGTAATTCCAGCTGTTAAGGAGGTGAACCAAGCCGTTTCATGACCTCGGCCGGGTTCGGTATCAAGCCCGAACCGACTGGGCGCAGGGCTGTCTTCAGCGCTGCGATATCTAAGACCTTACTGGGTGGGGGACATAAAGATGTCTATTGAGCAACCTATCTGGGGGCAACACCTCATACTCGATCTTGCCGGCTGTCCGCGGCGCTGTCTTATTGATGCTGAGCACCTGCGTGCCTGGGTCAAAGAGCTCGTGGATACCATCCGCATGAAGGCTTACGGCGAACCTCAGATTGAGCACTTCGCGACGCACTCCTTCGACGCGGCCGGCTTCACTCTCCTGCAGCTGATCGAAACGTCAAATATCTGCGCGCACTTTGCTGAGAATCTCGGCCAGGTCTACATCGACATCTTCTCCTGCAAGTCGTTTGATAACGATGACGCGGTAGCTGTATGTCGAAAGTACTTCGAGCCGGAAGTCGTCGAAACGCATTTACTGGAACGAGGTAAGTTTCAGCCTGAACTTAAGAAGGCGAGCTGACCGTGGCCGGTCAGTTCGTCGAAAGCCTGTACACGGGACAGGCTTTCCAGGGATTCAATTACAACGAACTCCTGTTCGAGGCTGAAACGGAATACCAGTCCATCCGGATCTTCGACGCGCCCAGACTCGGGCGCGTCCTGGTCCTGGACGGAATAGTGCAGACGACCGAAGCCGACGAGTTCATCTACCACGAGATGCTCACCCACGTGCCCCTGATGTCGGCGGCTGAGCCGCGTCGGGTCATGATTGTGGGCGGAGGCGACGGCGGAACGCTGCGCGAGGTGCTCAAGCACCCGATCGAGCGGGTCGATCTGGTCGAGATAGACCAGGTCGTGATAGACAGCGCGCGCGAGTTCCTGCCGACGCTGAACGACCATGGACGCAGCTTTGATGACCCCCGGGTCAACATCGTCGTTCGGGATGCGTTCGCCTATATGAAGGAGCATACGGGGGAATATGACGCTATTCTGGTCGACTCTACCGATCCGATAGGTATGGCCGAAGCGCTTTACTCGGAAGAGTTCTACCGTTTGTGTCGGGATTCACTGGCGCCGGGCGGGACACTGAGTGCGCAGGATGGGGTGGTTTTCTTTCAGCGGGACGAGGCAGCGGGAACCGTGGCGTCACTGCGTAAGCTGGGCTTGAGCGCCAGTGCTTATCTGGCTGCAGTGCCGACCTACTACGGGGGCTATATGACCTTCGGGTTCGGTGCCCGCGATGGAGCCAGTGTCACGCTCGATGAGAATGTGCTGGCTGACCGCCATGCCAGGCTTAAGGGCGCTACCCGGCACTATTCGCCGGATGTCCATGCCGCGAGTTTTGTGCTGCCGCCCTGGATAAGAGCTGCGGTGGAGGGAGAAGCATCGTGAAAGAACTGCCCGACCATTTCAAAACCGATCAGCGTGGTACTGCCTACGCAGGCGACCATATGCTGATCGAGCTGTGGGACGCACATAACCTGACGGACGCCGGACTGATCGAGCAGACGCTGACCAGGGCGGCGCGCGCGGCCGAGGCGACGGTGCTGCACGCTTACTATCATCCCTTCGGCGAGGGGCAGGGCGTGTCCGGCGTGACGGTGCTGGCCGAAAGCCACATCTCCATTCACACCTGGCCTGAGCGCGGTTATGCGGCGATCGACGTATTCATGTGTGGCGATTGCGACCCTAATCGCACGCTGCCTGAAATCGAGCGGGCGTTTATGCCGGGCCGCATAGAAACTCGTTTGTTCAAGCGAGGCGTGGTTTCGACGGAGCAGATTAAGAGCGTCGCCTGAGCCACGCTCAAGCGGGCGCGCGCTTCCGTGCGAAGATGGGCGCCCAGGCAGCTTGCCTATCAGCAGGTTTAAACCTTGAACGCCAGTCCGGACGCACTTGGCACCGAGGCGCGTAAGCAGCGTCATGAGATCGGTAAGCTGCAGCAGAGGCTGCGGCGGCAGGTCGGCCGTGCGATCGGGGATTTCGACATGATCTCCGAGGGCGACCGCGTCATGGTATGCCTGTCGGGTGGGAAAGATTCCTACACCATGCTGGAGATCCTGCTCGGGCTGCAGAAGCGCGCCCCCGTGCGGTTCGAGCTGATAGCAGTCCACCTGGACCAGAAGCAGCCGGGCTATCCGCCGGAGGTCATGCGCGACTACCTGGCGGAGCTCGAGATCGAGCACCACATCATCGAGCAGGATACCTACTCGGTGGTGAAACGCGTGGTACCGGAAGGGCGCACGCTGTGCGGCTTATGTTCGAGACTGCGGCGCGGTGTGCTCTATACCTTCGCCACCGAACACAGAATCACGCGGATTGCCTTGGGCCATCACCGTGACGACATCGTCGAGACCCTGTTCCTCAACCTGTTTTTCGGGTCGAAACTGAAAGCCATGCCGCCCAAGCTGTTGAGCGACGATGGCCGCCATATCGTGATCCGGCCGCTGGCGTATTGTCGCGAAACGGATATCGCGCGGTACGCGGATGCGCGCGCCTTTCCAATCATTCCGTGCAACCTGTGTGGCAGCCAGGAAAATCTGCAGCGTGCGAAAATCAAGCAGATGCTGATGATGTGGGAGCGTGAGCAGCCGGGCCGTTCGGAAAATATTTTCCGTGGGCTGCAGAACGTTGTGCCCTCGCATCTGGCTGACCCTGAGCTGTTTGATTTCGCTGCACTGGACAGTGAGGAAAAGGGCCGTAAGCAAAACGCCGATCGGGAACCCCTCGATTGGTTGAGAGGCACGCAGGCTGAGGACTGAGTGCGGGCGCAGATCGGTTTCAGGTTTTCAGCATCTGTTTCAGGCTGTCCAGAGTTCCGCGCCCGGTTGAGCGCCGCGCCTGCTCATCGACAGGCGCCCCATCCCAGACCAGTTCATCTCGCGGGAGTTCGTTCAGGAAACGGCTGGGTTCACAGGGTTCAATCTGGCCGAATCTTTTTCGTTCACGACAGAAGCTCAGGGTCAGCGTCTGTTTGGCGCGCGTGATGCCGACATAGGCGAGACGCCGCTCCTCCTCAACCTGATCCTGCTCGACGCTCGAGCGATGCGGCAACAGATTTTCCTCAAAGCCTGCGAGATAGACGTGCGTGTACTCCAGGCCCTTCGCCGCATGCAGGGTGGCGAGGGCCACGCCGTCGGTTTCGTTCTCGCTTTCCTGCCGCTCAGCAATGTCAAACAGTGTAAGCGCGGCGACGACATCGCTGAGACCGCGACTCTCGTCTGCGGCGTGAATGCGTGCAACCCATTGCTGAAGCTCGCGCACGTTTTCCTGCCGGCGCGTCGCGGCCGCCTCGCCGTCGCTGCTCTGCGCAAGCCAGCTGTCATAGTCAACGTCGCGCAGCAGCGTTGCGAACACGTCCGGCGCCGGCTTGGTGAGGCTCATTTCATGCAGTGAGGTCAGCCAGGCGGCGAACTCGGAAACGCGTTTGTACACCTGCTGCGATACACGCTCTGAAAATGCCCGGCTCTGCGCCGTGGCCAGCAGACTTATCCCGATCTCGCTGGATGTCTCGACCAGCTGTTTGACCGTCTGGGTGCCAATGGCCCTGCGTGGTGTGTTAACGATGCGCAGCAGCGCATTGTTGTCTTCCGGGTTCGCCAGCAGGCGCAGATAGGCAACGCAGTCGCGGATCTCGGCGTAGTCGAAAAACGACCGACCGCCGGAAAGCACGTAGCGGATTTCCCGCTCGCGGAATGCGTGTTCGAAAAGGCGTGCCTGGTGGTTGGAGCGGATCAGAACTGCAAAATCTGCAAACCCGCCTTTACCCAGCAGCCGGCGGTGCAGGATATCGTTCGCGATACGCTCAGTTTCATCATGCTCGGCGCTGCAGGAGAAAACCCGGATGCGGTCGCCGAAGCCGTGCGCCGACCAGAGCGTCTTCGGAAACGGGTGTGGATTATTCGCGATGAGGGCGTTGGCCGCATTGAGGATGGTGCCGCTGCAGCGATAGTTCTGCTCCAGCTTGATGACTTTCAGATCTGGAAAATCTTTTGACAGCTGGGCGATGTTTTCGGGACGTGCGCCCCGCCAGGCATAGATGGACTGGTCGTCGTCGCCGACGACCGTGAGACGCTGGCCCGGCTCTACCAGCAGGCGAATCAAAGCATACTGGGACAGGTTGGTGTCCTGATACTCGTCGACCAGCAGATGCGTAACCTGACTTTGCCAGCGGCTGCGAACCTCCTCGTTTTCTTTGAGGATCTGCACCGGCCCGCTGATCAGGTCGTCGAAATCGACCGCGTTGTAGGTCATCAGCGCTTCGCGATACGGGCCGTAGCAGCGCGCCGCGAGAGCCTCTGCTGCGGACATTCCTTCAAGCGAGACCGTGCCGGGAGGAGTCAGGGCGTACTTCCAGGCGGAGATGGCAGCCTGCACCGCCGCGACCGCGATGTCCGTTCCCGGACTGTCGCGGCGCATGAGGTCGGCGAGCAGGGCAGCGCAATCGCCGGCGTCGAGGATGCTGAACCCGCGGCGATAGCCAAGCAAATCGTATTCAGCGCGGAGGATCCGTAATCCAAGCGTATGAAAGGTCGAGATCCAGGGCCGGGCTTCCCGTTTCCCCAGGAGAGTGCTGACCCGGGAGCGCATTTCGCGTGCGGCTTTGTTAGTGAAGGTAATCGCGAAAACGCTTGGCGCGTCGATTTTCTGCGCGTCGATGAGGTAAGCAATCTTATTGGCGATGACGCCGGTTTTGCCGCTGCCTGCCCCGGCGAGAACGAGCACGGGGCCGTGGTGGAACTCGACCGCCTGGCGCTGTTGCGGATTCAGATGACGCAAGTGAAAAACAACTGATTGCCGGAAAAAAACTGCCAGCTGGCGTCTGGTCAGTGTGCGGTGCACTCGTTGACGCGTGCGTCCAGGGCCGGCGGGCGGATTCTAATGAACCCGGATTGGGCTCGCTATCTTGACAGCAGGCTTTTCAGCGCAGCGGACGTTTCCCCTGCAGTCCGCAGGCTTCTCTCCTGTTCGACCGCTACAATGCGCACGCTTTATGAGCGGCTCCTGCGGCGCTGTCCGGGGGTCGCCGAGCGGCGAGGAAATTCCATACGGCCGGATACAGGAGTCGCTGAGTGCGGGTGCTCAGGGTGGCTATCATCGTTGCGTTGTTGTGCGGCGCTTTCGTGCTCGGTCGCTGGTCAAGTGAGCGCGTAGTGCTCGACCCGACCATAGACGTGGTAGTGGCGGAAGCGGCGCTGGAGTTCGAGGCGCGGCTCGATACCGGTGCTGTCGTCTCTTCGATTAATGCACGGAATATCCAGGTCATCGATGGTGAGGACGCGCCCTCAATTGACGACGTGGGAAGGCAGATCCGTTTTGAGCTGGTCAACGCCGAGGGAGAGAGTCGTGAGCTCACCGCGTCGGTCGCGCAGGTCCGCGGGATCCGCATGGCTGATTGCCGGGAAGTGCGCTATCACGTCTACCTGACAGTGGTGTACCGTGGCCAGGCTTTTCGCATCCTGACCAACCTGAACGACCGCTCGCAAGCAGCCGATAAACTGCTGCTCGGGCGAAACTGGCTGTCTCACGGATATGCAGTAGGCCCAGTAACCGAAGTTGAGATATGAGCGAGCCAGTCAGTCAGCCAGGGTTTGAAATTACGCTCGGGCATTCCCGCCTGTTCGTGCTTGGAACGGCGCACGTGTCGCGCGCCAGCGCGGAGACCGTGCGTCAGGAGATCGCGTCCGGGCAGTACGACAGGATTGCTATTGAGCTGTGCGAGAACCGTTTCCGCAGCATGGTCGATCCGGATGCGATCGGGCGCATGAATCTGTTCGAGGTGATCCGTTCGGGTAAAGCGCCGATGGTGTTGAGCATGCTCGCGCTCGGCGCGTTCCAGCAGCGGATAGCTGAGCAGTTCGGTATTGAGCCAGGTGCCGAAATGCGTGCGGCCATCGAGGGCGCGAAGGACAGATCTCTGTCATTGCATCTGATCGATCGGGATGTCGGCACCACGCTCAGACGCATTTACGCCAACGTGCCCTGGTACAAACGGTTCTATATCTTTTCAGGACTGTTCGCGAGCGTGGTCGTGAACGAGGACATTCCCGAAGAAGATATCGAGGCGCTCAAAGAGGGCGATCTGCTCGAGAGCACGTTTGCGCAGTTCGCCGACTCAGCAGGTCCGATCTATGGACCGCTGATCGATGAGCGAGATGAATATATGGCCGCGCGTTTGCTGGAGGTGGTGCCGGAAGAACCGACTCGTATTCTGGCAGTTGTCGGTGCTGGTCATTTGAAGGGGCTGCAGGCCTATCTCGAGCGCGGCTTCAGTGCGCGTGAAGCTCGTCTGGTCGAGCTGGATACGACGCCCCCAACGCGGCGCTGGTGGCGCTTTATTCCCTGGTTGATCGTGGCGCTGGTTCTCGCGGGCTTTGCTATCGGGTTCACTCGAAGTCCCGATCTGGGGCTGCGTCTGGTGACGGAGTGGATTGTAATTAATGGTGGTCTGGCCGCGCTGGGTTGCGCCATCGCCGGCGGACATCCGATAACAATTGTCACCGGCTTTCTGGCCGCACCGCTGACTTCGCTCAATCCGACTGTTGGTGCGGGCATGGTGACGGCCCTGGTCGAGGCCTGGCTGCGCAAACCGACGGTTGCGGATTTTGCCGAGCTTCGCACAGCGACCACCCGGCTTGCGGGTTGGCGCCAGAACCGGGTTGCGCGCACGTTGTTGGTTTTTTTTCTGAGCACGCTGGGATCGGCGGTCGGTACTTATGTTGCCGGCTTTCGCATTTTTGACCAGCTCATGGGTTAGCCAGGCCGGACTCGGCGCAGTGCCAGCAGGCCGTTCAGAACAGTGGCTGCGCCTGGCTCGACGGGAAGATATCGTCGCGCGGGCGCGGCGCGTGGCAATGGTGGTTGGCACTCTTCTGGTGATTATCAACTACGGTGATCGCCTGTGGCTGGGTGAGCTTTCGGCGAAGGACGTCTTCAAGATGCTGCTGACCTACTGTGTTCCTTACTGCGTCTCGACCTATGCGGCGGTCAGCGCGGTGCTGGCCGCGGATGAAGACGCCCGGGACTAGCGCTGGCGGCGGGCGCACAGGGTATGCAAACCCGCGCAGGTGGTTTAGCTTCGTAGCCTGATCGAGTCCAGAGGCAGGTAGCCGGCATGCCTTCTTATGAGTACGAATGTCCTGCCAACGGGCAGGTCCTGCAGGTCAGGCACTCCATCCATACCGTCATCCGGAACTGGGGAGAGCTGTGTTTTGCGACGCAGACGCCGATCGGCGAGACCGACTTTGAGGCGCCTGTGCGCAAGCGTCTTTCCGCGCCCGGCATTGCGATCCCCACCGGGAACTCGAGCCTGAAAAATGCCGGGTTCACCAAGCTGGTCAAGCGTGACGACGGCGTATACGAGAACGTCACCGCAACGGGTTCAGAGAGCCGCTACATGATCAAGGGCCGGCCTGAGACGCGACCACATCTGCATAAAAAGGTGGGTGACTGAGTCGCGCGCACGCATGGGCTTGCTCCGGCACCCGCGCAAAAAAAGAACCCCGCACGGGGCGGGGTTCTTCAGGCTCCGAAGAGCGGTAGTCAGCGGGGCTGCTTACATCATGCCGCCCATACCGCCCATGCCGCCCATACCGCCCATGTCGGGCATAGAAGGACCGTCGTCATCCTTCGGCGCGTCAGCCACCATGGCTTCCGTGGTCAGGATGAGGGAGGACACAGATGCTGCGTTCTGCAGAGCCGTACGAGCCACCTTCGCGGGATCCAGGATACCCATGTCGATCATGTCGCCGTACTCCCCGGTCTGCGCGTTGTAACCGAAGTTGCCAGAACCCTCGGCAACCTTGGCTACGACGACAGATGGCTCGTCGCCGGCATTGGATACGATTTGACGAATCGGCTCTTCGAGTGCGCGAACCAGAATGTTGACGCCCATGCGCTGATCGTCGTTGTCGGTGGCGGTCTCTCTCGCCTTGGACTGAGCGCGTAGCAGGGCAACGCCACCGCCGGGTACCACACCTTCTTCGACCGCAGCGCGGGTTGAATGCAGAGCATCTTCGACGCGTGCCTTCTTCTCTTTCATTTCGACTTCAGTCGCGGCGCCCACCTTGATGACGGCAACACCGCCAGCCAGCTTGGCAACACGCTCCTGCAGTTTTTCGCGATCGTAATCCGAGCTGGTCTCCTCGATCTGCGCACGGATCTGGTTCACGCGGCCTTCGATGCCTTTCTGATCCCCAGCACCATCGATGATGGTGGTGTTTTCCTTGCTGATCTGGACTTTTTTGGCGCTGCCGAGATCGTCAAGGCCGGCCTTCTCAAGGCTGAGGCCGACTTCTTCGGAGATAACGGTGCCACCGGTCAGGATCGCAATGTCCTCCAGCATGGCTTTACGACGATCGCCGAAACCAGGTGCCTTGACAGCAGCAACCTTGACGATGCCGCGCATGTTGTTGACGACCAGGGTGGCCAGCGCTTCGCCTTCGACGTCCTCAGCGACTATCAGCAGGGAGCGGCCGGACTTGGCTACGCCCTCGAGCACCGGCAGCAGGTCGCGGATGTTGGAGACTTTCTTGTCGTGCAGCAGGATAAGAGGCTCTTCCAGCTCAACCGCCATCGTCTCCTGGTTGTTGATGAAGTAGGGCGACAGGTAGCCACGGTCGAACTGCATGCCCTCGACGATGTCGAGCTCGTTCTCCAGGCCGGAACCCTCTTCAACAGTGATGACGCCCTCTTTGCCGACCTTGTCCATGGCCTCAGCGATGATGTCGCCGATGGCCTGGTCGGAGTTCGCGGAAATGGTGCCGACCTGAGAAATCGACTTGCTGTCGGTGCACGGTGTGGAAAGCGTGGACAGCTCGACCACAGCGTTGGCCACTGCGCGATCGATACCGCGCTTGAGATCCATCGGGTTGACGCCGGCGGCAACCGCCTTCAAACCCTCGCGGACAATCGCCTGAGCCAGCACGGTAGCCGTGGTGGTGCCGTCGCCGGCCACGTCAGAAGTCTTAGAAGCGACTTCTTTCACCATCTGCGCGCCCATGTTTTCGAACTTGTCTTTGAGCTCGATTTCCTTGGCGACGGAGACGCCGTCCTTGGTGACGGTCGGTGCGCCGAAACTCTTCTCGAGGACGACGTTACGTCCCTTCGGGCCCAGCGTCTGTTTGACGGCGTTGGCCAGGATGTTGACGCCTGCAGCCATGCGGTAGCGAGCGTCGTCAGAAAAACGGACTTCTTTAGCAGTCATTGGAAATATTCCTCCGGAAACCTTAAGTGGTGATGTCGCCGCTTACGCGTCGAAAACCGCCATGATGTCGTCTTCGCGCATGACCAGAAGGTCTTCACCGTCAACTTTGACCTCGGTGCCCGAATATTTGCCGAACAGAATCTTGTCGCCAGCCTTGAGGTCCAGCGGACGCACTTCACCGTTCTCGAGCAGCTTGCCGTTGCCGACCGCGACGACTTCGCCCTTGACCGGTTTTTCAGCCGCGGAGTCGGGGATGACAATGCCGCCCGGAGAGGTTTTTTCTTCCTCCCAGCGTTTGACGATGACACGGTCGTGTAAGGGCCGAATCTTCATATTTGATTACTCCTGAAGTAATTAAATCTTTGATTTTATGGAAATAAAGAGATTGCTATTAGCACTCTCCAGTGAGTGGTGCTAAATATAAGGTCGCGCTTTGGAAAGTCAAGGGTTCCAAGCTAAATCTGTACCGCTGGCGGTGTCGTCGGATGCCGCTCAGGAACGTCGATGGTTACGCACTCGTAGTTTCTGCGCCTCAGTCCATTGCGCGAACGGAATACGTCTGATGCGTCCGATCTCGGCGTCGTCCGCCCGACTGATGAGGCGCTCGATAGCAGCTCCGAATTCGGCTTCACGCTGCTCCGCCGACAGCGGCAGTTCGAGGACTGCAAGTTCGTTGATGGTAGCCTCCGCTTCATGCTCACGGAAGCGCTCGAGCAGTGCGGCGCTGTTGGGTGAGCCGACCCGGGCGGTTTTCCAGACTTCCAGCAGGAGTGCGCAGCTGTCCAGCTCGCGCGCTAGCAGCTCCGCGGTGTCAGGCGTGAGGGCGGGAGCGAGTGCCGGTGTCTGCACGAGGATACTTATGGCCTGTTCCTCCAGTGACCGCCTCGCAAAGCGTGCAATTCCTCTGGTAGTTTGCCGCGCAGCAGTTGTACGCCGTCCTTTAAAACCAAGTTGCTGTCGAATGAGGTCCTCGTCCAGGCGCGCCTGCTCTGCCAGCAGACGGGCACCGACTGCGCGATGCGCTTCATCCGGGATCTGGGTGAGATAGGGGACCGCTTGTGCGACAAGACGCGTTCTGCCCTCTGCCGTACTCGTGTCGATTTCCGCTCTAAGCTCGCTCAACAGATAGTCGGCGCAGCCGAAGTTCCGTGTTTTGGTAAACAACGCCTTGCTGCCGAATTCACGCACCGCGCTGTCCGGGTCGTGGCCGTCAGGTAGGAACGCGAAACTGACCTGCCGATCGCCGGCAAGTTCCGGCAGCGAAATTTCGAGTGCTTTCCGCGCGGCGCGGCGTCCGGCGGCGTCGCCGTCGAAACAGAAGACGACGGCCGGGCATTGCCTGAACAGCAGGTCCAGATGCTGGCGCGTGACCGCGGTCCCGAGTGTTGCGACCGCGTTATGCAGGCCGTGCTGAGCCAGCGCGATCACATCCATGTAGCCCTCAACCACCAGCAGCCGGGCTGGTGCTCCGTGCTGCAGAGCCTCATGAAGTCCGTAGAGCTCTCTGCCTTTGTGAAAAACCTCAGTCTCAGGAGAGTTGAGGTACTTTGGTTCGCCGTTGTCTATGACCCGCCCGCCGAAGCCAATTACCTTGCCTCGCCGGTTATGGATCGGGAGCATCACGCGGTCGCGGAAACGGTCGTAGCAGCCGCCATGGGTGCGACGCGAGATAAGTCCAGCCCGCTCCATCAGACTGTCGTCGATCCCGTTTCCGCGCAGATGGTCATACAAATTGGTCCAGCCATCCGGGGCGAATCCCAGATGAAAGGCTTTCGCGGTCTCACCCGTGAGACCGCGATTCTTAAGATAGTCCACAGCTCTCGCTCGACTCCCGGAGCGTCGCAGCTGCGTTTCGTAGAAAGCGCGCGCGGCCTCCAGCACGGCGTGCAGCTCCTTGTCCCCGCCTGCGCGTGTTGAGCCGCCGGCTTCCCGTGGGACCTCGAGTCCGACGTTGCTGGCCAGTTCTTCGATGGCCTCCACGAAGTCGAGTCCGCGATGCTGCATGAGAAAGCCAATCGCGGAGCCGTGAGCACCACAGCCAAAGCAGTGGTAGAACTGTTTTTCCCGGCTCACCGTGAACGAGGGTGTTTTTTCCCCATGAAAGGGACACAAAGCCTGAAAGTCCCGCCCGGTCTTGCGCAGGGGCAGATAGGCTTCAATGACATCGACCACATCGACTCTGGCGAGGAGGGTATCGATGAACGCTGCAGGGATTCGTCCACTCATGGAGAGCGCGGCGTTGCGTTAGAAAGGAGCGCCCATCCTACCCGAGGCAGCGAAGAGCGACGTGGGTCAGCTTGATAGTCGCGCCTTGACCAGAGTGCTGACCCTGGCCATGTCTGCACGACCTTTCAGGTCGCCGTTCAGAACGCCCATGACCTTACCCATGTCGCGCATGCTGGTGGCGCCTGTTTGTGTGACGGCGGCATCAATGGCTGCTGCTATTTCGTCGTCGGACAGCTGCGCAGGAAGGTATCCGGAGATAAGCTCGAGTTCGAACCGTTCGCGGCTGGCGAGATCTTCCCGCGCTGCAGCTTCGTACTGGGTAATTGATTCTCGCCGCTGTTTCGCCATCCTGGTCAGCAGATCGACTGCGCGATCATCGTCGACTGCCTCACGCTGGTCGACCTCGTGCTGTTTGAACGCGGCTGAAATCAGACGGAGCGCCGCCAGGCGCTCCTTTTCTCCACCCTTCATGGCCGCTTTGATGTCGGCACTGAGCTGCTCGGGGATTGCGGTACTCACGGTCAAAGGGGGAGCGGGGGAGAGTTTCAGTAGAGGCGCTGGCGTCTCAGGGTCTGTCGCGCAGCTTTCTTCTGCCACCGTTTAACGGCGGCTGCGGCTTTACGCTTTCTGACCTGGGTAGGCTTTTCGTAAAACTCGCGACGGTGAACTTCGGCCAGCACACCGGCTTTTTCACATGCGCGCTTGAAGCGACGCATGGCGATGTCGAAAGGCTCGTTCTCTCGGATTCGTACGTTGGGCATATGTCTGGGCACTCCTTCTGGAGCCATCTGTGCGCAGGAAAACGGCGAATGCTATCTTCAGCGCCCCTGAATGTCGAGCAATATTGAGGCGCGGGATTCCACCGATGAAAGTACTTGGCATCGAAACTTCCTGTGATGAAACCGGCGTCGCGGTTTTCGACGGCGCCAGGGGCATAGTTGCTGAGAGATTGTTCAGTCAGGCCGCTACGCATGCTGAGTTTGGCGGCGTTGTGCCGGAGCTCGCCTCCCGGGACCACGTGCGAAAACTCGCGCCGCTGGTCGAGGAAACGCTGAGCGTTGCAGGGCTTGACCGCCGCGAGCTTGATGCGGTGGCGTACACGGCGGGACCCGGGCTGGCCGGCGCTCTGCTGGTGGGCGCCGGATTCGCGCACGCGTTTGCCTGGGCTCTCGAGATTCCGGTGCTGGGGGTGCACCACATGGAGGGACACCTGCTTGCCCCTATGCTGGGTAGCGACAGCGTGGAGATGCCCTTCCTGGCGTTGCTGGTCTCGGGTGGTCATACCCAGTTTGTCAGCGTGCGAGGACTTGGCGATTACGAAATTATCGGGGAGTCCCTGGACGACGCTGCCGGCGAGGCATTCGACAAGACGGCCAAGCTGCTAGGCCTCGGATATCCAGGTGGTCCGCAGGTTGAGTGTCTGGCGCAGCAGGGGCGCGCTGAGCGTTTTCGATTGCCGCGCCCTATGACTGACCGACCCGGGATCGATTTCAGCTTCAGCGGTCTTAAAACCCGGGTCATGACCCTCATGAGCGAAGTTGATCAATCCGAGCAGACACGGGCTGATGTCGCGCGGGCGTTCACCGATGCGGTAGTCGATACGTTTGTGATCAAGTGCAGACGCGCCCTGCAGACTACGGGGCTTACGCGCCTCGTTGTGGCGGGCGGGGTCAGCGCGAATACTGACCTGAGACAGGCGCTGATTGCGCTCGGCGAATCACTGAGCGTGAGCGTCCTCTTCCCGCCGCTTAAGTATGCGACAGACAACGGCGCCATGATTGCGTACGCAGGCTATGAACGTTTGCGTCTTGGTGAACGTGATGCGTTCGGTTTTCAGGTGCGCCCGCGATGGCCGATCAGTGAGCTGGCGCCGCCGCAGGCTGAAGGGGCTGTGGCCGGATGACAGGATTCTAGGCCGCGTCAGCTTGGGGTGCTGCTGTTCTGTCCGATGCGGCCTTCTGTCCCTTGCAGCAGGTTGCTGATGTTCTGGCGATGGCGCCAGAAGATGAGGCCGACGAAAACGACAAAAACAGCGCTGATTGCGGTCGCATAGCCTAATGTCCAGGTGACGGCTGGAACGCAGGCTGTTGCGACAAGAGCTGCGAGGGAGGAGAAGCGCGTCACGAGGGCGACAGTCAGCCAGGTGACGATAAACAGCATGCCGAGACGCCAGTCAAACGCGAGTGTCACGCCGATAAAGGTTGCCACGCCTTTGCCACCCTGAAATCGATAGAACGCCGGGTAGAGATGGCCGAGAAACGCGGCGAGTCCACAAAGTGCCGCGAGCAGTGGCGTCATGCCCAGCGTATGAGCGCTGAGAACCGGCACAACACCCTTAGCAGCATCCCCCAGCAAGGTCAGGAGTGCGGCCAGTTTCCCTGCAACGCGCAGCACGTTGGTTGTTCCCGGGTTGCCAGAACCGACTGTTCTAGGGTCGGGCGCGCCGAATACTCGGCAGACCACAATCGCACTTGCGATGGACCCCAGCAGATAAGCGGCGATGACCATCGCAATGTATGTTGTCATGGCCGCATTCCATCCCAATCGGATGCGCCAAGCAAGCTGGTTCAAGTTTGCTAACATCGCGGCTCGCTGGCCGTCTTGACCCTACCCTGATGGACATTGTTTTCCTCGACGAACTACGCGTAGACACGGTTATCGGCGTGTGGGAGTGGGAGCGGCGTGTCACCCAGACACTCCTTCTCGACCTGGAACTGGGCACCGATATGCATTGTGCCGGTCGCTCGGACGATCTCCGCGATACCGTTGACTATCAGGCTGTTCGTGATCGCATCGTGGAGGTTACAAGGGAGAGCCGTTTTGAGCTTATCGAGGCCCTCGGCGAGCGTTTGACGTCGATGCTCCTGGAGGATTTCGCTGTCGCGTGGGTCCGCCTGCGGATCCGGAAACTCGGCGTGCTGAGAGACGTTCAGGCGGTCGGCATCATAATTGAACGTGGACGCCGCGAGTGACCAGGGCCGTGCGCCTCGCCTGTGTCGGGGTTGGCAGCAACCAGAATCCAGCACTGAGGATCCCCGAAGCGCTCGCGCGGCTACGCGCGCTTTACGGCCCGTTAGCCGAATCCGTCATCTACGAAAGTGCCCCACTCCATGGAGCGCCGGGGCCGTCGTATCGCAACCTGGTTGTCAGCTTTCAGACAGTGCTCGCATGGGCTGAGTTGAAACAAGCGCTGAGAGAGATTGAGGACAGCTGTGGAAGGCAGCGCCCGATGGCGCCAGGAGGGGCGGTCGCTCTGGACCTCGATTTACTGTTGCTTAGTGGCGCAACCGGCAGCGTCGAGCACGATCTGCCCCTGGAGCGTTTGCGTCGTGAAAGTTTTGTTTTGAAGCCCCTGGCTGAACTGATGCCGGATTGGCGGCATCCCGAGACAGAATGTTCGCTGACTGAACTGTGGCAGCGAGTTGCGGCGGAGGCAGTGGCGCTTGTACCCGTCTCAACCTGAGCCATCCTCGCTGGCAACGTGGTTCACTGCAACAAAGGACGATTAGGGGCCGGTTTTTTAAGGATTACCGATGGTCAGATTTCAGATCATGCGCAAACAGAGTCCGACTGAGGCCGTCGCGCAGCAGGAATTTTTCCCTCTCTCCCGCCGCGCGTCGCGGGCAGGTCGAGTACTTTTTCTGCTCTGCCTGGCCTTACTCGTGGCCTGCGGCAACGTATCCACAATGGGGAAGAAAGGCCGAGGCAACGCCTTTGTCGAGACTGTTGAGGGATACGGGAAAATGCTTCGCTGGGGCTATTACGATGAGGCTGTAGGCCTGCTGCGGAACCAGGACGGGTCGGCCGTGGATTCGGACCCGGAGCGGGTCGCGCGCTACCGGATCTCGTCCTACGACATCAAGTCTCAGCTGTTGTCTGACACTGGATCTGAGGGTCGGGTGATCGTTCGGATTGAATACTACGATATCGACTCTGGTGTTTTGCGGACGCTCGACGATGCGCAGAGCTGGTGGTTTGATCAGGAAAGTCGGCGTTGGTTTCTCGCATCGCCGCTGCCGAACTTCGGTGCTAGAAAGAAATCGGCTGAAAACTGAACGCTGTTTACATATTCAGCGAGCGCCCGCCGTCGACGTTGATGATCTGACCGGTCACGTAACGAGCCGCGCACAGATACTCGACCGCCTGCGCGATGTCCTCAGGGTCCCCGCAACGTTTCAGCGGTGTTGACCTGAGGGCCGAGCGGCGCAGCTTATCCGGCTCGGCGTCTGCCCACAGAATGGCACCTGGCGATACGCCGTTCACGCGCACGGCCGGCGCGAGCTCCAGCGCGAGGGAGCGCGTCAGTGACGCCAGCGCGGACTTGGAGGCGCAGTAGACGGCGTAATCCTGCCGTGGCCGATCGTGGTGGATATCGAGCAGGTTGATGATCACGCCTTCAGAGGCGCTGAGCATGGGTGCGCCTGCCAGTGAGAGGAAATAAGGCAGGCGGCTGTTGATTGCGTGCATCGCGTCCCACAGCGCTGTGTCTGGAGACGCCAGAGGTGTCTCCTCAAAGATAGAAGCGTTATTGATCAGCGCATCCAGTCGCGACGAGCGGCGGGTAAATTTGCGCAGCAGCATGTCGTGTGCTCGCGGCCGGCTCAGGTCCTGCTGGATAATGAAGCTGGAGTCGGGGCGAACTCTGTTCAGCTCGTGGCAGAGGTCTGCTGCGACTTCAGCAGAGCTGTGGTAGTGGATCGCGAGGTCGTAGCCCAGACTATGGAGACGGCGGCTGATGGCCGCGCCGACCCTTTTTGCCGCCCCTGTGACCAGGGCAACCGGGCGGTCGGCGCTGCGGCAGTTTATGGAACGTGGGGCAGCCAAAGCTAAGAATTTCGAAGGCGCGGGCGACGTCACTATGAAAGGCGAAACGAGCTTACAGGATCCCGATCCGGCCGCGCTAGAACGATCAGCCCGACTGGAGGCGCTGATTCGAGCGCGGATCGCTGCTAGCCCTGCACAGATCCTGCCCTTCGATGAATTTGTTGACCTCGCGCTGTACGCACCGGGACTCGGCTACTACGCTGCCCCTCACGCTATTTTCGGGCGCCACGGTGATTTCATCACGGCACCGGAAAGCGGAGAACTTTTTGCTGCCTGCCTTGCGCAAGAGGTGGCGGCCCTGCTGAGCCAGGACGACTACACAATCGTTGAGTATGGTGCCGGCAGCGGTCGGCTCGCCGGCGATCTGCTCACCCGGTTGATTCCGCAGTACCCGGCGCTGCGCTACCACATCGTTGAGCCCAATCCGACACTCGTCCAGAGGCAGCGGTTGCATCTGGCGGGCCATCTGGGCGAGCACTCGGCCCGGCTCAGCTGGTCGCCGGATCACCAGCATCATGACCAATCGGTGGTTGTGCTCGCGAACGAAGTGCTGGATGCGATGCCCTTCAAACGGTACCGCGTGACTTCTGAAGGGATCCGCGAGTTGGGGGTGGCGATTCGCGGGGATGCGATTGAGATCACGCCGTTCACTTCCCTCGATGACGCCGCCGTTGAGACGCTTCGTGTGGCGCTGGCTGGATTTCCCGACGGTTATGAGACCGAAGTGCAGCCGGCTCTGGGCGGCTGGTTCCGCGCGCTCAGGGAGAGCTTCACAAGAGGGGTTGTGCTGCTGAGCGATTACGGCTATCCAGAGCATGAGTATTTTCATCCGGACCGGTCGGCGGGAACGATGAAGTGTCACTTCCGCCATCAGCTGCATACCGATGCGCTCGCGCGACCCGGATTGCAGGATCTCACGGTGGCAGTGAATTTCACCGCGGCCGCGTGCTGTGCTGAGGAGGCGGGGTTTGACGTCTGTGGGTTCGCCACCCAGACCCGTTTCCTCCTGAACACCGGCCTCGAAGCGGTGCTCGCGCAAAAAATGACCGGCGTGGGCAGCCATGATTACACGCTAGCGCAGGAAGCGAAGCGGCTTCTTCTCCCAGGCGAAATGGGCGAGACATGCAAGTTTCTCGGGCTGGCGGCAGGCTGCGATCCGGTCCTCAGCGGTTTTGCGGACGACGAACGGCATCGTCTGGTCGGACCGGTGAGAGCAGCGTAACGGTGGAGATGCTGCACTGGTGTGTTCTGGCGCTGGTCCAGGGGCTGAGTGAGTTTCTGCCGATTTCGAGCTCGGCCCACCTGATCCTCGTTCCAGTGGTCAGCGGTTGGGAAGATCAGGGTCTGGCGCTCGACGTATACGCGCATCTCGGCTCACTCGTCGCCGTCTGCTGTTACTTCCGGCGGGAAATCTCGACTCTGGGACGGGACTGGCTGTGCTCTGTGGCGACGCTGCAGCCGCGCGGAGAATCGCCTCTAGCCTGGGCGTTGTTGCTCGGATCCGTGCCGGTCGGTCTGGCCGGCGTCCTGCTGCACGATCTGGTGGCAACAGGGCTGCGCTCGCCCGTGGTGATCGCTGGCACGACGGTTGTATTCGGTATTCTGCTGTGGGTCGCCGATCGGTGGGGGCGCCGTTCGCGAGGGCTTAAGAGCCTGCGCGCGATGGACATAGCTGTTATCGGTTGCCTGCAGGCCGTGGCGTTGGTACCGGGTGTGTCCCGATCGGGGATCACCATGACTGCAGGGTTGGCGCTTGGACTCTCGCGGGAGGCGAGTGCGCGCTTCTCGTTCCTGCTTTCCATCCCGGTGATCGCCGGGGCTGCAGCGCTTGAACTCGCTCAGCTGCTGGCGCACGGAGGGAGTCATGACGGCACCGCCATGCTGGTGGTTGCGAGCTTATCCGCACTGTCAGCATACGTCTGCATCAAGCTCTTTCTGGGTCTGATCGAGCAGATAGGTATGTGGCCCTTCATGGTCTATCGCCTGTTCCTGGGCGTAGTCCTGCTCGTCTGGTTGCTCTGAGGCGCTGACGCAACTTTTGTCTGCGGTCCGAGTCGGAGAGATGACCAGAATTCTCCGCCCGAATTACCGCCAGGCCTCGTAAGCTCAAAAGGAACGCTCATGCCTATGCTGATAAAGACCGTTTTTCCGTTGCTGGTCACACTGCTGGCGAGTGCGGCTAACTCCGCCGAGCCGACAGCGCCTGACGCTGCCAAGAAGCTTGATGTGGCTACGTTCGCCGGCGGTTGTTTCTGGTGCATGGAGCCACCTTTCGACAAGCTCGATGGCGTGGTTTCAACGACCTCGGGCTATACAGGAGGCCATAAGGCGAATCCTACCTACCAAGAGGTTTCCGCTGGCACCACGGGCCACGCCGAGGCCGTTCAGATCCTGTTTGATCCCGACGTGGTCGGCTATGAGACGCTGTTGGAGGTGTTCTGGCGCAATATCGACCCGACCAAAGCAGACAGCCAGTTCTGCGACCATGGCCTTCAATACCGTCCGGCTGTCTTTGTCCACTCGGAGGACCAGCGGCGGGCGGCTGAGATGTCCCTTAAAGAGGTGGAGAGAAACAAAACCTTCAAGGAACCGCTGCAGGTCGGAATAGAGCCTGCGGGTGTCTTTTACCCCGCAGAGGACTACCACCAGGACTACTACCTGAACAATCCGCTGCGCTACCGCTTTTATCGTTTCAACTGTGGTCGGGATAAGCGGCTTAATGAGCTCTGGGGTGGGAAGCAGGGCTAGGAGTCATCCTGGCGCGACAGGACCGCGTCCGGCTGATAACAGTGCCGTAGAGACGCACAAAGCATCTGCTCAAAAGCTGCTGGTGCTTAGCTTCTTGACGCGCAGTTCGTGCAGGGCTGCGGCGTAGGCCGGGCCAGCCAGCTTGCGCTCTGTGAGCGCGCGCGTGTCCACTTGCCTCGACAGGTCCAATGCCCGGCGCAAACGTGCAGCCTGCGCGTAGGGCGTTTGCTGCAGACCTTTGCGGCCCTGGGCGTCGAGCGTGCAGGTCTGCAGAAAATTTTCGAAGCGTTCCGGTCGCCGCCAGGCGTCAGCCGCTTCGAGCAACCGGACAAGCGCCGGGGCGCCCATTTCGAGTACACGATGCACGCGGGTGTGCAGGCGCGAGACCAGGCAAGCGAGGTCGCGGTGGTTCCGAGGGATCCGCAGACGCTCGCTCAGAGCCTCAATCAGGGCCACTCCGCGTTCCTCATGGCCATGATGCGCAGGCAGAATTTCTGCAGGAGTTGTCCCTTTTCCGAGGTCGTGCACTAAAGCTGCGAAGCGCACCATTTCACAGGCACGGCTTCGCTCTGCCTGCTCAAGCACCAGCAGAACGTGCTCGCCAGTATCGATTTCCGGATGGTAGCGGGCTGGCTGAGGGACGCCGAAAAGCCGGTCCAGCTCTGGAAGAATTTCTTTGAGAGCGCCGCAGTCGCGCAACACGGTGATAAACCGTCGGGAATGTGGAGCCATCAAGGAAGCGCGCAGCTCCTGCCAGATCCGCTCTGGTGCCAGAGTCTGCAGCTCACCGCTGGCCGCAATCTCGCGCATCAGGATGAGAGTTTCTGGCGCGATTTCGAACCCCAGGCGGGCGGCGAAGCGAGCTGCTCGGAGCACGCGCAGCGGATCCTCCCGGAATGCAGGGGTGATGTGCCGCAGCATGCGGGCTGTCAGGTCGGCCCGGCCGTTATGTGGATCGATGATGTTCCCACCCTGGTCACGGGCCATCGCGTTGATGGTGAAATCACGCCGCGCTAGATCTTCCAGCAGCGTGACCTGCTGCGAGCTGTCTGTGATAAATCCCTTGTAGCCAGCGCCGGTTTTGCGCTCCGTGCGCGCGAGTGCATATTCCTCGTTGGTCTGCGGGTGAAGAAAAACGGGGAAGTCGGCGCCCACTTTGCGGAAGCCCTGCTCGACCAGCTCGTGCTCAGTTCCGCCGACGACGACCCAGTCGCGGTCCTTCAGCGGCAAGCCTAAGAGCGCGTCACGGACGGCGCCGCCAACCTCATAGATTTTCATCAGACCCTGCCTGTCCGGAGAGAGTCGACCGCCACTGCGCTCCAGGTTCAGTCGCGCCGAGCCTGGACCCGATAGCCATAGTAGCGGCTGCGTTGGTTTGTGCCGGCCAGAAAATAAGGAAGGACTTCACGCATCGGTGTTGGCTCGATGTCGAGGGTCATGAGCCCGTTTTCGCCCGAGCACACCGAGTCGTGCTGAAGAGAGCGGAGGTTGTCGCGGGAGAAAGGTTTGCCGGGGACCCATTCCAGGACGCGCGCCTGCAGCGCCGATAGCCCCGGTCCCAGCGACATGACCCACACCCGACGCTGCATCAGGGAAGCCACGTACTCGATGAATTCCTTCAGGGTAACGATCTCCGCTCCACCGATATCGTAGGCCTGCCCGCGGAAAGTACGCTCCTCAATGAGGCGCAGGATTGCCTGAGCGACATTGCCGACAAAGACCGGCTGAAAGCGAGCATCGGCACGAGCGATGGGAAGCACACCGGGCGACAGCCGAATGAGTTCGGCGAAGCGATTGGCAAAGCTGTCCTGTGCGCCGAAGACTACCGATGGGCGCAGGACGGAGACGCTGAAGTGGCGACCGCTTTCCTGGCGGAGCAGCGCTTCGCCATCGTGTTTCGAGCGCAGATAGAAACTTGTCTGGTGGTGATCTGCATTGAGGGCGCTGATTTGAATGAAATGTTCGACGCTCGCCGCCTTACAGGCCCGCGCAGCCCGCTGCGGGAGCTGAGCGTGCACTTCCTGAAACTGTGCGCCATCGTCGCGGCGCTCATTAAGGATTCCGATCAGGTTGACGACCGTGCTGCAGGGTGTGAAGGCGGCGGCGAGTTTTTCAGAATCATTCAGGTCGACTTCGATGACCTCCGCGTGTGGCAGCGTCCAGCATCGCCGGGCATGCTCCCGGTCACGCGTGAAGATGCGGATGCGATAGCCACGGCTGTCAAGTGCATTAGCGAGGTGGCTGCCAATAAAACCGCTGCCCCCGAGGATTCCGATGGTTGCGCTGTTCATGAATTGCAGGACGCCTCCTCGGCGGACAGGTTGGTCAGGATCTGCGGCATAACAGAGGACAGCGGTTCAACTGTCGCGCCCAGTCGCTGCTGGTAGATCGCGGTGTAGAAAAGTGCGCGCCTCACATAGCGTCGCGTCTCAGTAAACGGGATCTGCTCGATCCAGAATTCCGCCGGCGTGCACACCGGCGGAAGCCAGCTGTTCACGCGGGAAGGACCCGCATTATACGCAGCGGAGGTCAGCACGAAATTGCCGTCGTATTTTTTCAGGAGCGTTGATAGATAAGCAGTCCCCAGTGTGATGTTTTCCCGCGGGCGATAAAGGTATTCCGTGTGCGTGAGCGGAAGCCCGATCCGTGTAGCCGTCTGGCGGGCGGTCGCGGGCATGAGCTGCATCAAACCCAGTGCGCCGGCATGGGAGCGGGCTCTCGCATTGAAAGCGCTCTCGGAACGGACTATGGCGAGCACTCTCGCGGGGTCCAGATCACGGCGCGTCGCCTGGAGGGAGATTTCCTCGTGGTGCAGCAGCGGAAAGCGTAACTCGAGGTCGTCGTAGGACTGGGCCCGGCCCAGCGCCAGGATCGCGTCGCTGGGTTGCTCCCATGAGGCGGCCAGGCTGGCAGCGATTTCGAGCTGTCGTTTGTCCAGGTGCCGGAGCTCGTGAAACCACTCACGCCGGGCATCCTCTGGCTGCTCCAGCAGGAGAAGCTCCCGTGCACGGACCAGCGCCGCTCTGCTGGCAAGCCCGGCCAGCTCCTCTTCGGTAGCGCCAACGGTCCGGTTGTTGAAACGGTAGCCTTCCCCCAGCCGGTCAGCCGCGAGGAAGCCGTAATAGTCGCGTTCCTGCGCAAGCTCATGCAGCAGCGTGTTGGCTGCAGAGGTCTGTCCGATTTCTTCCAGCGCGCGCGCCTGCCAGTAGCGCCAACGCAATGCATAAACCGACGTCGGGGGTGGTCCCTCAGTCCATCGAGCGAGATATGGCCATGCCCGATTCTCTATACCTGTCCGCAGGCGCAGGGCTTGAATGCGGTCATCAGCATGGCTCTCAGGCACTGCATCCAGTGCCTTGATTGCGCCTGGGGCTTTTGCGCCTGCCAGCCCCAGGGCGATAGTTCTGAGCGCAATGCCCCTGTCCTCTTCGCTGAACCGATAGTGTGCGCTGGCCTGTAGCCACGCTGCTGCGCTGAGTTCGGGATCGCGCCGGGACAGACGCAACAGAGCATGCTGTGCCAGGGCGCGGTGCGTTTCGTCGTCCTCGACCTGCTGTTGCTGCAGAACGCGCAGGGGGGTCGAGTGCGCGTCCTGCCACGCATCGAAGCGTTGCCGTGAGTCTGCTGTTTGCAGCCGTTTGCCCAGATAACCTGCCAGGCGGGTGTTGTTTTTGTCGAAGGCAAGGCCGATCCGCTGCAGGAGCAGCGCGTCGGTCATGAGGGGACTCGCGTAAAGTCGCTCAAAGGCAAAGTCGCAGGTGTCCGGCAGGGAGCTGCCGTCGAGCCAGACTGACCGGGTTTCGCTCAGCACTGCGCGTTCATCACCTGTTTCGATCCGCGCACGCAGGAAATCGCAGCGCTCGCTGGTACTGCCGCTCGGCTGGTAGAAGTCGATAAACGACTGCCAGCGCTGTTTCCGGCGCAGTACTTTCAGCCACGCCGCGCGCATGCGTTCCGATAAGGGGGTCTGCTCGTAATCTCGAAGAAACTTCTGGACCTCTGCGTGCGGCAGCTGGTCCAGTCGTCGACGTAGGTCGTTGTAGAGGTAGTAGGGGAACAGAGGATAGTTCTCCAGACCACGGATGGCTTCCCGCGCTTTCTCATACTGGCTCTGGCTCTGGAGGTTGAGCACGACCTGGAATGCAGCGCGCTGTGCGGCCAGTTCCTCCGCCGCCGGAACGGCCGCAGTGCCCAACCAAAGTATCAGCGTGAGGAGGATGTGCCGTCTGCTGGCAGGACGTCCCGGCCAGGCGCCGTCAGCGCCTACAGAGGTCGTTTTATCGGTGGTGAAAGGTGGCCGCCCCACTCTGAACGTAACTCCTGTGCCGGCGCTGGAATGGACGCCTGATTTCCATGCGAAGTTACGTAACAATCGTGCTTTTCCGAAAAGCTGTTTCAACAGGAGCATGAGGACTTGCTGCCAGCACAAGACAACCACGAGGCGCGGCGCGCGCTCAATGAAATCATCCGCGGGAGGCGTACTGTCCACGATTTCCAGCCTGAACCGGTGCCGGATTTTGTGATTCTGGATGCGCTTGAGGCCGCCCGATGGGCGCCGAATCATCATCGCACAGAACCCTGGCGCGTGTACCTGTTGGGGCCTGTAGTGCAGAAAAAGATCAGTGCCCTGAACGCTGAACTCGTGCACCGTAAGCAGGGTGAAAAAGCGGCGGCGATAAAGCTCAAGCGCTGGAACGCTGTCCCTGGCTGGCTGTTACTGACATCTCTGCGTGATGCCGACCCACAGCGCGAGCGCGAGGACTATGCGGCCTGTTGCTGCATGGCGCAGAATCTGATGCTGACGCTCTGGGCCGCTGAAGTCGGTTGTAAATGGACTACTGGGGCGGTGACCAACATGCCGGAATTGGCGCAGCTTGTGGGCTTCGACCCCGCGCTCGAAGTCGTCGTTGGATTGTTCTGGTATGGCAGGGCCTTGTCGGTGCCTGACCAGCAGCGGCGCGCGCCCGCGAACTTTCTGGTGCGGGTGGACTGAGCGTCTAACCGTGGTTTTTCAGGCCGAGATTCATCTACCGAGTCGCGGTCGTGGCTTCACCGAACTCACTGCGAAAATCCAGGCGCTCGTCAGAGAGAGTGGCGTTCGGGCTGGTTTGTGCTCGGTTTTTCTGCGGCATACGAGCGCGTCGCTGGTCGTGACTGAAAATGCAGATCCAGTCGTTCTGGGCGACCTTGAGAGATTCATGAGCCGTCTTGTAGTCGATGGTGATCTCCTGTTCCAGCACCGTGCAGAGGGAGCTGACGACATGCCAGCGCATGTACGCAGTGTTCTGACGCGCACCGATATCACCATGCCGGTGCGCGCGGGCTCTCTGGTACTGGGCGCCTGGCAGGGCCTGTATTTGTGGGAGCACAGATCGCGCGGGCATGAAAGAGTGCTGACGGTCACAATCGTCGGCGACGCTCGGAGCGCGGCTGACGAGCAGTAAGGGCTATGCCGGCAATCTTCAGCGTGCAGCGCCCGCCTGCATTGCGCGCTGTCGCACTGCGTCATCTGCAGCTGAAGAGCCAGAGCGCCAACCCGAGAGATGCGTGCGGATGATGCCGGCGAGCGCGTCGACGTGCCCAGCCTGATCATTCAAAGCCGGGATGTAACGCAGCTGCCCGCCGCCTGCCGCAGCGAACCGCTCGGCATTCTGCATAGCGATCTCCTCCAGTGTTTCCAGGCAGTCGATTGAGAACCCCGGGCACAGCACATCGATATCGCCCACCTTCTCTGCGCCCCAGGCATCCAGCGTTTTGTCGGTGTAAGGCTCCAGCCAGCGCTTCGGACCGACACGGGACTGAAAGGTGACGAACATTTCGTTCGGTGCAAGTTTCAACGACTCTGCAAGAAGTCTGGCGGTCGCCTGACACTGGCAGAAGTATGGGTCGCCAGCCAGAAAAGTGTCCTGCGGGATCCCGTGAAATGAAAGCAGCAGACGTTCACCGCGGCCGTTTGCGGCCCAGTAACGGCACACGCTCTCGGCCAGAGCTTGAATATAGGCCGGGGCCGCGTGATATCCGCTGACCAGACGCAGTTCGGGCACCCAGCGCAGGCGCTGGCATTGGGCGAAGACGGCGTCGAAAGAGGATCCTGTCGTCGCGGAGGCGTATTGCGGGTACAGCGGCAGCACCAGGATCTGTCGGCACTCCGCATCAATCAGTCGCTGCAGCGCGGTTTCCACAGATGGGTTGCCATAACGCATCCCAAGCGCGAGGAGCAGATTCTGCTCAGTCGGATCCAGGTTCGACTGAAGAGCGGAGCTGAGTTTCAGAGAACCGGTCAGCAGGGGTGATCCGTCTTCGCCCCAGATCTTCTGGTAGGCATGCGCCGAGCGTCGGGGCCGGGTGTTGAGAATGATCCCGTGTAGCAGTGGCAGCCACAGCAGGCGCGGTAGCTCGACGACCCTCGGATCAGACAGAAACTCAGCTAGATAGCGCCTGACTGAGGTGGTGTCCGGTGCGTCCGGCGTGCCGAGGTTGATCAGCAGAACGCCGGTCCTGGTGGCCAGTCCGTGTGAGAAAGCGGATCGTCCGCGGTAGGCGGTCATGGCTTGGGCGCTCCTGTCATAAACTGGTCGCTCATCAGATTGCGTAGCAAAGTATGTTCGTCAAGTCTCTGCGCGATTGCCCGGCACTGATTGCCAACGATGGTTGCCGGGTCTTCGAGTTGCTGCACGAAAAAAACGATCCGGTTGACCTGCCGTATTCGATGGCGGTCGCGGAGGTTGCGTGCGGAGAGCGCTCCTACCGCCATCGCCTCGATCAGGCCGAAGTCTACTATGTGCTTCGCGGCCAGGGACTGATGCATGTTGATGGGGCGACCCGGACTGTCGGGGAGGGAGATGCCGTACACATTCCGGCGGGAGCGGTGCAGTGGATTGAGAACACGGGTGCCGGCACTCTGCAGTTTCTTGCGCTAGTCAGTCCTCCGTGGACGGCAGACGGTGACGAGCGTCTCTAGTCGGAAAACCTGTCTTTATCCGCGCTAGCCTCCCAGCGTCAGTCCGCCAGACGCAGGACCGTGCTCGCTGCGCGGCGGTGGGTTACGACTGCGGCGGCCAGCCCGACAGCCCCGACCACCGCAACACCCAGTGCGACTCCGGTCAGGACGGTCAGCGCTGCAGGGGCATAAGGAATCTTGAGCACGAAAAATGCGATCGCCCAGCCCAGCGCGCAGGCGCCGGCGGCGCCAGTGACACCGGCGACCGCTCCGATCGCGACGAACTCCGTCAGGGTCGCTCGGAATATGAATTTACGGGAGGCGCCCAGCGTCTTTAGAACAGCGACGTCCAGGCGACGTTCCTGCTGGCCGGCCTGGATAGCGGCGACCAGAACCACGATGCCAGCCGCCAGCGCGAAGCTGAATACCCAGGTCAGGCTGCTTCCGATACGCTGCATGACCCCCCTAATCTGCGTCATCAAGGTGTCCACATCGATCACCGTGACGCTGGGGAATTCTGCTACCAGCTCCGAGAGCAGTGACCGCTGCTCAGATTCCAGGAAAAAGCTGGTGATGAAAGTTGCGGGTTGCGACGTGAGCAGATCTGGGGTTGAGACTACAAAAAAATTGACCTCAAAGCTGTCCCATTCAACATGGCGCAGACTCGTGACCCTGCCGGTGACGGCCTTGTCAGCGACCTGGAAGCGGAGCTCATCGTTCAATTCAATACCAAGCGTCTCGGCGAGACCGATTTCCACAGAGAGCTCAGCGGAAGCTCCGCTCGACCACCAGCGACCTGCCTCAAGTCTGTTGTCCGGCTTCAACTTTTCGGCGTAGGAGAGGTTGAATTCCCGATCGGCGAGGCGTCTTGCTCTTGCGTCCTCGTAGGCTTCAGGGTCGACGGCAGTGCCGTTAATTTCGACGAGACGACCGCGGATCATCGGGTAGAACCGGGTGTCAGGTACGCCGCGTGCTGTCAGGAAACTTGCGAGCGCCTCGACTTCGGTCGGTTGGATATTGATCAGGAACTGGTTCGGCGCTCGCTCTGGCAGCCTGGCTGTCCACTGCGCCATGAGATCGCCTCGAATAAGGCCCAGCAGCAGGATGATTGCGATGCCGAGACCCAGTGCCGTGCTCTGTACAACCGACAGGCGCGCGCGCCGGGCGAGTGCCGCAAGTCCGAAGCGCCAGTCGACTCCGGTGTGGGAACGCAGACGCGTGACCATCTGGATCATAAACAGTGACAGTCCGGCGATCAGGGCGGCTGACAGAGAGATCCCTGCGAGACCTATCGCGATCAGCTTTGCATTGCCCAGATACCAGGGTGCAGCACAGATCAGCGTCAGCAGTACCGAAAGCAAAGCTTTGTAACCTAGTCCTGCCGGCAAGCGGCGGTCTCGCAGGAGGATAGTACTGACCGGCAGCGCGCAGAGTCGGTTCATGGCGGGGAGCGCACAGCCCCCTAGCACCAGAACAGCAGTCGCGCCTCCGTGAAGAAAGGGGACTACGGAAATTACCGTTCGCGCAAGAAACACGCGCGGCGCAAATTCGTACAGCATCCATAGATGGAACAGCCATGCAGATCCGCCTCCGAGAGCGCTGGCAAGAAGAGCGATCAACAGAAGCTCTATCGCGACGATCAGGCGGATCTGCGCGCGTTCGAGGCCGAGGGTTTTCAGTAAGGCGATGGTGGGTTCCTGATGGTCCCGGTAAGAGAGTGCACTGAGGCTGATACCGATTGCAGCAAGCATCACCCCGACGAATGCTGCCAGCGCCAGAAAGCGGCGCGCCTGGTCGAACGAGCCCTGAATCTCCGGCCGGGCTGCCTGCGGCTCGATAAATTTATCTCCGGGGCGCAGTTCCAGGCGCGACCTGAGACGCGCGGTCATTTCGGGTGATCCTGCAACCTGCATCGTGTGGGTCAGCCGGCTCGCAGGCAGCACAAGACCCGAGGCATCGAGATCTTCCATGGCGATCATCACGCGCGGCGCAAGCGCGAACAGGTCTCCTCCATAGTCTGGCTCCGTCAGCAGCATCTGCGACAGAACCAGTTTCCGGTTGCCGACAGACAGGGTGTCTCCCGGCGTAACCTTGAGCAGCTGGAATAACCGCGGGTCCGCCCACGCCTCTCCGGGCGCAGGCCCTTTGGAACGCTCACTTGAGCTTTCCTGTAATGATCGTGCGACCCGCAGCTTTCCACGCAGCGGGTACGCCGCACTGACTGCTTTGAGGCGCACCAGCTGCAGTCGTCCTGCGTGGACCACGACGCTGCGTAAAGTGGCAGTGTGCGAGACGGACAGGCCCAGCATCCGCGCCAGCCTCTCGTCTGTTTCCGGGATGGGGTGACGCGAGACGAGAGCGAGATCCCCCGCCAGAAGATTGCTGGATTCCGCGACGAGAACCTGCTCTACGCGGTTCGCGATGAGGCTTACGGAAACGGTGGTGGCAACGGCCAGGGTGGTAGCGACGAGGATGAGAGTGATCCGCCCACTGACGAAATCACGTTCCAACATCCGCAGTGCAAGGGTCAAGCTCGACGCAGTTTCCCTAAGCCTCAATGAGACGTCCCCCTCCGAGCGCGATCTGTCTGTCGCACGCAGCGGCCAGCACCAGGTCATGAGTGACAACAACCAGAGTGCCGCCGCGCTCCGTGTGAAGCTCGAACATCAGCTCGGCAACCGTTTTCGCGTTTATGGCGTCGAGATTCCCGGTAGGTTCGTCAGCGAACAGAATCTCTGGCTCGGTGCTGAAGGCTCGGGCCAGCGCGACCCGCTGTTGTTCTCCGCCAGAGAGCTGTCGCGGATAGTGGTCCAGCCGATCATCCAACCCGACCCGCTCCAAAAGTTCGCGAGCACGAACCTTTGTGTTTTTTGCATTTTGGAGTTCAAGCGGCAGCATGACATTTTCCAGCGCGGTGAAACTGGGTATCAGGTGAAATGCCTGGAATACAAAGCCGACCAGTTCGCGTCGAAGACGTGCGCGTCCGTCCTCGTCAAGGGACGTTAGGTCCTGCCCGCGCAGTACGATACGACCGGCGCTTGGCACGTCGAGACCGGCCAGCAGGCTGAGGAGCGTTGTCTTGCCGGAGCCGGACACGCCGGTAATCGCAACCTGCTCTCCGGCGGCTATGGTCAGATTCACGTCATCCAGGATGCGCAGCTCCCCCCGCGGTCCATCTACGACCTTAGTGATATGCTCAGCGGTTATGATCGTCGCCATGCGGAAGTTCCGGGGCTTCTTATTGGTGGTGTTTCTGCTGAGCAGCGGCACGACTGCGGCTACCGAAAGCCTGATGCCGCTACTCATTCTGGGCGATTCTCTGAGCGCTGCTTACGGGATCCCGATACCCAGCAGCTGGCCGCGACTCCTGGCTACCCGAATCCGCGAGTCAGGCTATAAATATTCTGTTGTGAATGCCAGCATCAGCGGGGAGACCACCGCCGGCGGCGCGCGCCGCGTCGAACTCCTGATGGCTGAACACGCACCCGGCGTGGTGTTTATTGCCTTGGGTGCGAATGATGGATTACGTGGCACCGACCCGGGAGAAACCGAGACTAACCTGACGGCTATCGTGGGTACCGCCAAAAAACATGGCGCCGAAGTTGTGTTGATGAAAGTGCGCTTGCCGCCCAACTACGGGCCGCAGTATCTCGCGGCATTCGAGGCGATTTTCGAGCGGGTTGCGGGCGCAGAGCAGGTTGCATTGGCACCGTTCATGCTCGAAAGCCTGGCGAGCGAAAGCCGGGCCTTCCAGCCCGACGGGCTGCACCCTGTGGCGGAGGTGCAGCCGATGATTCTCGATGAGCTCTGGCCGTCTCTGAAAGACGCCATGGAGCGCGCCCAGAGGACGCATGTAGAGTGAAGTTCTGTAGTCATTGTGGCTCTTCGGAGATGAACTGGCGGGTGCCGGATGGAGACAATCGTCCACGCCATGTCTGTGGCTCGTGCAGTGAAATTTTTTATCAGAACCCGAATATCGTCGCCGGCTGCATCCCTGTGTGGGAGGACAGAATTCTGCTGTGTAAGCGCGCCATTGAGCCCCGCTACGGGTGGTGGACGCTGCCGGCTGGTTTCATGGAGAACGGTGAGACCACGGTTGAGGCAGCAGCGCGCGAAACACTCGAAGAAGCATCGACCCTGGTTGATGTTGACGGTTTATTCGCAGTGTTCAACCTGCCGCAGATCAATCAGGTATACATGATGTTTCTGGCCCGTTTGCGGGCGTTGGATTTTGGGCCAGGGAGTGAAAGCCTCGAATGTCGTTTGTACGACGAAAGTGAGATCCCGTGGTCAGAGCTGGCTTTCCCGACTATTACACATACCCTCGAGTTTTATTTTGCAGACCGACGTCGCGGGAGTTTCGATCTGCACATCGGCGACATTGTCCGCGAAGGCTCAACAGCTACTTTTCATCATCGGCGAGAACTGCAGAACGTGTAGCCAGTGGTTCCACGCGCGCAGGGTCTATTAGTGATCGACATCCCGCCTCTCGTGCGGTGCAACGGTCGTCACGAACACAACGATCAAAGAAGGAGAAGACAGGAAAATGATTAAGCCACACGGTGCCGACGAGCTGGCACCCCGATTCATTGAAGACGCAAGCGCCCGTGACGCAGCACTGTCGGCTGCAGGGCAGCTGCCTTCAATTGTGGTGTCGTCAGCAGCGGCGGCGAATGCAGTCATGCTCGGAGCGGGCTATTTCACACCGCTCAGCGGGTATCAAACGAAGGCGGACGCGTTGTCCATCGCGGAAAACATGTGCACTGCGGACGGACTGTTCTGGCCAGTGCCGGTTTTGAACCTGGTCACCGATGCCGGTCAGTTGCGTCTCGGAGATCGCGTAGCCCTGCGCGATCCCAATGTGCCTGGCGAGCCCGTGCTGGCGATCCAGACGATCACAACTATCGAGACGCTTTCTGACGCCGACATGCGGCTGATTACCGAGCGGGTTTTCGGCACGCTGGACGCCGAGCATCCTGGGGTCGCAACGTTTCAGGGACAGGGGCGGGTCCTGCTGGCTGGACCGATCGAAGTGTTGAATTACAGCTACTTCGAAACCGACTTTCCCGACACGTTTCGGACTGCGACCCAGATCCGTAACGAGATGGCACAGCGGGGCTGGTCGCGCGTCGTTGCCTTCCAGACCCGCAACCCCATGCACCTTGCGCATGAGGAGCTGTGCCGGATGGCGCAGCAGGCAGTGCAGGCTGATGGGATCCTCATTCACATGCTGCTCGGAAAATTGAAACCCGGTGACATACCTGCAGATGTCAGGGACGCCTCCATTCGAAAAATGGTTGACGTTTATTTCCCGCCCAACACAGTGATGGTGACCGGTTACGGTTTTGACATGCTTTATGCGGGCCCAAGAGAGGCCGTGCTACATGCGCTTTTCCGTCAGAATGCCGGCTGCACGCACTTCATAGTCGGTCGCGACCACGCGGGTGTCGGAAGCTATTACGGAGCTTTCGAAGCGCAGGAAATCTTCCGCACGGCGGTCCCGGAGAACGCGCTGGATATCGAGATTTTTGAGGCTGATCACACGGCGTTTTCAAAGAAGCTCGGACGCGTTGTCATGATGCGGGATGCACCTGATCACGCACCCGAAGATTTTGTTCTGCTTTCCGGAACCAAAGTGAGGGAAATGCTGAGTGCAGGTCAGCCCTTGCCCGCCGAGTTTGCGCGTCCCGAAGTTGCTGAAATTCTCATGCACTACTATCAGAGCAACGCCTGAGCGAGACGTTCCCATGGCCAACAAAACGCTGTTTGAAAAGATTATCGATCGCGAGATTCCGGCGGATATCGTTCACGAAGACGAACGCTGTATCGCGTTTCGCGATATCAACCCCCAGGCCCCGGTCCATGTTCTGGTGTGTCCCAGAAAGCCACTGGCCAAGGTCGCCGAGGGAACGGTGGAGGATGCGGAGCTGCTCGGGCACCTCCTGTTAACCGCCGCAGGGGTGGCTGAGCGGGAAGGCTGCGGAGATGGATTTCGTCTGGTCGTGAATAACGGCGAGGCGGCAGGGCAGACGGTGTTTCATCTGCACGTGCATGTCCTGGGTGGGCGCAGCCTGGGGTGGCCGCCGGGCTAGGGACTTCCGAAGCGGGTAACTACAGGCTGGGGCGTGTGGTTGCCTCGCTTCAACGCTTCATGGCGTCGAAGAAATCAGCGTTATTTTTCGTCGCCTTAAGGCGCTCCAGAAGGAATTCCATCGCGGCAATCTCCTCCATGGGATGCAGGAGCTTCCGCAAGATCCACATTTTTTGAAGTTCGTCGGGCTTGGTGAGGATCTCCTCCCGACGCGTTCCCGAGCGATTGATATTGACCGCCGGGAATATTCTCTTCTCGGCGATCTTTCTGTCGAGGTGAACTTCCATGTTGCCCGTCCCTTTGAACTCCTCGTAGATCACATCGTCCATCCGCGAACCGGTGTCTATCAGGGCCGTTGCCATGATAGTCAGGCTGCCCCCTTCTTCAATGTTTCTCGCCGCGCCGAAGAAGCGCTTGGGTCGCTGAAGCGCATTGGCGTCAACACCGCCAGTCAGTACTTTGCCCGAGGAAGGCACCACGGTGTTATAGGCGCGTGCCAGTCGGGTGATTGAATCGAGCAGGATGATTACGTCGCGCTTATGCTCAACGAGGCGTTTCGCTTTCTCGATCACCATTTCAGCGACCTGAACGTGGCGACTCGCAGGTTCATCAAACGTGCTTGAGATCACTTCTCCACGCACCGAGCGCTGCATTTCGGTGACCTCTTCAGGTCGCTCATCAATAAGCAGCACAATGAGATAGCAATCCGGATGATTGACCTCCAGAGAGTGCGCAATGCTCTGGAGCATCATCGTTTTCCCGGCCTTGGGCGGCGAGATGATGAGACCACGCTGCCCCTTGCCGATAGGGGAGGCCAGGTCGATTACCCGGGGGGTCAGATCCTCTGTACTGCCGTTCCCCAGCTCGAGCTGGAGACGCTGCTGCGGAAAAAGAGGAGTGAGGTTCTCGAACAGAACTTTGTTTTTAGCGTTTTCAGGCGGCTCGTAGTTAATTTCTCCGACCTTCAGCAGCGCGAAGTAGCGCTCCCCATCTTTTGGCGGCCGGATTTTTCCGGAAATGGTGTCACCCGTACGCAGGTTGAAACGTCTGATCTGACTGGGGGATACGTAGATATCGTCGGGGCCGGCCAGGTACGAGCAATCGTTAGAACGCAGGAAACCGAAACCGTCCTGAAGAATTTCCAGCACGCCGTCTCCGGAAATGTCTTCGCCCTTTTTCGCATGGGCCTTGAGGATGCTGAAAATGACGTCCTGCTTGCGCGAGCGGGAGACACCGTCGATGCCCATCTGATCAGCAAGGTTAACGAGTTCCGAGGCGGGCTTCCGTTTGAGTTCAGTGAGATTCATGTCGAGACTTTGAGAGCTGGGCGCTTTAATCACACGCAGAGAGCGCGGACGGCAGCGCGTTGAGGGAATATTGTCAGGGTTCGGGGGTCAGGCTCGGTGAAGAAGTGAGCCTGTGCCGGACATTAGCACGCAGTTTGGCGGTCGTCTAGCGTGCTCGACCCTGGCCCGCAGCTGCCTCTGCAGAGCGGCCAGGAACAATGGAGTGGTCAGATATTGGCGTCGATGAAGGCCGTCAATTGCGACTTGGTCAGGGCCCCGACATGCGTCGCGACAATGTCGCCATCCTTGAACAGCATCAAGGTTGGGATGCCGCGGATTCCGTATTTCGCGGAGGTGGCTTGATTCTGGTCGACATCGAGCTTGGCCACCGTGACCTTAGTGCCGTACTCGCCGGAAACTTCCTCCAAGATCGGGGCGATCATCTTGCAGGGCCCGCACCACTCCGCCCAGTAATCGACCAGAACGGGGCGCTCGGATTTCAGCACATCAGAATCGAAGGAATCATCGGTAACGTGGATGAGGTTTTCACTCATGGGCTTTCTATTTCTCTAGACGGTGACATGGAGGCGAACATTCTCGATGTTTAACAAATCGCATTGCAAGTGCCGACCGACATAGGGCGGGCGCTTTCCGTAGGCCCATTGCACCTTTCTGTGCAGCTGGCAGTGGCGCCGAGATAGTCAGACACTGGGTCGGGACGCGTGGACCCAAGCCCGGAGTCGCAAGGTGTAAACTCCGCTCTCCACAACAACTTCCTATCATCTCAGCGATATGCGCCTGGCTCTCACCCTCCGGATTCTGACTAAAGCTCTCCAGCTTGGGCTGCTCTTGCTCTTCCTTGGCGCGTGCGGCCAGAAAGGCGACCTTTATCTCCCTGATGAGCCGCAGGAATCGGGCGCATCCTCGCTGACCGCACCCTGAAGTTGATTCTCACGACGGAATAATCTCTCTAGTGGAACTCGAATTTCGACACGGGCAACTGTGGCTCGATGGCGTCGCTTTGAATGCTGTCGCCGAGGAAGTCGGAACACCGGCTTATGTGTATTCCCGGGCGAGGATTGAGAGTAACTGGCGGTCATATCAGCGTGCCTTCGGAGCGCGCGGGCATCGGCTCTGTTACGCGGTCAAAGCCAATGACAATCTCTCCGTGCTGCAGTTGCTGGTGCGCCAGGGTGCCGGTTTTGACATCGTTTCCGGTGGTGAACTCGAACGCGTCCTGACGGTGGGCGCAGATCCGGCGTTAATAGTCTTTTCCGGGGTCGGTAAATCCGCTGCAGAAATTGAACGCGCCCTGCAATGCGGTATTGGATGCCTTAACGTTGAGTCGGCTGCGGAACTGGCAAGAGTTGCGGATATCGCTGAGCGAATCAGCAAAACGGCGAGATTCGCAATTCGGGTCAACCCGGATATCGATCCTGGTACGCATCCCTACATCGCAACAGGACTGAAGGAAAGCAAGTTCGGCGTTCCGTTCCCGCAGGCCAGAAAGCTGTATGCCGAAGCGCTGGAACATCCTTGGCTGAGTGCGTGCGGAGTTGCGTGCCATATTGGTTCTCAGCTGACCTCTATCGCCCCGATGATCGAGGCTGTTCGCGAGGTCGTGCATCTGGCCGTTGAACTGAGCAGTCTGGGACACCCGATCTCGCACGTCGATGTTGGAGGCGGGCTGGGGATCCGGTACGCCGACGAGCACCCGCCGCCCGTCGAGTCCCTCGTGGAAGCCGTCATGAAAGAGGTTCCTGAGCAGTTCGAAATCCACATGGAGCCTGGCCGGTCGGTGGTTGGCAACGCTGGCGTGCTGCTGGCCCGGGTTGAATATGTCAAGCGCTCCGAAGCCAAGAATTTTGTCGTGGTGGATGCGGCGATGAACGACCTGCTACGCCCGGCGCTCTATCAGGCCTGGCATGAGGTGTTGAGATGCAGCGCCGCTGGTCCTGCAGAGGAGGCTGAATTGTGCGATATCGTTGGACCAGTGTGCGAGAGCGGCGACTGGTTAGCCCAAGACCGTTACCTCGTGGCTACTGAGGGCGACCTGCTGGCCTTCAACTGCGCCGGCGCCTATGGCTTTGTCATGTCATCCAATTACAATGCGCGGCCGCGCCCCGTCGAGGTGCTGGTCGAAGGCGACACATTCAGAATCGTGCGTCAGCGCGAGTCGGTACGCGACTTGATGAGAAGCGAGCGAGAGCTCCTGAGGTCGTGACGCACGATGATGGTGCAGCCCCCTGAGATTGGTGCATTAAAACAGGGCAGCGAACGTTCGTGTGCCTTATGAAACCGGGGCTGCCGAGGATATTTTGTTTGGCATACATCATGCTGGCGTTTCGTGGGCTGAGTGAGCGATCTTTCGGATCGTCGCGTCCGAAACAGGAAACAGTCGGCGCCGGAATCGCTACTGAACAATCAATTTGAATAGATGCGGAGGAACTGCGGAGATGTCAGCTGAAGAGATCATGAAAACCATTAGTGATGAGGAGGTTCGCTTTGTGGACATCCGCTTCACTGATACGAAGGGCAAAGAGCAGCACGTCACGGTTCCTGCGCGCGAGGTCAATGAAGACTTCTTTGAAGACGGCAAGATGTTCGATGGTTCCTCTATTGCCGGTTGGAAAGGTATCAATGAGTCGGACATGATTCTGATGCCCGATGTGACGACGGCAGTCATCGATCCTTTCTTTGAAGAGAAGACCCTCAACCTCCGTTGCGACGTTGTGGAGCCGGCGACCGGAGAGGGCTATGAGCGCTGCCCCCGCTCCGCAGCAAAGCGCGCGGAAGCGTACTTGGTCGCCAGTGGCGTCGGAGATACCGCCTACTTCGGACCCGAGCCGGAATTCTTCGTCTTTGATGACGTCCGCTGGGGTAATGAGATGAAGGGCAGCTTTTTCTCGGTTGATTCCGATGAGAGTTCCTGGAACTCAGAAAAAGCCTTCGAAGACGGCAATATCGGTCACCGCCCAGGCGTTAAGGGTGGTTACTTTCCGGTCCCGCCGGTCGACTCCCTGCAGGACCTGCGCTCAACCATGTGCCTGGTGATGGAAGAAATGGGGGTGCAGACGGAAGTGCATCACCACGAGGTCGCAACTGCAGGGCAGTGTGAAATCGGAACCCGTTTTGACACCCTGGTCCGTCGGGCCGACATGCTCCAAATCTTGAAGTACGTGGTTCACAACGTTGCCCATGGCTACGGCAAGACGGCTACTTTCATGCCGAAGCCGCTCGTAGGCGACAATGGAAACGGTATGCACGTTCACCAATCCCTGTCCAAGGATGGTCAGAACCTGTTTTCCGGAGACGGATACGGCGGGCTTTCGCAGACCGCGTTCTACTACATCGGTGGCATCATCAAGCACGCACGGGCAATCAACGCGTTCACCAACGCGAGCACGAACAGCTACAAACGGCTGGTTCCTGGATTTGAGGCCCCCGTGTTCCTCGCGTATTCGGCGCGGAACCGTTCGGCATCGGTGCGTATTCCATGGGTCTCCAGCCCCAAGGCCCGCCGCATTGAAGTGCGTTTCCCGGATTCAACCGGAAATCCGTACTTCGCCTTCACCGCCATGATGATGGCCGGTATTGACGGGATTCTGAACAAGATCGATCCCGGCGCGCCCATGGACAAAGACCTCTACGACCTCCCGCCGGAAGAAGAGAAGGGCATCCCAACGGTATGTCATTCGCTTGAACAGGCACTGGAGGCCCTTGACACAGACCGGGAGTTCCTCAAGGCCGGCGGCGTTCTGAGCGATGACGCGATCGACGCCTACATCAACCTGAAGATGGAAGACGTCACCCGGCTACGTATGTCGACTCACCCGGTCGAGTACGACATGTACTACAGCGTTTGAACGCTTCACTCGCCGCGTAGACTCACAGAGCCCCCTTCACGGGGGCTCTTTTTTTGCGTGGACATTTTTTCGCTCACCGATACACTCGGGCACTCTCAGTGCGCCAGCGTCGTTAAAGCCCGGAGTGACTATGTTTTCCTATCTGCATCTCGACACCTGTTCCCGCAGCGCGGGAGCGTGGAAGGCCTTGGTAGTCGCCTCGACGTTCATTGCTGCCATGATAGCCAGTCAGTCCAGCTGGGCTCAGATTTATAAATGGACAGACGAGGAGGGCAACACCGTGTATTCGGATACTCCCCAGGAAGGGGCCGAAGAGGTCAAGCTGGAAGAGCTGACAGTGATGCCGGCTCAGCCTGCCGCGCCCAGACGTAGGATGGAAACTGCAACCGAAACCGCTGTGGGTGATGTGTCGTATGCGTCAGTTTCCATAACGTCTCCTGCAGATGAAGAAACCCTGCGAAACATCACTGATGTCCCTGTCAGCGTGGCAATCGAACCCGCGCTCAAAGCCGGAGAAGGACATCGGCTGACACTGTTCTACGACGGAGCGCCCTACGAGAAGCGCACGACTTCTCTTCAGTTCACGCTGCGCGAGGTGGAGCGCGGGCAGCACACGCTAAGCGCCGCGGTGATCGATGCCGATGGTCGCCAGCTCCTCGGTTCAGAAACCATCAAATTCTTCGTTCATAAAAATTCGGTCGCGCAAAAACGCCCCGCCCCCCGCTGACAGACCGAATTGGTCTGGAATTTGCCCTAGATTGTTGCAGACGAGCCCTGCGCGCAGCTGTACAGCTGTGAGGCAGGGGATGTCGCCGTAAATCGCTGATTTTGAAGCCATCCGTGAGCGCGGCGTCAGGAAAGATTTTTCTGCATCGAGTTAAAATGCACCACTATGGTGCGTTATCTGAGAGGGCAGCATGGTTTTCCGGTCGGAAAACGAGTTAATCGAAGCCTTATCGACAGCCGTCGTCGTGGTCGATTCGAACCTCCGGGTGCTGCGCGCGAATGCGGCTGCGCTGGCACTGATCGAGAGTGGTCAGACGCGTGTCCAGGGAGCGTTTCTGAGCAGCATTCTCCCCGGCGCCGATGAACTGGTCGCGGCAGCCAAGCGTGCCCTGCTAGAGAGCCGCCCGTTTACCGAACGAGGCATGGATCTGCGGCTGAGCAAGAGCGGAAGCGCGGCGGTTGATTGCGCGATAACGCCGCATTGGAGCGGCGGCGACAAGCCCAAATGTCTGCTGATTGAAATGTCGAATGTGGAGCGACACCAACGTATCCGGCTGGAAGGCAGCATCGTCAAGCAGAACAACGCGTCGATCGCGTTGCTTCAGGGCCTGGCTCACGAGATAAAAAATCCGCTTGGAGGAATCCGGGGGGCTGCCCAGCTTCTGGAACGTGAGCTGGAAGATCAGAAGCAGGCTGAGTACACCCAGGTGATTATCAGTGAGGCTGACCGATTACGTGCGCTGGTCGAGCGCATGCTTGGTCCGCGCGGCGGACTGCGGCAGGAGCCGCTGAATATTCATGACGTGACCGAGCATGTTCTCAAGGTGGTCGAGGCAGAAACACACAGCGCAGCTTTGATAAAGCGGGACTATGACCCGAGCCTGCCGATGTTTCTGGGCGATCGGGATCAGCTCATTCAGGTTTTTCTGAATCTGTTGCGCAATGCTGTTGAGGCTGTTGACCCGGTGGCAGGCGAGATCGTGGTCACGACGCGCATCCAGCGAAAATTCACCATCGGCACGCGCATTCACCGCCAGGTCATAAAGGCCGAAGTCTCGGATAACGGGCCGGGCATTGACCCCGAGCTCGGGTCCACCGTGTTTCTGCCTCTGGTTTCCGGCCGTGCGGAAGGATCCGGGCTGGGGCTGTCGATTGCACAGTCTCTGGTCCATCGACAGGGTGGTCTGCTGGGCTTTGAGAGTGAACCGGGACGTACGTGTTTTTCAGTGTGGCTGCCGGTAGGAGAGCAGAAATGAACAAACAGAACGAAGTGTGGATCATTGATGACGACCGCTCCATTCGATGGGTGCTCGAAAGGGCTCTTGACCGGGAACACATTGCCACGCGCAGCTTTGACTGCGCGGACAAAGCCCTTGAACGTATGCAGGAGTTCGAGCCTGACGCCATCATTACGGATATCCGCATGCCGGGAATGGATGGTCTCGCGATGCTGGAGAGGGTTCAGGACAGGCTGCCACAACTTCCCGTGATTGTGATGACGGCCTACGCTGACCTCGACCGCGCGGTTGCGGCTTTTCAGGGAGGGGCTTTCGAATACCTGCCCAAACCCTTTGACGTTGACGAACTGCTGGCCATAGTCAGGCGAGCGATCCGAAAAGCGCAGCAGGCCCCGCGCGCGCAGACAGACGGCGCAGATGCTGCCAGGGTGCCGGAGCTCATCGGCTCCTCTCCCGCCATGCAGGAAGTTTTCCGCGCTATCGGGCGCCTGTCGAACTCGCACATTACGGTACTGATCACGGGGGAATCGGGCACCGGCAAAGAGCTGGTGGCGCGTGCACTGCATCGTCACAGTCCCCGAAAAAACGCGCCCTTTATCGCCCTGAATACTGCGGCGATCCCCCGCGATCTGCTTGAGTCTGAGTTGTTCGGACACGAGAAAGGGGCGTTTACCGGCGCTGGTGGTCAGCGTATTGGCCGGTTCGAACAGGCCGATGGCGGAACACTATTTCTGGATGAGATCGGCGATATGCCTGCGGATTTGCAGACCAGGCTGTTACGAGTGTTAGCCGACGGAGAGTTTTATCGAGTCGGCGGGCACGAGCCGGTGCGTGTGGACGTGAGAGTGATCGCCGCAACACATCAGAAACTCCAGACGCGCGTTGAATCCGGTGAGTTCCGCGAAGATCTCTTTCACCGCCTGAATGTCATTCGCATGGAACTGCCTGCCCTGCGCACCCGAGTCGAAGATATAGAGGAGCTGGCGCGTCACTTCCTGGAGCGGACAGCGCAGGAGCTGCAGACCGAGCCAAAATTCCTTTCCGCCGCGGCGCTGGCGCAGATGGGCAGCTATACCTGGCCTGGAAATGTTCGGGAGCTGGAGAATGTGTGTCGCAGAGTGACCGTCATGGCGTCGGCAAGGGAGATCGATGTCGATGAACTGCCGGCAGAGCTGGGGGCGACAGGCCGGGCGTCATCCGGCGCGGTCGCTGGTGGCTGGAGCGACGCGCTGCGGCGCTGGGCTGAGACCCGGCTTCAAGAGGCCGATGAGCGTATTCTCGATGAGGCGCTGCCGCTGTTTGAGACGACGATGATCGAGGTTGCGCTGGGCGCGACGCAGGGGCGTCGCCAGGAGGCCGCTCGACTGCTGGGCTGGGGGCGCAATACGCTGACGCGGAAGATCAAGGAGCTCGGTCTCGAGCTCTAGCAACGCCCTGGCTAGACGACTCTGTGTGTGGCAATCATTCGGATAGCCACGCCGCCACTCTGGGCGTGAAGTAGCTGAGCACCGCATCGGCGCCAGCCCGTTTGAACGCAAGCAGGGATTCGAGTACGACCGCACGCTCCTCAAAAGCCCCGGCACTGATCGCCAGCTGAAGCATCGCGTATTCGCCGCTGACCTGATAGACAAACGTGGGAAATCCGAAGGTCTGCTTTACCTGAGTCACCACGTCCAGATAGGGCAAGCCAGGCTTGACCATAACGATGTCGGCGCCTTCCTGAATGTCCAGCGCGACTTCTCGTAACGCCTCGGCGACGTTACCGGGATCCATCTGGTACGTTTTCTTGCCCTCTTTCCCAAGTTTCGCACCGCTGCCCAGGGCATCGCGAAATGGTCCATAAAAAGCAGAGGCGTACTTGGCCGCGTAGGACAGAATTTTTACGTTGGTGTGACCGTGCGCTTCAAGCGCTTTGCGGATTTCACCCACCCTGCCGTCCATCATGTCGGAAGGTGCAACAAAATCCGCCCCCGCTTCGGCCTGGGAGAGCGCCTGCTTGACCAGCACCGACACAGTTTCGTCGTTGAGTATTGCGCCGTCCTCGCTGAGTAGCCCGTCATGCCCGTGAGTGGTGAACGGATCGAGCGCAACATCCACAATGACGCCGAGTTCGGGAACCTGGGCTTTGATCGCCCGGATAGCTCGCTGTGCGATGCCTTCCGGGTTATAGGCCTCACTACCGTCGGCGGTTTTTGCGCTCGCTGGAGTTACCGGGAACAGCGCAACTGCGGGCACCCCCAGGTTTGCCAGCCGGCGTGACTCTTGAACCGCGAGATCGATGCTGAGCCGGTCGACACCCGGCATGCTGTTTACCGCCTCACTTCGATTTTCACCGTCGAGGACGAACATCGGCGCGATGAGATCGTTCACCGTCAGCTCATTTTCGCGGACCAGTCGGCGAACCGCATCGTTGCTCCGGTTGCGGCGCGGTCTAGCGTAAGGATAGCTGCTGTCTGGGTGCTCAAACATGGCGGCGTAAGACTCCGGCGGGTTGGTTTGGGGGCAGAGCGGTCTGGCCTGTGTTGGAGCAGCCGTTTGCTGATGGGCTCAACATTATCCAGGGGAGCCTGTCATCTGGCCTCCGGTCTGGAGGGCAGCGTGGCGCAGGTGGTCTCTATCCACTCTTCGGCTTCGCGGATGATTTCTTTAGCGGAGCGACCCTCTGTCGCGATTGGCGGTCCTACCACTACCCGGATGGTTCCCGGATGTTTGTTGATGGAATTTCGCGCCCAGTAAACGCCGGCGTTATGTGCGACAGGCAGCAGCGGACAGCCATTTGCAAGCGCGAGCGCAGCGCCCGTCTGTGTATAGCGACCACGCTCGCCGACGGGGACCCGGGTTCCTTCGGGAAACAGGAGAACCCACCACCCTTCGCGGATGCGCTCTGCACCGAGTGCGAGCACTGTTCTGAGGGCTTTGCTACCCGCCTTGCGATCAATGGCGATAGGATTCAAACAGGCCAGGCCCCAGCCGAAAAACGGCACTCGCAATAGTTCTTTCTTCAGAACCTGACATTGGCGGGGGAAAATCAGCTGCAGGGTGATGGTTTCCCAGGCCGACTGATGCTTACAGAGGATGACGCCGGGCGTTGCAGGAATGTTCTCGCGGCCGCTTAACGCCCATCCCAGGCCACAGCAGATTTTCAGCCAGGCCATGGTGATGACCGACCAGCGCGTGATCACCAGATAGCGAAATGAACGGGGCAGGGGCAGTATGAGCAGGCCGATGAGGCTGAAGAGCACGGTCAGCGGCGCCAGGCCTACGTAGAACAGCCACGATCGGAACGTCATCAGCATTCCAGCAGAGTATCCACTGCGCTCGACAGATTCGCATAGACCTCAATGCCCCGAAGGCGCGGGTCATCAACGACCAGCTCGCGGAGCCCCGTGCGAACCAGGATGGGGCGTGCCCCCACGGCCTGCGCCGCGAGCGCATCTGACTGCCGATCTCCGACAAACGGCACATCGGTCAGATCGAGCTGCAGGCGTTCGGCAAGAGAGTGAAGCAGTCCTGCTGAGGGTTTCCGGCAGCTGCAGGCGGCGTCTGGCAGATGCGGACAGAAGAAGAACGCATCAATCCGGACACGAAACTTCTCGAGCTCCGACTGGAGTCGAGTCTGAATTTCATTCAGGTCGCGCATCGAGAATAAACCGCGACCAATTCCTGACTGATTACTGATAACGACCAGTCGGTAGCCGGCCTGTTGCGCGCGGGCCAGAGCCTCAAGGCTTCCCGCGATCGGTTTCCAGTCAGCCGCACGGCGGATAAAGTCCGCCCGGTCGTGATTGATGACACCGTCCCGATCAAGCAGGAGTGTCCTCATGAGCTGGCAGTTACTCCCCGTGCAGCTGACTGATGTCAGCAACTCGGGAAAACATCGCGAAGAGGTCGCGCAGCAACAGCAGGCGGTTGCGCCGAAGCGCCGTGTCGTCGCTCATCACCATTACCGTATCGAAGAAGTTGTCCACTGGGTCGCGCAGGGCAGCGAGTTGCTCCAGATAGGCATCGTATTGACCGCTATCGACCATTTTTTGCATCGCGTCAGCGTGTCTTTTTACGGCCTGTGCGAGGTCCCGCTCTGCGTCGTCCTGCAGGAGAGACAGGTCCCAGTGGCCGTCAAGGTCGGCGGGGGCTTTGCGCAGGATATTGGCGATCCGTTTATTCGCTGCTGCCAGCGCTTCAGCTTCAGGCAGCTGTCGGAAGCGCGCGACTGCCGCGGCCCTGCGTGCCATTTCCAGTGGCGACCATTCATCGGTTGTCAGTACAGCACTGCAGACATCCGCCGCGAACGAGTGCTCGAGAAAATAGCCGCGCAACCGATCGCGCATGAACTGGAGGACCCGAGCCCGGGTCTCCGGCTCTAGGGCCACATTCCGATAGGCGGCCAGCGCCAGGTCAACGGTCTGATCGAGCGCGAGCTCTGCGCCGCCTTCGACCAGGATTCGCAGAGCGCCAAGCGCGGCCCGTCTCAGACCATACGGATCGCGGTCACCGGTAGGTAGCAGGCCCGCCCCGAAGATCCCGACCAGAGTGTCAATCTTATCGGCCAGGGCGATACAGCGGCCGAGACCTGAGGCCGGGATCGCATCGCCGGAATATCGGGGCTGATAGAACTCGCCCAGAGCCCGGCAGACCTCAGCCGATTCCGTGCTGGCAGCGTAATAGGCGCCCATGCTGCCTTGCAGTTCAGGGAACTCGCCGACCATGTCAGACATGAGGTCGCAGCGCGAGAGGTGGGCCGTCCGGACCGCTGTCCCGGGATCGACGTCGAAGGATGGCGCAAGCTCGGACACCAGACGCTCAATTCTTTCCGTCTTATCCAGCAGGCTGCCAAGTCGTTTCTCAAAAAGCATGCTCGACAGCGCAGGTCGCCATTGTGCGAGAGGATGCGCGCGGTCTGACTCATAAAAGAATTCGGCATCGGCCAGACGCGGGCGTATCACACGCTCATTCCCTGCCTGCACGACCGCGGGATCCTGACTCTGGATATTGGATACCGTGATGAAGCGATTGCTCAAAGCGCCATCAGGATCGCGTACAGGAAAATATTTCTGATGGCCCTGCATGGTCGAAACCAGTACTTCGTCTGGCAGTTTCAGATAACGCGGATCAAATTCGCCACTGAGTACAACGGGCCACTCAACGAGCGCAGTGACCTCGTCGAGTAGCGGCTCGGAGAGATCTGGCACCAGACCGAGCTTGGTGCAATGTGCCAGCACATCCTCCTGGATCCGAGTGCGGCGGCGCTCGAACGAGGCAATCACGTGGCCGGGGGATTCAAGCAGGTCGGCGTATTCTTCTGCTCGCATGAGGGGAATTTCCTGTGGGTGGTGAAAACGATGTCCCCTGGTGTTCCGTCCGCTTTTGATCCCGAAGACCTCCAGGTCGACGATTGCATCGTCGAGCAGCGCAACTACCCAGTGCACAGGACGAACAAACTCATGGTCCTGACTACCCCAGCGCATCCGTTTCGGGATTGGCAGACGTGACAGCGCCCGAGTGGTCATATCTCCGATAAGGTCAGTTAGGGGGCGTCCTGCAACGTTGCGCTCGAATACCAGCCACTCGCCCTCGTCGAGAGAGAGCCGCTCGAGCGCTGTGACTTCTACACCGCAGGAGCGCGCGAAACCGAGCGCAGCCTTGGTCGGTTGTCCATCTGCATCAAAAGCCGCGGCGACAGAGGGGCCACGCCGTTGTTCCGTGCGATCCGGCTGCCGGGATTCGATTCCCTGCACCGCGAGCGCCAGCCTGCGTGGTGTTGCAAACCCCTGGATGGCGACAAAAGCGATGTGGTTCTCGTGGAGCGCGGCTTGAAACTCCGTCTGCAGTGCCCGGGACAGCGTAGGCAGCGCTTTCGGCGGTAATTCTTCGGTACCGATCTCGAGCAGAAAATTGGCGCTGCTCACAAGTCCTCTCCCGCCTTCAGTAGCGGGAAGCCCAGGCTTTCCCGCATCGCGTAATACGCCTGCGCAACGTCACGGGCCAGGGTCCTGATCCTGAGGATGTAGCGCTGTCGCTCGGTCACCGAGATGGCCTTGCGCGCATCGATGAGATTGAAGGTATGGGACGCCTTGACCATCTGTTCGTAGGCAGGCAGAGGCAGGTTGAGGCCAATCATCCGGCGGCTTTCTTGTTCGCAGTCGTCAAACCATCGGAACAGAGCGTCTGTGTTCGCGTGCTCGAAGTTAAACGCAGACATCTCGACTTCGTTCTGCCGGTATACATCGCCGTAGGTAACCCTGCGTTCTCCGTGTTGCGTCCAAAGCAGGTCATAGACCGATTCCACGCCCTGCAGATACATCGCAATGCGCTCCAGCCCGTAGGTAATCTCGCCGGAGACTGGCCGGCAGTCGAGGCCGCCGACTTGCTGAAAATAGGTGAATTGCGTTACCTCCATACCGTTCAGCCACACCTCCCAGCCGAGCCCCCAGGCGCCCAGGGTGGGTGACTCCCAGTTGTCTTCCACAAAGCGAATGTCATGCACCCCGAGGTCTAGGCCCAGCGCTTCGAGTGAGCCCAGGTAATGCTCCTGTATGTCCGACGGCGAGGGTTTCAGCAGCACCTGAAACTGATAGTAGTGCTGCAGGCGGTTCGGGTTTTCGCCGTAGCGACCGTCGCCCGGCCGTCGTGAGGGCTGCACATACGCCGCGCGCCACGGTTCCGGACCGATCGCACGTAGGAATGTGGCCGGATGGAAGGTGCCGGCCCCCATTTCCATGTCGTAGGGCTGGGCGATCACGCAGCCAAAACTCTCAGCCCAGTACTGCTGCAGCTGGAAAATCAGTTCCTGAAACGTGTTCGGAGTTTGGCGGCTGGCGGTCATGGTGAGGGTGAGGAGCGAGGCCCGGGCGACAGGGGGCGGGAGTATAGCCAGAGTTGGTCCGCTTGAGCACGTTACCGCCGCTCGCCACATATGTTGGGCTCACGGGTGCGTCTCAATGCCTAAAGTTTGCCATGGAGAGGCCGCCATCTGCCTTAGCGAAAGAGCGAAGGCAGACGGCAATGCGACATGGAATACACACTGCAGAGACCAAGGGCTGGCGGGCGCTACTGCTGCAGGCCCAGACGGCATGTGGGGTCCATCTCTCGATGCCTGTCGAAGAACACCTTGTCAGCCTTCTGCTCGCGGGAGCCGGTGCGCAGACGGCATTGCCTCCGGTTAGTGCGCTTCTGAACTCCGCGCCTGATTGGCAGGAGAAGCCAGCCGAACGCGGCGATCGGTGCCTGCTATACAGCGGTTTTTATCCCGAGCAGTTACTCGACACCGGTTACGAACTCGCATTCTTCGTGCGGACCGGGCGCGAGGCTTATAGGGAACACGCGCAACGCCATCGTTGTCCCCGACACGAGGCGCTGGCGGTGGAATTCGTTTCAGCGCTGGATGTTCTGTTGACTCTCAAGGTGCTCCACGCCGGGCGCCCGGGGATAGATGCACTCAGTGCTTTCCGCCTGTGGCATGACGAGCGCAGTGTCTACGCCCGCCATGTTCTCTATGCTGTGAGTCCAGGCAGTGTGGTGAGCGAGGTTTCAGGCAGTCAGCTGCTGCATTAAACGGTTGCCCCGCCTCTGGCTGGCAGCAGCAGGGCGTCGAGGTTGCTGAACTTAATCCTGCGTCGCGTCAGGCTTTTCCGGCTCGACGGTTTTGATCAGATCCTCAAACGTCTTTTCCATCATCCGCCGCTTGTAATCGGGGATCACGTACGCCCATCGGGCTGTACGCTGTCGCAACCGTTCGCTTTCCGCCTGGGGCGTTTCGTCGGCTGATTTTTCCTCGGTAGCATTGGTGTCCGCTGCCTCGGGCGTGTTCTCTTCCTGGTCCGCAGACGTCGCCGCCGCCGAGGACACTGCTGCAGCCGCCAGTTCCTCATTCACTGCAAAAGAAAATGTGACGAGCTTCTGGTCGTCTAGCAGGTAGTCTTTGAGTGTTACCACGAGTCCGTTGAAAGTGGTGACCGTCACCTCTCGAACAGGAGTCAGGGCTGCAAGCTTTGCGGCAGCGAGAACGTCGTTGAAACGCAGGTCCAGCAGAAGCGCGCCAAGAGCGGATACCGTTGCTTTGGATTTCTGCTCATAGCCATCCGGAATGTTGTTCAGCGTGAAGAAATTGTCGCTTTGCTCTGCCTTGGAGAGCGTGATGGGCGTGGCGTCGGACTTTTCTACGAGAACGGTCATGATTCGCTGTGTATCGACGTCGAGGATCTGAGCATCTACCCAGGTAATTGGGTCAGCATTGGCGTCGAGTTCACCTACTACGAGCCAGGACTGATCCTCATCACGGCGTCGGACATAGTGCTGATCGCCGGTACTCCCGTCACGCTCGTGTCCGACGATGAGGGCTGCGAGGGTGTTGCCGTCGGCTGTCAGCAGCTCGACCAGCGTCCCGGCGGAGTTCTCGTCCCCGATGTCCGCAACGCCCAGCTTCGCGAAGCGATTCGGGGAACTCGTTTTCGGCTCGACGATCCGTGCATTGGCAAGCTGTAGAGCAAGGCGTTTGACGGCCGTGGCGTCCGCTTCGAAGGCGTCCTTGTTGGTTACGGTCCAGCGCTCTCCGTCACGCTGCAGCTCGGTGTTCCGCTGCGCATTGCGAACATTCACGAGCGCAATTTCGTTAATGCTGTCGAGCAGAGAAGGGAAAAGTTGGCTGCGGGTGACTTCAGTCTGCGGCGCTTTGGACTGGGATACTGTCCAGGCAAGGAGCACGACCACAACGGTCAGACCCAGTAGCAGTAAATGGTGACGCTTCATCAGGACTCTTCTCCGCGAAAAGTCAGGCGCGGCTGCGCGCGCGATTGGACATGACGCTGGCAGCTATTGCGATGATGATGATCAGCAGCGGGACAAGCGCCGTGTTAATGAAAGTCAGAACAGTCCCCAGTCGTTCAATGTTGCGCCGCAGGTCCAGTTGGACTGCACGCAGTTCTTTTCGGGTCTTGACCTGCTCCTGACGGAAGCGGTCTATCTCGGTTTTTTGTTCAGGCGTGAGAAGCATATCTCCGTTTGATTCTTTGCCCTGAAGCTCGCTCAATTTGCGTTCTGCGTCGTCAAGTTTCTGCTGGAGCGCTCGTTCCCGGTCGCGAAATTGCGCTTCGGCCTCGCGTTGGATCTCCTGAACTACTTCGAAGGGGCGGGTGTATTTACCGCGGCTGCGCAGGCTGATCAGGTCATCATTACCGCCCAGGTTGTCAACCGCGTTGACCAGAAAATCAGCATTGTTAGCGAATGGGTCTGGAATGCGCATTCCGGCGAAATCTGAGAAGCGCACCCAGAAGCGATCGGCAAGGATGTCCGTGTCGCTGACGACAATGACATTGATAGATCCGTTCGAGCTGGTGAGAAAGTCATCATCCTGAGGCGCGCGCTTTTCTTCGCTGCCCAACGGCCGGCCGTCAGGAAAAGCGGTTTGTGCTTTGCCTGATACCCGCATTGCGACTACATGTTCACGTCCGTCGGCGCTGAAACTTTCAAGAAGACCGGCGGGGTTCTGCACAAACAGGATCGCGTCGCGCTCCAGCAAGCCGGCGTTCTTGCTCGTGTGAATCAACGGCGTGTGATCCAGCGTCGTGCCGTCGATACGCTCCAGGCTTCCTGCAGTACCGACGTTGATGACATTGAGCTCATTGGTGATGAAGTTGTCCCGATTCAGCCTATCGCCCTGCAGCTGCAGCCACGGCAGGTATTCGACTTCCTGCGGACCCCTGCTGCTGCGAAAACTGACGCGCACGGCGCTGGTCGGGTCACCAATTACTTTGTCTTTAACCATCCGGATACCCCACTGGCTCATCAAAGCCTCGAGGTCCGAGCCGAGTTCAGGCATCACGCCTGGACGTTCAGGGTCAGGTGCCGCTGCATCCTGCTCCGCCATAGGGTCGACGAAAACCATGGCTTTACCACCGTGCAGCACGAACTGATCAATGGCGTACTGGGTCTCGCGTGACAGATTTTTCGGGTGGATCACCACTAGAGTATCGATATCCTTCTCGATCTCCGTGGCTGAAAAACTCAATTCCCGAATTTCGTAAAGCTCTTTCAGCAGCACGAAGGACGTCCAGTCGGCACCGCGCGCCTGGCGCGTCATGGGGTCCGGTGGTGGTGCGAAGACCGGCAGGCTGGACAGCACGCCGATGACCCGTTTCTTCGGTTCCCCGAGGTTATAAACCAGCTTGGTAATTTCGTATTCGAGCGCGTCTTCCCGTTCCGGGCTCAGCAGGGGGAGCACTTCACGGTCATCGGTTGAATTGGTACCTACTATGCCCAGGTAGCCCGTCTCTCCCCCGGCACCGAGCCCGAGCTGCCGGATGCCGAAGCCGACAGCTTCATCTTCGGCTTCGGAAAAAGGCTCGGGGTCGATTACCAGCAGCTTCAGGTTGCCGTCTGATTTGGCGACATATTCATCGAGCATGTCACGGACGCGCTTGCCGTAGTTCAGCAGCTGCGGAAAGCCCGCAAACTGTTTTGCAGAGAAATACAGGCGAATCGTGACAGGTTCCTCAAGCTGTCCGACGATGTTGCTCGTGCCTGGTGACAGGGTGTATAGACTGTTTTTTGTGACATCCAGCCGCCAGGCAGTGAACAGCTGATTGCTGATGATGTTGACGCCCAGAAACAGGACGAGGGCGAGCAGAAGGCCGCTTCCGGTCAGGAGTTTTCTATTCATGGGGGCATGCCTGGTGCGTGCGTAGAGTGCAAGGGATCCTCATTTGCTTTTATTCGCTTCGATGGCCAGCACGTTGGCGTAGAGCCAGAAAGCAATGAGAGTGCCGAAAAAAATGAGGTCCCGGATGTCCACGACGCCTTTGAGAATGGAGTTGAAGTGAGTCAGAAAGCTGAATGAGCTGATGGCATCGACGACCACCTGCGGAGCCCAGAGCTGGAAGAGGTCCAGCACCATCGGAAAGCCGCTCAGGTTAAATGCAAAACAGATCACGAAGCTGATGACGAAGGCGATAACCTGATTCTTGGTCAGAGCAGAAATGCAGGCGCCTATTGCGAGAAATCCACCGGCCATGAGCAGGCTGCCGACATAGCCAGCGAGGATGACCGTATTGTCCGGTTCGCCAAGATAGTTGACCGTCAGCCAGATCGGGAACGTGCCCGCGAGCGCAACGGCTGTGAAGCACCACGAAGCCAGGAACTTACCGAGCACGCTGGCCGGCAGCGACACCGGCAGAGTCAGAAGCAGCTCCAGCGTGCCTGCTTTGCGCTCTTCGGACCAAAGGCGCATTGAGATAGCTGGTATCAGGAACATATAGAGCCATGGGTGGAACTGGAAGAACGGCTCCAGGTCGGCCTGCGCTCGCTCGTAGAAGCCCCCCACGTAGAAAGTGAATACGCCGTTCAGCACCAGGAATATGACGATAAAAACGTACGCTACCGGGGTGGCGAAATAAGCGCCGAGCTCGCGCCGGAATATGGTTGTCAGGCCGTTCATGTGCGATGGACCTCCCCTGCGGCACTGCCTGTCTGCGTAACAGTGCGGAAAACTTCGTCGAGTTGCCCTCGTTGCACAAATATCTCGCGCGGCTCGCAGTTCAGCTCTCTCAAACGCGACTGCACGGCGCTCACAATGGACTGTTCGCCGCCGGGGAACACGGTGAGCAGCCCATCTGCGCTTGATGCGGCAGCTTCGACCGCTGACACACCGGGTAATTGTTCCAACGAGGTCTTCACGCGTTCGCTGTCAATTTGAGCAACCCTCAGACTGACAGCGTTATGAAAGCGAGAACGCGTCGCGAGTTCGTGCGGTGTGCCGCTGAAAATGAGTTTGCCCTGCGCGATGATGATGGCGCGCGTGCAGACTGCGTCCACTTCTTCAAGTATATGGGTTGAAATCAGGATGGCCTTCTGGGGCGCCATGGTCTGGATCAGCGAGCGCACCTCGTGCTTCTGATTGGGATCGAGACCGTCGGTCGGCTCGTCCATGATGAGAATTTCTGGGTCATGGAGAATCGCTTGCGCCAGTCCGACGCGCCGCTTGAAGCCTTTGGACAGGGTTTCAATACGCTGATGCAGGACATTTTCCAGATGAATGTGTTCGACGACCTCGCGGATTCGAGCCTGACGTTTGGCGCGCGGAATCTGACGGATGTCCGCAATGAACTCCAGGAAGCTGGAGGGCGTCATCTCACCGTAAGCCGGGGCGCCTTCCGGCAGATAGCCGATGTGGGCTTTGGCCGCCAGCGGGGCTGCTTCAATGTCAACGCCGGCAACCTTGACCACGCCCGCGCTTGGCGCAAGGAAGCCCGTGATCATTTTCATAGTTGTAGACTTACCAGCGCCGTTAGGTCCAAGGAATCCGAGCACCTCGCCGCGACCCACGGTCAACGAGATGTTGTCTACCGCACGCAGCCCGCCGAAACTTTTACACAGCCCGTTGACTTCGATCAGGGTTTCCATAACTCACATGTCTCTCAGCTGTTTCGAAAATCATTGTTGCTTCATTGCCAAACCGGCATCACGGGCAGGCATTCAGCGCAGGAAAACGAGTTCGGATTCCAGACCTGGCTCGACGCAGCATTTCTCGCGCCCAGCGGCGCCAAGGGCGCGCAATCGTTCCACAAGGCCATTCTGGGCGTCAACTCAAGTCCCTAGACCATGATCGACCCAAAAAGTTTCGGCGGTCTGACACCAGGCGGGTCGGCCGATGCGCCGCTCACCAGAGGCTCTGGTGCGGGAGATTTCCAATCTTTTTCAGAGTCGTTATCCTGCGCCCCCGGTCGAGAGTGGGCTGTTCCCACCAACGCGCTTACAGCATGAAATATCCCGAGCGATTTGACGTGATTGTGGTTGGCGGTGGCCACGCAGGAGTTGAAGCCGCGCTGGCCGCTGCGCGTTGCGGGTCGCGAACGCTGTTGCTCACGCAGAATCTAGAAACGCTCGGGCAGATGTCCTGCAACCCCGCCATTGGTGGGATCGGTAAGGGACACCTGGTTAAGGAGATCGATGCGCTCGGTGGGTTTATGGCGCAGGGTGCGGATCAGTGCGGCATTCACTTCCGGATCCTGAATGCCAGCAAGGGGCCGGCAGTGCAGGCGACGCGGGCGCAGATTGATCGCGCGCTATATCGCACCGCCGCGAGGCAGGTTCTCGACGCGACGCCGTTGTTGATGCTTTTTCAACAGAGCGTAGAAGACCTTGTTATTGAAAGCGGATGCCTGTCCGGTGTGAGAACCCAACTCGGACTCGAGTTCGAGGCACCGGTCGTCATTCTCACGGTGGGCACGTTTCTGGACGGCACGATTCATGTCGGGGAGGCCCGCCAGGCCGGTGGACGCGCTGGCGAAGCGCCATCAATCGCGCTGGCGCATCGCCTGAGAGATATGGACTTCCGGGTGGGGCGCTTGAAAACCGGCACACCCCCAAGGATTGATGGTCGCTCTATCGACTACAGCCGGCTTTCGCCGCAGCCTGGAGACTCGCCCACGCCGGTTTTTTCCTTCCTTGGCGAGGCCATGCAGCACCCCCGCCAGGTCGACTGTCACATTGCGCACACGAATGCCCGGACTCACGAGATCATCCGCTCCGGACTGGATCGCTCGCCGATGTTCACAGGAGCAATTGAAGGCGTGGGCCCGCGATACTGCCCGTCCATCGAAGACAAAGTGGTCAGGTTCGGGGAGCGTGATAGTCATCAGATTTTCATAGAACCGGAAGGGCTGAGCTCGACCGAGGTTTACCCCAACGGGATTTCGACCAGCCTGCCTTTTGATGTGCAGTTCGAACTGGTGCGTTCGATCGTCGGCTTCGAGCAGGCCATCCTTACCCGGCCCGGCTACGCGATTGAGTACGATTATTTCGACCCTAGAGACCTTCGGCCCTGGTTGGAAACGCGACAGCTGCCGGGGTTGTTTTTTGCCGGCCAGATCAACGGAACGACCGGCTATGAAGAAGCCGCAGCGCAGGGACTGCTGGCGGGCATCAACGCTGGATTACGAGTTCAACAGCGGGACCCTTGGTATCCCCGCCGCGACGAAGCTTATCTGGGCGTGCTCGTCGACGACCTCGTGACGCGTGGAACGGACGAGCCGTATCGCATGTTTACCAGTCGCGCGGAGTACCGGCTGCAGCTGCGAGAGGACAACGCGGATCTCCGATTAACCCCTGTCGGACGTTCACTGGGCGTGGTTGATGATGCGCGTTGGGCGCGGTTTGAAACCAAGCGCGCATTGCTGGAGCAGGAACGAAATCGATTGCGGCAATTCTGGGTTTCTCCAGCCAGAGTGTCTGACAGCGCAGCGATGGAACTACTTGGTGAACCCCTGCGCAAGGACCAGTCACTAGCCGATCTGCTGCGGCGGCCGGGCATGAGTTACTCGCGCCTGCTCAACCTCCCGGGCGCCGGGCCTGGCGTCAGCGATCCTGAAGTCATCAGACAGCTTGAGATAGAGGCCCGGTATGCCGGTTATATCGAACGTCAGGTTGATGACGTAAGACGCGGCCAGTCACTGGAAAAGACACCTATTCCCGCGGAGTTTGATTATTCCGCGGTGTGCGGTTTGTCCAATGAGGTCGTGCAGAAGTTGACGGAATTCAGACCCTTGTCGGTCGGCCAGGCGCAGCGATTATCCGGAGTGACGCCGGCAGCAGTGTCCCTGCTTCTCGTTCATTTGCGCAAAACGCAACGATTGCCCACTGAGCAGGCAGCGGCAGGCTGAGCCGGATGACGGCCAGAGCGCAGCGGATAAGTGCGCACTGAGTTGTGATCGGGATGCCGATGAGAGCCATAGACCTGATCCTGAGCCAGGCGGGGACGGCCCTGGATCTGGTCATTTCTGAAGCAGAGCGAGCGGCTCTGGGTGAATATGCCGCCATGGTCATGAAATGGCAGAGGATGGTGAATCTGACCGGAGCTCGAACAGCTGAGCAATTCGTTTCAGACCACATCGTGGATGCACTTTCCGTGACAAGGGTTGTTGAGTCCGCAAAAACCGTTCTCGACCTGGGTAGCGGGGCCGGCATCCCCGGAATCGTGATAGCTATCATGCGCCCGGATTGCAGCTGTCTCCTGCTCGAGCCGCGCAAACGACGAGCCCGATTTCTTATCCAGGTGGGTATTGCACTTGGCCTGAAGAACATATCGGTAAAGCAGTGTCGGGGAGAAGACTTCTCGGCAACAATGAATCTCGATGTTGTCATCACGCGCGCCACGGGTTCGCTCAAGCAGTTTCTATCGTGTGCGGGGCATCTGAGATCAGAAAGCACCAGGTTCATTGCAATGAAAGCCGGTGTCATGCCCGAGGAGCTCAAAGAGACCGCCACGTTGTGGCCCGGGGTCCGTCTGGAGCCAGTTGTGGTTCCAGGGTTTGATGTGCGCAATCTGGTGGTTTTCCCCGCTTCGAGCCCTGCTTAAGGCGGATTGCAGCTTGAGGCCCTATGACATAATCCCGGCGTAAGGGCTGCGCGACGCAGTCTCCTCGTCTCCTCATCGAGCGCCCCGGCGGATCTATGACCAGAGTACTTGCAGTGACTAACCAGAAGGGTGGCGTCGGGAAGACAACCACAAGCGTCAACCTGACTGCTTCGTTGGCTGCGACAAAACGCAGAACGCTGCTTATCGACCTTGACCCCCAAGGCAATGCCACGATGGGAAGCGGGGTGGATAAACGTCACCTATCGGTTTCCAGTTACGACGTGCTGATGGGGAGCAGTACCCTGAGTGACGCGTTGGTAACGGATAGCGCAGTAGGGTATGACCTGCTGCCAGCGAATGGGGATTTGACCGGCGCTGAGGTCGGTCTACTCGATGAAATAGGTAGAGAATTGCGGCTTCGTACTGCGCTGGAATCCGTGAGAGGCGCTTACTCTTACGTTCTGATTGACTGTCCACCGGCGCTGAATATGCTCACTGTCAACGCGCTGGTCGCCGCTGACGCCGTCGTTATCCCCACCCAATGTGAGTATTACGCCCTTGAGGGACTCACCGCGCTGCTGGAAACGATTGACAAAATCCGTCGCTTTTTGAACCCCGGTCTCACCGTGGAAGGGGTGCTGCGAACCATGTTCGACCCACGTAACAACCTGTCAAATCAGGTCTCCAAGCAGCTTCTGGATCACTTTGGCGACAAGGTGTACCGAACTGTAATACCGCGCAATGTCAGGCTGGCCGAGGCCCCGAGTCACGGCTTGCCTGCTCTGATGTATGACAAGGCCTCCAGCGGAGCGCTTGCGTATCTGACCCTGGCTGGGGAAATGCTCCGGCGGGAAAAAGCCACGCCCGCGCTTTCGGGCTAGAGAGCCGACAACGTTGCGGCCTGACTTTCAGGAAAGAATCAACTGATGAACAGTAAGAGAAGAGGCCTGGGCAGAGGGCTTGATGCGCTGCTCGGTATAGGTGCGGAGGCACTCACCACCGAGGAATGGAATGGGGAGCAACTGAAGGCGGTCCCGGTCGACCTGATTCAGCGCGGCAGATATCAACCTCGACTGGACATTCAACCTGAGGCGCTGGAGGACTTGGCGGAATCAATCAGAAATCAGGGGGTTGTCCAGCCAATCGTCATCCGCCAACTGGGTGAAGGCGGCCGTTATGAAATCATAGCCGGAGAGCGGCGCTGGCGTGCTGCACAAATAGCCGGGCTGAGCGTAATTCCTGCACTTATCCGCCAGGTTTCTGATGCTGACGCCATGAGCATCGCACTGATCGAGAACATCCAGCGTGAGCAGCTCAACCCGATTGAAGAAGCGCTGGCGCTCGAGCGTCTGGTTCGTGAGTTCGAGTTGACCCACGAGCAGGTTGCCCAGGCGGTTGGCCGCTCCCGTGCCGGGGTGAGTAACCTCCTGCGACTGCTGGAACTGGAGCCCCAGGTTCGGGAACTTGTCGAGCGTGGTGATCTGGAAATGGGGCACGCGCGCGCGCTGCTGGGTTGCACTGGTGCTCGACAGAATGCGCTCGCGCAGCAGATCGCTATGGATGGCCTGAGCGTGCGCCAGGCGGAAGCGCTTGTGAAGCGCGAGCGGGGGGCATCCGCGCCCGCGGCGAAGGGTAAAAGCTCCGTCAGAAAGCTCGACCCGAACGTCAGCCAGTTAGAGCAGACTCTGGCTGAAAAGCTGGGTGCGCAGGTAGCTATCCGGCACGGAGCAACGGGCGGAGGCAGTTTGACTATCCGGTATTCATCGCTTGATGAACTGGACGGAATACTCGCGCACATACACTGAAAACAGCCGCCAGCGGCTTTGCAAAAGTTGAAGCAAGTGGGAATGGCACATATAGCTTGCCGCAGTGCCGCAAAAACGGCTAAACTCGCGCGCTTCGCGAATGCGGCCCTTCAGCGTGTACTCAGACTCAGGCGTTAAGCCGGGAGAAGAAACGCCGCTCAGAGCCCGCGTGCGTCGCTCCATGATGGCAGTGGTCGCAGTGCAGCTCGGTGCCGCACTCGTCGTTGCTCTCGCGCTGACGCTGTCAGTCGACGTCTCTGCAGGCTACTCGGCCTTGGTCGGGGCACTTGTAGGAGTAGCGCCGAATTTTTACTTCGCGCGGCGATTGCTGAGTAGTCGGAGGCGAAGTCCGCAAGAGGAACTGCGCCGCGTGTATGCGGGCGAGTTCATCAAGATCGGATTCACACTGGCTCTGTTCGTGATCGCCATTGTGCTGCTTCGAGCGCAGTGGCCGGTGGTATTCGGCACTTATCTCGTTGTAGTGATTATGAATTGGTTGATGTTCCGAATCGTCAACCTTGGTGAGCGGAACGACCCGGTTGACTAAACGGGCGCGCCCTGCTTCTAACGAGAGGCGGGGGGGGCAACAGGATTTCGTTAAGGTAGAGACATGGCAGCGGCAACACCGGCGCAGTACATCAGCCACCACATTCAGAATCTGACTTATGGCCAGCATAGCGATGGTTCCTGGGGGATAGCTCATTCCGCCCAGGAGGCAACCGCCATGGGTTTTATCTCGATCAATTTGGACACGATGTTCTGGTCGCTGTTAACCGGAATTTTGTTCTGCTTTCTGTTCCGGAAGGTGGCTGCGACAGCATCTGTGGAAAAGCCCTCGCGCTGGCAGCTCTGCGTGGAAATGGTTGTAGAAATGGTAGCCGGCAGCGTCAAAGACGCATTCCACGGTCGTAATGCTCTGATCGCCCCGCTTGCGCTGACCATTTTCGTGTGGATTTTCCTGATGAACCTGATGGACTTGGTTCCGGTCGATTTCGTTCCGTTTCTGAGTCATCTCGCTGGAATCGAATATATGAAGATGGTTCCGACGACTGATGTCAACGCAACTTTCGGCATGTCGCTATCGGTATTCGGACTGATGGTGTTCTACGGGATCAAGGTCAAAGGCCCGGGGGGCTTTTTCGGCGAACTGGCCTTCCACCCCTTTGGTAAAGCGCTACTTCCCGTCAACCTAGTGCTAGAGACAGTTTCGTTGATCGCAAAGCCGCTGTCGCTGTCGTTGCGACTATTCGGCAACATGTTCGCCGGGGAGCTGGTTTTCGTCCTGATCGCTGCCTTGGTTCCTTTCTGGCTGCAGTTCGCGTTGTCTGTCCCGTGGGCCATTTTTCATATTCTGGTTATCACGCTGCAGGCTTACATTTTTATGATGCTCACGATTGTGTATCTGAGTCAGTCACACGAATCCCACGACTCGCATTGATGAATTAACAGAGGAGACAAGTTATGGAGTCTGTCGTAGCATTTTCAGCACTCGCGGCCGGAATCATGATCGGCTTAGGTGCTCTTGGTGCCGGTGTCGGCATCGGTATTCTGGGCAGTAAGTTCCTTGAGGGCGCCGCCCGGCAGCCTGAGCTCGTGCCGATGTTGCAGGCTCGCATGTTCCTCATGCTTGGTCTCACCGACGCTGTGCCGATTATCGCCATCGCTTTTGCAGCATTGTTGATGTTTGCAAACCCGTTCCTCGGGCAGGTGGGCTGAAACATTTAAGTCCAGCGATTTTAGGGAATTAGCAGGCCTGCCATTATGAATATGAATCTCACTTTGCTGGGTCAGGCGATCTCGTTCGCTGTCTTCGTATGGTTCTGTCTCAAGTACGTCTGGCCGCCGGTGCTTGCCGCGCTGGAAGAGCGTGAAAGCAAGATTGCCGACGGCCTGGCCTCGGCCGAGCGGGGGCGTCATGAGCTTGAGCTGGCTGAGAAACGCGCAGGAGATTTAATCCGCGAAGGCAAGGACAAAGCGCAGGAGTTCATTGCTCAGGCGCAAAAGCGGGCAGACGAGATCGTTGAGGCGGCTAAGGACGTAGCGAAAGACGAAGCCGCGAAGATAAAAGCGTCGGCGGCGGCTGAGATTGAGCAGAACCGCAACCAGCTGCGTGATGACCTCCGCGGTCAGGTGGCGCGTCTTGCCGTCATCGGAGCTGAGCAGATTCTCATGCGTGAAGTAGATGAATCCGCCCACCGGGACGTGCTCGATAAACTAGCTGCCACGCTCTGAGGCAGAACGAGACATGCAAGAGAAGCTGACCACCGCTAGGCCGTACGCAGCAGCGGCGTTTGCGTACTCAGAAGAGAACGGGTGTTGTGAAGCCTGGTCCGGGCTGCTCAAAGTTCTCGCGCAGGCGGTAGAAGACTCGTCTGTTTCTGCTTTCATCAACCATCCAAAAGTGTCCGGCGAGCAGGTACTGGAGTTCATGATTGAAGTCCTTGGTGACGCGTGCTCCAAGCCTGCGGAACATTTCCTGCGAACACTCATCGACGCCGAGCGTCTCGAAATCGCGCCAGAAATCTCTGAGCTTTTTGAGAGGTTCCGTGCTGACTCCGAAGGGGTGGTTGAGGTGGTAGTCCACAGCGCGTATCTACTCTCGGATACCGAAGCCCAAAAAATTTCCGAGGCTGTCCGCAAGCGTACCGGCCGCAGCTGCACCATCGTTGCAAACACTGACTCCTCACTCATCGGGGGGGCCGTGGTCAAAATCGGAGACTCCGTCATCGACCTGTCGTTACGCGGTCGTTTGATGTCTCTGGAGCAGCGTCTCGCGTGACCAAGATCGCCGAACAAGAACCAATATCACACGTACTTTCGACTTAGTCGCAGAGGATTGCCATGAGCATCAGCGCAACTGAGATCAGCGAACTGATCAAAAAAAGAATTGAGGGGCTTCAGCTCGACACTGAAGCGAGAACTGAAGGCACAGTCGTCAGCCTGACGGATGGGATTGCCCGTGTTCACGGACTGGCCGACGTCATGCAGGGTGAAATGATCGAATTCCCCGGTGGCGTGTTTGGTCTAGCGCTCAATCTGGAACAGGATTCGGTTGGTGCCGTTGTTTTGGGCCAATATGAGCACATTTCAGAAGGCGATACATGCCGGTGCACAGGCAGGATTCTGGAAGTTCCCGTAGGTCCCGGCTTGCTTGGGCGGGTTGTGGACTCGCTGGGCAATCCTATCGATGGCAAAGGTGAAATTTCCGCGGCGAGCATGGAGCCGATCGAAAAGATCGCTCCAGGCGTCATCGCGCGCCAATCCGTATCTCAGCCGGTTCAGACCGGACTCAAGTCGATAGACGCTATGGTCCCTGTCGGCAGAGGGCAGCGCGAGCTGATTATCGGAGACAGGCAGACAGGAAAAACCGCAGTAGCCGTAGACGCGATCATTAACCAGAAGGGCACTGGAATTAAGTGCATCTATGTGGCGATAGGACAGAAGGCGTCGTCGATTAATGCGGTTATCCGGAAGCTCGAAGAACATGGCGCGATGGAACACACCATCATCGTAGCCGCAACCGCGTCTGATTCGGCCGCGATGCAATACATCGCACCCTACTCTGGTTGCGCGATGGGCGAATACTTCCGTGATCGTGGTGAGGACGCGCTGATCATTTACGACGATCTGACCAAACAGGCTTGGGCCTATCGTCAGATCTCGTTGCTGCTCCGCCGGCCGCCTGGTCGTGAGGCATATCCAGGCGATGTCTTCTACTTGCATTCGCGACTACTCGAACGCGCGGCGCGAATTAATGCCGAGTACGTGGAAAAAATCACAGATGGTGCCGTGAAAGGGCAGACAGGTTCCTTAACCGCGTTGCCTATTATCGAAACCCAGGCTGGTGACGTGTCGGCCTTCGTCCCGACAAATGTCATTTCGATTACTGACGGTCAGATCTACCTGGAAACGGACCTGTTCAACTCGGGATTCCGGCCTGCCATCAACGCGGGCTTATCCGTATCCCGAGTCGGCGGTGCGGCTCAGACCAAGATAGTCAAGAAGCTCGGTGGCGGTATCCGTCTGGCGCTTGCCCAGTATCGGGAGCTCGCGGCGTTTGCCCAGTTCGCATCTGATCTAGACGAGGCGACGCGAAAGCAGCTTGAGCGTGGGCAGCGAGTCATGGAGCTGATGAAACAGAAGCAGTACTCCCCGCTGTCCGTGGCTAATATGGCAGTGAGCCTGTTCGCGGTAGAGAAGGGGTTTCTAGATAGCGTCGAGCTGGAGAAGATTGGGGATTTTGAGCATGCGCTCCATGCCTTCATGGCGTCAGCGCATGGAACGTTACTGGACCAGATAAATGCAAACGGCGATTACGACGACGACATTGAGAAATCTCTCGAAGCTGCAATGCAGGACTTCGTCTCGAATCACTCCTGGTAACCGGATTACCTACCTAAGAGTAGACCAATGGCCGCAGCGAAAGAAATCCGCTCGAAAATAGCGAGCGTTAAGAATACGCAGAAAATCACCAAGGCGATGGAAATGGTGGCGGCCAGCAAAATGCGTCGTGCTCAAGAGCGAATGAGCGCGGCTCGTCCCTACGCTGAAAAAATGCGCAATGTGGTGGCGCATATTGCGCATTCCAGAAGCGAATACCGTCATCCGTTCTTGCAGGAGCGGGAGGTCAAGAGGATCGGCGTGATTCTCGTGTCTACAGACAGAGGTCTGTGTGGCGGGCTCAACGCAAATCTGTTTCGACAGACCCTGCGTCAGCTGCAGGCTTGGGACAAGGAAGGTAAAGAGACAGAGCTTTGTGTGGTCGGTAACAAAGGTGTCGGCTTTTTTTCCAGGATCGGGGGCAGGGTCGTAGGTCAGGCGAGCCAGCTTGGCGATGCACCCAAACTTGAAGATCTGGTCGGCACCATCAAGATCATGCTGGACGCGTTCGACGAAGGGCGCATCGATCGGGTCTATCTGGTGTTCAACCAGTTTGTGAACCGCATGACGCAGAAACCCGAGTTCGAGCAGCTGTTGCCGCTCCCGCCGAGCCAATCGGAAGACCTGGCGCATCACTGGGACTACATATACGAACCGGAAGCCAGGGACGTGATGGACCAGCTTCTCACGCGCTACATCGAATCTCTGGTTTATCAGGGAGTGGTAGAAAACATTGCCTGTGAGCAAGCCGCGAGAATGGTTGCCATGAAAGCCGCGTCAGACAACGCTGGCAAACTTATCGAAGAACTCCAGCTGGTTTACAACAAGGCCAGACAGGCAGCGATAACCCAGGAGCTGTCCGAGATCGTCGGCGGCGCGGCTGCGGTCTAAAAGTCCGGCGGCTGAAACAGTTAACTAATTGAGCGATTAAGAGGAATCCGAACCATGAGTTCAGGAGACGTGGTACAGGTCATCGGTGCCGTAGTGGACGTGAAATTCCCGCCGGCTGCAGTGCCGAAAATCTACGATGCACTCAAAGTGGACAACAGCGATATTACGCTGGAGGTTCAGCAACAGCTCGGGGATGGGGTCGTGCGCACCATCGCTCTCGGCACTACTGACGGACTGCGACGGGGCATGGAAGTTGCCAACACAGGTGAGGGGATCAAGGTTCCTGTGGGGACCAAAACCCTCGGTCGGATCATGAACGTGCTGGGCGACCCCATTGATGAATGTGGTCCAATCGGTGAAGACCAGCGCATGGTTATTCATCGTGATGCACCGAAATTCGTAGAGCTGTCTCCAGCGACTGAGCTACTGGAAACCGGGATCAAAGTCATCGACCTGATCTGCCCGTTCGCTAAAGGCGGCAAGATCGGGCTTTTCGGTGGTGCTGGTGTGGGCAAAACCGTCAACATGATGGAACTCATCAACAACATCGCAACCGAACACTCGGGGCTCTCTGTTTTCGCAGGAGTCGGTGAACGCACCCGCGAAGGCAACGACTTCTACCACGAGATGCAGGAAGCAGGCGTGGTCGATGTCAAAGACTTTGAAAAATCCAAAGTGGCCATGGTCTACGGTCAGATGAACGAACCTCCGGGTAACCGTTTGCGGGTCGCGCTTACAGGCCTGACGATCGCTGAGAATTTTCGCGACGAAGGACGCGATGTTCTTCTATTCATTGACAACATTTATCGCTACACCCTGGCCGGGGTGGAGGTCTCGGCTCTACTAGGCCGTATGCCTTCTGCGGTGGGGTATCAGCCAACTCTGGCCGAGGAAATGGGGCGTCTGCAGGAGCGAATCACCTCAACCAAGGTTGGCTCAATCACCTCCATTCAAGCCGTTTACGTTCCGGCTGACGACCTCACAGACCCGTCGCCAGCGACCACTTTTGCGCATTTGGACGCTACGGTCGTGCTGTCTCGTCAAATTGCGGAGCTGGGGATCTATCCTGCTGTCGACCCCTTGGACTCGACCAGCCGTCAGCTGGACCCGTTAATTGTTGGTCAGGATCACTACGACACCGCACGGGCCGTGCAGAACACATTGCAGCGCTATAAAGAGCTGCGGGACATCATCGCGATCCTCGGCATGGACGAACTTTCGGAACAGGACAAATTGACGGTGGCGCGTGCGCGTAAAATCCAGCGCTTCTTGTCGCAGCCCTTCTCCGTTGCTGAAGTATTCACCGGAACCCCTGGAAAGTATGTCGCTTTGAAAGACACCATTAGCGGATTCCAGGCAATCGTGAACGGCGACTATGACGATCTCCCCGAGCAAGCCTTCTATATGGTCGGCTCGATCGAGGAAGCCGTCGAAAAAGCCAAGAAAATCTAATTTTCGGAGTGCTTTGAATGGCTATGACCGTACACGTGGATATCGTCAGCGCCGAGAAAGAGATTTTCTCTGGCCAGGCAGAGATGATCTTTGCACCAGCGGTGCTGGGTGAAGTCGGTATCGCGCCCGGCCACGCACCTATGCTGACCAGGCTGGGGCCGGGGGAAGTTAGGCTCCAGCTGTCGGACTCGCAACACACCGCGTTTTACATTTCGGGTGGGATGCTGGAAGTACAGCCGAGGATGGTCACAGTCCTCTCTGATACGGCAGCACGCGCAGAGGACCTCGATGAGGCGGCTGCGTTGGAATCCAAAGAGGCGGCTGAGCGCCTGCTACAAGACGGGCATGCGTCAATGGATTACGCAAAGGCACTTGCTGAGCTGGCTGAGGCAGCTGCGCAGCTGCAGACTATCCAACGCATGCGGCGTAGAGCCGGTCGCTGAACCAGGGGGAATGAACCACGCGGCTAATGTGCGGGTCGTTTCTGGATCGGTTCAGCAGAACACTGACAACACGGGGCGCCTGATTAACAGAGTCCTGTGATGCTACGCTCGCGGTGTCACAGGAGGTCCTTGGCATGAATGTCGTAGCTATTATCCTGGCGGCAGGCCAGGGTAAGCGCATGCGGTCGCGCTCAGCAAAAGTGCTGCACCCCATCGGCGGTAAACCGATGCTCAAGCATGTGCTTGAACTTGCGCTGAAGTTTTCGAGCGCAAAGCCAGTTGTAGTCATCGGTCACCAGGGCGCTCAGATCCGTGAAGCGTTTAAAGACGAAGCAGTCGATTGGGTGGAGCAGTCTGAGCAACGTGGTACAGGGCATGCCGTACTGCAGGCATCCAGCCACTTTGCTGCTGACGACCTGATTGTCATTCTTTACGGAGATGTCCCGCTACTCCGCCCCGAATCTATACGCCAACTAATCGAAGCCGCCGCTGATGACGGGCTGGCCATTCTCAGCTGCCGCGTGCAGAACCCGACCGGTTACGGAAGAGTGTTGCGGAGCGAGAGCGGAAAAGTCCTGGGAATCGTAGAACATCGTGATGCCTCACCATTAGAGCTGGGCATAAACGAAATCAACACGGGCATCATGGTTTGCTCCGGACAACAGCTGCATAAATGGCTCCCCGCGTTGGGTACAGACAATGCTCAAGGGGAATACTACCTGACCGATTGTGTCGCTCTTGCAGTAGCGGAGGGACTTCGGGTGGGTAGCGTTTGTTTGGAAGACCCGCAAGAAGCCCAGGGCGTCAATGATCGTCGGCAGCTCGCATCGATGGAACGTGAGTTCCAGACGAGATGTGCGCTGGCATTGCTGGACGGCGGAGTGACATTGGCCGATCCGGCGCGTATTGACGTGCGCGGTTCTCTGGATTGCGGCGAGGATGTGACTGTTGACGTGAATGTGGTCTTTGAGGGCAACGTGCGGCTCGGGGATGACGTTTATATTGGTCCCAACTGTGTCATCCGATCATCGGAAATCGGTGACGGAGTTACTGTTCTCCCTCACTCCCTGATCGACTCCGCGTTGATCGGG
>JAYODW010000014.1:0-19303 GCA_038116745.1 Gammaproteobacteria bacterium
GCACTCATCGCCGCCGAGCCGTCACCGACGTTGAAGAACTGCATCAGGTCGATGAGACTGCGCGATTCTTCGTCCATCGACTCGCTCGCCGCCGCGGCCTGCTCGACCAGCGCCGCGTTCTGCTGGGTCATCTGATCCATCTGGGTCACGGCCTGGTTGACCTGACCAATGCCGCTCGACTGCTCTTCCGACGCCACCGCGATCTCGCTGATGATGTCGGAAACCTTCTTCACGGATGCAACGATCTCCGCCAGGGTGGAACCGGACTCATCCACCAGTTTTGAGCCTTCGTTCACCTTGTGGACGGAATCGTTGATCAGAGATTTGATCTCTTTCGCTGCTGAGGCAGAGCGCTGCGCGAGGTTACGCACTTCTGAAGCAACGACCGCGAAACCGCGACCCTGTTCGCCTGCTCGTGCTGCCTCGACTGCTGCATTCAGCGCGAGCAGGTTGGTCTGGAAAGCAATCTCATCAATCACACCAATGATGTCGGCAATTTTGCGGCTGGATTCATTCACGGCGGCCATGGCTTCAACGGCCCGACTGACTACCGCGCCACCTGCTTCGGCCTGGTCGCGGGCAGACCCTGCCAGCTGGTTGGCCTGGTGGGAGTTATCGGCATTCTGCTGCACGGCCGAGGTCATCTCCTCCATGCTGGCCGCGGTCTCTTCGAGTGAGGACGCCTGCTCCTCGGTGCGTGCCGAAAGTTCCGTGTTGCCTTTAGAGACTTCCGATGCCGCGCCGTTGATGCTCATCGCCATGGTGCGGATCTTTTCGACCGTTTCGCGCAGGTTGACCACCGTGGTGTTGACGGATTCGGCCAGAATGGCGAATTCACCCTGGAAGCTGCCGTCCATGGTTTCGATCAGGTTGCCGCCTGCCAGCTCGCCCAGCACGCGACTGCATTCGCGAAGCGGTGCGATAACCGCGTCGATCAGCGAATTGATTCCGTTCCCCAGATTGCGGATGAAACCCGTGTAGCGTTCGGCATCCATTTTCTGGTCGAATTCGCCTCGGGTTGCAGCCTCGATCAGGTTGGCAATCTGCCGCTCGGCATCTTTCTGCTCGGTGATGTCTTTCCATTCGACCATATTGCCCATCAGCGCGCCGTCGGGCCCAAGAATGGCGGTGGCATTGACCTCGAACTCGAGTCCCGCCACCTTGATTTCCGCGCGGGCGGGCAGGCGGCTGGGGTCGGCCAGGAGCGAAGCCTGATGCGCGGGGTTTTTGTGGAACTGATCAATATTCGTACCGATCAGCTTGTTCACGTCGAAACCCGGAAAAGTCTGCCGCAGCTCCGCTTGCCGTCTGCCCAGCAGCTCGACCACCGATGGATTGACGTAGGTGATATTGCGCGCGGCATCGCAAAGCATGAGCGCGGTCTCGGCACCGTCCACAGCCGACTGCAGACGCGCGACCTCGACCTCCTTGGCGCGTTGCTCGGTGACGTTGTTCCACTCGAGCGTGTTGCCGATGTAATTCCCTTTGCTGTCCCGTTGCGCCGTGACGTTGATGCGGAAGGTCAGGTTGTCGACCTTGATGTCGGTCGAAAAGGGGAGGTTATCGGGGTTGCTCAGCATCGCGCGCTGATGGGCAGGATTCTTATGAAAAATATCGATGCAGGTGCCGATCAGCGCATCAAGATTGAAGCTTGGGTAGGCGCGCTTGAACGCGTCGAGGTTGCTGCGGACCAGATCAACCGTGGAATCGTTGGCGTAGGTAATAACGAGATCCCTGTCGACCATCATCATGGCGGTCATGGCGCCATCCACTGCGGACTGGAGCCGCGCAACTTCTCCCTCGCGGGCACGCTGTTCGGTAACGTTGTACCACTCGAGCGTGTTGCCGATGTAGTTCCCTTTGCTATCGGTCTGAGCGGTGACGTTGATGTTGAACGTAAGCGATCCCACCCCGATGTCAGCGGAGTGCGGTAGGTTGGCTGGGTCTGCAAGCATCCGGCGCTGATGGGAAGGATCCTTGTGGAAATCGTCAATGCAGGTGCCGATCAGGTTGTCAAGCTTGAACCCGGGGTAAGCCGACTGAAACTCGGCGAGGTTCGACCGGACCAGTTCGACGGTTGCGTCATTGGCGTACTGAATGACCAGGTCCCTGTCGACCATCATCATGGCGGTCATGGCGCTGTCGACGGACGATTGCAGGCGGGCTACCTGCGCTTCGCGAGCGCGTTGCTCGGTGACGTTGTACCACTCGAGCGTGTTGCCGATGTAGTTCCCTTTGCTATCGGTCTGAGCGGTGACGTTGATGTTGAACGTAAGCGATCCCACCCCGATGTCAGCGGAGTGCGGTAGGTTGGCTGGGTCTGCAAGCATCCGGCGCTGATGGGAAGGATCCTTGTGGAAATCGTCAATGCAGGTGCCGATCAGGTTGTCAAGCTTGAACCCGGGGTAAGCCGACTGAAACTCGGCGAGGTTCGACCGGACCAGTTCGACGGTTGCGTCATTGGCGTACTGAATGACCAGGTCCCTGTCGACCATCATCATGGCGGTCATGGCGCTGTCGACGGACGATTGCAGGCGGGCTACCTGCGCTTCGCGAGCGCGTTGCTCGGTGACGTTGTACCACTCGAGCGTGTTGCCGATGTAGTTCCCGTCGCCATCTGTCTGGGCGGTAACGTTGATGTTGAAAATCAGCGATCCGACTTCAATGTCAGCCGAGTGCGGCAGGTTGGCGGGATCTGATAGTAGGCGGCGCTGATGAGAGGGGTCTTTATGGAAATCATCAATGCAGGTGCCGACCAGATTCTTTAGATCGAACCCCGGAAAGGCTTTCTGAAACTCAGCCAGATTAGAGCGGACCAGCTCGACAGTTGAATCATTGACATAGGTAATCACAAGGTCACGGTCGACCATCATGATGGCAGTCAGGGTGTGCTGCAGGGCCGAACGCAGGCGCACGACCTCCAGGTTGTTGGCGTTGTCGGACATGGCGTTATTCTCCGTCTGCTCGTAGCTGCTGAGCATGGTTGATGCAATCAGGTTGAGGGCCTGGCTCCAGGCCTGTTCGATCTCGTCGGTCCAGGCGTCGCCCGCGAGCGCCTTCATCTCGTCGACCAGGATTCCGGCGACCACCGGGTAGTGCTCGGCTTTGGCGCCGTAATCCTGATGGCGCCGGCCAAGTTCCTTGAGCACTTTGACCAGGTCATCGGGCTGCCGCAGGTTCTGCACCACCGTTACGAGTGAGCCCAGCAGTTTCTTGCGTTGGGCTGCCGGCGTGGTATTCGCAAACAGCGGCTTGACTTCCGGGTGCTCGCGGAAGAGGCGCTCGTAGAAACGCTCTACCAGCGTCTCCGCCTGGTCAGCGAGCAGCGCAAACGAGGTTTCTATCAGGTTGATATCAAAATAATCTTCAAGCGGATTGGCAGCCATGACGGGCCTCCCGACTGATTTGTTCTGCGCCGAAGCGCCTGGGCTTGTTGTCAGTTTTCATTGTGATCACGCGGCCTGAACGGTGTTGCTCCCCCGGGGCAGTGCTTTCCGTCGACTCAAGGTAATCAAGCCGCCCGCATCGAGAATCATGGCGACCGTGCCGTCACCGAGGATGGTGGCGCCGGATACGCCGTCGACCCGACGAAAGTTGGTTTCGAGACTTTTAATCACAACCTGCTGCTGTCCCAGCAGTTCGTCGACAAAAATGCCGGCACGTTGACCTTCACCCTCGACGACAACCAACAGCCCCTGGTCGAGCGCAGTTGCCTGCGGCTCGACCTCAAAAAGTTCGTACAGGCGGATGATGGGCAGGTACTCGCCGCGCAGGCGATAAAGTTCAGCCGCACCGGCGACCGACTCGACGCGTTTTTCTTCTGCCAGCAGAGATTCAACAATTGAGACCAGCGGCACGATGTAGGTCTGATTGCCGACCTTGACCAGCTGTCCGTCGAGGATTGCCAGTGTGAGCGGCAGGCGAATGCGTATCGTCGATCCTGCGCCGGCGCGAGATTCGATCTCGATGAGCCCGCCCAGTTCCTTGATGTTCCGCTTGACCACGTCCATGCCGACGCCGCGTCCGGATACGTCGCTCAGCTGCTCCGCGGTGGAAAAGCCAGGATGGAAGATGAGCTCGTGGATGCGCTCGTCGGAAAGGTTTTCATCCGCCCCGACGAGACCCCGCTCGCGGGCCTTAGCCAGGATCTTTTCCGCATTCAGGCCGGCACCGTCGTCGCCAATCTCGATCACGATGTTGCCGCCCTCATGGCGGGCAGAGAGTGTCAGGGTTCCCTGGCGGGGTTTGCCCGCTGCGGCCCTTATGTCGGGCGCCTCAATACCGTGATCCAACGCATTGCGAACCAGGTGTACCAGCGGGTCTGCAATCTTTTCAAGAACCGTCTTGTCGAGTTCCGTCTGCTCCCCGACGATCTTGAGTTCTATCTCCTTGCCGAGTTTTGCGCTCAGATCGCGCACCAAACGAGGGAAGCGATTGAAAGAAAAGCTGATCGGCAGCATGCGGATGCGCATGACGCTTTCCTGCAGTTCGCGCGTGTTGCGCTCTAGCTGCGCCAGTCCTTCGCGCAGCTTGTCGAAATCCACGTTTTCTCGATCGTCATCAAACTGGCCGAGCATGGATTGCGTGATAACCAGCTCACCTACCAGATTGATCAGTGAATCGACCTTGCCGATGTCGACCCGAATAGAAGAATTGGCGCTTGCCGAGCTCCCGCCTGAACGGCGCTCCCCGGTGCGCGATGCAGGGGTGGATTCTGCTTCTTCCGTCGGCGCTGAGGGCGTGGCGCTCTGTGCGGCCTCTGCTGAGTCCTCGGGCGCTGCATCTTCCGCTGCCGGCTGCTGCTTGCGGTCTGCACGCGCGGTCGCGTCCCCGGTGTCACGGCTGATGTGGATGTCCGCATCATCTTCAACCCATTCAAAGATTTCCCGGACGTCATCTTCGCGGGCATCTGCTTCGAGCCTGATAGTCCAGCCGACGTAGCAGGTCTCCGGGTCAAAATCGACATAGTCTGGCAGGCGCGAAAAGTCGGCAGCGGCGGAAACCGCACCCAGCGACTCGAGCTCGCGCAGGATCCGGACCGGGTCGTTACCCGTGTTGAACAGGTGCTCGTGGGGCTGGAAACCGATAGTCCAGATCCTCCCTGCGGACTGCGGAGCAGCTTCAGCAGCGGCTTCAGGCGCGGGCGTTTCCTCGGCAGGCGGCGCGGTTACTGGCGCGGTCACGCCTTTCTCGGCCAGAAGCAGCTTTTCGAGGCGGGCGTGCACGTCAGCCGCCGCGGCTGCATCGAAATCAGTGCCCTCCTGTGCTGCACTCAGCATAGACCTCAGGATGTCGACCGCTGCAAGCAACACGTCAACCGATTCGCGCGTGACGCTGCGCTCACCGTTGCGCATTTCATCGAGCAGGGTTTCCAGAACGTGGGTGAACTCGCTGATGGCGGTAAAACCAAACGTGCCGCCGCCGCCCTTGATCGAATGCGCGCCTCTGAAAATCGCGTTGATGGTCTCGAGATCGGGATCGCCTATACCCAGATCGAGCAGTCCTGACTCCATGACGTCGAGAAGCTCGAAGGATTCTTCGAAGAAGACCTGATGAAACTGGGCGATATCAATCGACATGATGTTTACTGCATTCGGTAAAAATCAGTGGGCGCGTCCGGTGCGTTCCCTCAACCCAGAACCCTGGCCAAAGTGGCCAGCAATTTCTCAGGGTCGAAAGGTTTCACCAGCCAGCCGGTTGCGCCGGCTGCTTTGCCCTGGGTTTTCTTGTCCGCACCGGACTCGGTGGTCAGCAGGAGCATCGGGGTGAATTTGTACTGCGGAAGTCCGCGCAGATTGCGGATGAGTTCGATGCCGTCCATGTTCGGCATGTTGACGTCGGTAAGAACCACGTCCACACGGCTTTTCTTCGCCTTCTCGAACGCGTCCTGGCCGTCGACCGCTTCGACGACCTCGTATCCGGCCCCCTTTAAGGTGAAGCTGACCATCTGGCGCATGGAGGCCGAATCATCGACCGCGAGGATGGTGGGCATAACTTGATCTCCTGCTTACAGCTGACTGTTAAAAGTTCAGATGTGTCACCTAATAGCGACCATCAATAAAAAACCTTTACCCCTTGTTCTCGATAAGAATCCTGATTTGTGCAGCTCGGCCTCATCGAGGGGAATGCCTGCGCCAGACTCGGCGTTTCGCGCCCGCGTTGAGTCGGGACTCCACGACGCAGGATTGGACGGGGGGATGAGACCCGCTTTTTGCGCCAGCGCGGCCAAACAAAGGGATTCGGAGCCATTTTCGCATGGGCAAGGCGGAAGATCCTGTGCTTGACCGGTCGCCGGCAGTGAGTCGCTTGCCGGCGTTAGCACCGTTGTACACTTGGCGCCCAAGTGGCGCGACGGCGAGTCGAGGGGACGACTTCAAGACAGCTCTGAGCGCGCGAAAGTCACGGCCCGAGGCCGCTATCCAGACTGCAGAGGAACTTGATATGCAACGCAGTGAACAGCGCATTCTGACGACTCACGTAGGCAGCCTCCCGCGCGCACGGGAGCTTTCAGATCTTCTGATCGCCCAGGAAGCCCGACAAGAGATCGACGAGGCTCGACTTGACGCCCTGTCTGAAGCCGGGGTGCGCCACTGCGTTGCAAAACAGCTCGAATCCGGCGTCGACGTTATCAACGATGGTGAGCAGCCCAGGGTCGGCTTTCAGACCTATGTGGCGCAGCGTTTGTCGGGCTTCGGCGGCGTCAGTGAACGAGAAGCGTTTACTGACTTTGCCAACTACCCTGACTTCGGTGAGATCTGGCGCAACCGCGGTATGGTGATGTCCAAGGTCTTCGATGCGCCGGCGGCTGACGCGGAGGTGGCGTATACCGATCTGGCGCCGGCGCGACGCGAGCTGGAAATGTTCGGTGCAGCGCTGGGAGAGGTTGAGGGTCGCTACACAGAGTCTTTTGTCACCGCGGCCTGTCCGGGGATCGTCTGCACCACCATGGGCAATAAGTATTACGACACCCACGAAGCTTATGTGCGTGCGGTGGCGCGCGAGATGCAGAAGGAATACGAGCTCATTCACGCCAGCGGTCATCTGCTGCAGCTCGACTGTCCTGACCTGGCGATGGAGCGTCATGGTCAGTTTCAGCATGACTCGATCAAAGAATTCCAGGACGCGATCGCCATTCACATCGACGCGATAAATCAGGCCTGCGTGAATATTCCCAAGGAGCGGATCAGGCTGCACGTGTGCTGGGGTAATTACGACGGTCCGCACGATTGCGATGTCCCCCTGGCCGACGTCCTGCCGGTCATTCGGGACGCTAATGTTGGTGCGTTCTCGATTGAGTTCGCCAACCCCAGACACCAGCACGAGTACTCGGCGCTCAAGGCGAACCCCTTCCGCGATGACGTGATCGTGATCCCCGGCGTGATCGATTCGACGGTCAACTACATCGAACATCCGGAAGTGATCTGCCGACGCATTCTCGAGGCGGTAGATGCCGTCGGAGACAAAGAGCGCGTGATCGCGGGCGCTGACTGCGGCTTTGGCACTTTCGCCGGCTGGGAAATGGTTGCAGCCTCCGTGGTGTGGGCCAAGTTTGCAGCTTTGGCAGAAGGTGCACGCCTGGCCAGCGCGCGTCTCTGGTAACGATCCTTCCCTGCCCATCCAGCCACGTTGTCTGCGGCCCTGCGGCGCCGCGGGCAGCGTGGCTCCTTGCGCCACCTCGGAGTGGCATGTCCCCGAAAGAAACTTCATGGATAAGCTTTACGCGCGTATTTTCGCGGACCCGGAATTTCAGGCCTTGCAGCGTCGGCGCGGACGCTTCGTCTGGACACTATCCGGCACGATTTTCTTATCGTTCTATCTCTACGTTTTCATCATTGCTTTCCGCCCCGAATGGCTGGCGGTGCGTCTGGGGCCGCACACGGTCATTAACTGGGGGGTGATGGTTGGCGTTGGTCTGATCCTCCTCGGTTTCATTCTTACGGGGCTGTATGTGATGCGTGCCAACGGGTTCTACGATCCCGCTGCCCGCGCGATCGTGGATCGCCTGTCGGCGGAGGACTGAAATCGTGCGTCGTTTGATATGTGTGCTGGTCTGCAGCGCACTGAGCGTTAACGTTCTGGCGGCTGGCGGCGGTGCTGCACCTGCCGGCAGCGTAACGACGGAGCTCAATCTGTCAGCGATTGCCATGTTTCTGGTTTTCGTTGTCGCCACCCTGGGGATCACCTACTGGGCGGCGGGCCGTACCCGCAGCAGCAGCGACTACTACGCGGCGGGCGGGCGCATCACCGGCACGCAGAACGGCCTCGCCATCGCAGGCGATTTCATGTCCGCTGCGTCATTTCTCGGAATTTCGGGGCTGGTCTATACCAGCGGCTACGACGGCCTTATTTATTCCGTTGGCGGGCTGGTGGGCTGGCCGCTGGTCCTGTTTCTGCTGTCCGAACGTCTGCGCAATCTGGGGCGCTACACCTTCGCCGACGCGGTGAGCTACCGTCTCAGCGCGGGACCGATTAGGACACTGGCGGCCTGTGGAACGCTGGTGGTGGTCCTGCTCTATCTCATAGGTCAGATGGTGGGCGCCGGGACGCTGATCCAGGTGCTGTTCGGACTACCTTACGAAGTGGCAGTGATCCTGGTCGGCGTGCTCATGGTGCTCTACGTCAGCTTCGGCGGCATGATCGCGACGACCTGGGTGCAAATCATCAAGGCCGCGTTGCTTCTGACCGGCTCAACCGTGCTGGCCATCATGGTCATGCTGGAATTCGGTTTTTCGTTCGAGCGCCTGTTCAGCGAAGCCATTGCAGTGCACCCCAAGGGCGCGTCGGTGATGAACCCCGGGGGATTGGTATCTGATCCAGTGTCGGCGCTGTCGCTGGGAGTGGCGCTGGTTTTTGGTACTGCAGGCCTGCCCCATATCCTGATGCGATTCTTCACTGTGCCTGACGCGCGCGAGGCGCGTAAGTCCGTGTTCGTAGCGACCGGCCTGATCGGCTACTTCTATCTGCTCACTTTCGTGATGGGTTTCGGCGCCATCGTGCTGGTCTCGCAGGAGCCCAGGTTCCTTATCGAAGGCGCATTGCGCGGCGGCAACAACATGGCGGCGATCCATCTCGCTCAGGCCGCGGCAGGTGATCTGTTTCTGGGTTTTATCTCTGCCGTTGCCTTTGCAACGATTCTGGCAGTGGTCTCCGGCCTGACCCTTTCCGGTGCCTCGGCCATCTCCCACGATCTGTTCTCCAATGTGCTGCGGCGCGGTCAGGCCAGCGAAGACGAGGTTGTGCGGGTGTCGAAGATCTCCTCAGGCCTGCTCGGTGTGCTCGCGGTCGGACTGGGCATGGCGTTTGAGGGGCAGAATGTGGCCTATATGGTGCTGCTGGCGTTTGCGGTTGCGGCGAGCGTCAATTTCCCCATCCTGCTGCTGTCCATGTACTGGCGCGGACTGACCACGCGTGGCGCTGTTGCGGGCGGGAGCGCGGGTCTGCTGACCGCGGTCGGATGCATGATCCTGGGACCCACAATCTGGGTCGAGATACTCGGATTTGATGAGCCGGTTTTTCCCTACCGCTACCCTGCTTTGTTTTCGATGACGGTATCGTTTGTCTGCATCATGCTGGTCTCCCGGCTTGACCGCAGTCCGCGCGCGCGCCGAGAGGCGGCTGCATTTGAGGGTCAGTACGTGCGTTCGATTACAGGTATGGGCGCGAGTGGTGCCGTAGACCACTGAGGCGCTCGCCCCGGCACAGCGCCGACAACCGTGAAGCAAACCACCAGAACGTCAACATTGAGGAGTAAAGAACCATGGCAATGACACTCACCAGCGCGAGCTTCAACGAGGGCGACCTGCTCGGCACCGACCATATCCTGTCCGAGGCTTTCGGCTTCGGCTGCAGCGGAGGTAACCTGTCCCCGCAGCTCAGCTGGAGTGGTGCGCCGGCGGGCACAGAGAGTTTTGCCCTGACCTGCTTCGATCCTGATGCCCCGACGGGCAGCGGGTTCTGGCATTGGGTTGTGGCCAACATCCCGGCCGACGTCACTTCTTTGCCGCTCGGGGCTGGCGATCCCGCCAGTGGCCTGATGCCGGCCGGCGCCCTCGAGGTGCGTACCGATTTCGGTAAGCCTGGATACGGTGGTCCGTGTCCGCCGCAGGGGGCGAACGTGCACCGTTATATCTTCACGCTGCATGCTGTAGGCATGAAATCTCTACCTGTGACAGCGGACACATCGGCCGCGATTGTGGGCTTTTACCTCAACTTCAACACACTCGAGAAAGTGAGCCTGATTGGACTGTATCGACGCTGAGGTCTCGGTTTTGTGACGCGGCGGGTGACCGTGCAGCCGAGGCAGGTCAGGCGAGAGGAAAAAACATGCAGAGCATCATGACACGACGCGCGCCTGCCCGTATGCGGGCCGCCGGCCTTGCGGCGCTCCTCAGTTGCGGTGGGGCGCACGCTGCGGAAAGCGGGCTCGATGCGATATACGCGACTCTCGCCGATAAGGTGCGGGTGGACCTGACGCACGCCTTTGACGCCTCTACGCCGGTGTGGCGCGGCTTCGGTCCTGCCACCCTCGGCGCGGCGGCGGACCCTGAGACGCACGAGCCCTACACCATCGAGAAACATGGGTTTCGCACCACCCTTTACTCTCTGGTCGGCCAGTACGGGACCCATATTGATCCGCCCGCCCATTTCGACCTCGAAGGGGCGACCATGGACCGCATCCCGCTGCAGGAAATGATCCTGCCGCTGGTGGTTTTCGATGTGACCCCGCTGTTGGCCGATGATCCCAATCACGCTTTATCTGTTGCCGACATCGAGTCTTGGGAAGCGACACACGGGCGCGTGCCTGAGCACGCGTTTGCTGCCCTCAGGACCGATATGTCGCGCGATTTCACGGCGAATCCGGAGCGCTTCAAGCGCTATCCCTTCCCCAGCTGGTCGCTGGATGCGATCCGCTTTCTGTTCGAGCAGCGCGGCATTACCGCGATCGGGCACGAGTCGCTGGATACCGATGCGAGCGAGGACTTCGCCGGCGAGACCTGGCTGCTGAAGAACGGCCACTGGCAGATTGAAGTGATGGCCAATCTGGATCAGGTGCCGGCCCGGGGTAGTCTGATTGTCGTGACCTGGCCGAAAGTCAGGAACGGCTTCGGTTTTCCTGCGCGTGCCTTTGCCATCCTGCCGTGAGGGCTGGCGTCCGAGGAAACTAGTTGAGCGTCACCTCGAACGCTCTCAGAAACCGTTCGAGCGGCACACTGATGTCGTCTTCTCCCTCGCTGGCGCCGGAACCTGTAATCAGTATGGAAACGTTGCCGATGACAATCACGGTAACCGTGAGGATGTCGCGGCGCTGTCCTTCCGTCAGCTCCTGCGCCGCGGTCATAAGCAACCGGGCGGCGGGTTTGCCAGAAATGGTTAGCTTCTCGTAGTCGCCGAGCAGGCGCAGTCCGTTGTTCGAGCTGGCCTGCACTTCAGCAACGCTGCGCTCAAGAATGACCCGCGGATCAGGCGGTGTCGCGCCGCTCTCCAGCGCGAGATTGACACCGATCATCGGATTCAATCCCTGCACTGCCCGCTCATATTTCACAATTGCGAACAGCGGTGAGGTGAGGCCGCGGCCGAGCGCTTCGGCGAGCGCGTCGGGGCTGACCGTCAGCACGCCCTGCTGTGGCGTGAGCCCTGTGCGACTCAGGTAACGCCAGTCGGGCGGTACGGAGAAGCGCAGTTGCGGCAGTTGTACGCCAGGTTCGGCAGGGCGCTGCAGCCAGTAGTTCAGGGCCAGCGCGAGGGGAATGATTATGAACAGCGCACGACGGGCGACAGCCCTGGGGTCGCGGACTTTGGTCGGTCTCGGGGCGGGGTGGGACATCGCCGCGCGATGCTATCGGAAAGCGCTCAGCACGGCGACTCACGGCGTTGCCAATGTGGCGCGTTTGTCCGGGCCCGGGCGGCGCTGAGGCCGGGCCGCAGAAGCTTTGCGGCGAAAGTAGATGGAGAGATGGTTGCCGCGTCAGCAGCAGCCCGTGCTGCAGCCGCCGCAAGCGAGGGTCTGCTGTGCGCTGTGCAGAGTCTCGGCATTGAGCGTCGCGGACGGCGTACCCGACGATGATGGGGCATTGCGTCGCTCGCCTGCTTCGAGCGTCTCACGCGGAGTCTGAGCGTGTCCGGTGTGCACCCGGAAACGCTGTTCAGTAACGCTGAGCTTCAACGTGATGGAGTCGCTGCCGTCAGCCTGCCAGTCCGTGTATTCCTCGTTGTTGAGAAACACCCTGACTGAGCCCGGATCCGGCAGCCCGGTGATTTTGAAGGCGGTGTCTGAACCCCGTGCGGAACGGGTCGCGCAATAGGTTTCAATCCAGAGCACACCGTCCTCGGGGTCGTTCAGGCAGCGGGACAGGCCCAGTCGCGGAAAGTCGACGCCGGACACGGTGGGTGCGCTGAACTTGCCTAGGTCAGGCTGCTGAAATACCCGCGACCAGGAGCCCGGCGATCCCAGCTCGCTCAGCACCATCAGGCTGGACAGCTGACCCCGTGGCCAGTCCTCGTTGAAGTGGAACCACCAGCCGAAATGATCGCCCTCGGGCCCGAAGAACTTAGGCTCGAACTGGGCCTCGGCAGCTTGTCGCAGGCGTTGTTCCGTCTGGTCGTCGCCGAGCTCGCGCGCGGTAATGAGGCCGAGCGTGAGCCAGCGCGGATCAGGATGCAGCTGCAGCAGGGGACTGGAAGGTGAGCCCCAGCCGAGCTTGTGCAGCGCCATTTCATACAGCCTGGTCGCGAAGTCCCGGTCGCGCGGCATGATGTAGAGCGTGATGGCAATCGCGGCATAGGCGCCTACATCGTCGCGCAGCGTGCACATCGAGCGTTCCAGAGGGTCGTAGTAAAAGGCAAACCAGTCCAGGTTGCCCCGACTATCTACCCCCATGAAATGCTGTTTCGCGTACTCCAGCCAGCGCTCATAGACCCAGTCTGTCCGGGCGCCGTACAGGCCGTCATAGAGCTGCAGCCCGAGGCCGGCGCCGCTGACACAGAAGGGCCAGATCTTGGTGTTCTCGCAGTGCACGCCCTGCGGTCGCTCGGACCACTGGTCGTGCATGAAATTCACGATGCTGTGATGGTCCCACTCAAAGAGCCTGTCCTGGTACCCGGCGATCCTGAACGGCTTCTCCCATTTGCCGTCGTCGCAGACGTAGCGATAAAAACACAGCAGGAGATTGAAAAAGCCGCGAAAAAAATTGTTGCCATCGGCGCCGACCGGGTCTGGCTGCAGGCCCCAGGGGGACACGCCGTTCGCGACCCAGCCCGGGGCGTCGTAGTGGCCACGAAGATGCTCCGGCAGGACGGCGAGCCACTCGGGGGGATAGCGCTGCTGATCCGGGTCGTGGCCGATCATCGTGAGCCAGTCGATGGCTGCCCAGAAGCTGGTGTGTCGGCTGACCAGTTCATCTGCAATGCGGGCATAAACCTCGCGCCAGGCCGGGGTGATGTCGCACATCACCGGCAGCACGTACCCGGTCTCGTGCAGGTCAAAACGGCCGAGGCTGCACATCGGCGGGGTGCTGTAACGGTCCCACCAGGCATGAGGCTCGCCGGCAACGCTCCAGTCATCGGCGGTGGTCGCTTTGTCCCAGATAAAGCGCAGCCAGCCGCGGGCGCGCTGATCAAGCTCCGGGCGATCCTCGATGTTCATTGTTTGGCCGTCCTTGCTGATGCCTGGTTATCGTTCACCAGAGTTTGACGTCTTCTCCGGCAGAGCCTCGGAGCATGATCATCTGGGCGCGCCGGGCGTGTGCCGCGGTCCAGTTCGGGTCCAGCTGCTCGGCGACGGGTTCGCGGGTGATGCGGTCAGCGACCAGGCTGTTCGGATTGTGGACGACATAAGCCTCCGGCAGCTCGCGCTTCAGGGGGGCGGAACGGCCGACGGGAAGCACAAAACGGGTCAGTCCGAAAAACCACAGCACCAGTACAGCATTGCCGGCATACGTCGCGCGACGGGCCAGCAGTGCGCGCACAATGCGCCCGACGGCATCGGTAGCCAGCAGGGTCCGCAGCCCGAGCCCGGCATTGTCGAAACACAGGCTGACGTCCGGTGCGTCGGCTTCGCCCGATGCCGTGCGCACGGTGCGCAGCAGGCAGCGATAGTGCCGGTGAACGCCATCACAACTCCCGATCTGTATGGTGCGGCAGCCGCTCAGCTGGCTGCGCAGACGCGGGCTCAGGCTGGCGGCCAGACGCAGGCCGAGGCCTAAGGCGTCCAGAGTCAGGGCGAACAGGGCTCTGGTGATCGGACCGCTCGGGTTGGCGTTCATTCGGTCAACTCATAATGCAGCGCGGTGTGGAGTAACGAGCCTAGCGGCAGGCCAGCTCAGGGTAAAGCCAGAGCGCCGCGCCGGGCGGCTGTCCCGGTATGATGCCGCGGCTCAATCGGGTTTGAGGAGGCAGCATGCGCGAACAGGCGCTCGACACCATTCGTCGCTACTACGCGGCATTCAACGCGGAGGACATGGAAGGTTTTCTCGCCCTGCTGACGGAGGACGTCGTGCATGACATCAATCAGGGCACGCGACAGGTAGGCAAAGCGGCCTTTGCGGCGTTCATGAACCACATGAATCGCTGCTATCGAGAGCAGCTGACCGACCTGGTGCTGATGGCGGACGACTCGGGTCAGCGAGCGGCGGCTGAGTTCGTCGTAAACGGCACCTATCTCGAAACCGATGAAGGCCTGCCGGAAGCCGCCGGGCAGTCCTATCGCCTTCCTGCCGGGGCTTTTTTTGAGCTGCGCGACGGACAGATCGCGCGCGTGACGAATTACTACAACCTTGACGACTGGATTGCCCAGGTCAACGCCGTGGCATGAGCGACGCGCTCGAGATCAAAGTGCTGCCTGGCAGTGACGCAGCGTTCTCCGCTGCGCTGCCCGCCCTCGCGCGGCTGCGTATCGAGGTGTTCCGCGAGTTTCCCTACCTCTATGACGGTGATGAGGCCTACGAGCAGGAATACCTGCGAACCTATCTCGAATGCGCGCACAGCGTCGTCGTGCTGGTGATGGATAAGGGACAGGTTGTCGGTGCATCCACCGGGCTGCCGCTCAGCTTTGAGACGGAAGCCTGCCAGCGCCCTTTCCGCGACTCGGGACAGGATCCGGCAACGATTTTTTATTGCGGTGAGTCGGTGCTGCTGCCGGACTACCGGGGGCGCGGCGTCTACCGTGCGTTCTTCGAGGGCCGCGAGCAGCACGCCCGGGCTCTCGGCGGATTCACCCGCATCGTGCTGTGCGGGGTCGAGCGGCCTGCCGACCACCCCCGCCGACCCGTGGACTATGCGCCGCTGGATCCGGTCTGGCGACATTTCGGCTATCACAAGCGAGACGACTTGCGCGCCAGCTTCTCCTGGAAGGACGTCGATCAACCGCAGACGAGCGAAAAATCCCTTGTTTTCTGGGAGAAGTCGCTGTGAGCGTCCGCCGGCTCCGGCTGGCAGCGGCGCAGTATCCGATTGAAAAGCTGGCCAGCTGGGATACGTTTGCACAGAAGCTTACCGACTGGATCGGTGAAGCCAGCGGGGCGGGGGCAGAGCTGGCGCTCTTACCCGAGTATTTCAGCATCGAAATCACGGCGACGCTGGGAGCCGCGGTTTATTCGTCGCTGCCCCGACAGCTCGAGGCGCTGCAGGATACGCTGCCTGCATTTCTGTCGCTGTGCAGCGACCTGGCTGCCGACAAGGCGCTTTACCTGTGCGCAGGCAGTTATCCGGTGCTCGATGGGGGCCGTTACCGTAACCGCTCGTTTCTTTTCTGGCCCGAGCGTGAACGCTGGGCGTATCAGGACAAGCTGCAGATGACGCGCTTTGAAAGCGAACGCTGGGACGTCACTTCCGGTGCCGGACTGCGGCTGTTCGAGACCGATTTCGGACGGGTCGCGACCCTGATCTGCTATGACATCGAGTTTCCGCTGCTTGCCCGGCGTCAGGTCGAACAGGGCGCTGAGATCCTGCTGGTTCCGAGCTGTACCGACACCCTGGCTGGTTTTCACCGGGTGAGGACCGGGTGTCTCGCACGCGCCCTCGAAAATCAGTGCTATGTGGTGCAGGCACCTACAGTGGGTGAAAGCCCCTGGTCGGAAGCAGTCGACGTGAACGTCGGACAGGCAGCCGTCTATGCGCCCTCAGATATCGGCTTCCCTGCTGATGGGGTGTTGACAGCGGGCAGGCTGAACGAACCAGGCTGGGTCTACTGCGATCTGGAACCAGAGCGCATCGCCGCCGTGCGTGCGGGCGGCCAGGTGTTCAATCACCGCGACTGGGACGGACAGCAGCGCTTTCTGTAAATAGCGCAGGGCGCTTTGTACAGGCGGCTGCGTGATGGTGTTGCCGCAATCTGATTCGCCAAGCTGAATCCGAGCCGTTAGAGTACGCGCGAGCCGCGGCGGGTTGCGACCAACCCGTCAGCGTCGCTCTCCTTAATCAAGGCCCTACATGCTCAAACAAGCTGCCTCGCTGGACCTGCGCGATATCACCGTCCGGACAGATCTCGGCTCCACGCTAGAGGACATACCCGCGGCTGACGCTGGGACCGTCAAGGTTCCCTACCGCGTCGAGCTGCTGGACTCCATTCACGAGGTGTCTGCTGAAGAGTGGGATGGACTGGTCGGCAACGGCGCGATTACGCGCAGCCACGCCTACCTCGATGCAGTGCAGACGGCGGCAGTCGAGGGATGTCGGTATTTCTTCGTCGTTGTGCGGGCGCTTGACCGCGCTATCGCGGCGCACGCCTGTATTTACCTGGTCGACACGGATTTTCTGCAGCTGATGCCGCGCTGGCTGCAGCCGGCGATCCGGGGCCTGCGTCGCGTGTGGCCGCGGCTGTTCAAAGCACGGATCACCGAGTGCGCGGCCCCCCTGGTAACCGGCAGCTCGATCTCGGTGCGCAGTGGTGAGAACCGCGCGCGCATGATCAGCTTTGTGGAATCCGCAATGCAGGCACTTGCCCGGCGCGAAGGCAGCCGGCTGCTGGTGCTGCGGGATTTTTTTGAGCACGACATTCCCGCAACGGATTTCCTCCGCCGCCGCGGCTATAAGCGCGTGCACAACCTGCCGCTTGCCCGGATCGAAATACGCTGGCCCAACTACGCGGCCTACCTCGATGCGATGCGGTCGCGCTATCGCAAGGATGTTCGAAGGCGATTGAATCTAGCCGCGGGCAACGGACAGCGCGTAGAGGTGATGGACGAATTCGGCGCGTCAGCCGCGCAATGGGCTGAGCAGGCTGCAGCGGTCCGCGCCCGCACCCGCAGCTTTAAACGCGAGACGCTGAACGCCGCCTACTATCGCAGCATGAACGACAAGCTCGGAGGGGACAGCCAGATGCTGGTGGTGGTCCAGGCCGCGCGCCGCGTTGCGCACGGCATGCTCCTGTGTGATGCCGAGTCCACGACGGCGACCTACTTTGGACGCGAACCGGGACCGCCGGGCGGGGAGTGGTTCCAGCTCATCAACGAAGCGGTGCGCGTGGCAATCGAGCGGCGCAGCCGCTGGCTCAATCTGGGCCTCGGCTCTTATGACGCGAAAACCCTGGTCGGCGCAGAGATAGTGCCCTTGTTTGTGTACACCCGGTGCACGGTGTCCTGGCTCAACCGCCTGATCAAACTGGTTCCCGACCTCATGCGTCGGGATGCGTTTGCCGAACGCCGCATTTTCGCCGCCGAGCCGGGACGCCCGACGTCGGAATGACCCGTCACGCGACGGGTATGCCGGCGCGCGACTATGATGGGTCCCGTTTAATAAAGCAGAGGAGACGCAGATGGATGTTTCAGGACGTTGTTATTGCGGCGCGATTCGTTATACCGCAAGCGGAGATCCGGTAATCAAAGTGCAGTGTCACTGCCGTGAGTGCCAGTACCTGTCAGGCGGCAGCGTGAACGTGACGATGGGTATGCCTGCGGACGGATTTACCTACACCCAGGGCGCGCCGCAGCAGTTCAAACGTCCGGATCTGGAGCAAGGCGTGACGCGGGAGTTCTGCGGTAACTGCGGCACCCAGCTGGTGTCCCGCGCGCCCGTGCTGGAAGGGGTTGTGCTGCTCAAAGTCGGTACCCTGGATGACCCGTCGGTGTTCACCCCGGATATAGCGATTTTCACAGTCGACCAGCAGGCCTTTCACCAGATAGCCGAAGGCATGCCCAGCTTCGAGCGCATGCCTGGCTGAAATACCGCGGGCGGGAGCCGCGCCGTCCGGGCGACTCCCGCGTGCGGCTCAGTCCGGACTCAGCTCTTTCAGATCGGCAGCCCAGTTGAGGTAGTTGCGCAGCGGAATCCACTGAATGTTCTGCGCCATTTCGTGGTGGCCCTGCTTCCAGATGGGCAGGCTGTGGAGGGCCGCGTCCATAGCGTCCCCGTCAGGGAATTCGAACACCCCGATGACCTGATAGCGACCGGCCGCCTTCCACAGATGTTTGATTCCGCCCTCCGCCAGGGCGGCGCTGGCGGCTTCAGACTCCGCGCGCCAGATGCGGTAGAACTCGGCATCAGACATACCGTCCGGTTTGACGATGTCGGCCATGAACAGCATTTCCATTTCAATTTACCTCCGCGTTTAAACCCGCTCGATTCTGTCATCCCGCCGGCGCGCGAGGCAACGCGGCTCTTTGCTTGGAGCGCCTCGCGGTTGTTTCAGCTGTGGTCGACGGGGGCGGTTGGAGTGTCGACAGAGTTTGACTCATACGCGAGGTCAGGCTCCCCGCCGCTGTCGAGCATGTGCTGACGTGCGTAATCGCGGCGCCGCACGATCGCAGACCAGCCCTGCTCGTCATCGGGCACGCAGGCCGGGCCGATCCTGAGCAAGATCGCCCCGCGTCGCGGAAACCAGTTGTCTGCCCGCAGGATAGAGCGCGTTCCGCTGAGGCTGAGGGGAACCAGCGCAACGCCGGCGTCCACGGCAAGCTTGAACGCGCCTAGATGGAAAGGCAGCAGACCCGGCATGCGCTTGAAAGTACCCTCCGGGAATACCACCACCCGTGCACCCGCAGCCAGCGCCTGCGCTACCGGCACCAGATCGTTCAGGCCTGCGGCGGCGTCGAAACGCTCCACGAAGAACCCGCCGGTGCGCTGCAGCGCCCGCGCCAGCAGCTTCGACCGCGCCAGCTCGCCTTTGATCAGGAAACGCAATCCGCTCGGCAACAGGGCTGTCAGCACGATACCGTCGAGATAGCTCTGGTGGTTGCTGACCAGAACACAGCCCTGGTTCTCAGGCGGCAGATGCTGCAGACCTTCAACTCGTAGCGGGATGCCCGCGAGCCTCAGCGCTGCACGGGCAAAGAACGCCGCACTGCGCGGCGCGCCTGGGACCCAGGTCATG
>JAYODW010000014.1:19403-23492 GCA_038116745.1 Gammaproteobacteria bacterium
GGGCAAAGAACGCCGCACTGCGCGGCGCGCCTGGGACCCAGGTCATGCACCAGGCCAGGCTGCCGCAACCGATGAGTACCAGCCACGCCCAGGCTGCGTAGATCCAACTCGCCAGCGCCCGCCTGCCGCGCCGCAAGCTCGGCGGGAGGCCTTCTAATGCCAGACGTATCAGGGCAAGCGCAAAACTGCCGGAATCTGACTCCAGGCGCCCCTGCTCGTAGCGCTCGCGTGTGGCCTGGCGCCGGATCTTGCCGCTTGAGGTGCGCAGGACGGTGTTCGGCCGCACTATCACTACTTCGTCAGGTGGCAGATCGATCAGGCTTGCAGCGAGGGCGTTGACGCTCTGGCGTAGACGCTCCCGCGCCTCCGGGCTGTGGCGTCGGGTCTCGACGACGGCGACCACCCGTTCAGTGCCGCCGTCTCTGTCCATGCTGCCGAACACGGCGACGTGACCTTTGCGCACCCCTTCGAGTCTGCCAATGGCCTCTTCCAGCTCGACCGGATAGATATTCCGTCCCCCGCGGATGATGAGGTCTTTTTCCCGGCCGGTGATGAACAGCTCGCCTGCGGCGATGTAGCCGCGGTCGCCGGTCTCGAGCCACCCGTCGCGGATCAAGGCAGCGGTGGCTTCCGGATTTTTGAAATAGCCCTGCGTGGCAGAAGGGCCGCGGAACTGCAGGCGACCCTCGTGACGCTCCGGCAGCTCGCGTCCGCGTTTGTCGACGACCCGAAGCTCGTGCTGCGGTAGGGGAAAACCGCAGGCGACAAGAGCCAGCGAGTCGCTGTCCGCTGCGCCCGCGCGGGCGGGGAGGGCCTGTCCCTGCCTGAGCAGGGTCTGGCGTTCGATACGCTCGATCAGAGGTCCGCGACCCGGCGGTGTGAAGGCGAGTCCGACCGCGCATTCGGCGAGGCCGTAGACCGGCATCATGGCGCCGCGAGCAAATCCATGTTTGCCGAAGCGCGTGCAGAAACGTTCGATGGTATCGACGCTGATCGCCTCTGCCCCGTTGGCCGCCACGCGCCAGCGAGACAGATCGAGGCCGGCAAGGCTTTCATCTCGGATCCGGTTGACGCACAGCTCGTAGGCGAAGTTGGGAGCGGCGGACAGCGTGCCGCCATAGCGGTGAATCGCCCACAGCCAGCGTTCCGGACGCGACAGAAAGCTCAGCGGTGGCATCACCACCAGCTTGACGGCGTGATACAGGCTGCCCAGCCATGCACCGATCAGCCCCATGTCGTGGTAGAGCGGCAGCCAGCTGACGAACACATCTCCGGGGACCACCCCCATACCGGCGCCATCAGCACGTATGTTCGCCAGCAGATTCGCGTGCGACAGGACAACGCCCTTGGGATCGCCGGTGCTGCCCGAGGTGTACTGCAAAAAGCCGATGTCCGTAGCCGTGGGATGAGCGCGTTCTACTTCGCCGTCAGCTGACAGCAGGGTCTGCGCGTCGACCACGCTGCGCAGGCTGTCGACCCTGGCCGTGGCCAGCCGCGCGACGTTGAGCGTTTCGCTCGTGGTTATCAGCATCGCGACGCCGCTGCTGTCCAGGATCCGCCCCTGTCGTCTGAAGTGGTCTTCAAGCTGCTGGCGCCGCAGCGGGGGGTAGATGGGCACCGGGATGGCGCCAGCCATGAGCACGGCAAAGAACAAGATAAAGTAGGCCCGGTCGGTGGGCAGCATGAGGGCTACCCGCTCGCCTGCCTCGAGGCCGCGCGTCTGGAGTGCCGCGCCTGCGCGGGCGGCCGCTGCGCGCAGTTCGCCGTAGCTAAGGACCGCGCCGTCGGTGTAGTCGTCGTAGAACTGGATGTGTGTCCGTTCCGGCGTGCGGTCTGCATGCCAGTCAAGGATATCGAGCAGGGTGTGGGACTGCTCTGGCAGCTGCAGCGTGCCGGCGCTGTTGTCGACCGGCGCCATGCTCAGGCTGAGCGGAGATCCATCGTGCGCCTTGATCACCAGCCGCAGAAGTTCGCGCGGTGTGGCAGCGTCGAAAACTGCGCGCTCGTCGAGAGTCACCCTGAGGGTGCGCTCGATGCGCGCGCCCAGCTCAACGCGCGCCAGGCTGTCCAGGGCCAGGTCACGCTCCAACGAGCTGTCCAGTTCAGCAGCACCAGCGTGCGTACGTCCGGCGTGCAGGTCACGGGCGACCTCATCGACGCAGGCCAGCAGCGTCTGCGTCAGCTGCTCGAGCTCGGCGCGCTCCAGGCGTTCTGGCGGCGGCTGGTTCACGGCAGCGTCGCGAGCACGCAGTGTCAGGCCTGGCTGCCGGTCTGTGCCGGCAATCGCGCTTGCCTGACAGCCCACAGCTCCCACAGCCCGCCGGTCATGGCAACGCTCAGGCGGCAGAGATAGAACAAGGACACCAGCAGGATCGCCGCCGGCAGCGTCAGCCCGAGGGCAACGAAAAGTCCCGCCCCCGCCACGTCCGCTATGCCCATCCCTGCAATCTGCAGCGGTACGCCCTGGAGAAACTGAGCGCAGGAGAGCACGAACAGTACGTCGCCGTAGGCCAGGCCCAGATCCCAGGCAACGCTCGCTGCCCAGATCGCGCAGGCGAGCAGCATCTGCATGGCGATCGAGAACAACAGCCCGAGCACCAGGGCGCCCCGGTGACACAGCAGGGTGTCAAGCAGCGCCCGGGCACGGTCCCGATAACGCCAGCAGGCGGCGATGCCGCCCGCCGCCACAAGGAAAACCCCCAGTCCCAGGAGCCCGGGGTCCGCATCGAGCGCGAAGTCGAGGCCCTGAGGACGTCGGGTGACGAACAGCACACCCACCAGCAGAATCAGCGCCAGCAGGCCGACCAGGTGATCGAGCACGATACCGCTCACGCTGGGCAGAGTTTGATGGTTCTGCACCTTGAGTTTCACCATGCGGGTGACGTCGGCACCGACCGCGAAGGGCACGAAGAACTGGTAGAACGTGGCCAGCCAGTTGAGACGCAGGCTTTCCACGGCCCCTAAGTGAATGCCGACTACCCGCATGACCAGGCGGAAGCGGAAGGCGTACAGAGCTGCGGCGAGGTGCGCGAGCAGGGCGCCGCCGACTGCAGCGAGGGCGGTCGAAGCTGACCAGACGACCCCTTCAGCACGCGTTGCCCAGAAGGCAAGAACAGGCACGCCGACCACGATCGCCCCGACATGGACGGCGCTGAGCCAGGCAGGCGGGCGCACGTCGACTCAACGTTCGATGCGCGGCTTTCCTGCCATTACCGGTCGCTCCATGTCGAAGCGGTCGCCCGTCCGGGTGTAGGTGTTGCCGGCCATGCGTCCAATCGGGCGTAGCAGATCGGGATTGATGCGGTAGTTGTCGAACAGGGCGTCGTCGACGTGGAACCGCAGGATCTGTCCCATGACGAAGGCGCCGCCGAAGGTTTCCCGGCTGATCTCGACGACCTGCAGCAGCTTGCACTCCATCGCCAGATAGGCCTCGCCCACGCGGGGTGCATCGATCAACTCGCACTCGACCGGCGTCAGCCCAGAGAGTTCGAACTCATCGATCTCGGGCGGGACGTCAATCGCGGTGGCATTCATTTTCTCTGCAAACTGCTCAGAGACGACGTTGATACAGAATTCGCCGCGGGCCTCGGCATTGACGCGGGAATCGCGCTGCCGCGACTCCATGCTCATCATCGGGCTGAAGCCAACCACCGGCGGATTGGCGCTGACGCCGGTGAAGAAGCTGTAGGGCGCAAGGTTGTTGATCCCGTCGGCGCTGCGGGTGGAGACGAAGGCGATCGGTCGGGGCAGGACAGAGCCGATCATCAGCTTGTAGATGTTCAGCGGATCGGTGCTCGCAGGGTCAATGATCATGCAGGGCGCTCCTGGAAATGGGGAAAGGGCTGAGGGTCGGTCTCAGTCCCGCAGCGTGCTAAGCGCGTCGTCATAGAGGTCGTGCGCACGGGCCAGCTCTGCGGGCAGATGGTAATCCGGAAACAGCGATTCGCTTGGATCGAACTCTTTCAGCACCTCCCGCGCCACGGTGATTTTGTGCACCTCGGTCGGGCCATCCGCAAGGCCCACGTGGAAAGAGTTCACCAGCCAGTCGGCGAAGGGCATTTCGGTAGACAGGCCGATGGAGCCATGCAG
>JAYODW010000014.1:23592-90861 GCA_038116745.1 Gammaproteobacteria bacterium
TCGTTGTAGCGCATGTAGGCGTGGGTCGCTTCGGGTTCGCCGTAGAAGGTTAGGTTGCGCATGATGTCGATCCCGGGCGTGTCCGCCGGCACGATGAACATCGACATCCGTTTGTACGGAGCAGCGTCGGGGTCGGTCACCGCCATCACGATAAAGAAGGCGGCATAGCGCGCGTTGGAGGAAAACCACTTTTCACCGCTGATGACCCATTCATCACCATCGGGGACTGCGCTTGTTTTGAATACCAGCGGGTCAGCCCCCCCCTGAGGCTCAGTCATGGAAAAACAGGACACGATGCGGTTGTCGAGCAGCGGTTCGAGAAAGCGCTTTTTCTGCTCGTCCGTGCCGTAGTGAGCGAGAATTTCCGCGTTGCCCGTGTCCGGCGCCTGTGCGCCGAAGATGATTGGCCCGAAGCGTGAGCGGCCGAACAGCTCGTTCATCAGGGCCAGTTTGACCTGACCATAGCCTTTGCCGCCCAGTTTGGGCCCCAGATGACAGGCCCACAGGCCGCGCTCGCGGACTTTTGCCTGCAGCGGTCGGGCAAGGACTTCAAAGCGCGGATCGTGGATGTTCCACTGGCTGCCAAGCAGATGATCGAGGGGTTCGACCTCCTCCCGCACGAAACGGTCGACCCAGTCGAGCTGTTCCTGGAATTCAGGTTCGGTTTCAAAATCCCACATGCGGTGATCCTTTCAGTTAAGAAGCGCGTCCCGTGCGGGCACGGGTGAAATCGGGCGGACGCTTTTCCAGAAAAGCATCGATGGCCTCGCGGTGCTCGGGGGAGGCGTAGCAGCGATCAAGCGCTGCAAATTCACGCGCCTGCACGACACTCAGATCGCTCTCAGTGGCGTTGGCGGTGAGCAGCGCTTTAATCTCCGCCAGCGCTGCCTGTGGGTTCTCGCCCATGCCGCGCGCCACCGCGTGCGCCGCCCCCAGCAGCTCTGCATCGGGAGTGACCCGATCGACGAGCCCAAGCGAGAGTGCCTCGTCTGCCTCGACGGTACGTCCGCTCAGCATCAGTTCGCTCGCGGCCCCGAAGCCGGCGCGCTGCACTGCATAGAAGGAGCTGGCGAGTTCCGGTACCAGGCCGAGGCGGGCAAACCGCAGGGAGAGTCTGGCGCTCTCGGCACACATGAGATAGTCCATAGGCAGGAGCTGCGACAGGCCGACGCCCATCGCGACGCCGTTGATCGCGGCGACCATAGGTTTGGAGCGGCGCACCAGGGCGACCCAGTCATGGGTCTCAGCGTCTGATTTGTGCGCCGGCGTTGATTTTGACTGCGCGTCGAACACCATGCTGATGTCGGCCCCAGCGCAGAAAGCGCGTCCCGCGCCGGTAATGACCATAGCGTCCACCCCGTCATCTGCGTTCGCGCCCTGGATCGCCTGGCGCAGCTCTGCACCCATCTCGTAGGTCCAGGCGTTGAGCTTCTCAGGACGATTCAGGGTGACCGTCAGCACCCGCTCTTCAAGCGTCACCAGCAGGGTTTCGTAGGTGTTCATGATGGTGCTCTCTCCGGAGTCATGCCGCGTTCGAGCGCGGTCTGCAGTCCCGAATAGCCGGGTTGGTCAATCGCGCAGCGCGCTACCACGGTCTCACGCAGGTGGCTGGTCAGGCCATCGTCGTCGAGCGCGAACTCGCCCGCTTGGAGCCGCGCCGACAGCTGCCTGCGCAGTTCATCCACAGTGCCGCAACTGCCGAGCAGGGTTTCCAGCCGGCTGCGCTCCGCGCTGGCCTGCGCCGGGCCGCTGGCCATTTCGCGCAGCGCGATGTCGAGCGCGTTGGCGGCTACCCGGGCCAGAAAGCGATGTCGGCCGCTGGCCGTCCCGGCGACATCCCCGCGCAGGAAATCCCGGACGCTGCCGACAATCTCCTCGGTGTACGGCAGATCGCTCTGCGGCAGCAGAGGAGCGGATTCAGTGGGTGGGTTTACCGGCCCGGGGATGAGAAGGTTCACGCAGTCCACCTGACATTCACTGCTGCGGCGGCCGATAGCCGGGCGCTCCACCGAACGGTCGGGGCCGCTGCGGTAATGCTCGGCCATAGTGAGGCAGCCGATGGCCCACCAGTAAGAGCCGAATACCTGCCAGAAGTGGACCGTACCGCGGTCCACGGGCGTACCGCTGACAGCCTCGTAGCCGCGGATCAGATCATCGAGTGCACCGAATCCGCCGACCGTCATGGCGCTGTTGCCGAAACGCCAGGAATTGGTGCAGATCCAGCCGAGATCGCGCATCGGATCGCCGATGTGCGCGACCTCCCAGTCGAGCACCGCGGTCACGCCCGTGGTGGGGGTAATCATCAGATTGCCGTTGCGGAAATCGTTGTGCACCAGGGTCAGGTGCGAGGGTCGCGGCAGATTGTCGAGCAGCCAGCGTGCGGTGTAGTCGATCATCGGTTGTGGTGTGTTGAGCGACTGGTAATGCTCCCACTGGCGGCGCACGAAGGCTTCCGGGGGCAGGGTTTCGAGCACCTGGTCGAGGCCGTGGGCCTCGATATCGATAGCGTGGATGCGCGCCAGGATGCCGCCGCACTGGGAGGCAAGCTGAGGACGGATTGCAGCGAAGGCCTCGTCGCGCACAATCCGCTGTCCCAGAGTCTCGCCTTCCAGCCAGTCCATGAGGAAGCCGTCGCCGAGCGCGTCGTCGCGGGTCAGCACATGGAGCACCGTCGGCTCCGGCACCCCCGCCGCTGCAGCGAGCTGCATCAGTCGGGCTTCTACCGCCAGACCCGGGCGCCCGTGATCGGTGAAGCCGTACATGCCGCCGGGCGCGCGGCGCAGCGCCAGACGGCGCGACCCGTCGTGAGTTTGTATGTCGACGGCGTGGGTTTCCTGGCTGGCGCCGCCGGACAGGCGCACGACGTTTTCCAGCGCGACAAAGTCAGGCACGACACGATCCAGCACGCGCTCCAGCGCGGCGTTGAAAACGGGATCAACCATGGACATGGCTCGGCGCTGGTCAGATGACCTCGAGTTCTTCACTGACGAAGGACATACAGCGCTCCAGGTCGACGAATTTGAGCTCGTCGGGGCGGATGATTTCCAGGTAGCGCGGCTCGTTGAAAGCGGCGTTCATGCTTTCCACGTCATCAAACCAGAGCTCCGCGATCCCGTCATAACCGCTGTCCTGGCCGAAGGCGGGTCCCGCGTCTGCGGTGTGACACTGCACGTAGCGTCGGACATGGCGCGAGAAGTCAGTGACGCTCCTCAGCAGCGGGCCGTGTACGTCCCGCCAGTGAGCGTCGAATTCGGCGTGACTCAGTCCAGCTTTACGCACCGCACAGATGGTGAGTTTGATCATGGGGCACAACGTTCCCTGCAGCGGACGCACAGTATACGCAGACCATCCGCGCGCCTGTCCCTTGCCAGGGTTGCAGCGCAGTCGTTAGGCTCGCGCTTTCTGAATGACTCAAGCAGGTGCAGCCATGGCCCGGATCCCATTGATAGAGCCGGAAGATGCCAACCCCGAGGTGCGCGCGATCTATGAGCGCTTCGAAGGGCTGGGTTTTTCCATCTTTAATGTCTTCAAACTATTCGCCAACGACTCACGTCTGTTGTCCGGATTTGCAGAAATGGCGTACGCGCTGTACGGCAACCCGACCATCTCCCCGCGACATCGCGAGCTCGCTTATCTGCGGTCCTCTCAAGTCAACAGCTGCCACTACTGAATCCCCACACACGTGATGCTCGGTCGGAGTGTCGGATTGACGGATGAAGAGATGGGTGCCATGGCCAACCCGGAGAGCTGCTCGACTTTCGACGCGCGAGATCGTCTGGCGCTGCGCTATGCAGAGGAGCTGACCCGACACAATCGGGTAGACGATGCGCTGTACAGCGAACTCGAACAGCATTTTTCCCGTGAGGAGCTGGTCGAGCTCTGCGCGACGATCGGTTTGTCTGCGATCGTGAATCGCTTCCATGCCACGTTCAGGACGGATGTTGACGAGTCGACGCAGGAAATTGCCGGCGATACCTCGTTCTGCCCGATTGGCCGCTGACGTGCCGCTGCAGGAGCCGCTTCGATGAACCTTGCCCTGTTCTGCGATTTTGAGAACGTGGCGCTTGGCGTGCGTGATGCGAAATACGCCAAATTCGATATCAAACGTGTCCTCGAGCGTCTGCTGGTCAAGGGCAGTATCGTGGTCAAGAAGGCCTACTGCGACTGGGAACGGTACAAGGACTTCAAAAGCCCCATGCATGAGGCAGCGTTTGAGCTTATCGAGATCCCGCATGCGCGGCAGTCAGGGAAGAACTCTGCCGATATCCGAATGGTGGTTGATGCGCTCGATCTCTGCTACACGAAGGGGCATGTGGATACCTTTGTGATTATCAGCGGTGATTCGGATTTTTCGCCGCTGGTATCGAAGCTGCGCGAAAACGCCCGTACCGTGATCGGCGTCGGGGTACGCAACTCAACGTCCGATTTGCTCATAAGTAACTGCGACGAGTTCATCTTCTACGATGATCTGGTGCGCGAAGACGAGCTGAAACGCAACCGGAACCGTAAAGCGGCAGCGCGCAAGGCCGCGCCGGCGTCAAACGCGGTTGCCGATAAAGCGGACGATGTGATGCAGGGCGGGATCGACCTCATCATCGAGACCGCGGAAGCGCTGCGGGAGGAGCGCGGTGCGGAGGACAATCTCTGGGGTTCGATGATCAAGCAGGCGCTCAAGCGCCGTCGTCCGGACTTCAGTGAGAGCGCCTACGGCGTGCGCTCGTTCAGCAAGCTGCTGGAAGAAGCTCAGGCGCGGGGGCAGCTCGAACTTGCGCTCGACGAGCGCTCGGGTGGCTACATCATCCGTCTGCCCAGGTCCGCTCACGACTGAAAAACGGCTGCCTGTCGGAACTGCCGCGCTATCGCGGACAGAAGGTTGCTCCGTGCTCTGACCCAGCCTGGTTCCAGCGCTGCTGCAGTACGATCCAGCTCTGTTTTTTGCCTGCAGGAGGTTAACGATGAACGGGACTACCGTGCGCACGGTGGCGATTCTGGGTCGCCGCGAAGGAATGAGCTTTGATGAATTCTGTCGCTACTGGCGCGAGGTGCATGCACCCCTGGCCGCAAGTCTGCCCGGGGTGGTGAGGTACGTGCAGCGCCATGTGGAGGCGCCCAGTGAGGAGTTCGGCGTTGACGGTTTCGCCCTGCTTGACTACGAGAGCGAGGCGGCGATGGAGGCTGCGTGGGCCAGCGAGGCCGGTCAGCGCGCGCTGGCAGATGTGCCCAATTTCCTCGGGCGTCACGATGTGGTGGTCATCCAGGACCACGTCATCGTGGATCGGACGGGGGACTAACGGTTTCTCACGGCGCGCAGGACTTGAGGACGAGTCTGAAAGGCGGGGGGTATATATAAATAATTTAGATTAGATATTGCTCGTAACTTACTAATTATATTTTCTTTATGCTAAAGTTCCTTCATGGAAGAGAAGGGCTTTGCGCCAATGGAAAGCGTGCAGCGCGGGAATCGACCGCGGGTCAAAATTGGAAAACGAGCGCCGCTGGTTGTGGCGTTAATCGCCACGCTGCTGATCGGCGGGCAGGCAGCCGCGGCCATGCGCTCAGCAAGTGCGGTCACCACCGTGCGCAGCGGGATCTCTGCAGAGCGCACCCGGGTCGTGTTCGATCTGACCGGAGCGGTCAGCTACAAGCTATTCACCTTGAAATCGCCCGACCGCGTGGTGCTCGATCTGGATCAGGCGTCTGTCCCGCATTCCCTGCAGATAGAAGGAGGCGAAGGCGGTGTCGTCCGAGGTCTGCGCTATGCGAGCAGGGGTGCTGACGGTGTGCGTCTGGTCCTCGATGTCGCCGCACCGGTCGACGCGAGCGGCATGCAGCTCGGGCCGAACGGGCCTTACGGGCATCGTGTTGTGGTGGACCTGCGCGAGGCTTCGCAACTGCCGGCACAGCGCCCCGTGCCAGGCACGATTACCCGACCAGAGAGAACACCCGATGGGCTGCTCGCGGAAGTGGCAGCCGTCGGCACCACCCGGCCGGTGACCGCCGACGCCGCGACCAGCGGCGCGGTGCTGCGGCCGAGCGACGAGAGCGCCTCGCGCGAGTGGCTTTCAGCTGGCGACAACGGGCTGCGGGACGTCGAGGTGGATATCAGCGGTTCAATCGGTGTCGAGCTGCGTCATTTCTTCCAGAGTCCGCATCTGCCCGATCAGGGTACGACTACCGGCTCCCTGTCGTTTCGCCCTGAGGTCTACTGGACCTGGGATGATGAGCGCCAGAGTCTGTTGTTCATTCCGTATGCGCGTCTGGATGAGAACGATTCAAGGCGCACACACTTTGATCTCCGCGAGCTGAGCTACATCTACGCGGCTGACTCCTGGGAGTTACGCGCAGGTGTACGCAAGGTGTTCTGGGGCGTTGCCGAAACTAACCACCTGGTAGACATCATTAACCAGACCGACTACGTCGAAAACATCGATCTGGAGGACAAGCTTGGTCAGCCCATGGTGAACCTGGCCCTGGTCAGAGACTGGGGCACTCTGGACCTGTTCGTCCTGCCGGGCTTTCGCGAACGGACCTTCCCGGGGCGTCACGGACGCTTCAATGGACCCTTGAGAATTGTCGGCAGCGACCCGGAATACGAATCAGCCGCGGGCAATAAGCATGTCGACTTCGCTGTCCGCTATTCCAACTACTTCGACGTTTTCGATGTCGGCCTCTACCACTTCTGGGGGACGAGTCGGGAGCCGCGCTTCGGCGTCAAAGTGACACCGTCAGGAGAGCCAGTGCTGTTTCCGATCTACGACATCATCAACCAGACCGGTACCGATATTCAGGCCACGGTCGACAACTGGCTGTGGAAGTTCGAAGCCCTGCGTCGCGAAGGTCAGGGGGATACGTTTCTCGCGGCGGTTGGTGGTTTGGAGTACACCTTCGTCGGCGTCTATGAAACCGCGATGGACGTCGGCGTGCTTGGCGAGTACCACTGGGACGAACGCGGTAAAGGTTCTCCTTGGGCTTTTAACAACGATATTTTTGTCGGTTCCCGGCTGGCGTTTAATGACGCCTTCGACAGCCAGTTGCTGGGTGGGATCATGAGTGATCTGAACGGTGGCGGTTACTTCTTCAACGTTGAAGCCAGTCGCCGGATCGGGGAATTCTGGAAAGTTGAGCTTGAGATGCGCCTGCTGCTCGATATCGATCCCTCAGACGCGATTTATGCGCTGAACCGGGATGATTATGTTCAGGTCGAGGTCCTGCGCTACTTCTGAATCCGCGCACTGAGCATGGTCGAGCTGTGGTGTACAGGCGTCACGTCTCCGCATGCAGCGACGCCAGGAGTGCGGCCAGCGTCGGGAAATGATGGTCAGTCAGCGCAGGCCAGCGCTGCGTTCCCGCATGAACGTGGACAGTAGTGACACCGGCGTTGCGACCCGCTTCGAGATCCAGTCTGTAATCTCCCACCATCAGGCACGCCTCAGCTGGCAGGCCCCAGCTACCGATGAGCTGATGTATACCAGCAGCCGCAGGCTTCGGTGCCGCCTCATCCCGTCCCAGGATGAGTTCAGGCTCGAACCAGTTGTCCAGTCCACAGGCAGTTAAAGCGATGCGGGCGGCAGCGCGCGTGTTGCGGGTCAGGATCCCCAGTCTTTTGCCGCGCTGCGCCAGCTCAGCAATCAGTGCCTGCGCGCCCAGCGCGATTTCCGCCGCAGCTGCGAGCTCCAGCTCGATCGCATGCAGTCGGGCCCGCAGTGGTGCCGCCTCCGTCGAGGGGAGCTCGTCCAGAAATTCCAGGATCAGTCGCCCGGGCGGTACTGCAAGTTCGGCACGGATGGCGTCGAAGTCGTGTTGCGCCAGAGTCAGCGTGCCATCCAGGTCAAAGATCCAACCCGAGTGACGATCAAGCATGGTCGGTCCCAGGTTTCACGTTGGAATGTTGCAAGGCCGCATGGGCAATCAGGTGCATGGCGATATCTGCCAGCGTCTTTAGGACGATGAAAAGCCACGCAGCAGCATCGGGCGCGGCCTGACGGCCGAACAGTATCGTGAGATGCATCGGCACGACGCGCAGATAGGGCAGAAACATAAGCGTACCGATATTCGGGCAGCCAGTTCGGTCCAGTCTGATGTTGTAGCGGTAAGACCAGATGTGGTTGACGACAAAACCGGCGATCGCCACCACAAGCCATGGATCCAAGGTCATGCCAGCGCTGCTTTTCACGATGAAAATCAGGTAGGCGGCGTGGAAGAGTCCGTAGTGGACGAGAAAAAAATTGGCCACCCAGTTTTTAGTGGCGACGGTCGGTTCGACTGGCTGTCCGTTGATCGTGAAATCGCGCGTGGAAAATTTTTCGAGTGACCGGATCCGAGCAATGTTCGCCACGCCAATGATGATGCTCTGCATCCAGTAGAGCAGCATGAGGTAGGCCAGGTCCCACGCGCCCGCCTGGGCCATGATGAGGGCCAGACCGTTTGCCGCCAGCAGCGACCACAGTGAGCCGTCCCACAGGACAGGAGCACGGCCCGTATCGGGTTCACGCGGCTTCGTCGCTGCCGCAATACGTGCCCGGTAGCCGGCGTATTTGGCGTAGGCAATCCCGCAGCCGGGACATTGCCAGGGCAGGCTGCGATCGAGGGGTGTGCGGCGGTGGCCGCATTTCGGACATAGCCGCTGTTGGGCGGCAGCGTCCGCGGTTTTGGACTGCATGAGTGGCTCGGGTACCTGTGCCTACTGGATGTGATCCAGTGGCAGCGCGGTGCGATTGATGACCTTGCGCAGGACAAAGCTGGAATGCACCCCAACAACCCCCTCGATACGTGTCAGGCGACCCAGCAGAAATTCCTCGTAGTAGGTCATGTCCGGGAGTACTGCTTTGAGCAGGTAGTCGGCCGCTTGCCCGGTCACAATGCTGCATTCGATGACTTCCGGTAAATCGCTGACGGCGCGCTCAAAGTTGGCGAAGCGCTCGGGCGTGTGACGGTCCATGGTGATGCTGATCATGGCGGTGATGTTGAGCCCCAGCAGGCTCTGGTTGAGCAGGGTGACATGGCGCTCGATCAGCCCCGAATCCTCAAGTCGCTTGACCCGCCGCGCGCAGGGTGTGGGCGAAAGACCGATTTTTTCGGACAGCTCCAGATTGCTGATGCGGGCGTTTTCCTGCATCAGGTGAAGAATGCGGCGGTCCGTCCGGTCGAGCCGGAGCGCCGTGGGACGATGTCTGATATCCATTCGCGCGCCTTGAAATTGGAATTAATCTCTAATTTATATTTATTTATAGTTAATAACACCAATGAATCGCTTTTTTGGTAGTGAAAAAGCAATTTTTCACTGCTGCGGAAGTCGTACAATTCACCTCCGGCACGGGTCGTGTCGCTAGTGAACAATGCGGGAATTAATCCAATGAATGCCTTCAATCATCGTAAATACCCCCCTTATCCGCCGGCTGGCTTCAAGCAGCGTACCTGGCCGGACAAAGTCATTGAACAGGCGCCGCGCTGGTGCAGCGTGGATCTGCGGGACGGTAACCAGGCGCTGATTGAGCCGATGAACGTCATGCAGAAGCTGCAGATGTTCCAACTGCTGGTCAACGTCGGGTTCAAGGAGATCGAAATTGGATTCCCGGCGGCCTCGCAGCCGGACTTCGATTTCGTGCGCCGGCTGATTGACGAACAGCTGATCCCGGATGACGTCACGGTTCAGGTGCTGACGCAGGCCCGTCCGGAACTGGTTGCGCGATCGTTTGAGGCGCTCAAAGGTGTCAAGCGCGCGATCATGCATCTATATAACTCAACCTCGACGGTGCAGCGTGAGCAGGTCTTCGCGATGGACAGGGCGGGGGTGAAAGCGATCGCGGTCAACGGTGCGCAGATGGTGCTCGATGCCGCTGCCCAGTACCCGGAGACCGACTGGGTGTTCGAGTACTCACCGGAAAGCTTTACCGGTACTGAGCTCGATTACGCGGTCGAAGTCTGCGACGCCGTTGTGGATGTCTGGGGCGCAACCCCTGAGCGACCCTGCATCATTAACTTGCCGGCGACCGTTGAGATGGCAACTCCCAACGTGTATGCCGATCAGATCGAATGGATGTCAACGCACTTTGCGAAGCGCGAGGCCATCGTGCTCAGTCTGCACACGCACAACGACCGCGGTTGTGCCGTGGCAGCCGCGGAGCTCGGCGTGATGGCGGGAGCGGATCGGGTAGAGGGCACTCTGCTTGGCAACGGCGAACGCACCGGCAATATGGATATCGTGACCATGGGTATGAACCTGTACAGCCAGGGGATCGATCCCACGCTGGATTTCTCGAACATGGACGAGATCATTCGCTGCGTCACGGCATGTACGCAGATTGATCTGCATCCACGGCACCCGTGGGCCGGGGAGCTGGTTTTCACAGCTTTTTCCGGCAGCCATCAGGACGCCATCAAAAAGTGTCTGGCGAAGCGTGACGATACGCATCCCTGGGAAGTGGCCTATCTGCCGATTGACCCCAAGGATCTTGGTCGCACCTATCAGGAAGTGATCAGGATCAACAGCCAATCGGGCAAAGGCGGCATCGCCTACGTGCTTGAGCAGGAAGAGGGCCTGGTGCTGCCGCGTTGGCTGCAGATCGATTTCAGCACGGTCGTGCAGAAATACGCAGAAGACTCAGCAAGCGAGGTCGCGCCCGAAAAGATCGTGGAACTGTTCCATCAGCACTATCTGGCCCGGACGATGCCTCTCAGCCTGAGTGGCTATCAGTTGACGCGGGAAAATGACGAGGACCAGCTCAGCGCTTCGCTCTCTGAGTCGGGCAAGGCGATCACGCTGCGTGGCCGCGCCTCCGGCGTCGTCGGCGCATTCGTGGGTGCGCTGGAACAGCACCTTGGCCGCCAGATCGTATTGGTTGAATACAGCGAGCACACCCTGAGCCAGTCTGCCGGGGCCGATGCTGACGCTGCGACCTATGTCCAGCTGAATATCGACGGCCAACGTTACTGTGGTGTGGGGACGAGCAGCGACATCGTCGAGGCTTCCCTGCGCGCCATTCTCTCGGCGCTCAATCAGCCGCTCTCAGTTGGCAGGACCGAAGCAGCCTGAATTTTCCGGCGACCTAAACGAGACAGGGGGCCTTCGGGCCCCCTTTTTTGGGTGGGGCAGGACCCGTTCGCTGTGATAGTCGGCACTTCTGCGATTGCTAGACTGTAGGGCGCCCGCACACCAAAGCGATGCCGCAATGACCGACCGTATTCTCACCACTCATACCGGTAGCCTGCCGCGCCCGTCTGACCTGATCCAGGCGATGTGGGCACAGGCCGACGGGGTGCCGGTGGACGCTGAAGCGCTTGAGATGCGCGTTGCCGCCGCAGTGGATGAAATCGTGGCACGACAGCTTGCGGCCGGGCTGGCGGTCGTGAACGACGGGGAAGTGTCCAAACCCAGCTATGCCACCTACGTGAAAGATCGCCTGCGGGGATTCGGGGGCGATTCGGTGCAGAACTACTATTTCGCCGACCTGGCAGAGTATCCGCGCAGCAGCGACATCGTGGCAGCCAATCCCGGACGTCGTAAGCGTGCGGCGCCGGCCTGCAATGGCCCGATTTCGGTCGGTGATCGCGATGCCGCGCAGGCCGATATGGCCCGTCTCACGACTGCCGCGGCTGAGAAGGGCGCAACTCGTCTGTTCTCCAGCGCAGCTTCTCCGGGGGTGGTGTCGCTGTTTTTTGACAACACGTTTTATCCCAGCGATGAGGAATATCTTTTCGCCATCGCGGAAGCCATGCGTCATGAGTACGAGGCAATCGCGGCAGCGGGAGCAGTAGTCCAGCTTGACTGCCCTGACCTGGCGATGGGCCGGCATTCAAGCTACGCCGGTCTGGACGCGTCAGCGTTCCGCGCGCGAATTGCGCTGAACATCGAGGCGCTGAATCACGCGGTGCGTAACATCCCTGCAGAGCAGCTGCGGCTGCACGTGTGCTGGGGAAATTATCCAGGACCGCATCATTGCGACGTTGCGCTCGCGGAGATTATCGATCTGCTTTGGCGCGCAAAGCCGCAGACGCTGCTGTTCGAGGCTGCTAACCCACGCCATGCGCATGAATGGACATTGTTCGAATCTACCCAGGTACCCGATGACCGCATTCTGTGTCCTGGCGTCATCGAGCCGCAGTCGAACTACATCGAGCACCCCGAGCTGGTTGCCCAGCGCATTGAGCGCTACGCCCGGCTCGTAGGGCGCGAGCGGGTCATGGCCGGCGTTGACTGCGGCTTCAGCATCCATGTCGGCATGCAGGGGATCGATCCGGATGTGGTGTGGGCCAAGCTGGCCGCCCTGAGCGAGGGAGCTGCGCTGGCCACGGACCGTTTGTGGGGAAAACGCTCCGGAGCTTAGTTGATCGCGGTCGCGGTACCGTGCTCTGAACGTAAAACTCAGTTTCGATTGTTCAACCGAGAAGGAAAGCTTCATGACCTGTCTGGTACACATCGAGTTTCGCGCCCGCGAGGCGAGTGTCCCCCAACTGCTGACGTGGCTGCGCGAGATCCTGCCGGACACCCGCGGACGGGAAGGATGCGTATCGGTTGCGGTGGCGCGGAATCAGGATGATCCCCTCGCTTTTGCTTTCATCGAACAGTGGGATTCCCGCGCGCACTATGAGCGCTACTTCGCCTGGCGTGAGGAGGAAGGTGTGCTGGCCGAGCTGGCCGGCCTGATCGACGGCGAGGCGACTTTCCGCTTCTTCGACTACGTCGGGCTGTGATGGCAGTGCTCAGGATCGCGCCTCCGGGACCCCTGCTCGATTCGTGGGGCTCGCAGTGATGAGCGATGAGTTTGCGACCCGGGTTGCGCTGGTCAATGCCGCCGCGGGCTCGGGGATCGGGAGCGCGGTAGTGCGCGCACTGCTCGAACGGGGCGTCCGCGTGATGGCCACAGACCGCAGTGAGCGAAGGCTCGCGCGACTCCGGGAGGCGATGGAAACACGGTTCGGGGCGGATTGCCTCGAGATCCGGACCGCAGACGCGTCAGATGAGTCGGCGGTCAGGCGCTCGATAGAAGACACCAAGGCTGTATTCGGTCAGCTGGACATGCTGGTGAACAACGTCGGGTTCAATGCGCTTTCCACGCTGCCTAACACGGAGCTGACTGCCTGGCGTGGGGTGCTCGACAGCTGTCTCACCTCCCATTTCCTGCATATCAAGCACGCCTGGCCTTATCTTCTCGAGGCCGATTACCCCTGCGTGGTGAACATCAGTTCGCTCGCCGCGGAGTCGCCTACCGCGATGGGAGAGGCGGCGTATGCAGCGGCGAAAGCCGGTGTGCTCGGACTGACCCGCGCGGCAGCAGCCGAAGGCGCACCGTTGATCCGGGTGAACGCGGTGATGCCCGGCTTGATCTGGAATGACAACCTGGCCCGGGGGATCCCCGAGGACTATATCGATCGCTACCGAGCTGCCCTGCCGTTGCAGCGCCCCGGTACACCGGAAGAGGTCGCGCAGACAGTGCTCTACGCCTGTTCGCGCGCAAGCGCTAGTACCACCGGCGCCGTCCTGCGTGTGGCCTGCTGAGACATAAGATGAAAAAAAGGATGTATTTCAACGCGTTCCGCATGAACTGCGTCACGCATATGTCGCCGGGGCTGTGGGTGCGGGACGATGACCACATGGTCGATTACTGCGATTTGCAGCACTGGATCGATTTTGCACGCCTGCTCGAGCGCGGCTGTTTCGATGGACTTTTCATGGCGGACATCGTGGGCCCGTACGACGTGTTCGGAGGCAATCGGGATGCGACTGCCCGTGGCGCGACCCACTTTCCGGTTAACGATCCCATGCTCCTGGTGCCGGCCATGGCGGCGGCTACAGAGCACCTCGGGTTCGGTTACACCAGCTCCATCATGCAGCACCATCCGTTCTCTTTTGCGCGCCAGGTGTCGACCCTTGACCACCTGACCCGGGGTCGCGTGGCCTGGAACATAGTGACTTCGTTCACGCGCAGCGCCGCGCGGAACTTCGGTCTGGACGACCTGCCCGACCATGACGAGCGCTATCGCATGGCACAGGAGTATGCGCGTCTGTGCTACCGCCTGTGGGAGGACAGCTGGGCTGACGATGCGGTCGTGCGCGATCGCCCGGGTGGTCGGTACGCGGAGCCCTCTCGAATCCGGGATATCGAGCACGATGGGGAGTACTACCGCTCGCACGGGTGCCATCTGTGCGAGCCCTCGCCACAGCGCACGCCGGTCCTGTTCCAGGCCGGGACCTCGGAGCCGGGCAGTAATTTCGCGGCTGAGCACGCCGAGTGCATCTTTGTCATTGGCGCCGATGAGAAGGTGGCCGGTGAGTATGGACGCGGGATCCGGGAGCGCATGGCTCGATTCGGGCGCAAACCGGACGACGTAATCTGCTTTGCCTATATGAAGATCATCACTGGCGCCTCCGATGCGGAGGCCACTAGGAAGTACGAAGAGCTGCTCGAGCAGATCAGTTACGACGGGGCGATGGCCCTGCTCTGTGGCTGGACCGGAATAGATTTCAGCGCCTACGACCCGGACAGCCCGATCGAATACATCGAGACCAACTCCGTCAGAACCGTATTGCACAGCTTCACGCTGGCGGATCCCGGGCGCACCTGGACGCTGCGGGACGTGGCGCGGTTTGTGGGGATCGGGGGCGCAGGCCCGGTACTGGTCGGCTCTCCGGAACGCATTGCGGACACGCTCGAGACCTGGACCGAAGCGGGGGTAGACGGTTTCAACCTGTCCTTCGCGACGATGCCGCACTCCTTCGAGGACTTCATCGACGGCGTAGTGCCGCTGCTACAGCGTCGCGGTCGCATGCAGAGGGAATATGCGCCAGGCACCATGCGGGAGAAGCTTTTTCCCGGGCGCGCAGCCCGTCTCACGGCGCCACATCCTGCGGCGCTGGTGCGGCGTCCCTGGTAGGGCAGCAGCGCCCGCGGACAGACAGCGCCGGCAGTCGAGGTATCGGCGCCGATTCCTGCAGCATCTCAACAGTCGCTTCAGCGCAAAGTCGCTACACTCGGGCTTCAACGCAGATTTTCCTGGGAGAGGAGTGAACTATGAAGGTTGGCATCATGCCGCTGTTCGGCGGCGAAACAGCACAGCCCCAGTACGTCGCGCGCATTGCAAAAGAGCTCGAAGAGCGGGGTTTCCATTCGGTGTGGGCGGTAGACCATATCCTCCTCCCAGTCGAGTTCAGCTCGAAATATCCTTACGCGGCGGATGGCTCGTTCCCGGTTGACCCCACGATACAGGGGCTCGAGCCCTTTAACCTGCTGTGTTTTATCGCTGCGCACACCAGCACGATCAGGCTTGGCACGGGTGTCGTGGTGGTCCCGCAGCGCAATCCGAGTCTGACCGCCAAACAGGTCGCCGATCTGGATGTTCTATGCAGCGGGCGTTTCGATTTCGGCGTTGGGGTCGGCTGGCTGGCGGAGGAGTTCGCGGCGCTCGAAGAGCCCTGGGAACAGCGCGGCACGCGTACCGATGACTACCTGCGCCTGATGCAGGCGCTATGGACGGAACACGAATCGAGCTATCAGGGGCGGTTCCGCGCCCTGCCGCGTGTCACGCAGTATCCGAAGCCGGTGCAGAAACCGCATCCGCCGCTGTATTTCGGCGGCGAATCGGAGCCCGCTCTGCGGCGGGTGGCACGCTTCGGTCACTGGTACGGACTCGACATGCTGCCCGAAGAGATGCCGGCGAAAATGGCCGCGCTCAAGGCGCACTGTGACCGCGAGGGACGCGACGTCAACGACGTCAGAGTGGCCGTATGTCCGTACGCCAAGCCCTGCGATCGGGACGCGCTCAAGCGCTATGAGGACGCGGGGGTCGATCAGGTGATCATGGCGGCGTTCGTGCCTGGACAGGCGGCGATGGAGCGCGCGATCGACCAGGTGGCGGCAGCCCTGCTCTGAGAACGTTTGGGCACTGCAGGCGCTTTGATATTCCCGGTTTGCTGGTAGTGAGTGAGTTGAGTACCGACCCGAGGCTGGTGGGACGCTGCGCCTGTGGTGCGGTGACTTATACGGCGTGTGAAGCGCCGCTGTTCGTGCAGGCCTGCCATTGCCGTGACTGCCAGCGCACTACCGGCAGCGGCTTCGTCGTGCACATCGTGCTCAGCCAGGCCGCGCTGGTTGTGCGGGGAGAAACCCGGGTCGGCAGTGGGCCTACCGGCAGTGGTGCCGGCTGTGAGCTGAACGCCTGCGCAGCCTGCGGGGTGATCCTGTGGACCCGCTACCTTTACCACGAGGCACCCGTCGTTGCGCTGCGGGCCGGGACCCTGCTGGACCCGGGCGCGGTTGTACCCCAGGCGCACATCTTCGTGCGCGACAAACTGCCCTGGCTGGAGCTCGAGCCGGATATGCCGACCTTCGATGCTGGCGCTTCGCGCGAACAGATATGGCCGGCCGCGAGCCTTGCGCGCTATGCCGCGCTGGCCCACGCGGCACAGCAGATCTGAGGTTGCCGTCAGGGCACCAGGAAAGTCGTGCGATCAAGGCCCGTGTTGCCGGTCAGCGGGTCGTAGGCGTAGACGGTGACTGCGTAAAGACCGGGCAAGTCAAGCGGCACTGTAGCCGCGAACTGACTGGTTTCTCCGGCGTAGCGTAAAGCGACCTCCTTGACCCTGCCGTCATCGTGCTGCACCAGGGCGCGCACCTCGTAGTGGTCGGCATTCCACATACCGCCGGGCTCAACCGGACAGCCGCACATCATGGTCACGTTGGCGCGCAGCTCGATCTCGGTCACCGCTCCGTTCAGCTTGATGTGCGCGGGTGGCGCGAGGATGTCCACGACGAAACCAGGCATTTCGAGCACCCAGCCGTGGCCGCCGTTCAGATGCCGTCCCGGGATGACCCATTGGCTCGCGGTAACCCGCACAGCGGACTGCAGCTGCGCCATGGGGCCGCGCGCCTCCACCTCGAGCAGTCGCGGGGCCGCAAGGTCGAGCGTGACGTTGAATGCAGCAGCATCGTCCGCAGCCAGCAGCGCACGGCGGCCGCCGTCCGTATGCATCGCGCGTTTGGTGTCGCCTGTGCTGCCCACCGTCAGGCCGCTGGCGAGAAGCTCTCCAGTCAGGCCGTCACGGATGACGATCTGAGCACCTCCCATGCTGCTGCCGACAAATTTGGCGTCGCGGCTGAGTACGCGCACCGTGATTTCGGTCGGAGTCGCCTGCACGGTACCTGCCGTCAGAAGCCCGAGCAGCAGACTCAGAAAAGGGACTGTCGATACGGCGGGTGCGATGTTCATGGATAGACCTCCAACATAGAATGCGCCGGGATACGCAGGCGTCGGTCTCGAGCGGCCGACCCGGGAGTGCATGGTAAGTCACGCGGGAGACACGATATGAGACCGGTCCGATTCGGTGTTTTTCTACCCACGGGAAATCTGGACGAGGCGATTGAGGCCGCGATATCCGCCGATCGCGACGGGTTCTATTCGGTCTCTTTGAACGACCATTTCTGGAGCCCGCTTGGCGAGGCCAGCACGCCCCAGCTTGAATGTTTCACCGCCCTCACGGCGATAGCCCGTCACACCAGCCGCGTAAAGCTCGCGCCTGCCGTTGCAGCCGCCTCGTTCCGCACGCCGGCGATGCTGGCGAGAATCCTGGTGACGCTCGACCTGGCCAGTCAGGGTCGCGTCATTGCCGGACTGGGCGCCGGCTGGCAGGACAAGGAATACCTTGCCCATGGCTATCGCTTTCCGTCGCTCAAAGAACGCCTGGAGCAGCTCGACGAGACCATTCAAATAGTCAAAGCCATTTGTGAGGATGAGGTCCCGACTTTCAAGGGGCAGCATTTCGGGATTGCAGGCGCGCTGAACGGTTTGAAGCCGGTGCAGCGGCCCTTGCCCCTCATGCTCGGCGGCTCCGGGACCGGTTTGCTGCGGATCGCCGCACGCGAAGCGCATGTCATGAATCTCATCCCGCCGACCGGCAACGGTAAGGACTTCGTGAACGATCCGGTCGCGGCGGTGAAGTTCGATATGGCTACGTTGAAGCAGCGGATCGCATTGCTGCACGAATTCATGCGTGAAGAGAATCGCGACCCGGAGGAGATGGAACTCGGCGGTCTGCTGCTGATGGGCCTGTCCAACGATCCCGACGACCCGCAGCTGCGTGGGATCGCAAGCATGATTGGTTTCCCCGATTACGCCACCGCGCAGCGCGCCCCGGTCACGTTGCTTGGTACCCCGGCCGAGGTGCGCGAAGAGCTGAGTCGGCGGATCGCCGAGACTGGCGTGACCTACTACATCATGGTCATGGCCACGCCGGATACCCAGGCGCTGTTTGTCAACGAGGTCATGCCGGCGTTTGTTTGATGTCAGCCCCACGTTCTGAACGCGTGTTTGCGCCGTGCGCTGGCTGTCTCCTGTCTTCGTGCCTGCGCAGATGAGTGCCGACTGAGCGCTGATGCTGCCCCGGGTGCGCAGCCGCACGGCTGAAATAACGGCCGCGATCCGAGCGCTGCATCTGCGCTATGACCCTGACCCGGTTTTCATCGATCCCTGCGCAGAGGCGCTGACCAGCCCTTGGTGGCGAATGGTCGCGCGCTGGAGCTGGCTGCATGCATTGATTGTCAAACGTTTGCTCCGTCATCTGCGGCCGGTCCACGGCTGGATTCTGGTCCGCGACCGCCTGACGGAAGACAGTCTGCGCGCGTTCGCCAGCGCTGGTGGAGGGCAGTGTGTACTGCTCGGTGCGGGCTTTGACTCGACCGCGCTGCGTCGGCCCACAGGTCTGGAAAGTCTGAGGATGATAGAGGTTGACCATCCGGCTACCCAGGCGGTCAAGCTCAAGCGTGCGGCAAAGATCGGTGACGCGCGCGCGCAGCACAGCGGGTTCGAGACGCTGGCACTTGATTTCGAGCACGAGCGTCTGCCCGCAGCGCTCGCCCGCAGTAGCTTCGACCCTCACGCGCCGACGTTTTTCGTCTGGCAGGGCGTGGTCTATTACCTCAGCGACCGGGCCATTGGCGAGGTTCTGGCCGATCTCTCAAGGCTGGCTGCGCCCGGCAGTGAACTGATGTTCGACTTTCTCCTGCCGCCCGCGGTGATGGGGCAGGCGCAGGCTGCGGTGCAGTCCTCGGCCGGAGATTTCACAGCGCGACTCGGCGAGCACTATGTCAGCTTTCACACCGTCGATGAGGTCCACAGTCTTGCGGCGCAGGCCGGTTTCGAAGTGCTTGAGATTCTCCTGGACGAAGCACTCGAGCGGCGCTACCTGGCAGGGCGTGCGGATGACCTGTGTGTCATGCGCGGTTTTGGTATCGCGCATCTGCGTAAGCCAGCTGCCGCCTGACGCTCACGGTCATTTCCTGAACGGTGGGTGAAGAGCCCACGCCCGGCTCACAGGCGGCCCCGACAATGCTTGAGGTCTGTGGCTGCCGGGAAGACGAAGTGCGGGCGAGGTTCAATATCCCCGCCTGCCGGGATCATGCATCGTCTTGAAAACACTGAGCGCTGACGCGCTGGTTGCAAAGACCGCAGCCAGCGCGAGCAGAAATCTGTTGGCGCTGACCGGGCGGAATCTCAGGTCGGGCTGAGGGCGCGTACCCGCCGGGCGAGGGCCTGCAGCAACGCCCATCCCATTTCGCCGTTGCGCTCTACCAACGGTCGAAACTCCCAGAACGTGAGGCCGTAGCACACGAGGTCAGTCGTTGCAGTCACCGTTGCTGATCGAGGCCCCCCATCAATCAGGGCGATCTCGCCGAAGTGATCGCCCGGCCCCAGCGTGGTGAGGTGGATACCTTTGCCGGTAACGCTTGCTTCTCCTGATTCGATCAGAAAAAAAGCTGCGCCTCCGGACCCTTCCATGATGACCGTGTCGCCTTTCTTGAACGGATGCAGTTTGAACAATTTTGCGATCTGCTCCGCCTGCCTGCGGTTCATGCCCTCGAACAGCTGCACGCGTTGCAGGGCAGCGACCGGGTCGTGTGGCGCTGGCGGGGGTGGGGCCGCGTCGCTGGGTTTTCCTCCCGTTGTGACTGAGCGGCACTGCAGCAGGTAGAGCTGGCCGTCCTGGATAGCCCACTCAACGTCGCGTCGTGGACCATAGACTTTCTCGCACAGCAGAGCGAGGTCGTTCAGCGCGGCAAGCTGCGAGTCGTCCAGGCACGGCGCCTTAACCTGATCGGGCGGGACGGGCTGTTCGAAGGTGCCGCCATTCGGTAGCGACCGCACGGCGATGTGTTTGCGTCCGATTTTTCGTTCGAGCACCTGGCCAGCGCGATCGATGCGGAAATGGTCTGGGATGACAAGTCCCGCTACCACCGCTTCACCTAGACCCCAGCTCGCTTCCACCAGACGTTCATCGGCGCCGGTCACCGGATTTTCCGTGAACATCACGCCGGCAGCGGTAGGATTCAACAGCGACTGCACGACTACGCCCACACTCGGCCGAGTGAATTGGCCGACACGCTGGCGGTAGGTGATGGCGGAATCGGAGTTCGCTGACCACCACACTTCGCGCACGGCACCGGCGACGTCGGCTACTGAGTGAATGTTCAGCAAAGTGAGGTGCTGTCCTGCAAAGCTCGCCGCATCGCCGTCTTCATCAATGGCTGATGAACGGACTGCAAACGGTGGCGAGAGGGAGGCTATCGCTTTTGTCAGCTTTTCAATGGATTTCTTGTCCTCCGACGCAACGGCCTCGACGAAGTCACCAGAAAGCGCAACGCCGGGCGGTACGGGAACGCCCTGCCGCACCGCGTCGCCCAGGCCGACCGCTTTTGAGCCGTAGAGCTCGACTTCGTGCGCTTTCGCGAAGGGGGTAACGCGTTTTTTCTTCATGGGAGTATCGTCACTTCACCGTTATCGCCGTCGACCTGGACCATTACGCCGTCGGCAATGCGCTCCGTTGCTTCGCGCGTGCCGACGACGCCGGGAACACCGTATTCGCGCGCGACAATCGCCGCGTGCGAGAGCAGGCCACCATTGTCCGTTACGATCCCGCCGAGCAGCGGAAGCAGGATATTAAAAGCCTCGGTAGTCGATTCGGTGATGAGTACGTCGCCCTTGGTAATGCGGCCGAACTCCGACGGCCCGGATACACGGCGCGCCGGCCCCTGGTAGACGCCCTTGCTGGCGCCCAGGCCGAACAGCACCAGCTCTTCATTCTCGGCCTGGGAACTGCCGAAAAGATGCGCCTGCGTCACGAACATCGCGCGCATGACGCGCGCGGCGTCCGGCGGCAGGGAAGCGAGGTCCGGCGGCGGGAGTTTAGGGTCGCCGAGAAGCGGCGGAGCATCCTTGGCGGTATAGCGCGCACGGTAGGCTGCGCGCCCGGCGAGTTCGTCCGCTGGCGGTCCACCGTCGCCGGTCACCAGCGCGCACATCTCGTCCAGACCGGCGTCGAGCATGTGCTCAGCGCTGGTGATGCGACCGCGCGCGACAAGCCGACGGCCGGCCGCGAGTGCAGCGCGCCGCATCAACCCTGAAGCCCAGATATCACTATAGATGCCGCGCTCGTCTCTCAGTCGGTACATCAGACGCGCTTCGACGAGCAGTTCGTCGAACTCTGCCTGTTGCTCCGCCGGGACCTTGGCGCGTACGTCGGCGGTGAGCGTGCCGATGTCTGACGCGGCCGGACCGCCTTCCAGAACAGCGATGCGTAGCGCCCTCAGCAGGGCGTCGGGCATTTCGATCGCGGTCGGTTCGGCGATGTCGAAGCCATCAATCAAACGGTTACCGATCAGGTCGAGGTAGGCAGACACGGCGCTGCCCATTTCCCCGGGGAGGGCGCGCAGACTGGCGAGCACCTGCGCGGGGTCTCCCTCTGTCGTCAGGACGCCACGCGCGGCGGCATCTGCGGCGAATGCCGCTTTCAGGTGCACTAACTCTTCCGAGCCGCCGGAAGAGACCTCGGCGGAGCCCTGCATGAGCCCCAGCAGGTCGGCTTCCGGAAGCCCTGTCCACTCACCCGCGTGCACCAGAAAATCCCCGGTCGGAAGCATGGCGCCGGCCGTAAAGCGCATGTGCTGGGTGATCATTGCCGCGTGGTGGTCCCTGCATCGGGTCAGATACGCGGCGAGTTCGTTATCCGAGAGAGTATCCGGATCGATCGCCTGTAATTCCCGATGGGTGGCTACGGACGCGGGTTTACGATTTTCGTCCCATTCGCGGAGTTGCTCGCGCCACAGTTTCTGCGCGAAAACCTGTTCAGAACGCTGCAGGCGTTCCGGGATCTGATCTTCCGCGGTCGGCGCAATCTGGTTGTAGCCGAAACCGTTAACGTAGGTGATCTCCAGGCCGTCGATCAGCAGGCCGTAGAAGCGCGCGAAGTCGTTGGTGCCTGCTTTGAAGGCCGCGGGGTGCGTCTCCTGAAAATACCGCGTCATCGGGCGCGGAAAATGTACAGGGTCCTGTTCCCAGGTGCCGGGTCCAGGTGCCGAGAAAGTGAGTTGCTCAACAGTGTTATTCATTGCGTTCTTCCTATGAAATCTTGCGCGTGGACCGGACAGGTGTGTTGCCGCCGGCCCGGGCGAAAGTGGCATGGAGCGACTCTGCGCGCGCGCCGTGAACCCGTCAATGAAAACATTTCAAGCGTCAACGGCCCCCCTGCCGCGGAGCCGGGGCGCATGAAATCCGCCGTGCGGTGATTTCACTGCGCGACTCGGTGGCGCCGGGTCAGCTTTAACACCATTGAGGAGGCAAACAGTCTCGCGGCGCAGGCCGATTTCGACGTGCTTGAGATCCACCTGGACGAAGCGCTCTGGCGGTGCTGGCTGGTGGAGCGTGGGGATGACCTGTGCATCATGCGCGGTCCTCGCAGCGCGCATCCAGGAAAATCTGGCGCAGGCGGTGATTTGTTGCCCGGTGGGTGAAGAGCCCACGCCCGCCCCTCAAGCGGACGCGGGATCATTAACTCGAAAACCTCAGTGGACGCTTGCCAGGCCTGAACGCAGCGCCAGCAGGCAGAGCTCCACATCGCTCCGCACTTCCAGCTTGCGTTTCATATTGCAGCGGTGGGACTGCACCGTTTTCACCGCGATGCTCAGCTGGCGGGCAATCTCACCCATTGCGCAGCCGCGAGCGAGCAGACGCAGCACGGCACATTCTTTGTCAGTCAGGCTGCCGAGCAGGCGCCGCCGGCCGCGTTTGCCGCTGAGCGTGGCGAAATAGCGCGCCACCTCCGCGCTGATGACGAGGTCGCCGCGAGCGACGCGGCGGATCGCGTCAATGACCTCCGCGCTTGAGCTCGCGCGGGAAAGAAAACCGCGTGCGCCCAGGTCCATCAGGGTTTCGGGGTACAGGGCTTCGGCATGCCTCGAGAAACCGATCAGGCGGGTCGCGGGAGACAACGCCAGCAGGTCCTTGGCAATACTGATGCTGTCTTCGTCGATCAGCTCCATGTCTAGCAGCGCAATATCGACCCGCTGTCGCGCGGCGGTGCTCAGGGCCGTTGCCGGATGGTGGCCGATGCTGACCATGCGCATCGCGGGATCAGCCTTCAGACGCTGAGCGAGCAGTTCGACAGCGAACCTGTAGTCGTGCAGCACGAGCAGGTGGAACGGGGGATTAAGTGGGCGAGTTTTTGTCATGTCCATGCACTCCTTTGCATATTTGAGGCGCCGCTCTGACGGCGGCGTTGCGCTGCCGATTCCGTTCGGCAGCGTCGGGCTCAAGCATATTCAGGGTGTCTCGCCGGCGTCAACGGAGTAGCGCAGCAGTCGCGAGCGTCTTAGGGGAATTTATCCTCGACGATACTGATGCGCTCGGCATTGAGCCCGACAAACGTGCCGCCGTTGTTGTGCGTCAGCTCGCGCATCAGCGCCGCAAAACGGATCCCCGTGCGCTGCCGCTCGGGTGAGTTGGCAAACTGCACCGGGAAGCCGATCGCGTGGATGCGCACCAGGGGCTGTGCGGTGCTGTCCCGGTGGTTGATCTGATCCACGTAATCAACCACCTCCCGGATCGAGCGGCCGGTGAATTCATCGCCATAGACGTACAGGCTGATTTTGCGCTGCCCGTTGTAGAAGGTCTCGATTGCGCTGGTGATGCCTTCCACCGGGCTGGAGTTGGAAAACGCGTTCCAGGTCGTCAGGCGTTCGATAATGGCCTGGCGCCAGGTGGGCGTGTCTTCCAGCCACTGCCCGCGGTAAGCAGGAAACATGTAGGCGCCCATGTCGTTCAGGATCTGGATCCCCTTGACCGTGGGGTAGACCTGCAGGGTATCGACGATCTGGTCGATCACCCGAGGCCAGGCGTAACGGAACATCGAACCCGAGGTGTCGATAATGAAGATGATGTATTCGCTGTCGATGGGGATCCCGCCGACCAGGTCAGTGCGGATCCGGTCCCGCTGCTGATACAGGCGGCGCATTTCCTCGGTCAGGCTCTGCTGTGCGATGCGCAGTTCGCCGAGCAGTTCGGCCTGCTCACGGGCACTCGCACTGCGCTGCGCCGATTCGCGCTCGATCCGTAATCGGCTGGCGACCAGTCGCTCCTGTTCCTGTTTGAGCGCGCTGACCTCTGCATCGCCTGCGCCCACTGCAGCGGCGAGCGTGCGCGCCTCGCGTTCAACCTTGAACAACTCGCGCTGCAGCAGGGAAATACGTCCGTGCCGCGGATCGTCCTGTGGTTCCGGTTCGGGGGGGTCACCGAAACGCGCCACCATGAGCAGGAGGATGATGGCGCCGAATCCGCAGGTGATGACATCCAGAAAGGCGATGCTGACCGGCTCAAAAGTGCGACGGGGCAGCTTCATGGCCAATCGCTTGCAGGGCTGAGAAACGCGCCTCGGGTGAAGAGCGCAATCTGCCAGTAAGCCGACGGCGCCATGGGGTCGCCCTCCATCGGCAGTAGCACCGTATTCACCGGGATCCCGCGGGGAATGCGTGTCACCGCCGTCTCGAACAGCTGCAGCCGCTCGCTGCCGGACACCGCCGAGCTGCTCGGCGTCTGCTGTCCCCGGGTCGGCAGGCCATCGGTGATCAGGAACACGTTGTCCGGCGGCGGCGAGAGTTCGCTCATGACCAGAAAGGCGCCCTCGAGGTTGGAGCCGCCAGCGGGTACGCTGCGGCGCAGCGCGGCGATAACGTCGTCCAGCTGCGCGACCTTGCCGGCGGACAGCCAGCGTCCGGCGCTGTCCGCCAGCGCAGGGCGGGCCCGGTCACTGAAGAGGTAGATCTGGTAGCGGCTGTTGGGCGGAAAACGCGCGCTGATCCAATCCACTGTGGCCAGAGCCTGTTGCCATTTCTGCGAGCGGCGCTTGGCGTCATCATCCATGTTGCGTCGGCGAACGACGTTAACGATGCTCTCATCGAGCATGCTTGCCGAGACGTCGAGCAGGATCAGGATGCGCTCGCCCCCCAGCTGCAGGCCGGTCAGGTATTCGCGATTGCCCTCGCCGGTGAAGGTGCGGATGGCGCGCGACCGCGCGTTGATCTGGGTCTCAAGCGCACGTTTGTCCGTGCGCATCTCGCTGACCCGAGCGCGCAGGTCGGCTATCTCCTGCGCCGCGCCGCGGCTGTCCGGCAGCCGGCGTCGCTGCAGTGCGCTGAGAGCGTCCTGTTCGGCGCTGACCGCGCTGCGCGCCGATTTCAGGTCGAGGGTGTTCTGTTCGCTCTGGGCGGCCAGCGTCACGATGTCCCGCTCGGCGGCCGCGATTTCCTTTTCGAGGGTGGCGACTTCCTGGTTGAGGTCGTAGTCGGGCAGCACCGCTGCGACGTCGGTCTGGTGCTTGATGATCAGAAACAGCAGCACGACCGCGCCGAAACCGCAGGACATGATGTCGAGAAAGGACAGGCTGAACGGGGACAGCTGTCGCTGACGACGTGCCATTAACGTCTTCCTGCCGGTTGCGGCATGTTCAATGCGGACACCCTGCGCTCAGGGTCAGGCGTCGTCCTGTACATCGATGAGCACAAACGTCCGCCCGCCGGCGAGCGTGATGCGATCGCCCGTGCTCAGAGTCGTTGCGCCGCGCAGCGGCACGCCGTTCACCGCGACCGCGCTCTGATGCGGGTGCAGCTCGACGGCGGTTCCGGAGCGGTTGACGCCCGGCGCATCAGGCGTCGTCGTGCGGGAGCAGCCGTGGTCAAACAGGTAGACAGGGCGGTGGTCGACGCGGTACGCCACCGCGCCGTCGAGCAGGTGGCTGCCGGTCGCGTCCGGAGCGCGGGTGGTTATTTCCAGGGAGGGGGCGCGTGCCGCGGAGAGCACGGGGTGAAAGCGCGGGCTGCCGCTACTGCTCGCGATATCCAGCAGATGCGTCGAAATTCCCTGCGCGACGGCCGGGTCAGGCAATGTTGATGCATCCGGGAAAACGCTCGTGATCCCGGGCAGCGCCGCGAGCCCGGCTGGAAGCACGAAATGACTGCCGACGGGGATGCGCTCGCGCAGGGACGCGAGCGTACGACGGGTTGCCTGCGCGAGCGTTGCTGCGGGGAGACGGGCGCGCTGCGGCCGGCCCGCCAGGTGCAGAGTGAGCTGGAGGTCGCGAGGATGCTCACTGGCGTGCTGCCAGGCGGTCAGCTGCTGCAGCAGCTCGTGCTCACTCGCAGGCTGGTCGAGCGGATCAAACCGACACTGCTCGAGGAAGGCCGCAGCAGCCGCGTCCAGAAAACCCTGCTCCAGCGCCCGCCAGCCGATGTAATCGCACACCTCGACCGCGCTGCGCTCGACGTGGGTCCCAACGCCCACGCCGACCAGATTGGTCTGCTGGTTGTGCATCTCGACCACGGTGTAGTGCCCGCCAGGGGCGCAGGCCGCAAGTGCTGCCACCGAGGCGTCGACCAGGCCGCTGACGCGCAGACCGCGAGCAGCGCAAATCCCTGTAAGCAGTGAGAATTCAGCCTGGCCGTAGTGTGCAGGGACAGCAACCACGAGTTCGTCCAGCTTACCGGTGCGCGCGAGGATATCGCCCAGATGTAGATAAGCGAGATCGGCGTGGTGGCGCACTGCCGCGTTGACGCTGCTCACCGGTGTCTCGCTCAACTCGGCCCAGAAGCGATCGAAGGCTCTCAGCGGTTGCAGCCAGGGTTGCGCAGCGAGTCCGGTCGCGATGCCGTCTGTCGCAACGACAGCGACGCCCGGGCTGGCGTCGATGAGGCGCGCATCGCAGCGCACGGTCACCGCGCAGTCGTTGATCTCCAGGGTCCACAGTGCCACGTCGGTTCTCCGCTCAGCGTGTCGCCAGATGGCGCAGGAGCTGGCTTTCAGCACATGCCTGGCCGTCAAACACCAGCCGCTCCTGCAGCAGCTGCAGCTGGTGCAGCAGGAACATGACGAGGAGGCTGATGATGAGCGCGACAAAGGTGGAATTGAACGCGACGCCGAGGCTGACCGTCACGCCGACGATATCGCCCTCGACCGCTCGATGCGCCTGCTCCAGCGCCTGGCTGATGCCGCGTACCGTGCCGATAAAGCCAATCGAGGGGATAGCCCAGACGATATAGCGCACCATCGACAGCTCTGCGTCGAGGCGCGAGGCTTCGGTTTCGAATGATTCGCGCAGGGACTGTGCGACGTCCTGGACATTTCTGGTGGTGGCGAAGCGCTGCAGTGCAGCGAGCAGGGCGCGCGGCAGCAGGCTTTCGGCAGCAGGTGGTGGCAGCGCTTGCAGCGCGCGCGCATAGGTGCGGGCGTCCTCCGGCAGGATGCGTGAGCCGGGCGCGACCGAGAAGGGCAGCGCCTGCAGCTGACGTCGCTCGCGCAGGGTCGTGCGGGCCTTGAAGCCCATGATGGCGGTAGCCCACAGCAGCAGCACGAAGCAGGACTCCTGCTCGTAGTCCTTGATCACTATGAAGAGGGAGCGTTTGACCGTGTAGGTCCCGCTGGCGGCCTGTTCGGCACGTTGTTCGTCGAGCACCGCCTGCGCGCCGGGCCACACGACGGTGACGTATGCGGTGTGCACGATAACCACGGCGAGCAGTAGAGCAATGAGCTGGTAGAGGAACTCTGAAAACAGATTCGATTTCATGATGGCGTCAGATATCCACGGGGAACGGGACCGGGAAGTCTTCGGAGACCTCCTCGCTGGGTTTGAACGTATCGCGCGGCAGAGGGCGGAGTTTGTTCCCGGAACTGCTGGAAGCATCCTCGCGCGGTCTTTCCTGCGGTCGCGTGTCCTGCGCAGCACACGGGCCTGAAGCGACAAGCGCACTACAGAACAGGAGGGTGGCGAGCAGAGTTTTACTGTGCATAGCGTGCCAGCCTGAAGCCAATCGTGTTGTCGCCCGCCGTGGCGCCAGTGCGGGCGCTTGGACGCAGCTCGGTGATGGTGCTGCTGCGCCAGCTTGAGCCCTTGATGACGTGCCCTGCCTGACCGGCGGCTGGCCCGAGCGGATCGATCGCGGGCCGCGATGACGGCTCGGCCACATAGAAATCGTGCACCCATTCGGCCACGTTGCCGCCGAGGTCATACAGACCATGGTCGTTTGCCTTGAAACTGCCGACCGGGGCGGTTGCTGCGAAGCTGTCTTCGTAGCTGTCCATGGTGCGTTCGGTAACCCGCCCGGCCCCTCGGTCAGCGAAGTTACCGGCTCCCGGCGGCGGGGGAAATTTCGCGCCCCAGGGGAAATTCAGTGCCGGGCCGTCGGGCGGGACCTTTGCGGCCCATTCCCACTCCGCTTCAGTGGGCAGACGATAGCCCGTGGCTGCGGGATCGACGCCCAGCACATCGCCGTAGCGGATGCGATAGAACGGCGGCAGCCCGTCACGGCGTGACAGCCAGTTGCAGTAGCTGGCCGCGAGTTCCCAGCTGATCCCAACGACCGGCAGCAGGTCGGCGTCGAGCTCGACGCCAGCCACTGCACCAGCCGTGTGATTGGCCAGGAAAAGATGGAAGTCGGCGTTGGTCACCTCTTTCAACGCGAGGTAGAACGGCCGCTGTAATTTGACGGTCCGCTGAACTTCGTTGTCGCGACGCGCGGGATCGCGTGCCGCGGCGCCGAGCTCCACCTTACCGCCGGTGAAGAGCTTCATCTGCTGTCCGTCATGGGTTGTCACCATGCTGCTGGCCGGACCCGGACCCGCTTTATCCGGCGATCCGTCTGTCTTCTGCGCTGCCTCGCGCGCCATTTCGGCCTGAGTTTTGAGACGTATGCGGTAGCGTTTTTCGACGCCTTTACGTGGCGTGATGCTGCCCTGGTAGGTGGCATAGCCAGGCGCGCGCACGATGAGTTCATGTTCGAAGGTCGGCAGGCTCAGGGTCTGCGTGGCGTTGCCGTGAGGCTCACCATCTATCAGCAGCTCAGCCTCTGCAGGAGAGGTTTCCAGATGCACTGTCGCCAGTTCCGGCTGCAGCGTGAGGGCGAGCGCTTCGCGCTGCCCTGAATTGACGGAGAGGGTGTGCTCATAGGGCTTGTAGCCTTCTTTAAGCAGCGTGAGACGGTGCTTTGAATCCGGCGTCAGTGGCAGGCTGAGCGGAGAGTGCCCGCGATATTCGCCGTCCACGGTGACCGTCGCGCCGTCCGGCGTCGTGGACAGGGCGATGATCCCGTCGGCCTTGGCGAGCACGATTTCGCCGAGGTTGACCTCGGTACCTGGATTCACGGTCAGGGTCTGCTGCCAGGGCTTATAGCCCTCGAGGGATAAGCTCAATGCGCGACGACCGTAGAGCAGCTCACCGGACAGCGGTGTCGTGCCCAGCACCTTGCGATCGACGGTGACCACGGCGCCCGGCGGACGGCTGTTGAGGGATATCTCCGCCCAGGCGGGCTTGAGTACCACATCGAGCGTCTGCTCGATGTCCTTGCCTTCAATTTCCAGAGTTTCAAGATGGGGCAGGTAGCGTTCACTGCGGATCTCGATCTCGCGCATGCCCGCCGGGATGTTGTCCACGACCCCGGGCACTGCGCCAAGTTCCTGGCCATCGACATGCAGGGCGGCCGGCACGGCCGGATCGAGTCGCACACGCAGATGGCCCGGCAGTTTCTGCAGCGTGATCTCGAGGGTCTGAAGCTGAGCCGGACTGACCAGGACCGCTTCGTCGAAGGTCACGTAACCGGGCGCCGTGGCACGCACCCGGCGCTGACCGGCGCGAAGCAGCCAGTGGTCGCCGATGTTGATGGTCGGCCAGGCCAGCACGTCAACCGATGCGTTGGCGGGCTCGACTTTTACGCCGACGGAGCGTGCGGTGAGCACGAACCACGCGCACACGAGCGCCAGCGTGAGCACGATCAGGGTGATGCCGCGCCACAGCGTGAGCGGAGGACGCCGCGCCGTGTGAGTTTTTCCGGGCGGTGCGAAATGCCGGGGCGTAATGGCTTCACCCGAAGCGGTCGAATTGGGTTGCTCGGCGGTCAACTCGGGTCGTTTTCCTGGGCGTTAGCTGCCGGACAGCGAATCTCGATCGCGGCCGGTTCATGATCGTGGCTGAGCTCGAATTCTACGCGGACCTCGGCACAGTCGTCGCCGGTGCCGGTCGCCGTATAGGGCCCGGGCAGGAGGCTCAGGGCGCGTTCCTGAAAGGGATCCAGGGTCTGGTCCGTCGGCACGATCGATACGCGGAGTCGTCCATCGGATCGCAGAACCACGCGCAGCGGTGTACCGGCCAGCTTGAGCACGCGCTCGAGTGTGCGCAACTGTCCCTGCAGCCGCTCGCCGCGGAGACCACGCGCGCGAACCGCAGCGAGGTAGGCCTCGGCCTCGGCGCGGTGCGGCGCCTGTACATAGTCACCGGGCCGGGACAGCAGGCGGGTCAGCTCGCGGTCGACGCTGAGCCTGGTGGCAGCGTCCTCACGTTCGCGCGCAACGTCGCTCATTGCCGCATCGAGGGCCAGCGCACGGTCGTAGCGCGTTACTGCTTCTTCCCATTGCTCAGCCGCCGATGCGAACCGGGCCGCCTCGACCTGCGTTTCGAGAGTCCACGCGGCGCGCGCGCGCGCCACCTGCGCCAGGGCCGCGGGTATATCGGGACGGCTGGCATCGAGCGCCTGCGCGCGCTGAAAGGCGGCGCTTGCAGCGTCAAAGCGCTGGCTTTGCAGGGCAGCAAAGCCAGCGCTCATGGCCTCATCCAGCACCTTCGCGCGCTGCTCGAGCTCAATGCGGGTGAGGGCGCTCGCCGCGGCGGGTGCGTCGGCATCCAGGGTCAGCGCTTCCCGGTAGGTCGCAGTGGCCTTTTCATGCTGCTGCAGCTGTTCATAACCCTGAGCCTGGGCGATCAGCGCGGCTACGTGGTCCAGGGATTCCGCGCGCGCCAGGCCGGCCAGCGTACGCGCATCGTCGGGCAGCAGACGCAGGGCGCGCTGAAAAGCCGAGCGGGCCGCCGCCGAGTTTCCTGCGGCCAGCCCGAGCTGTCCTTCTTCGACCAGCTCCATGGCCACCGCCGGCAGCCGCTCGAGCTCCTGCCGGGCACGCTCGGCGGCCGCCGCGTAGTGCTGGTCGGCGTCGCGGTAGCGCATTTCGCGGTAGGCCTTTTCACCCGCTGCGATCTCGGTTTCGATTGCATGAAGCGCGCTTCTCGCCCAGTTGTCGCCGTCGCGGGCGCGCAGCAGATCAACGGGCTCGAGGGCCGCGGCCAGCGCGGACTGCGATTGCCGGCGCTGCGCTGCGAGTTCCTGCGGGCTGCTGCGCCGCAGAATCGCGCCGGGCGGCGCACTGTCAGCGTCGGCAGCCGCCGGCTGCGTCTGTTCCGGTAATACGGACGGCGGTTCGGAGCGCACCAGCCAGACGATGACGGCTACCGATGTCAGCGCCAGCGACAGGAAGAGCAGAGGCGTCCTGCGCGGCGGCGCCGTCTGGGGAATAAAGCCGGCGTTCGCGCTATCTGCCGGGCGGAATTCAGATTCTGCCGGCATTTGAATGTCGTCCGCGCTGTGCTCGGGCGTCATGATTCTACCCGTCGCCCGGGAGTAGGAATGCGGGCTGATGGCATCTACAGCCCGGCCTTGTAGCGTCGATATTCTTCCCAGAGCTTTTCACTCAGCGCGGGATCGGCTTCCCGTGTCGCCGCTTCGTAAAGCTGGCGAGCTACGATGTCGTCGTCGCGCGTGTCCGCCCGGCTCGGTGCTGCCGCCGGCAGCGTGCGGAAATTGCCCTGTTCTTCACCGCTTTGATCTGGGGTGCTGCCGAGCCCGGTGCTGTTCGGTGCAGCACCACCGCCACCGCGGCTCTCCGGGTCCTCGAGGCGCTGGCCGCGTCCGTCTGCTGCGCCGGCACTGTGTCCGGGCGCGCCGGCACCGATCGCCATCCGGGGTCCTGTGGTGAGGTCGCCCCCCGCAGCTGCAGGCGCCATGGCAGCGGGCCGCGCTCCTCCGGACCGGGTAGCACTGCCCTGACCGCTGTCACCGGCCGGGAGCGGCGCACCCCCGCCGCCTGCAGCCTGGGCACGGCCTGCGCTCTGACCCGGATCCGCGCCGGCTTCAATGGGGTCGCCGTTTTCGTCGAGCGGCACTTCTATCATCTGCACATCTGCGGCGTCGGCACTGGGTGCAGCGTAGGCCGGCGCTCCTGCCTGCTCGGGCTGGTTTTCTTCTTTAACTTCCGCGGACTGCTCTGAGGGTAACGGTGCGGGGGGCGGTGTGCTGCGCGTGCGTGGCGTTGGCGGTTTGCTCGGCGGTGTCGCGCAGCCGTTGAGGCCGCTGAGCAGCACTGCGCTGCAGAGAAAGACAGTCAGCAGGGAAAGTCGCATGGGTCTCGGTGTCTCCTTACGCTGCGCGCTGTGTGGTCATGCGGACAGCAAAGCTGCGCGCAGTGTACCGTGGGCGGACGCGGCCCCGGTGGACCGGTGGAGCGACCCTCAGTCCCGAAGAGACCCGTCAGGCGGCTGGCTCGCAGCCGCGCTTTCCACACGTTGGCGCAGGCACTGCGGGCACAGGCAGTCAGCACCATTGAGCAGCGCCTGCGCCGGCAGCGCCGGCAGCGCCTGACACCAGCAGGAGGCAGCATGGCGCCCGCAGGTAAACGCCTGGCCGCATGCCGTACAGGATTTGGTCTGCATGCGCGCTGCGCTGCCGTCGCCCCGGCGAGTGCTACCTTGCCAGGCCGCCGAAGTCCTCGAGCATGAAGCTCGCCTCGGATTCGGCGTAGACCGCTACTCCGTCAGCGGCGCGCAGTGTTGCCTGCAGCTGTACCAGGCGACCCTTGCGACGCTGGACCTGGCACTCGACGACGGCGGTCGCACCGACCGGAAAGGGCGACCGGTAACGGATTTCAGCCTTGGCGGTGTAACCGCGTGCGCCCTGCAGGAAAAACCAGTTCGCCATGGCATCGTCCAGCACGCTGAACACGATCCCGCCGTGGGTAACGCCGTCGAAACCGACGTGCTGAGGCGCGGACGTGAACTCGCCGAGACAGCTGTCGCCATCGAGGGTAAAACCGATTTTCAGTCCGATCGGGTTGTCCGGGCCGCACACGAAGCAATGACGGGCATCGTCCCGGGGCGGCCCACCCGCAGCCGTCACGGTGCGAGATCCCGGTAGGGCGACTCCAGGCGCAGGTCCACGCCCTGCGGAAAACCGGGGATTGCGATGTGGTCCTGCTCGAGAATGATCTCCGCATCGTCGATCAACGCGTCACCGAAGCGGTAAATCGGCTGCATCGGGCCGCTGAGGCATTCCGCGTCATACGCGGCTGCCGCCTCATGCGTGGATTCTGTCCGCTCCAGGTAGGTTTTCATCTCCGCTGCTCCGTAGCGTCGCTCAAGCATGGCGAGCGTCATCGCGGGCGACACCACGACGCCCGTCGCGTTGTTACCGCCGAAGCCTTTGGAGTTCAGAAAGCCGATGGTCGCCCGCCCGCCAAGGTCAACATCGGACAGCACTATGTTCAGGCGCTCGTCGAACAGATCGTCCGCCAGTCTGTCGACCGTTTTTATGCCGGGCAGGATCCCGTGGCGCATAACGCCCAGCGTATTGACGAGCTGATCCGCGCTGGCCGGCGCCAGGGAATGCCCGACAAAGGCTTTGATGGCTGTCACGGGCCAGTTCTCGATACCGAAAGCGCGGGCCACGAGATCGAAGATCCGTGTTTCCGTAGTCCGGTTCTGCGGTGTGCTCGAGCCGTGCGCCTGAACGAAGCTCTGCTCGCGTACGAGCTGATCGCCGAACAGGGCCCGCGCGGAAGCGACTGCCTTGGCGAGGGTGATGTAGTTGCCCGGTCCGGGTGCAGAGATGGATTTTTTGAAACCGTCCGCGTTCACGAAAACGTCGGTCACAGCTCCGTGGATCTCGGCGCCCAGCGAGAGAGCGAGCGCATCGTCCATCAGCACGAAATACTGCCCTGACTCGCCCAGCGTGAAACCGCAGTTATCGCCGAACGGACGACACGCACGGCGGTAGTCCGGTGTTTTGAGGCCGTCCAGCCGGCACAGGTTTTCATCAGTTGCCAGCGCGCTCATCGCCGCGTAGCCCTCGATCACTTCAGATACCAGTGGCGCCTCAGCATTGCCGACTACGGCCACGCGGCGCCGTCCGGACTGGATGTCCTCTACCGCGAGACGCAGGTTGTAGAGAAACGTGGCGCAGGCGCCCGCGTTGGCACCGGTCGTACCTACGCTGCCGAGCACATAGGCGTTCACGAAATCGGCGGGCATGGTGTTCAGTCCGAGCGGCAGCTGCTTCGAGCTCACCCGGTTGCCGCGCAGTCGTGCCTGCAGCATGCCGCCGGTGCCGTTGGTGTCGAGCTGTGCCATGGCGCTGGCGGCGTAGACCGCAATCTCGTCCGCATGGACCGCAGCGGTGATGGTCTGCCACGGCACACCGCAGGAACGGACTGCATCGGATGCGGCAATGATGGCCAGCTGCAGACCGCGGGGATGAAAACGGGAGCTGTATAACGCCGCCGGGTCGAAGCCCGTCGGCAGCTGTCCGGCAGCCTGGACCGCGAGCTGTCGGGTGGACTCTGTCCAGACCACGGCGCCGGCATTGATTTCGACAACCGACGTGCCGCCCTCCGAGCGCGCGACCCGCCAGCCCGCAGGTAGTTCGGGCGGCAGATCGCGGGTGGCGACGGCGATGCAGTTCGGGGTGCCATCCTGCTGCAGCTTGAGCGCCAGATTGCCCGGCACCCGGTCCGCGTCGAATCGATCGCCCTCAATGCGCCGGATCAGCGTGCCGAGCAGCACCCGATTTTCGAGTTCTGGATAATTTTCACTGGTGACCGCTTCCCCGGAGGCCCAGCGCCAGTCGCCCTCGCGCAGATGGGCGATGCCCATCATCGCTGCCAGGGCGGTGGTGGTCTCGCGGCGCGACTTGGCGTCCAGGCTTTCCCAGATAATGCGGCGGTAGGCGTGATGAAAAGAGGAGCGTCCAGCGGGTCCGACACCGCCGAAGCCTACGATTACGGGCAGACGAGTCATGCTTGACGTGCACCAGAAATGATCGGGGGCCATATTTTAGAAACCACACCGACCGGGACTGATAAGATAAATACGACATACAATATGTCGTATGCGACATACTGATAGCCTTTAGATGGCAGAAACAGCGGCCGATCCTCTCAACATCGGTTTTGTCCTCTGTACAGGCATGCTGTTCACCGGTACCGCGCTGCCGCTCGAAATGTGGCAGGCAGCCGCCGATTACCGGCGCGCCCGGCGACGCACGGAACCACAATGCCGTTTTCACCTGATTGCCGGTGAGAAGGATTTCGGTGCCAGCGTTCCGGCGCTGAATCCGGACTGCGCCCTCAGTGACAGTCCCTCGCTGGATGTCATTTACCTGCCGGCACTGTGGCGCCACCCCCTTGCGACCGCTCGGCGTATGACCGCCCTGGGGTCGTGGCTCGAGGAACAGTTTCAGAGCGGGAGTCGGATTGCGGCGGTCAGCACCGGCGTTGCCCTGCTGGCCGCATCGGGCCTGCTTGACCGGCGCGCCGCGACCACGCATTGGTACTACCTCGATGAGATGCGGCGCGCTTTCCCGCGCGTCGACTTCAAGCGGGAGTATTTCGTCACGCAGTCTGAGTCGCTGTACTGCGCAGCCAGTATCAACTCGCTCGCGGATGTGACGGTGCATCTCATTGAGCGCCTGCTGGAGCGCGGCGCGGCGCAGCACGCGGAACGCAACTTTTCCCACGAGATCCGCCGCACCTACACCGAGTACCGCTATCTGGAAGGTGGCGCCGCGACGCCGCTGGCAGATGAAATCGTGGTCGAGGCGCAGTCCTGGATTGCGGAGAACCTGGCGCGCTCGACCACAGTGTCCGACCTCGCCCGGCACCTCGGGATCGGCGTGCGCACGCTGGAACGTCGTTTCCGTCAGGCCACTGGCATCAGCCCGCGAGTTTTCTGGCAGCGACAGCGTCTGCAGCTGGCCAAAGAGCTGCTTGAGACCACCAATCTTGAAATCGGTGACATCGCCTGGCGCGTGGGGTACCAGGACGCCGGATTTTTTGCTCGGCTGTTCCAGCGCGAAATGATGGTGACGCCTTCCGCTTATCGACGCACGGTGCGCGCCAAGCTGTTCAGCGCCTGAGCCGGCTGCAGGGTTCCGTGCTCCGATAACGTCATCCGCCAGTGTGTAAACTGCACGCCCTCGCGCCGGTGTGACTTTTCTGCGTACCCGGCAATCGTTGCACCAGCCCTGGAGACTCCGATGTCAGGACCCAAGTCGCTCGGCTTCGAAACACTCGCCCTTCATGCAGGGCAGCAACCCGACCCCACTACCGGCGCCCGGGCTCAGCCCATCTATCAGACGGTTTCCTTTGTGTTTGGCAACAGCGATGAAGCCGCTTCGCGCTTCGATATTGCCCGCTCCGGCTACGTGTACTCGCGCATTGGCAATCCCACGGTGGCTGCGCTCGAAGAGCGGCTGGCCATGCTGGAGGGCGGCGTGGGGGCGGTCGCTACGGCGAGCGGTATGGCCGCGATTCACCTCGCGATCGCAACGCTTGCCGGTGCAGGGAGCCATATCGTTGCCTCGCGCGCGCTGTACGGCGGCACGCATAACCTGCTCAGCTATACCTTGCCGCGTTTCGGGATCGAGACCAGCTTTGTAGACCCACGCGAGCCGGCAGCGTTCGCGGCTGCGGTGCGACCTGAGACCGTGATGATTTTTGCGGAGACTGTGGGCAATCCGCGCTGCGAAGTGCTCGATGTGCCGGCAGTTGCAGGGGTTGCCCACGCAGCCGGAGTGCCGCTGGTCATCGATGCGACGCTGACTACCCCCTGCCTTATGCAGCCGCTGTCTTTGGGCGCCGATCTGGTGGTCCACTCGTTGACCAAATTCATCGGTGGTCATGGAGTTGCCCTTGGGGGGGCCGTGGTCGATGGAGGACGCTTCGACTGGATGCAGTCCCGAGCGCGATTTCCAACCCTGTGCGAGCCCTATGAGGGCTTTCACGGACTCAATTTTGCCGAGGAGTTCGGCCCACAGGCGTTCATCATCCGCGCCCGGCGCGAGGGTCTGCGTGACTTCGGCGCGGCGCTGCCAGCGACCAGCGCCTTCCAATTGATGCAGGGCCTTGAAACTCTGCCGTTACGCATGCCGCGGCATGTTGCCAACGCGCAGGCCGTCGCCGAGTTTCTGGCCGCGCACGACGCGGTTGAGCAGGTGACCTACCCCGGTCTTCCCGATCACCCGGACCACGAACTGGCGCAGCGCCTGCTGCCGCAGGGTGTGGGGGCAGTGTTCAGTTTTGAGATCAAGGGCGGCCGTGAGGCCGGGCGCCGGCTGATCGAGAGTCTCAGCGTGTTTTCTCACCTGGCCAATGTCGGTGATGCAAAGTCTCTGGTGATTCATCCGGCCAGTACGACGCACAGCCGTATGGATGAAGCAGCGCTGGCGGCGGCAGGTATATCGCCCGGGCTGGTGCGACTGTCGGTAGGCCTCGAGACGCCTGCTGACCTTATTGACGATCTCGCTCGCGGTCTTTACCGCTCGCAGAAATAGGAGCGCGCGATGTACATCGACATTGACGGTGAACGGATCTATGCCGCCGGACGGCTGAACGCGGATAACGCGTCACCTCCTGTGGTTCTGGTGCACGGAGCGGCCATGGATCACACCGTCTGGGTGTATCACACCCGCTATTTTCTGCATGCCGGGCACAACGTGCTGGCCATCGACCTGCCCGGTCACGGACTCTCAGGTGGCGAGCCGCGTCGGAGTATCGAGGACATGGCCAGCTGGCTCGGTGACTGCCTCGATACACTCGGCGTCGGGGCGGTTGCGCTGGCGGGACACAGCATGGGCGCGCTGGTCGCGCTTGAGCTGGCGTCAAGGCTGGGAACCCGGGTCAGTCGTCTGGCGCTCCTCGGTGCGGCGGTACCGATGGCGGTCAGCCCCGAGCTGCTTGCCGAAGCAGAGCAGGACAGCGTCACGGCGCGCGACATGATGGTTATCTGGGGGCATGGCGGTGCGGCCCAGATCGGTGGCAACGCAGTGGCCGGAATTGCCATCATCAACAGCGCTCTGCGTCTGCTCGAGCGCGCCCGTCGCGGCGTCCTGTTCGCGGATCTGAGCGCCTGCAATGACTATGTCGCGGGAATGCAGGCGGCAGCGGCGGTCAGCGCGTCGACGACCCTGATCTGCGGTCAGGAGGATCGCATGACCCCGCTGAAAGCGGCACGCGGCCTGGCAGAAGGCATGCCAGCCGCGCGCATCGAGCTGATCCCTGGCTGCGGCCACATCATGATGGGGGAGCGACCCGAGGCAACGCATCGCCATCTGGTGACGGCTCTCCTTTGAAGCCAGCGGTCGGAATCCGCTCAGCGCTTGAGGCTGCGCCGAACGCGCCGGGGACGGCGATCGATTTTTTTCACGCTGGACTGATCCTGCTCTCGGTTGCTCTCCTGGCGGGGGACAACCTGGTGCATTACCCCATAGCTCTGATGGCCCTTCTGGGCCTGATCGCACTGCTCAGACAACCCGCGCGGCTGCTGGACGTCGATGCGCGCGCGCTGTTCATCCTGTTTGGTGCCCTCTGGCTGCCGATGCTGTTCGCGACACTGGACGCTGCGGCGCCGTCTCACAGCCGCGCAACAACTGCGCTCTACACTCACTTTCTGCTTGCGGCCTGGTATCTGATGAACGTCTGTTCCAGGCCGAGGGTTGCTCGCATGGTGGCGCAGGGCACCGCCGTACTGGTGCTCTTCGCGGGTTGCGACGCGGCGCTGCAGTTCCTCATCGGTCGCGACCTCTTCGGCTATCCCTACGATGGCGGAATACTGAAAGGCGTGTTTTATCCCAAGCAACGCCTCGCGCTGTTGCTGGCGGTCCTGGCGCCGCTTTATCTGGATCAGCTGAGGCGCTGGCGCTGCCCACCCGCTCTGGCCCTGGTCGTCCACGCCACCATGTTGCTGGTGATCCTCCTTGCGGCGAAACGAGCAGCGTGGCTGATGCTCCTGCCCGCGCTGTTCGCCTATCTGCTGTTATGGCGTGCGCGTCAGCAGTCGGCTTTGCCTTGGGCTTATCTGATCTGTGTGCTGGGCGTGCTGTTTATCCTGGTCGTCGGCTCAGCGCAGCACCCGGTCGTGCAGAATCGCTTCGAGAGTGTGTCCGGTCTGGTCAGTGGTGATCCAGCTCGCTTTGATGCTGCCAGCGGATACCGGCTCTCGTTGTGGCGCAGCGGTGTGGCCATGTTTGAGCAGCACTGGGTCAACGGCATTGGTCCCCGTGGCTTCCGACATGCCTACTCTGAGTACGCGGCGGCAGACGATTTCTGGATGCGGGACGGCCGCAGCGGCCAGACTCATCCGCACCTGCTTCTGCTCGAGGTTGCCTGTGAAACCGGTCTCCTGGGTCTCTGTGGCCTGGGACTGTTCTATCTGGTTCTGTGGCGCCTGATATGGCGTTCGCGCACTGCAGGCGGTGCGGCGCTATGGCTGCTTTGCGCCGGGGTGGCAAGCCTGCCCTGGAATGCGCACTTGGCTTTCTATGGCTCTTACTGGGCGAGCGTGGTCTGGTTGCTGGTGGGGACAGGTCTCGGCGCCTTGCGTGCCCGCAGCTGAGTTTTTAACGCCGACGCCGCGCCCGACGTGCTTTAAGCGTTGTGCGCTCCTCGGCGAAGCGGATCTTGTCATCCTGCCGGCGAGGCCTGACGCAGCCCCAGTCGAGCTCCTCGTCCTGCGTATAGCGCTTGCCGAGCTGCCAGGCGATCTGCGCGCGTCCCAGCTCGAGACCCAGGTAGAAGGCGTGCGGTGCGTCGTCATCAACGTTGAGCCCCGGATAGAGGTCGTAGGGATCTTCCGCTAGCTGATGGCCGTCACGGTTGTACACGTGCAGCCCGCTGCTGCTGACCTGAATGCGGAAGTTGGCGTCCTTCACTTCTTTCGCGGATTCAGCGATCTCTTCCGGACTGTAGGGAAAGGGATGTCGGTCATGCAGCGCTAGCAGGGACTCGTCCAGATGACGCGGCGACGAATTGTCCTCGCGCGCCGCGAACATCACGCGGCGTATGCGATCGATCTCACGCACGACGCTGCGGCAGTGCGCTGATACCTGGGTGGTGAGCACAGCGCGGATCCCCAGCTCTGAAACCACGCCCATGAGCAGGGTATTCAGCCCCAGACTGTCGCAGTGGGTGAGTTCCGAGAGATTGCCGACCCCCATCAGGATGTCGATATCCGCATAGCGTCGGCGCAATTCCGCGTAGCGTCCGAGAGAAGCGGTGAAACCATGGTGGATAGGATCAACCACGGGATCCGCAAAGAAGCGGCGGCCGGTGCTGCGAAGGGCGTCAATCGTGTCGCACAGGGATTCGAGGTCGCGGGGATCCTCGGCAATCAGCACCGGAACGCAGTCATGCTCGGCCACGAGATGCAGTGTTTTCTGCGTCAGGCTGAAGCAGTAGTCGGCACCGGCGCCGATCCCGCGTTTGAGTTCTTCCGGGTTCAGCGAATCCACGCTCACGCTGAAGCCTTCAGCGCGCAGGCTTGTCACCGCATCTTCGAGCTGAGGAAAAGGCGTGTCAGGCAGACAGCCGAGATCGATCACGTCCGCACCTTCGCTGCGGAGATGACGTGCCCGTTCAAGCAACGCCGGCATGTCCAGCTGAGGTGCATCCACGACTTCTGCAAACAGGAGTACGTCGGTCTTCTCGATATCTCTGGGCCGGGATTTACGGCCGAAGAAAGCAGGCAGATCCTTGAGCTCTTCCGGTCCGCGGACTACGGGGGCACCGAAATAAGCGCTCAACTCGTCGACATCGCCGCGGCAGCGCCCGGGCAGAACGATACGGTCGTAATGACTTACCTCGCCAAGACGCCGCTTGAGCATCTCAGTGGTGATCAGGGCTGCGACGGCGACGCCGGGAACGGCGATGTCATAGGTGAATCCGGGTTGTGGGAGGTCGCCGAGGACGCGCCGCAGGCTTTTTTCCGCGAGTCGGCCGGTTACGAAAAGAAGATGCTGCGCCATAGCGGACCTGGGTTCCCGATGCTGCAGTCCGTCTCAGAACCCATCCCTGATCCGTCTGCCGCAGGATCGAAGTTTACGCTGACGCGGGAGACGGCTGTGGGACTGCGTGGGAGCTTTCGCGGATGCAGAGCTCTAGCCGGATACGAGCATGTCCTGCTTGTCAAAGAGGCCGGGCCGTCGGTGGCGGAGGCCTGTAGCGTTGAGTGACCTTGTTGAGGCGGGTTTGCTGTTCTACCTTTCAAGTGTGGCAACTGATGTCACGTCACTATCAGGAGTGCAGCGCATTATGTTTGAGCAGCAGCAGGCGACCGTAAACCAACTCCTCCAAAGCAACGCCCGCTTTCGCCATCTCTGGGACAAACATGCCGCCTTGAACGCCCGCGTCGATCGGGTGGTGTCTGGCGACCTTCCGATGGAGCAGATCGAGCTGGAAAACCTGAAGAAAGAGAAACTTCATGTTGCCGATCAACTCCACGCGATTCTGCAGCACCCGGAGGAGTAAGCGGCCTCACTGTCCGCTACTCCGACGCCTGCGCTTGAATGTGGTGTCGGGGTAGCCTCAGCGGTCAGAGCGACTTCGCTGCGCGACGAAGATATAGAAATAAAAATCCCTTCATTGTTTTTTTATTACTTTAGGTAATATGCAGGCCGTCCAAATCCGGCACATCAGAGGGCGTCGCCATGAAACTTCAGCAGCTGCGCTACATCTGGGAGGTCGCGCGCAACGGCCTTAATGTCTCTGCAACAGCAGACAATCTTTTCACCTCCCAGCCTGGTGTCAGCAAGCAGATCCGGCAGCTCGAAGATGAGCTCGGTGTGCAGGTTTTCCAACGCAGCGGGAAACATCTGGTGGAAATCACGCCAGCGGGTGAGGCAATTCTTGAAGTCGCCGGCCGCGTGCTCGGCGAAATCGAGAACATCCGTCGCATCGCCGAGGATTTTTCCGATGCTGCGCGCGGTAGCCTCACGATCGCGACGACCCACACCCAGGCCCGGTATGTACTCCCGACTACGATCCAGCGCTTCATCGCAGCCTACCCGGATGTCGCGCTGCACATGCAGCAGGGCACGCCGATGCAGATCTCTGAGCTCGCGGCCAAGCGCAACGTCGATTTCGCGATCGCGACAGAGGCGCTGGAGCTGTTCGACACGCTGGTGATGCTGCCGTGCTATCGCTGGAACCGCAGCATCATCGTGCCGGATGACCACCCGCTGACACGGGAGTCATCGTTGACGCTGGAAGCGATTGCCGAGTACCCGATCGTGACCTACGTATTCGGTTTCACCGGCCGCTCCCAGCTCGACGCTGCCTTCGCTTCGGCGGGATTGAAAGCGCGGGTCGTACTGACCGCAGTTGACGCTGATGTGATCAAGACCTATGTCCGTCTCGGACTCGGCGTCGGCATCGTGGCGACACTGGCTTTTGACCCGGAGAATGACAGCGGCTTGACCGCGCTCAACGCTGACCACCTGTTCGACTACAGTGTCACGAAGATCGGATTCCGACGCGGTACTTATCTGCGCAGCTACATGTATGACTTCATCCAGCTGTTTGCGCCTCACCTGACCCGCGAGCTGATCGACGAGGCAGCTGCTGCCACCAGTCGGACTGCGTTTGACGATCTGTTTGACGAAGCGCTGCTGCCGCAGCACTGAGCGCCCGGATCAGCGCCTGGGTGCTGGCGCTACTCAGGTTCCTGGGGGAGAAACTGTGACGGGATGAAAGTCCCGTGCGAAGACAAATCGGTCAGGATCAGGCGGTCGGGCAGGCGTTCTATCATCAGGTGCAGGCGCGACACATCGCGCAGCCCCAGGTCGACCGATATGCTGCAGGCGCCATCTCGACCAATGACGTTCTTGCCCTCTTCCAGATTGTGGCTGTCGCCCTCGGGCTCGATCAGGCGCGTCGGATCGTCAATCACCAGACGGAAGCGATGCTTCGACAGGCGTACCTCAAAGGCGTCGACGCCTCGCGTATCAATTTCCACCGCTTCGCCCTTCGGCAAGCGCGCAAAGCGCGCCGAACGCGCCGCGATGATCTGGTCGATATGTTCAACCTCAAACAGACTGGTCTCGCGGAAGATGTCGTGCGTTCGTTCCAGCGGGTTTTCTTCCGCTTCTTCCGAGCTGACCGCAGGTGTCGCTGATTGCGGTTCCTCAGTACGCGTGGCGGCGGTCTTCAGACTATAGGACTGCTTAATCACGTCCTGCCGTGAGCGCAGGTATTGCATGTATTTGACGACCGCAATGCGGCGCAGTTCGTCGTAGTCGCTACTCTGCTGGTTGATCGCTTTGAAAATAGCGCGCCAGTCGTAATCGTTGGAAAAAATCTGGGGATCCAGATCTCTCACCAGGCGTCCGATCTCTCCGGGCTGTTCGATGGAGCGGGCAAGGATGTCGACAAAATTCTGTTCCACTGCCTTGATGCTCTTGGCTTCGCGCTTGAGCTCTTTAGGCGACAGCGCGAGCAGATCGGCGATTTTGGATGACGGCACGTTGGTGCGACCCGCCAGCGCGAATTCAAAATCAGCGGTTGAATCGAAGGTCAGTGTTTCGTCGTTGACCGTGAGCTTGATTGGTCGATGGAACAATCTGCGCAGCATGTTGAAACCCGTTTCGATGAATTGTTGTTGTTCCGGCCTGCTGGGGCTGGGCCGCTCGGGACCGTTGCCTGGTGGCAAGTGACTTAAGCACTGCCCTGAAGTCGAAGTCAACTCAGGCGAAAAATTAACGACGATTACTTATCGACCTGAGTCAGCGTCTGTGGCTTCCGGGGGGCGAGAGAGGCAACGCACGGCGCCGGGTTTTCATCTTCGAGCAGTGCGTTGAGGCACGCGGAGCGTTCCGCCGGCGGCAGAGCACCCAGTGCGGTCACGACGCTGAAGAACAGCTTGAAGTCGTGGTCACTCTCTCTGAACAGCCGTTCAAACGCGGGGACGAAGTCGTTGTATGTCGCAACCGCCATGATGCGGGCGTTGTTCCATTCGCCGCTCATCCAGCTGTCGAAACTTTTGTCATCCTCCCAGGCGGCCTTTACGGCCGCATAGCGCGTCTGCAGTTCGGCGAAATGTCTTTGCTTGCCAGCAAGCTTTTCTGCTCCCGGCAGGGATGACCCATAAAGCTCAGCGAGGTCCTCCCGGGTTTTCAGGATCAGGGCTATCAGGGTGTTTTCACGCGCTTTATCGGCCATCTCGAGCTGTTCGTTTTTCGCGTGTTTCTCGTTCCAGCGGCGTAGGCCTGCGCGCGCTACGGCGGTGGCGAAGCTCTCGTTGAATCGCGAGTCGTCCTCCACATACAGACGCTGATGCGCCAGCTCGTGGAACAGGGTTTCGACCAGGCGCGCTTTTTCCCAGTGCAGGTAGGTGTTCAGGATCGGGTCGTTCAGCCAGCCGAGCGTTGAATATGCAACGACGCCGCCGGAGAACACGTCATAGCCCTCAGCCTTCAGTTGTTCAGCGCGCTGCCGCGCCGCTTCTGGTGAGAAAAATCCCTGGTAATCAAGACAGCCGGCGATGGGAAAGCAGCTCGATATCGGCTGCAGCGACAGCTCTGGTGCAGCAAAGACGTTCCACACGACGTAGGACCGCTTGAGGTCCGCGTAGCTGTGGTAGCTGCCGTGATCCGGGAGTGCAAGTTCTGCGTGCGCGAAGTCGCGCGCAGCAGTGAGCAGGCGTAGCCGCTCTCTGATGAACGGTGCGGTTTGCGGGTCGGCGATGACCTCTTCGACCGGGCGGGTCCGGCGCCAGATCTCAAGCTGCCCCAGCATGGCCTGTTCGTAAAAACGCACGGTGCTGCAGGCCTGTATCGTGCAGGCCACGGCGCCGAGCGCGAGCAGGCGTGTCAGGCGGTGGAGAAGCCTCATTCCGCCACCGCGCGTGCCCCGGTCATCGAGCGCCTGCGTCTGAATCGCCGGGGTCTGCCGGTGGACCTGCCGGTGCTGCTATCGTGCATCGTGGTCTTGGTTCTGGTCGCGGTTTGATTCGGAGGATACGCATGAGCGCAGGGGGCACGCATCTTATTTCATGCCTGGAACTCGAACAGTCTCTCGGGCAGTCATCCTTACGGATCGTCGACTGTCGATTTGACCTGACAGAGCCGGCGGCCGGTCGCCTCGCCTGGCTGGAAAGCCACATCCCCGGGGCAGTCTATGCGCATCTCGACGATGACCTGAGTGGTCCACCGATTACCGATCGGGGTCGGCACCCGATGCCGCCGCCCGATCGCCTGTGCGACGTATTCGGTCGTCTCGGTGTCGCGGCCGACGCCAGCGTGGTTGCCTATGACGACGCCGGCGGCATGGTCGCAGCCCGACTGTGGTGGATGCTGCGCTACATGGGGTTTGAGGCGGTGAGAGTGCTCGACGGCGGATGGCAATCCTGGGTCGGGTCAGGCTTCCCCGTGAATAGCGGTCTGGAAGCATATCCTCCTGCAATTTTTCGCGGAGAGCCACGCGCCGATCGGCTGGTGCTGCGCGGGGAGATTCAGCGCGGTGTGCGATTGCTCGATGCGCGGGATGGGGCCCGGTTTCGCGGCGAAGTCGAGCCGATCGACCCGGTAGCGGGTCATATCCCCGGGGCGCTCAATCACTGCTGGAAAGACAATCTCGGCGATGACGGCCGGTTTCTCCCGGCCGAAGCGCTTGCTCAGGGCCTGACTCAGGCGTGTGGAGACCCTCCGGATGCCGGGCTGGTCCATTACTGCGGTTCCGGCGTGTCTGCCTGTCACAATGTTCTAGCCCAGTGCGTGGCAGGACTGCCGGAGCCGCGACTTTATGCCGGGTCGTGGAGCGAGTGGTGTCGAGATCAGGGGGGCGAGCTATGATTGAGACCATGCGTGAAAACTTGTTCAAGCCCAGGTCGGCGGGGGCTGGCGCTGCGGCCTCGAGCATGCAAAGAGGCCGCGATCCGCGGCATCTCCATCTGCTTCGCGCAATGCGAATGTTCTTGGTGCTGTGTTGCCTGACCGCCATGAACGCGGCCTCGGCGGTGCCCGCCGATATCGTGCTGGTGCTCGATAACTCGGGGAGCATGCGCAGGAACGACCCCGAATTTCTGCTCAAGCGCGCCGTGGCGCGCTTCGTCAACAGTCTTGAAGCGGGGTCGCGCCTGGGGATCGTGGTGTTCGACGCTGCGGTGAACGTGGCCGTGCCGCTGCAAGAACTCGACGTCGACACGCGCGCCGCAGTACAGAGCAGCCTGGACGGGATTGATTACAGCGGTCAGTTGACCAACAGTCCAGCCGCGGTCGAGCGCGCGATTTACGAGCTGCGGACAGCCGGGAGGGACGATATTCCGCGCGTCATCGTGTTCATGACGGATGGCATCGTCGACACTGGGGATGCCGCTGCCGACCTGGAGAAAGCGCGGTGGCTGAGAGATGACCTGTCGGCACTCGCGGCCCGCAGCGGGATCCTGATCTACGGGATCGCGTTTACCGACAATGCGGATTTCCAGTTGATCCAATCGCTTGCCAACCGGACCTCGGCAGACTATTTCCGTGCGCCGACGCCTGCGGATCTGGATCCGGTCTTCCGGACGCTGGAGGAGCGGCTCGCTGCCCGCAGCGCGCCCTCTCCGACAACCGCCGAACCTGCAGAGCAGGCGGAGTCTGCTGAACCAGTCGTTTCGGATCCCGAAGGCTTACAGGACGGGGCTACGGCTTGTCTCGACCGCTTGCCCCTGGAGGAGCGCATTGTTGTGGTTGAGAGTGCGCCGCAGGTGGACATGACGCCGGACGCGCTGTGTCTGGAAATGGAGGCGGCCGCCGGGTCTGCTGCGTCACCGGCGGTCGAGGGGGCGTCCGCAGAAGCACCCGTCTCAACCGGGCAGGAGCGCATGTCCGCATGGATCATGCTGGTCGGGGGACTTGTGGTACTCGGCGCGGTCATTGCCTTCGGGCTCAGGCGGCGCGGCGCGGCCAACCGGCCTGCGGCCATCGATGCCGAAAGTTCGATGCCAGAAGCGTTTCTCAAAGACCTTTCCGGCGAGGCCGACGAACCGGCGCTGCGCATAGGTCCCAAGCCGGTCGTGGTCGGGCGCGTGCGCGGCAGCGACACGGCGCATCTCGATTACTTCGTCATTAATCAGGGGACAGTAGGACGGCGCCACGCGCTGATTCAGTATCGTGACTATGCCTTCTGGATCAGTGACCAGGGCAGCATGAACGGTACCTTCGTCAACGGTCAGCGCATCGAGTCGGAACGTCAGCTCAAACACGAGGACCGGATCCTCTTCCATAAATTCGAATGCGAGTTTTCGGTTCCTGAAATGGCAGATGCGGGACACACCGAGTACGCCGACCCCGGTGATCTCGCCCGCGCTGGCTATGTTGATCCCGATGCGACTGTTGCAGTGGCGGGCGCGCTCAGAACTGTGGCCGCGTCCGGCAGCGGCGCCGAGGCGCCTGCGCCGGACGATGGTGAGGTATCTGCGCAGGCGGAAACAGCGGTATTCGAAGAGCCACCCGTTACCGCGGCGGAGGAGCTCGAATCGTCTGGCGAGCTGATCGCAACCGCGGTGCTCGACGAGCCGCCGCTGACCGATCTGCCGTCCAATGTAGCAGAGCCAACGCCAGCCCCTGCGGAGGCTGAGACCGCGAAGCGTGAATCCCGGAGCGAGGATGACGACGCTTTCGACGCTGAAGCGTCTGCGTTTTTTGACGGCGCTGAGTTCTCCGGAGGAACCGCGACCACCGCGGAGGCCGATGACGAATTCGACTGGGAGACTGGCGCACCCGATGAGGATGCGGGGAGCGAAGATGAAACCCTGATCTTCACCAACGAAGCAGTGTCGTCATCTTCCGGTGATGAAGGGGGCGGGAGTAACGAGTTGAATGCGGCGGAAGGGGCAGGCGGAGATGAGACCCTGATGCCTGAACAAGTCGCCGACCGCCCGGTAGCGGCGGAGTTCGATGACGACATGTTCGACCTGGATGACGGTCCCGACGATCAAAAGGTCTGATCCTTCAAAGTCGAGGGTCGAACACTGTATGCCTGAGAAGCTGCGCTGGATGTACTTCATGTCGGAAAAGGATTGCGCCGCTCCATGCGCCGTGCCCTTGAAGTCCTGACGCTGCTCGCCGATGGCAGAGCCCGCTCCGGCGAGGCCATTGCGGCTGCGCTCGGTGTGTCACGGGCGGCGGTCTGGAACCATGTCAGCGCGCTGCGCGAAATCGGTATTGAAATCCTGGCAGTCTCCGGCGAGGGCTACCGGCTTGAGCGCGCGTTCGAACCGCTTGATGCCGCGGCGATCAGCGCTGCGCTTACTGCACAGGGCTGTACTGCCTGGACGCAGGTAGACGCGTCGGCAGTCACGGATTCGACCAACGAACGCCTGTTGTCAAAGCGGGCTCCGGACGCGCACCGCTGCGCCCTTTTCGCTGAATATCAAACCGCGGGCCGCGGCCGCCGCGGCGACCGCTGGCTGTCTCCGCCTGGAAGCGGTTTGTGTTTTTCCGTCGGCTGGCGCTTTGAGGCACTGCCGCCGACGTTCTCTGCGCTCAGCCTTGCCGTCGGTCTGGGCCTGGTTGAGGAGCTGCAGTTACAGGGCGTTGCGGACGCCCGGCTCAAGTGGCCTAACGACATCGTCCGCGGCAACGAAAAGCTCGCTGGGATCCTGATCGAAATGCGCTCCGAGGCTGGAGGTCCCTGCCTGGCGATCATCGGCGTCGGGCTCAACATCAGGCTAAGCGCGCGTGCGCGTGAACTGATTGACCGGCCGAGCGGCGACATCGAGAGCGCCCTGTCCGATAGCGTGGCGCGGAATTCCCTGGCCGCTGCACTGCTGGCGCGCTTGGCGTTGACCTTGGAGAGCTTCGCCCGCGATGGATTCGCGCCGTTCTACGCGCGTTGGACGGCGAACGATGCGCTGTCGGGGAAGGCAGTCACGCTGGAAACTGGCGAACGGCGCGTGCGCGGCATCGCCCGTGGCGCTGATACGCATGGTGCGCTCCTCATCGAAACTGCTGAGGGCCTCGAGCGATTCCTGTCTGGCCACCTGACTGCCATCGAATGAATCCCCGCTGTGCTTCTTATTGATATCGGGAATTCCCGCATTAAAGCTGCGGAGTGGCGCACCGGGCAGCTGAGCGGCTGGCCGACGCTGGTATCGAGCGAGCAGCCTGATTTCTCACCGTGGAACGATTGTGCGGCAGAACGTGCCGTCGAGCGCGTCATCGTGTCCTGCGTCGGCGCTGACGCAGCGCTCGAAAGCCTTCGCCGGTTCGCGCTCACGACCTGGGGCAGGACGCTCGAACTTGTGCGACCGATGCGGACGTTTGCCGGATTTGAGACCGCATACCGTGAGCCGCAGAAGCTCGGCGTAGACCGCTGGCTCGCCGCGCTTGCCGCGTGGCGTGAGGAAGGTGAGGCGGTCTGTGTAGTGGACCTTGGAACTGCACTGACGGTGGATGTTGTGACCCGCGCGGGGCGGCATCAGGGCGGGCTGATCGCACCGGGGCTGGAGCTTATGCGCCACAGCCTGACGCGTGGGACAGCACACCTGAGCAGCGCGGGCATCGAGCAGGTCACGGGGTTTGCCGATAACACGCAGGACGCTATCTCGCTTGGCTGTATCAGCGCGGTTGTCGGTGTGCTCCTGTCCACACGACGGCGCCTTGCAGCCGAGATGTCTGACGCGGAGATCCGCTGGGTCCTGACCGGTGGGGGTGCGGAGGTCATCGCGCCCCACCTCGACTGGCCCTGCCGGTATGACCCGGAACTGGTTCTGCGCGGCCTGGTGTGCTTCGCCGGGGCGCAGTGATGAAGTGGCTTGTGGTGTTGCTGCTCGCTTTCAATGTGCTCGCCTTCACCTGGCAGTACCAGCAGAAAATTGCCGCCGACGCCCGGCATTACCTGCAGCACGAGCCATTGCCCGAAGGGACACCCGGTCTGGTTCTGCTGACTGAGCAGGGGCGTATTTCGGGCAGCGCCAGGAACCCGGGTGCCGATGGGGTAGAGGCGTCTGCGCCGTCAGCAGCTGGCACCGATGGGAACCTACGGCAGTGCATCGAGCTGGGCCCGGTCGAAGACCTCACTATTCTGAACCGGGCGGTAGACGCGCTGGGGGCGGAACCTGATGACGTGCGGCAGCGTACAGAGGCGGTGGAGGTCAAGCGACTGTTCTGGGTGTATCTCGAACCGGAGTCATCCGACATGGCGCAGCGACAGCTGAGCAGTCTGCAGGCCGATGGTGTCACGGATTACCTCATGGTCAGGCGGGGCGAGCTTGAGAACGCCATCTCGCTGGGATTGTTCCGCTCTCAGGAATCCGTCAGTCGGCGGCTCGCGGAGCTGACTGAGAAGGGCTATCGCCCGGTGGTGATCCCACGCATCCAGACCCGGGATGAATACTCGATGACGGTGCTCCTGCCTCAGGGCAGCGAGGCGCTGAGCGCCGCAAGCGTTCTGGCAGCATCGGGGCTGCAGGATATTGCTATTCGGAGTTCTTCCTGTGCGGCGTTTGCGGCGGCGTCGGACGATTCCGCTACAATGCCGCCCGGTTGAAACGGGGCTCAGCGGCTGAAACGCTGACAGCTGTCTCAAACGGGCAGGGTCTGATCCGGGAGGGTACGACCCGAGTCCGCCCAGTCCCGCCGGCTTAGCTCAGTTGGTAGAGCAGTTGCCTTGTAAGCATCAGGTCGCGAGTTCGAGTCCCGCAGCCGGCACCAAAATCACTTCCTTAGTCGTCCCGCAACAACCGATAAAGGTTAAAAAAAACAGCTAAATACCGCGTTTCTGTGCCCAGGAAAATCCCAGACCGTCATCTAGCATCTGCGGCTATCTCCGAAATGGTTGGGGGATATCTCAATGGCGCTGACAGATGCGGAGGCACGAAACCCGAAGTCTGGGGACAATCCGTACAAGCTCGCAGACGAGAAGGGACTGTTCCTCCTCGTCCATCAACGCGGCTCGAAGTACCGGCGCCTGAAGTATCGGTTAGCTGGCAATGAGAAGCTTTTCGCTATCGGCGTCAACCCAGAGACGACGCTCGCCGCGGCCCGTGCGGCGGCAAGTGACGTTTAGGCTCGTCAAGGCCGACCGCGATCCGCTCTCTCTCCGAGGGACAGGCCGGAAAGGCTCGCGCTGCCGTCAGCGCCGTGACCACCTTCGAGGGTGTCGCGCGCGAGTGGATGGATACTCGCGGGAAGAAATAGGCGCCGACTTATGCCGAAAAGGTCGAGCAGACGCTTTGCAACAACCTCTATCCGCCCATCCGGTGCCTGCCAACCGCTTCCATCACTGCGCCAGTGCTGCCGAGCACCCTGCGCCCGATCGAGGCGCGGGGCGCACTTGAGGTTGCCGCAAGAGCGCACCGGTGGGCAGGCGAGGACTTCAGCTACGCCGTCGTTACCGGCCGCGCCAACGACGACCCGACAATCGCGCTCAAGGGCGCCCTCGAGACTGGCCAGGTCGTGCACTACCCCGCGCTCCACCGCCACGAACTGGATGATTTCCCGCGCGCCCTCCCCGAGTATCCCGGGCGCCCCGAGACGCGTCTCGCTATCACCGTGAGACTGCTGACCTTCGTCCGGCCGGGTGAGCTACGCCCCGCAAGATGGTCCGAGTTCGACCTCGACGGGCAGGAGTGGCGCATCCCGCCTCAGCGTATGAAGAGTGGGGCGGAGCCCGTCGTGCCGCTTTCCCGGCAGGCCGTAGACGCTTTGAAGGAACTGCGGACATTGTCGGGGCACTCGCACGATTCTCTTCCCGAGCGGGCGCGCACTTGCGCCATAGATCAGCGAAAACCCAATTGACAAGGCAATCGCCGTCTTGGGCTCCAAGGACCGGGTCGTCGGCCACGGCTTCCGCGCCACTGCGAGCACTACGCTGAATGAGTCGGGTCACTTCCAGGTGGACGCCATCGAACGGCAGCTTGCGCACCCGGAGCGGAAACGCATCCGCGCGGCATACCACCGCGCGGAGTACGTCGCCGAGCGCCGGGAGATGATGCAGTGGAGGGCGGACCTGCCGACGGCGATGACGGCAGGTGCTCAGGTGATTCCGCTGCCCCCAACGAGTGTGCGGGCAGCGCTCGGCTTGATTCTACGTCCGGGCCACATGGGGATAGCGCAGCAATCCGCTGCCGTCTTCAGGTAGTGCCTGCCCCCCGGGGCCGTGTCACACATGCCCCCTCGGGGCGAATCCCCTTGGGGCAGATTTTCCAGCTAAGCCACGAACCTCTGCAGCGTTGAATACAAATCCGTTACGATGCCGCAGTGGGCGCGATGGTGTCGCACCTGGACGATGCCAGCTCACTAGAGCTTGTCTTTCCCGATTCGAACGTGCTTGCAGGGGGCCTGACAGGCTACCAGCGTCATAACCGCTTCGATAAATATGCTCCCATCATGACCAATCCTTGAAATCATAGCCAAAGTCATACTTCAAGTGCTTACCGAGCACCTCGTCAACAAAAGCGCGGTCATCTGAGTTATACCAATCCTGAAACGATTTTTCTTCTATATTTACGCTTTTTTCGTACTGGGGTTCCTTTTCATCGAGATTTTCTCGCATCTTTTCGCGCGAACTATTATCTACGGCCCAAGCAATAATATCATCCGTAAAGTTTCGTATGTTTATATGGTCGCAAACGCGGTGCAAAATTGAGGCCGTGTCCTTCTTCATGTCTTCGTATGTTATCGCGAGCACGTAATCCTCATGCGCCGCTAAAACAGCTCCCCAGCTATTAAAAAAGAGTACGGTGTCCCAAATATCAGCGATGCGCCTCCGCCCTGACACATCGCCACACAAATATTCCGAAAACGATGGCGGCGAAGACATTCTCATTTTTTTTTGCAGATATTCACCTTTTGTCTTCTCGAATGTGGAGACTAGAATATCCCGCGGATCTCTTACCAATACCACAAAGCGCGGCAAATCCCACATTTCAAATATACGCGGCATACGCAGTAAATAATGTGGATGGCTATGCGTGACTGCAATCTGTGGAATATTCTCGTAAACAGGTCTGTTTTTTGTGTGCCCCACCACAGAATCGTCACGGATATGGTCAGGTAAAGGCAAGTCATAAATCCGACACAGAACCAAAGAAAGCAAATATTTGATCCAGTGTGTTCCGCACTGTTTTGCCGTGGCGATGTGGCAATCAAAATTTCGGTGCTTGATAACCGTTGGATTGAAAATCTGGCGGTTCGCTGATCGTCTCAAGAGATGTAACTCACGATTCATTGCTAAGCTACGCCCGCTATCTGCGCTGAGTCCGTCCGCAGACCGGCCTGGACCAGCAGTGGTGCGACCTTTTCGCCGAAATACTTCAGCTCCTCGTAGTAGTCGAGAAATACGAGGAGCACGCCTTCTACCCCGATGTTGTTCAATTCGAGCAGCTGGTCGACGACCTGCTCGGGCGTACCCACGAGCGGGTATCCACCCCATCCGGCTATGAAGCGTTCTCCGTACTTTTTGATCTGTTCGTTGAACGAGCCGCTTTCCATGCCCAGCAGCTGCATGATGTTGGTCGCGGCCTCCCAGTCCCCTTCATCGACGATACGCTGGTAGTGGGCTTTGGCTTCTTCCTCGGAATCCCGGCAACACATGAGCGCAAAACTCATCACGCCACAGTGTCTTTTGTGGTTTGCAGCTCTTGCCCGAATGTCTTTCACGAGACCCGCACCCTGCTCAAGGGTCGCGATGGTTATGAAGTTGAAATCCACTTCCCGCGCCGAGAACTCGCGGCCCTCGTCGGAGTTTCCGGCATTGAGGAGAACCGGATAGGGTTGCTGAATGGGTTTCGGCGACAGATAGCCATTGTTGATCGCGAAATATTTCCCCCGGTGATTGAAGTCCTGCTCTGTCCAGGCGCGCTTGACGCAGGCGATCCAGTCTGACGCCATGTGGTACCGCTCATCGTGAGGCAGAAGTTCGTTGCCGAACATCTCGATCTCAGGACGGAACCAGCCGCAAACGATGTTCAGTGCAAATCTCCCGCCCGAGATATTGTCGATCGTGGCGCCCTGCTTGGCGGCGAACAGCGGGTGCACGGTCGGTGTGTGCGAGGTTGCGCACACCATGATGTTCCGGGTGTTACACGCCATTGCGGTGGCCCAGGTGTAGACCTCGAGATTGTTCTCATTAAATCGGGTAGACCCACCGAAATGCCGCCAGCGACCAACCGGCACCAGTAATTCGAATCCAAGGCTGTCAGCGAGCTTCGCGATTTTTACGTTGTGCTCGTAGGTAGGTTCGAACGTGGTCGCCGCATGCGTAATGGTGCCGCCGTGGCTGCAGTTCGTCGCAAATATCCCCAGCTTCATCCGGTTTGCGTTGTAGACAGGGACGTTTTCAAGGCGCCACTGCTGGACGTCATCCGCATGCAGATCGGTGGGCTCGGCCATAGATGTTTTCCCCGATGGGCTGTTGTCAAACTTCCATTTCATCGCGCGGAAGAGACCAGAAGCCGTTGAAGTCGTGTGCCGCTCGATGTGTGGCGCCAGGCAGTATCTGCAGCCCTGACTGCGGAGGCCGCGGTGCGTGGCTTATATGTTTTCCGCGCGAGGTAGATTACCTTACGGCGGCCTCGAGCTGAGGCAGATGTCATTTCATCGCAACCGGAAACGAGGCGCCCTGCTGCCAGCATCACAGCGCTGACCAGGGGCGTCCTGACCGTTGGCGCGAGGTTTGAGCGAGGGGGGCTGAAACGTTTGAAGATCATTAATGTCGACAACGGCGGAACTCTGACGGATTTCTGTCTCATGGACGGTGGGCAAATCCACCGCGTGAAAGTCCTGACGACGCCTTACGATCTCAGCGAATGTTTCTTTGCGGGGATTACCAAAGTTTCCGAGCAGCTCTACGGACAGCCGGACGCGGCGCGGTTGCTGCGCGAAACGGACTACGTACGCTACTCGACCACCCTGGGTACCAACGCCATTGTCGAGCGGAGAGGGCCACGTCTCGGTTTGCTTACAGATGCTGCTGGTCAACAGACCGTGCGCTCCGCCGCGTCAGAATCAGGGGATCTTCATGACAGCCTGATTGGCGCCCGCGTTGCCGTGCTCGAAACGGGCGCTGAGGAATCGGAAAACGCTATCGTCAAGGCGGTGACTGAGATCGCGTCGGTCGGTGCCATGCGTATCGTCGTTGCGCTTACCGGCGCCAATGTGAATGAGCGAGAGCGCGCCGTGTTCCGTGTCATTCAGCGGCACTTTCCTGCGCATCTGCTTGGCGCGGTGCCGGTGATGACAGCTAGCGGGCTGAGCGACGAGCCGGAAGATTCGATCCGCATCTGGACAGCCCTGTTCAACGCCTACCTGCATCCGGCGATGGAGCGATTTCTCTATCACACCGACCATCGCCTCAAGGCGCAGAAATGCAGTAATCCGCTGCTGGTGTTCCGCAATGATGGCGGCACGGCGCGCGTTGCCAAGACGACGGCGCTCAAGACCTACAGCTCCGGCCCGCGTGCGGGGATGGAAGCGGTGCGGGCGTTGGCACGGCTCTATTCGCTGCCGCGGGTGGTGTCTTACGACGTCGGCGGCACTACAACCGACATCGGCGTGGTGGCCGAAGGTGATATCGCCACGCGCGACCGCGGGAGCGTCGAAGGCATCCGCGTAGCGCTGCCGCTGGCGGAAATTGCGAGCTGCGGGATCGGCGGCAGCTCGATTATCAGCGCTCGTGACGGCGCGCTGCAGGTCGGCCCCCAGTCGGTTGGCGCTGCTCCCGGGCCGGCGTGTTTCGGTTTTGGCGGGCAGGAGGTCACGGTGACCGACGCTGCGTTTGCTGCGGGCATACTGTCCCCGGAGACCTACTTCGGCGGTCAGCTGCGCATTGACGTCGATAAGGCACGCGCGGCGATTGAACAACGTGTCGGGGGCGTGCTCGGGCTTGATCTGGACAGCGCGACAAACCGCGTCCTGTCCAGCTGGACCGAGAGCCTGGCGACGGCGATCACCGGGGTGGTGAGTGCGGATTCCGGGACGACTTTCGTTGCATTCGGCGGCGCCGGAGCGCTCATGGCGACCGCAGTTGCCGAGCGCGCAGGCGTAGCCCGGGTCATCATCCCGGGCATGGCATCTGTCTTCAGTGCCTGCGGGATCGGGTTTTCCGATCTGTCGCACGAATACCGGCAGATGCTCCCTGTGGGCGAGGGCGACCGCGAGCGACTGTGGCAGGACATGCTGGAGCGCGCGCGGCGTGACATGTTCGCCGAGGGCGTTGACCTTGGAGACTGCGAAATCTCCTGGCGTGTGTCAGCAGGCGATGCGGAGGAGGCGTTCACCGCCAGCGGTGCTGATTACGCCCCGCCGCCCGAGCGTTTTGCCGCGCGGTCGGACGTGCTGATCCAGCTGCGCGTGGTCAAGGAGGTTGAACACCTCGCGTTTGCTCCGGTCGGCGGCGAGACCCGTCATGACGCTGAGGCGGGCGAGCAGCGCGAAGTGCTTGCCGAAGACGGAGTGCGTAGGGTGGTGCCGGTCTACAGACTGGAGACTCTGACGGCGGGTGCCAGTGGCACCGGCCCGGCGATTATCGAAGAGGCATATTTCACCGGACGCGTCGACGTCGGCTGGGGCTTCATGGTCAGTGCCAACGGCGACGTGGTGCTGGAAAAAATCTGAGCGCTCGAGAGGGAGACAGCAATGAAGGTCAACATTACCGAATACCTGTGCATCGAACTCGATACGGAGCAGTGGATGTGCAGGGAGTGCGGGCACGAGATCGGCCCTGCGCGTGAGAATTACAAACGAGGTCTGCTGCTGCACAACCGCAAGCTGGACGAGGTGCATCCGCATCTGCTGGACCCGGAGAAATACCCCTACACCTTCTGCCCGGACCCGGCCTATACCGCGCTAATCGAATACTACTGTCCATCCTGCGGCACGATGGTGGAGACCGAATACACCGTGCCCGGTCACCCGCTGGTGCACGACATCGAGCTTGATATCGACGATCTCAAAAGAAAGGCAGCAGAGTGGGGCGAGTACAAGCATCCGCCGGAGCTGCCAGAGCACAAACTGCCCCGTCATCATCACGGGCACTGAGCCAGGCATCCACGCAAGCCTGTCACTGACCCGGGGAGAACCTGCAGCATCATGAAACGCATTTCGGTCGATATCGGCGGCACCTTCACCGATTGTTTTGTCGCCTGGGATAGTCGCTACGTTCAGGCCAAAGCACTGACGACACATCAGAACCTTGCGCTGGGTTTTAACGATGCCCTCAAGCAAGCGACAACAGAGCTCCAGATTGATACTCATGACCTGCTGTCGCAGGTCGATTCAGTGCGTTACTCGACGACGCTGGGAACCAATGCACTGATCGAGCGCAACGGGCCGCGCATCGGTCTGCTTGTGACCGAAGGATTCGGCAGCACGGTACCGCTGTCCCGCGGGCGCGGCTACGGTGAGGGTCTGCCTTTCGAACAGCAGCGTGACCTCACCCGAGCGCAACGGCCGACGCCGCTGGTGCCCATCCCGATGATCGCGACCGTGCGGGAGCGGGTGAACTACGGTGGCGTAGTGCTGATGGAGCTGGACGAGGATCACCTGCGGCACCAGATGAAATACCTCATGGACCAGGGTGCGGAGACCATTGTGGTGATGCTGGCCAATAGCGTGGTCAACGCTGAGCACGAGCTGCGCATCCGGGAGATTTTTCTGGAGGAGTATCCGCCGCATCTGCTGGGCGCTGTGCCGATGCTGCTTTCGCATCAGGTCGCCGGGCGTAAGGGCGAGTACACGCGGGCCACCTCGACCATCATCGACGGGTACCTGCACAACACCATGTACCACGGCCTCGGCACACTCGAGCTCAATCTGCGCGCGGGCGGCTACGAGCGGCCGATGCTCATCAGCCATAACTCGGGCGGTATGGCGCAGCTGAACTCTACTGACGCCCTGCAGACGGTCCACTCGGGACCGGTGGCGGGCATTGCCGCGTCGGACCATCTCGCGGTCGAAGGAGAGCTCGGTAACGTCGTCGCCTCTGATATGGGCGGCACCAGCTTCGATATCGGCATCGTGACGGCGGGCAGCGAGCGGTATTACGACTTCCATCCGGTGATCGATCGCTGGCTGGTCAGCGTGCCGATGGTTCATCTCGTGACGCTGGGCGCCGGGGGCGGGTCCATTGCGAGCTACGACCAGCTCCACGACACCATTAAAGTGGGGCCGCAGAGCGCAGGCTCTGATCCTGGACCGGCGTGTTACGACCGTGGTGGTCTGCGACCTACCGTCACTGACGCCGACATGTTGCTCGGCTATCTCGATCCGGACAATTACGCCGCTGGGCGTATTCCACTGAAACGGTCGCGCGCTGAAATGGCGATCGAGGACGAGCTGGAAGACCACTTTGACCTCGACCCGATAGACATCGCGAAGCTGATCAAGCAGACCGTGGACCACAACATGGCGAACGGGATCGCGACTGAGCTCCGCTCGCGCGGCTTTGACCCGCGGGAGTTCACCCTGCTGGCCTACGGCGGTAACGGCCCGCTGCACTGCTGCAGCATCGCCAGCGCGCTTTCGATGAGTCGGGTTCTGGCGCCGCCGTTTTCGTCGGTGTTTTCAGCCTTGGGCGCGGGTAACGTCAACCAGATGCATATTCATGAAGCATCGACGTACACCGTGCTCTATCACACTGGTAACAAAGACATCTTCACGGACTTCGAGCGCCTCAATCGCGTCATCGAAGAGCTGGAAGCGCGTGGGCGTACCGATCTGCTGCGCCAGGGTATGCAGGAAAGCGACATACGCTTCAGGCACGAGTTTGACATGCGTTACGGCAATCAGCGCGTCGAAACCGCGGTGCCTGCGCCGAAGCCGAGATTCGAGCGACTTCACGACGTGCTGGAACTTATCGGGGCCTTCCACAACGCTTATGGCGCACGTTTCGGCGAGGGCAGTCAGGCGACTGAGGCCGGCGTGCGCATCAATACGATCCGCGTTACCGCCTATGTCGAGCTGGAGAAAGTCCACTTTGGCCAGATCAAGCCCGTTGCTGAGCGTATCACGGCGCAAGCGACCGGTTCCCGGTCCTGCCATTTCGTCGGCGTGGACGGGCCAGTAGACGTTGCGATTTATGACGAAAGTGCGCTCGCCGTCGGGACCTACATAGAAGGACCCGCGATCATCACCACGAGTTCGACGACCTACCTCGTCGAGCCCGGCTGGAGCTACCACGCGTCGAATCATGGCGCAGTCTGGTTCAACCGCCTGAGCGCTAACTGAAAATCCCGCAGCGAACGCGCGGCGATAGCAGGAGAAATTCCAGCATGAACGAAGTTTCGACCGAAGAACTGCAGGACAAATTGAACGACGACGACCGCAAGCTCTACGAACAGTTTCTGGTGGAAAACCAGCTGTTCTTCGGGCCTGAGCCGGAGATGATGTCGAATCACAAGCTCGCGCAGCGCACTGACGCGGAGGAGCGCCTGCTCAGTGGGCAGCTTGATATGCAGCGGGTGAACCTTGTGCGGGGGCGCCTCGACTCAGCCCTGCAGGAGTCCTTCACTATGGTGGAGCAGATGGGGGTCGCGCCGGGCGCTAAGTGGGGTGACCTGGTAACCGGGATCTTCACCGCTGAGGGCGATCTGTCGCAGGTCGCGCCGCACGGTATCGTCGTCTTTGCCTCGGTATGTCATTACCCGATCAAATTCATCCGCAAGTACTGGGAAAACGATCCCTCGGTCGGCATCAAGGAAGGCGACGGCTTTATTCATAACGATTCGCGCTACGGCAACATCCACAACACCGACCAGAGTCTGATATTTCCAGTCTTCCATGACGGAGAGCTGATCTGCTGGATCGTCTCAACTATCCACGAGGGTGAGAACGGTGCGATTGAGCCGGGCGGCATGCCGTCGATTGCGGAAAGTCGGTTCGATGAAGGGCTCAAGATGTGTCCTTTCCGAATCGTTGAAAACTACGAAATTAAACGCGACCTGGTGAATTTCCTACAGAACTCGGTGCGCGACCCGAAGCTCCAGCTCGCCGATATCAAGGTCAAGCTGCACTCCTTACTACGGCTGCGTGAGCGACTCGACGCCATCATCGATGAGTTCGGCAAGGACTATCTCGTCGCGACGTTGCGCAAGACGCTGGAGGACACCGAAAACGAAGTCCGCCGCAGGGTGGGCGAGCTGCCGGACGGGACGGTGCGCATCAACACCTGGATCGACGACGATCTGCGCGAGCATGTGCTGTGCAAGATCCCCATCAGCATCCAGGTCAAGGGTGACCAGATGACCATCGATCTGCGCGGGGCTGCGCCCGAGCTGCTCAACCGCTCGACCAACGTCTGTGCCGCGTCGATGAAAACCTGCCTGCTGACCAATCTGGTGCTCTACTGCTGGCCGGACCTGCCGAAGAATCAGGCGGTTTTGAGCGGCGTTGAGGTTCTGACCGACAGCAATTCGATGATCGACTCCTCACCCGAGGCGCCAAACGCGATGAGTCTGCTGCCGATCTTCCAGTGTTTTTCGCTGCCTTCAACCATCTTCGCCAAGCTCGCTTACTGTCTGCCGAAGCGTTACGGCGTGATCAACGCGAATCACTACAACCAGCCGGCGACCTTCGTGTACGGCGGATTAACGCAGCACAAAGAAGTGACCGGTAACTTCTGCGCGGACATCAACGGCAACGGCAGCGGAGCGCGTGAGAACTCAGACGGCGAGCATGGCATTTCGCCCGTGTTCGGCTACATGACCGACACCGGTGAAATGGAGCTGGCCGAGGAAGAGCTGCCCTATGTGCGGCTCGTGGCGCAGCAGCTGGCGACTGACCGCGTGGGCGCGGGCAAGTATCGCTCAGGCATGGGGTACGAGCAGATCAGCACCGTGCGCGAGTCGGACCAGTTTGGTTTCATGAGCGGTCAGAGTGGGGCGAAGCACCCCAGTGCTTACGGCTGCTTCGGCGGTTACGGCAGTCCGGCCTATCCACTGGCCAAGATTAAGCAAGTCAACATCTTTGACGTGCTGAAAGACACACCGGAAAAATTCAAGTTCAGCATGGTCGACCTGATGAATGACCAGGCTTTTGATGGCGCGAAGTATGTCGTGCAGTCCGCGCTCAATTTTGAGATCTGCCAGGAGGGTGAGATCTACATGATCTGTCAGGGCGCGGGCGGCGGTTATGGCGACGTGCTGCAGCGTCCCCCTGAGCTTGTTCTGAAAGATCTCGAGGACCGGCTCATCACACCGGACTACGCGCGCAACATTTATAAAGTGGCCTATGACGCAGAGCGTTCGATTGTCGATGAAGAGGAAACTGCGCGGCTGCGCGCAGAAGAGCGAGAGGCTCGGAAGCAGCGCGGCGTCCCCTACGACGAATTTGTGAAGTCCTGGAATCGCGAGAGCCCGGAAGAGACCCTGCCTTACTTCGGCAGCTGGGACGATCACTCACGCATCATCGCCAGCCCGCCAGGAGAGGCGCGCTACGAAATGGACGCCGATGCTATCCGCGGGGTCATGATGAGTAATCCAAAAGATCGTCGTATAGCCGAGCTGGAAGCTGAGAACGCGGCGCTCAAGGCGCGCTTAGACGGTAAAGGGGCTTGAGGCTAGCCCCGGAAATCTGCAGCTGAGGACTTAGGCGCAATGTCGCGACTGATGAGCCGCCTGAAGGCGGCGGAGCGAAGCCTGTGGCTGGATGACGAGCTGTATGCGGCCCGGCTGTTTGCAGATGGCGTGCCGCCCTACCTTTCCACGCCCGACTACGTCGCATTCCGCAGTCAGGCGGCTGGCCTGCTGCATTCGGACATCCTCTCGCTTTCTTTGCGAGCGCTATGCAGCGCCTGGCTGGATGCGCACCCGGATCTGGTGACGCGCATGGGTGCAAAGACGCGGGTCGGCGCGCCGTTGCGCGCGATGTTTGCCGACGAAACGCTGCGGGAATTCCTGACCGCGACCGTAAACGCGCTGAGCGTGGCCATGAGAGAGCAGCCGCTGGTCCTGGTCTGCCCCACCCCGGAGTGCTGGCTGGTCGCGGCGCACGAGCGTTGCGCAGCGCCGCTCGACTCGGTCGAGTCGGACGCCGCCGAAAAAGCCGCGGTGTATCTCGCCGAGTTCCTCCGCGCTTTTGCCGAGTGTGCAGTCGATGGTCTGCTTCTAACCGCGGACAATTCACGCCCCGCTGCTGCACCGGACTCGTCTGCGTACCGGCCTGTCCTGAATGTGGCTGAGCACTACCGGTGGCCGGCAGGCTTTGAAGCGTGTCGTGTTCCATTCACGGCGGAGATGGCTGTCGACTCGAGTGCGTTTGCTGTGTCCAGAGTGGCGCTGGAGGGCTTGGTAACGGTGACAGCGCTTGACGAGGAAATCTGGCGCGGGGCGCCTTTGGGCGAACTTCCACCCGGCTGCCTGTTCTCAACAATCTCGCCAGAGTCGCAGCCCGAACAGGTGCTCGCAATCCTTCAGGCCTTGCGTAAACACTAAAAAAACACTCTCGTTTTCTTGCGCGCCCGGCGGGCGCATGCACGGCGCCTGGCTTTCGAAAAATCGGGCTGAGCGTGCATATCTTTTCGGTTTGTACATGACCGAATCTCGTCTTTCTGCTCCGAGTGTCTTTAAACCCGAGAAGTTACTTTGAGTCTGGTTGACACCTTCGACAGGGCAACCATATATTCGCCGCTCCGTTACGATGGGAAAATCAAGTGCTTCCGGCGTGCTGTCGTACGGCTGGAGGTGGCCGTCCTTTGACTGCAGGCACAGGTTCGGAGCCGGTGTGAGCAGCTCACCGGACTGCATCGAGCGGAAGCGAGGGGAATCGACAACCCATCACGGGGTGTCATCCAGGTACAAAAAATAAGGTTTCTGGAAAGGTCAATTCTGATCTGAACCGGGAGCCAGGGGAGTCAAGGTCTATGAAGGGCATTCGCTACACCCTAGCGTCGTTCACTATGAACAACCGCGTCCTTGTGGCGGGCGCTATTTTCGCGCTCACCGCTTTTTTCGCGGTCGGTCTAAGCAAGGTCGAGCTGAAAACAATCTTCTCGGACCTGTTCCCGAAGAACCACCCGTACGTGCAGACCTACCAGGACCACCCGAATTTCGGTAACCCGCTGACCGTGACCATGATGGTCAAGGTGAAAGACGGCACCATTTACAACCCGGACACGTTGAATTTGGTCTGGGACCTGACTCGAGAGATCGACCTTACGCCTTCGGTTGACCATGACCAGATTCTCTCCATAACGACGGAGAAGGCCCGTTTTGCTGAGGCGACGCCCTACGGCATTGATATGCGGCCGCTGATGGAGGACAAAGCGCCTGAGACTGACGAAGAAATTAAGAAATTCATCCAAGCAGTTGACAAGGCGCCGAACGTGCGCACCTTCCTCATTTCTGAGGATGAGACGGCAACCGTCATCACCGCAACCTTCATCGAGTTCGGCCTGGACTACGGTGTGGTGTTCGAGTTCGTTCAGAACATGGTCGCGGAGCGGTTGAAGGGCGACTCCAAACACGAAGTCTTCATCGCTGGACAGCCCATGCTTACCGGCTGGGTCTATTTCTACGAAGTGCAGATGCTGACAATCTTCGCGATTACTGCAGCGGCACTTCTGATCTCCCTATTTCTTTATATGGGCAACATTCCAGGCGTTGTGACGCCGATTGCAGTCAGTGTTGTCGCAGCTATTTGGGGCTTCGGCTTCGTAGGCTGGCTGGGTGACCCGATTGAGCCGCTCATCATGGTGGTGCCGCTGCTTCTGGTGGCACGGTCCTTCAGCCATTGCGTGCAGTTCATCGAGCGCTACTACGAGATTTACTACGAGATTAAGGACCGAAAGAAGGCTGCGGAATTAGCCTTGGGCGTGATGCTTGCCCCGGGTGTTCTCGGGATTATCACTGACGCGGCTGGTTTGTTCCTGATAGCTATAGCGCCCATCCCGGTGATGGAGCGCTTTGCGGTGTTTTGCGGGTTCTGGGCGGCGATCCTGGTGCCAACCAACATGTTCCTGACGCCGATTCTGCTGTCCTACTTCCCTCCACCACGCAACGTGGCGAAGCTCATCGGAAAAGGCGAAGAAAAATCCTGGCACGACAGCATCATCGCGCTGCTGAAAAGCGTGGGGCGCGTATCCCACGGAGCTGGCGCCAGAATCACTACTCCAATCGTCGCAGTCCTCGCTGTCGTGGGAACCTGGCTGATGCTTCAGATCCACGTGGGGAACCCTGTTGAGGGCAGCAACCTGCTGAAAGAGAGTTCGGACTTCAACACTGCGGTGCGTGCCATTAACTCGCATTTCCCAGGTCTTATGACCCTGGAAATCGTTTATGAGGGCAAGGAGAAGGGCAACCGTTTCCTGACTAACTCGCCTGAGGCAATCGATACGTTGTTCCAAATGCAGCGTTACTTGGAGTCACAGGACCCACCTCCGGAAGCAACATTGACCTGGGCGGACTACCTGCCCGAAGCAAATCGGTTGTTCTCGGGGGGTAATCCGAAGTGGGCGCCTTTGGATACGAGCTCCGACTCTATCAGCGCCGCGACCAATGCGCTGATGGTGGGTTCCAGTCCGAAGGCGTACTCCCATGTGACTGACTTCACCATGTCTAACGGCACCTTGTCTCTCTGGTACAAAGACAACAAACAGGACACGGTGGACACGGCACTCGAGCAGACTCGGAGCGCGCTAGAGCAGGCGGGCTTGGATCACGAGGCTTTCCGCATTCGCCTCGGGACAGGTGCGATTGCGCTGCAGCAGTCGGTCAACGACACGGTGGACTACTACCAGTACATCATTCTCGCTGCGCTTAACCTGGTCATTCTGATCACCTGTAGCTACGCCTACCGTTCGATTGCGGCAGGCATATTGCTGTTGATCCCGGTGAACTTCTCGAACGTTCTGCTCGGCTCTGTGATGGTGCTGATGGGGATTGGTCTCGACGTTAACAGCCTGCCGATTGCGGCGATTGGTATCGGCGTCGGTATCGACTACGGTATCTACCTGCTCAGCCGGATTTGTGAAGAGTTCCGCGACAACCAGCACCACGGCGAGGCTATTCAAGCCGCGGTGAGTACGACAGGTAAGGCAATCTTCTTCACCGCGACCATCGTGCTGATCGGCATCCTGCCCTGGTACTTCATGTCGGAACTCAAGTTCCTGGCAGATATGGGGCTCCTGCTGGTTATGATCATGCTCATCAACATGGTCATTGCGCTGGTCGTGCTGCCTTTGCTGGTCTATCTGTTCAAGCCGAAGTTCATTGAGCGTGAGCATCTGATTCTTTCGGAGAACGTGGACATTTCGACGCTGATGGAAGCTCAGAATCAGTAATCGAATTCCTCAATAAACTTTCGAGAATCGGACTTGAATCACATGAAAAACTTCGCAAAGAAAAGTCGTTCAGCTCTCTTTTCAGGCATCGCGATCTTCGTCTGCCTGGTCAGCTCTGCCGCTGCAATCGCACAGGAGGCCGACCAGGCGGTTGAGATCCTTCGTACGGGGATCCCTCACGACTCGCTCTACGCGCTCGAGATGAGCGGAAGCAAAGGACTGGCTGTAGGTCATTTCGGACTCATGCTGGAAACAACCGATGGCGGCTCGACCTGGACGGAGGTGCCGCCACTCACTTCGCTCGCGTTGCTTGGCGCGACGAGGGCCGGCGGTCACCAGCTGGTAGTTGGGCAACAAGGGCTGGCGCTTACCCGGGATGGAGACGGCGACTGGAAAACAGTCGACACGGGCTTTACCCAGCGCCTGCTGAACGTGGCAATGAACGCGTCCGGGCTGGCGGTCACCGTCGGCGAATTCGGTTTCATTGGCCGCTCAAGGGATTTCGGCGTTACCTGGGAAGCGGTGCCGATTGACTGGAATGGTTTCAACGACGAAGGCTACGAGCCGCACATGTACGGTGTCATCGTAAAAGCCGATGGCACCGTGCTGGTCGGCGGTGAGTTCGGTCTCATTATGCGTTCGACAGACGGCGGCGATACTTTTGAAACTGTCGCTTCCGGAGAGCAGTCGGTGTTTGACATGGCGCTCGCCGCAGATGGCAGCAACACGGGCTACGCAGTCGGCCAGGAAGGCTTGGTTCTGAAGACCACCGACGGCGGCGATACCTGGGAGCGGTTGACGGTTGACACCAACTCCAACCTGTTGGGCGTCTGGTCCGGCAACGGGGAAGTCGTCATTTCCGGCATCCGTCAGATGCTCCGCAGCAGCAATGACGGCGCGACCTTCAGCAAGGCAACGGATCTCAACGTGGTACGAACCTGGTTTCAGGGCATTGCGGCTGGTGTCGCGGACAGTGCGTCGGGCGCGTCCGGGGCCATCCAGGAGCAGAGCGTCTACGTGGTCGGTTTCCGCGGCACCATCGCACGGGTGGTGCAATAAGGCGCCAATTGGAATGGCGCGGGCGGCTCACCACTGGCTTGTTGCGCGGATGCAACACCAGCAGGGGACAAATTTTGACTAATTTGCATCATTTGGGCGCTCAAGCGTTGACAGCGCTGCCCAATTGAGCACTAATAGCAACACTACCGGAAGTCCGGTGGTGCTGTGTTGCTAGGTCCTCCGGACGCATGCAGCGCCCTGAGGTACTACTGGGGTTCCATAAAACAATGATTAGTAAGAGGAGAGCGGGAGTGATGAAGCACACAATCGCGCGCATTCTCATGGCAGGCGGCGTCGCCGGCGGCACGCTTGTCGCAGGAAACGCAGCCGCTATCGACTGGAACGTGACGGGTTTCGTCCGCCAGGAGATTGCGGTCAGTCTGGGGGGTGAGAATCCATACAACACTTGGGGAAACAAGTGGAACGGCCGCGTTAACGAGAACATCACCTATAACGGCACGGGGCCGGGAACGCAGGCGCAAGTTCCCTATGGAGACGCGACTGGTTACGCCGGCGTGCCCAACTGGGAGGCGCCAACGAGTGTCTACCGGGCCGAGTCATTTGGCGTTCCTAATGTAGTGGCCGGAGGGTTGTTCGGCTCTGGAACCCTTGCCGCCACTGTGTCACCCACTAACGGTACGCTTGGATACACTCGAGGAGCGGCCACGTCGTTTGTACAAGAAACCAACAACGCTGGTGACCCGCTGTTTACAGACGCTAACACGGGGCTCCAGACGACAGATGATGGCGGCGGCGCTAATGCTCCGATTTTTACCACCACACCTG
>JAYODW010000015.1:0-76698 GCA_038116745.1 Gammaproteobacteria bacterium
GAGCCAAGCTGAGCTTCTCACTGCACGGCATCGCTGTATCTCGCGGAATCGCTATCGGACATGTGCATGTTATAGAGCGCCACCGCATGGAAGTCGCTGAGATCGTCGTCGATCCTAGCGAAATCCCAGCAGAGGAACAGAGACTTCATCAGGCTATCGCGGCCGCTGAATCAAACCTGCGGTCCGTGCGTGAAGAGTTTTCGAGGGCCGCGCCTAATGAAATCCTAGCGTTGCTCGATACGCATCTCATGATGCTCAACGATGCCTCGCTATCAGATGAGATCACGACCCTGATCCGGCAGGACCACTGCAATGCGGAGTGGGCGGTCGAGCGGCACCGAAAAAAAATCCTCTCGGCATTTGACGGCATCGAGGACTCTTATCTGCAGGCGCGGCGCGACGATGTCAGCCAGGTACTGGACCGGATTCTCCGCAACCTGTTGCAACACCAGCCTCTGCGCCATGAGGTTCCCGATCGGCGACTGCAAGGCACGATCGTGCTTGCTCGTGAACTCGGCCCGTCCGATCTGCTGTTGCTTAACCACCATGGCGTCGACGGATTCATCACAGAGACGGGCGGCCCTAATTCTCACGTATCTATCGTGGCGCGCAGCATGGGCATTCCGGGTATCGTCGGTGTTCACCATGCCAGACAGTTTGTGCGGGAAGACGAGATGCTCATCCTCGATGGAGAGCAGGGAGTCGTGATTGCGGAAGCGGATGAAGTGATCCTCAGCGAGTACGAAGTACGAAAAGCCGCGCATCACACCTACGTAGCCGGACTCAGGATGTTGCGCAACACGCCGGCAGAAACCCTTGACGGGACTCCCGTGTGCCTGCGCGCCAACGTCGAGCTCCCGGGAGACTACCGCGCTGTTAAAAAGGTCGGAGCAGATGGCGTCGGGCTTTATCGCACCGAATTTCTGTTTTTCGAAGCAGGGGCGCCGCCCGGCGAACAGGAGCATTTCAACGCGTATCGCGAGATGGTCCGGGCTCTCGACGGCGCACCCTTGACTATTCGAACTGCCGACCTGGGCGGGGACAAATCGCTGCCAGCTGGTTCGGCTCAAGCAACAGGAGAAGCGCCCAATCCCGCGCTGGGGCTGCGCGGCATCCGCTTCTGTCTGCGCCATCCTGCGCTGTTTGATCCGCAGCTGCGAGCGATCGTTCGCGCTTCAGCTTTAGGCCCAGTTCGCCTCATGATTCCCATGCTCTCCAACATCGAGGAGATCTTTCAGGTGCGACACGCGGTCGCGTCGATTCAGAAAGAACTGGCTGCACTCAATGTGGCTTTTGACCCGGCAATGCAGATTGGCGCGATGATCGAGATCCCAGCGGTCGCAATCGCCGCAGATTTTTTTCTAGAGCACCTGGATTTTGTGTCTATCGGAACGAATGACTTAATCCAGTATGCGCTCGCTCTCGACCGTGAAAACGACGACGTTAACTATTTATACGACCCAGTGAATGCCGGAGTCCTTCGCCTGATCGCTACGGTATTGTCGGCCGGCCACAGGGCTGGAGTTCCAGTTGCCATGTGTGGGGAAATGGCTGGAGATAAAAATCTGACACGACTCCTGCTTGGACTCGGCCTGAGAGAATTCAGTCTGCATCCCGCTGCGCTACTCGAAGTCAAACAGGTCGTTTTACAAACCCGGCTTGATGAGGTGGAGGCTCTCGTTAATGAACTCTTGGCTACTCACGACGGAACCGACCGTCGCGCCCTGCTACAACGGCTGACGACATCACCAAGCTTAGCCTCGGACGCGAAACGCTAGCCGCGCAGTGTTCTGCTCTGCGGCAACCCGCTGAATAGCGGAATAACAAACGCTATCAGGGCCGGACGCTGCACCGATTTCTCGAGTCGTCGACAGCACGATCGCTTTGCAGTCCTTGCTAAACTCGCCCGCGATAAAATTCCGGTGTGCTAGCAGCGATCCGCGCTCAAATCTCACCAACGGATCGGTGCCCAGCTCGTCACAGCGATACTCGCCTTCGGCGACTTGCCCGCCGAGCTATCTTCAGGTGCCTGCGAGCGACTTCTTCCATGTCTGACCGAATAATAAGAACTCAAGCGAGCGTCCAGACGATCCAGACCGCGCTGGAGGCCAACGAGCTGGACAAGCTCAGTGCGCTCCTGCACGAGCTTCACCCTTCTGAAATTGCCGACCTGCTCGAAGCGCTGCCCGCGGAAGCACGCGCGGCAGTCTGGGCCAGAGTGGACCGTAGCCAGGAAGGTGACGTCCTGTCTCACGCAAGCAGTGCCGTTCGCAGCGGCCTGCTTGAAAACATGGCGCCGGCCGAGCTTGCAGAAGCCACGTCAAATCTTGACTCCGACGATATCGCGGACATCCTCCAGGCTCTGCCCCTGGATCTGGCGGATGAAGTTCTGCTGTCCATGGATGAACAGAACCGACAGCGCATTGCTTCGGTCCTCACGTATCCATCGGATACGGCTGGCGGTTTAATGAACGTCGATGCGATTACCGTGCGGTCGGACGTCTCAGTTGATGTCGTGTTGCGTTATCTGCGCCGTATGGGGCAGCTTCCGGAGAACACTGACCAGCTCATGGTGGTGGACAGAAACAACACTTTTTTGGGGGTAATTACGCTTACTAATCTTGTTTCAGCGCAGCCTGAGCAAGGTGTGCGCGATCGGATGTCTACCGATCTGCGTCCCATCCCTGCCGACACCCCGGCGAGAGATATCGCGACATTGTTTGAGCAAAGGGACCTTATCTCAGCGCCTGTCGTCGATGAGAGCGGAAAGCTTCTTGGCAGAATCACGATCGACGACGTCGTGGACGTCATCCGCGAAGAAATTGGTCGCTCGCTCCTGTCCCGGGCCGGTCTGGATGAACAACACGATATTTTCGCTCCGCTTTTTGTCACTGTCCGACAACGGACCCTGTGGCTGGCCGTCAACCTCAGCACCGCTTTTCTTGCCGCCTGGGTCATCGGCCGCTTCGAAGCAACCATCGAGCAGCTAGTCGCGTTAGCGGTTTTGATGCCGGTCGTCGCGAGTATGGGAGGGATAGCCGGCAGCCAGACCTTAACGCTTGTCGTTCGTGGTATCGCCCTGGGCCAAGTCGGTGCGGCAAATGCACGCGCGGTGCTCCACAGAGAGGCGGCCGTGGGCCTGATCAATGGTTTCCTTTGGGCTACCGTCGTCGCGCTGGTCGCATCCGCCTGGTTTCAGAGCGTTGACCTCGGTCTGGTGATAGCGGCGGCGATGGTCATAAACCTGTTTACCGCCGGCTTTGCCGGGGCTGCGATACCCCTAGTGCTGAAATGGCTACGTGTCGATCCGGCGCTGGCTGGGGGCGTGATACTCACGACTGTTACAGATGTCGTCGGGTTTTTTGTATTTCTCGGACTTGCCACCCGGGTTTTCCAGTAAGCTAAGTGGCCACATATGCGCCCAGGATCAATATGTTGTTCGGGTCTACTGTGGTAGCATCTCAAACCGTTATTAGATCTGTATGCAATTCGAACGTGTCCGGTAAATGCCCTCGTTCAATAGCACCAAGGCACCCGAGGTTTTTCTCATGAATATTTACAGCAAAGCAACGGCCCTAGCGTTAGCAATCATCTTGGGCGGCTGCTCCACCACAAGTGAAATTCGGCCAACATCGGTCATCTGCCCGATCTTAGGTGCAACTCTTGGAGTAGGAGTCGTCGCGGGCGGCCTAGACTTGAATGACTCCGATGAAGACGAGTTCTTAGCGGCAGGAGCGGTACTTGGGGCAGTTGCCGGTCATTTTGTGTGCAAAGACCGCTCTGAGCCGCCAAAAGCGACTCCTGCGCCAGCACCTCGGCCTGCACCTAAGCCAGCCCCGAAACCCGCACCACCCAAAGATTCAGACGGTGACGGAGTCATCGATCCTAACGACGAATGCCCAGGAACACCGGCAGGCGTTGCAGTTAACGCAGTTGGCTGCCCTGAGGTGGGCGAGAAGCTCATTACCCTGCACGGAGTCAATTTCGATACCGCCAGCGCGGCAATCCTGCCCGAATCAGAAGGGATTCTGAACGAGGCGGTCAAGGTGCTGAACGAAAATGCGAGCGTACATGTAAGAGTTGAGGGCCACACAGACAGCCGAGGAACCGATGCTTTTAATAGAAAGCTATCGCAGAAACGCGCCGATTCGGTTGTGGGTTACCTGGTCTCCAAGGGCATCAACGCGGACAGATTGAGCGCTGTCGGGTATGGCGAGAACTCGCCGATGGTGCCCAACGACAGTCCGGAAAACATGTTTAAGAACCGACGAGTGGAGCTCACCGTTACGCAGAACTGAGCCAACCTGCGACAGGTTCCAAAATTTTCAACTTATAAAGCCCCGCCCAGCGGGGCTTTTTTATGCCCACACTGACAGGAAATGCGACCGGGAATCCATGGCCGCTCGAAACAGCCCTGCGAATGGCGCAGGATCCTTGAGCTGTGTCCTCTCTCCAGACTTCGGAAAACGCATTTCGTGCACCCGTGACAGGTAAAACCTTAACCCCGCGGCCGCTAGTGCATCAGTCCACAGCTCGACCTCGCACTCAAGCACCGGGCGCAGGCTGGTATATCCGGCAACCAGGGCTGCAGCGCGCTGCGGTTCGAAATACATAAACGGCACCCAGGCCCAATCTGCCGCAACAATAGCCAGGTCATATATAAGTGGGCCATTGAATGCGTAGTAAAAGTCGATAATGCCGGACAGCTGTTCACCTGCAAAAAGTACGTTATCCCTGAATAAATCCGCATGGAGAACGCCTTGCGGCACCCACTGCCAATTCTCCGGATTTGCAATCTTCCCTAGCGTGTGTATCCGCCCGAGGTCTTCTGCTGGCAGGCAATCTGCAACTTTCTGCAGAACCCCCGAACGCCAGGCCGCCCCCCTGTCATTAGCTCTACTGCCTGTGAATTCAGCCGCTGCGAGGTGGAGCTGCGCCAGCGCCGCGCCTACTTGCCGGCAGTCATCCTCGCTAGGCACCGAAACGCTCGTTCCTTCCAACCGATTAACGACCGCGCAGGGTTTACCAGACACAGAGCCGAGAAAGCTTCCGCCTCTTGTCTTTACCGGCACCGGATTCGGTATGTTCCGGTGGGCAAGATGAGCCATTAGTTCAAGAAAGTAGTCAAGCTCCCCCACGGGTAGGGTTTCAAAAATCGTGAGGACGAATTTTCCCGTCGACGTCGTCAAAAAATAGTTCGAATTTTCAATCCCCGCGGCAATGCCTTCGAAACCGAGGAGAGCGCCCAGCTCAAATTCAGACAGTATTGCGCCAAGTTGTTCCGGGGAAACAGATGTATAGACAGACATGTAACACAAGCCAATGTGCCAGCTCGTCTTCTGTTCGCTATGCTCGGGATACGAGCCTCACCAGCTGAAAAGAACCCACTGAGGAACCTTATGCTCCCATGCGCGGTCGAGCTTTTTCGACTCCATCAGGCCGTCACCGTCCCGGTCGATGTAGTAGTACGCAGGCCCGACGGAGGGGATTACCTTCACCATGTAGAGCCGGCCATTCAGACGGTATTCCTCGTAGGTGCCGTCTTTTCTCTGCACGATGGTAACGTCGGGAGCAAGCTCATCTTCAGAACCATCTCCGTACGTCCCATCATCGTCGGCTGAGCTGGACATGGGAGGAGGCGGGGGTACTTCAACGAATTGAATTGTCTCCTGCTCCTCTGCCCAGACCAGAGCACTGATCACGAGGCCACACAGGGCTGCGGCAGGCGTCACGCGTCTCATCGCTACTTATTCCACCTATGAGGGGGGGTGAGGCAAGGCCTTAGAATATCATCGAAACCCCGACTTCTGGGGAAGCAAAAGAAATCCAAGAGGACCCTGAACTGTGCCTTCTGACACTGTCGTGCTGGTTGATGGCTCTTCCTATCTCTACCGTGCCTTCCACGCACTGCCGCCGCTGACCAATTCTCACAACCATCCGACCGGAGCCATGCACGGTGTCCTCTCGATGCTGCGGCGCCTGCGCAAGGATTACCCCGACGAACTCATCGTCGTGGTCTTTGACCCTCGAGGGAGCACTTTGCGCGAATCATGGTATCCCGCCTACAAGGCCAATCGACCGCCCATGCCACAGGAGCTCGCCCTGCAGACAGAACCGCTGTACACCTTGATTCGTGCGCTGGGGTACCCACTGCTGCAGGTTCCGGGAATCGAGGCGGATGATGTTATCGGCACCTTATCCGCGCAGGCAGTCGCTCTTGGGCGCCACGTGGTCATCTCAACCGGAGACAAGGATTTTTCACAACTTGTCGATGACAAGGTCACTCTGATCAACACCATGGATAACTCCAGCCTGGACCCAGCCGGCGTGGAAGCGAAATTCGGAGTCCCGCCGGCGTTGATCGTCGACTATCTCGCGCTGGTAGGGGACGCAGTAGACAACGTCCCGGGAGTGCCTAAGGTCGGGCCCAAAACAGCGGTCAAGTGGTTGCAGCAGTTCGGTTCGGTTGAGTCGATCATCGAACGGGCTCAGGAAGTTCCAGGCAAGGTCGGAGAAAACCTCAGGGACAGCATTGATCAGCTCAGACTGTCGCGAAGGCTTGTCACTATCCTGTGTGATGTCGATATCGGCACAACACTGAGCGATCTTCAGACCTCGCTTCCGGATGAGGAAGAGCTTTCAGAGCTTTACCGTCTCTACGAGTTCAATACATGGCTCAACGAGCTCGAGGCCGGCGCTGATTCAGACCCATCCAATAAAAGCGAGCAGATCCCCGACCCGGTATACGAGATTGTGACGTCCCAGTCGATGCTCGACGCCTGGCTGAGGCGTCTGGAGGATGCAGCCTTATTCGCCTTTGATACCGAAACCACAAGTCTGGATTACATGACAGCCCGTCTTGTCGGGCTGTCTTTCGCCTGTGATCCGGGAGAGGCGGCTTACGTACCGCTCGCTCATGACTATATCGGTGCGCCCGCTCAGCTGAACCGCGAAAGCGTCTTGCAGCAGTTACAACCTCTACTTGAAAACCCTGACCGTCCGAAAGTTGGGCACAACCTGAAATATGACCGAAATATTCTTCTCAACTACGGGATCGAACTTCGCGGAATTAAACATGACACGATGCTTCAATCTTACGTATGGCATAGCTCCGCAACGCGGCACGATCTCGACTCGGTATCAAGGAAATATCTGAACCGCGACACCATCCATTACGAAGACGTTGCGGGCAAAGGAGCAAAACAAATCAATTTTTCAGAGGTGCCCATCGAAAAAGCGGGGCCGTATGCGGCTGAAGACGCCGATGTCTGCCTGCAATTACATAGGAAACTGCATACTGAACTACAGGGCGATGCCGAGCTGCTGGATGTCTATCAAGACATCGAGATACCGCTCGTCCCGGTGCTGGCTGACATGGAGCGCAATGGCGTGCTGGTCGACGCCAAGCTCCTTGGAGCTCAAAGCGAGGAGCTCAGCTCACGCATGCGCGAGCTGGAGGAACAGGCTTACGAGGCTGCCGGAGAACGCTTTAATCTGGGTTCGCCGAAGCAAATCCAGCATATTCTTTACGACAAACTTGAGCTGCCGGTGTTGTCGAAAACACCGAAGGGCCAGCCATCCACGGCTGAGTCCGCATTACAAGAACTTGCCAACGAGTTCGACCTCCCTCGCCTGATCCTGGATTTCCGCGCGCTGAGCAAACTCAAATCCACCTACACAGAAAAGCTCCCAGGACAGATCAACCCGCTAACTGGCCGTGTGCACACCAGCTACCACCAGGCCGTAACCGTTACTGGGCGCTTGTCGTCCTCCGACCCGAATCTACAGAACATTCCGATCCGCAGCGCTGAGGGACGCCGCATCCGCCGAGCATTCGTCGCGCCTGCTGGCTGTCGTCTTCTGGCCGCTGATTACTCGCAGATCGAGCTGCGCATCATGGCTCACTTGTCTGAAGATCCATCGCTGATGAAAGCATTCGCGGATGGGATGGATGTCCACAAGGCGACCGCGGGCGAGGTCTTCGGGGTGGCGCCAGGAGCGGTGACAGACGACCAGCGCAGGGCAGCCAAGGCTATTAATTTTGGTTTGATCTATGGCATGTCCGCCTTCGGGCTAGCGCGTCAGCTAGGCATCGAGAGAAGCGCGGCACAGGACTACATAGGGCGTTATTTTGCGCGCTACCCGGGTGTTTCCGCGTATATGGATCGGACCCGGGAGCAGGCCCGCAGCGTCGGCTTCGTGTCAACCGTGTTCGGCCGCAGGCTGCACCTGCCTGATATCAATGCCAGGAACCCTCAGGTGCGTCAGTACGCTGAGCGCACGGCCATCAACGCACCGATGCAGGGGACTGCAGCGGACATCATCAAGCGCGCCATGATTTCGGTGCAGTCTTGGCTGAAGGATAGTGCCTCGAAAGCACGACTAATCATGCAGGTACACGATGAGCTGGTATTAGAGGTGGCAGAGGACGAAATCGAGGCGGTTTCAGCAGCTGTATCCCGACTGATGAACAGCGCCGCCGCTCTCAAGGTGCCTCTCGTTGTGGATATCGGCGTGGGCGGAAATTGGGACGAAGCACATTAAGGCGCGGCCCTTGAGGGTCATCGGGCGGTATCTCCGTCCGTCATGTGTGGCTCCTCTCTCCCTTGTACAGGCTCTCGACGAAATTGATTTAGGCCGTTTGGATCTGCGCTGCGCACTGCTAATATAGAGTCCGGTCCAAGCTAAAAATCCTGAGCTCTCGTCAGCTTCACCTTCCCATGCTGCTCATTCCCGCCATCGACATCAAAGACGGCAAGTGCGTCCGTCTACGTCAAGGTGACATGAGCCAGGACACTGTCTACGGCGACGATCCTGTCGCTGTGGCACGTCGCTGGGCCGAAGCAGGCGCGCGTCGTCTCCACCTCGTTGACTTGAACGGTGCGACGGACGGTCGCCCCGTGAATGCTGAGATTATTCACGCAATCGTAGAAGCCTGTCCGGATGTTCCGGTGCAGGTGGGCGGTGGGATCAGAGACGAGGACACTATTCAACGCTACCTCGACGCCGGTGTCAGTTACGTCATTCTCGGCACCAAAGCGGTCACAGCACCACATTTCGTTGCGGATGTATGTCTGGAATTTCCTGGACACATCATCGTCGGATTAGATGTGCGTGACGGGAAGGTAGCCATCGACGGCTGGTCCAAACTATCGCGTCACGACGCGATTGATCTCGCGCAGCACTTTGAGTCAGATGGCGTTGAGGCAATCGTCTTCACCGATATCGGGCGGGACGGCATGATGAGCGGTCTCAATATTGAGGCTACGGTCGCATTCGCGCAGGAGCTCACTATCCCCGTTATCGCCTCTGGAGGCGTCACCAATCTGGACGACATCCGAGCACTCTGCGCGGTTACCGACGAAGGCATCGCAGGTGCCATCACTGGCCGCGCCATCTATGAGGGCAGCCTGGATTTTCAAGCGGCTCAAACATTAGCCGACGAACTCTGCGGCTGACGGTCCAAAATGGGCCTCGCGAAGCGCGTTATACCGTGTCTTGACGTGGACGCCGGACGGGTGGTCAAAGGCGTCCAGTTTGTTGATATCCGCGACGCGGGCGACCCTGTGGAGATAGCAGCCCGTTACAACGAGCAGGGCGCCGACGAACTCACCTTCCTCGATATCACCGCCAGCAGCGAAGGGCGCGACACGATGATTGCGGTCGTCGAGGCGGTTGCGTCCTCGGTCTTCATTCCGCTGACCGTTGGCGGTGGGATCAGAACCGTCAACGACGTTCGCCGCATGCTTGTTGCGGGAGCCGACAAGGTCGGCATTAACACCGCCGCCGTACAAACTCCTGAAGTCGTTTCTGAGGCAGCAGCGCAATTTGGCTCGCAGTGCATCGTCGTGGCCATTGACGCGCGCGCGGTATCGGGTACGGAGGAACGCTGGGAGGTTTACACCCATGGGGGTCGGCGGCCGACAGGCCTCGACGCTGTCGAGTGGGCCAGCAGAATGACAGAAGCGGGCGCTGGGGAAATTCTGTTGACTAGCATGGATCGCGACGGGACGCGCGACGGCTATGACCTCGCACTTACCCGGGCTATAGCGGACGCAGTCTCGGTGCCGGTAATCGCCTCGGGCGGTGTCGGAAACCTTGGGCACCTCGCCGACGGCGTCACATATGGTCACGCCGATGCAGTGCTGGCCGCCAGCATCTTTCACTTCGGGGAGTACACCATTCACCAGGCGAAATGCGCCATGGCGGCTGCCGGAATCGAGGTGCGAGCATGAACTGGCTAGATGAAATCAAGTGGAACGAACAAGGTTTAGTGCCCGCAATCGCGCAGGAAGCCACCAGTGGGAGAGTCCTCACCCTGGCCTGGATGAACCGAAATGCGCTGGAAACGAGCCTAGCGGAGAGGCGCGCGGTTTACTGGTCGCGCTCCCGCCAGAAACTGTGGCGCAAGGGCGAGGAATCGGGTCACGTTCAACGACTCTCCGAGGTTCGTCTGGACTGCGATAGCGATTGCCTGTTACTGCTCGTGGAGCAGGTTGGCGGGATTGCCTGCCACACGGGGCACGCTGATTGCTTCTACCGGCGCTACGACGCAGGCGTCTGGCGCGAAACGGAACCAGCGCTGCGGGCGCCAGCCGACATTTACAGCCAGCGCGCAAATCAGAAACCGGAGGAGCCGTGAGCGATATCCTGGAGCGACTATCTGATGTCATCGAGTCGCGGCGAGAAACTGACCCGCAATCCTCATACGTCGCCAGATTGCTGCATGGACCTCTGGACTCCGTCCTTAAAAAAGTCGGAGAAGAGGCGACTGAAACTGTTATCGCAGGCAAAGGCGGCTCAGCTGATGAGGTGATATACGAGACTGCTGATTTATGGTTTCATTCTTTGGTGCTGCTCAAATACCTGAATATTGAGCCGCAGCAAGTTTTCGCCGAACTAGAGAGACGCTTCGGCCAGTCCGGTATCGTCGAAAAAGCGTCGCGCTCCTGACACTCTTCACATAGCAACACCGCTCCGACTCATCCAAGGGAGACCGACATGGGATTTGGCATTAAAGAACTGGTCGTCATTCTTATTATCGTGATCCTGGTCTTTGGCACGAAGAAAATCCGCAACATCGGCGGTGACGTCGGCGGCTGGATCCGCGATTTCCGCAAGGCGATGAAAGAGGAGCCCGCAGCTGAAAGCGAGGTCAGCGAAAACAGCGCGGGGCGCATTATCGAAGGCGAAACCCAGCCCAAAAAAGAGCACGTCTAGCAGGCCAGCGCCATGTTCGACATCGGGTTCTGGGAACTGGCCGTGATCGGGGTCATCGCGCTCCTAGTGGTGGGCCCGGACAAGATGCCGACGCTGATCCGGACTGCCGGGCAATGGGCAGGTAAAGCGCAGAGGATGGCCAGGGAGCTGCGCCGGGAGCTTGAGCAGGCTGCTCAGACGGAAGAGTACAAAGCACTGAACCAAGAATTTCTCGCCGAAGATCGTCGGCTCAAGGAACTCGCACGGTCAGCGGCAGCGCCACCTCCTGTAGCTGCAGCAGAAACGGCGAAAGACGAGCAACCTTCCTGAGCGAAGAATGCCCCGCCGGCTGAGTTCGAGCCGAAAACAAGATTTTAAAGAGCCCTTGGACAAGACCACATCGAAGGGACACCAATTAGCACATCCCCGTAAGAGCCGTTGTGCCGCGCTTTTACCAAGGTTCCGCTGCGCATGCTTCCTCTGAGTTTTGCACATGACTGACAAGATCCTTCCCCCGTCAACTGATGCCCCAGCCGAAGGACCGGACCCAACGGAAAAGCCATTCGTCGCTCACCTCTTAGAGCTGCGCAACCGCCTGCTCAGAACAATTGCCTGCGTAGCCATTCTGCTGCTGGCACTGATGCCGTTCTCCAATGACATCTACCACTGGCTGGCAGCACCGCTGCTCGACGTCATGCCTGGCTCAACCGGCATGATTGCCACTCAGGTGGCATCCCCTTTCCTCGCGCCCTTCAAGCTCACCGTATTCGTCGCCATTTTCATTGCAGTGCCCTACATCTTTTATCAGGGCTGGGCGTTCGTTGCCCCAGGCCTATATCTGCATGAGAAAAAACTGGCGCTGCCCATGCTCGTATCGAGCACTCTGCTGTTTTATGTCGGGATCGCGTTCGCGTATTACGTGGTGTTTCCCCTGGTATTCGGCTTTTTTACCGCCATCGCTCCCGAAGGCGTCACTGTGATGACAGACATCGGCCACTACCTCGATTTTGTGCTGATGCTGTTCCTCGCATTCGGCGTCGCGTTTGAGGTACCCGTCGCTACCTACCTGCTGGTCAAAACAGGCATAACAACTACGCAATCCCTGGCCTCGAAACGGCCTTATGTGATCGTTGGAGCCTTCACTGCAGGAATGTTGCTGACGCCTCCCGACGTTATTTCGCAAACTCTGCTCGCACTGCCCATGTGGATCCTGTACGAAATCGGCATGCTTCTGTGTCGCCTGACCATCAAAGAAGATGAGTCAGAGGAGGAGGCAGCCTGAGAAGTCCTAGAGCGCAAAACGGCGGGACCGCGTCTGCTGAGCGTTAGTCAATCGATCACCGTAACGTTGGTTTCGGTCGCGACCAGCAGCACGTCGGCCCGCCGTCTGGCGAACAGGCCGTTCGCGACCACGCCGGGAAGCTGATTAATTTGCGACTCGACTTCCTGCGGATTCTCGATTGCGAGGCCGTGCACATCGAGAATCCAGTTTCCATTGTCCGTGACGAAACCCTCACGCCATTCCGGAACGCCGCCCAGACCCACGAGTTCCCGGGCGACCAGACTTCTTGCCATCGGTATGACTTCCACCGGCAGCGGGAATGTGCCCAGTTCGGCGACCAGCTTTGAGTCGTCGACAATACAGATAAATCTGCTGCTTGCCTGCGCCACTATTTTTTCCCGAGTCAGCGCGCCGCCGCCGCCCTTGAGCAATGCGCGTTGCCTGGTCGCCTCGTCTGCCCCATCGATATAAATATCCAGCGGCGGCGCACCGTTGAGCTCCAGCACTGGAATACCGTGCGCTCTCAGTTGCGCGGCACTGGCTTCTGAACTGGCAACAGTTCCGTTGATCCGAGCTTTGCGTTCGGCCAGGAGATCGATGAAATAGTTTGCCGTGCTGCCGGTGCCGACTCCGATAAACATATCGTCTTCGAGATACTCGAGCGCGGCTTCGGCTGCCCTTCTTTTCTTTTCATTCTGGGAACTGGTAGTCATAAACGCGCGAAAAACTCCGGAGATTTCAACGGAAATGGTATCTTACAGGCGCACGCCGTGCTGTCTCAGGCAGCTCTGTTCCGCGCTGCTGACCGGGCATGCCGGGGCTCATCGCCCGGCGGCGCCCTCATCATTCGCTCGCTTCACGCAACGGCTCTGTTCATGCTCGAAAATTATCTACGAATGATCCTCCGTGCCCCGGTGTACGAGGTCGCGAAAGAAACCCCCCTCGATTTTGCTTCGGCTATTTCCAGGCGCATAGGCAATCGTGTCTGGCTAAAGCGCGAAGATATGCAGCCGGTTTTTTCCTACAAGCTGCGAGGGGCCTATACCCTGATGGCGTCTTTACCGAGAACCACCCTGGAGCTCGGCGTCATCACGGCCTCAGCCGGCAATCACGCACAGGGCGTCGCCCTGGCAGCACGAAATTTGAAATGCGTCGCAACCATCGTGATGCCAAAGACCACACCGGAAATAAAAATCGAGGCGGTGCGCCGGCTCGGTGCCAATATTGTTCTGCACGGCAATACTTATGACGAGGCCAGTGAACACGCGCATAAACTCGCGGAAAAGCGAAAGCTGTTCTACGTGCCGCCCTACGACCACCCGCTGATCATCGCGGGGCAGGGCACAGTTGGCATGGAAATCATGCGGCAGCACGCCACCGGGCTGGACGCGATATTTGTTCCCGTTGGCGGCGGCGGTCTGATTGCAGGCATCGCCGTTTACATCAAGGCCGTTGCGCCTGAAATCAAAGTGATCGGCGTCGAGGCCGATGAAGCCGCGAGCATGAAACGCGCGCTCGATTGCGGAGAACGCGTCGTGCTTGATCGGGTCGGGATCTTTGCGGACGGCGCGGCGGTACGTCAGGTCGGTGTTGAGCCTTTCGCGATAGCCCGACAGTTTGTGGATGAAGTCCTGGTAGTCTCGATCGACGAGATCTGCGCTGCCGTCAAAGACACGTTCGAGGATACACGCGCGATAGCAGAACCAGCAGGAGCCCTGGCCCTGGCCGGCTTGAAGCAGTACGTGAATCGAGAACAGTGCCGTGAGGGTGAATTCGTGGCCATTCTGAGTGGCGCCAATGTGAACTTTGATCGGCTGCGCCATATCGCCGAGCTTGCAGAGCTGGGCGAGCGAAGGGAAGTGCTGATCGGCGCCACGATTCCGGAGCAACCAGGCAGCTTCAGAGCTTTCTGCCACGCGCTGGGGCCGCGGCTCATCACCGAATTCAACTATCGCTTCAACGGTTTTGAAGCTGCGACCGTATTCGCTGGGGTGCAGGTCAGGGACGGACGCGAAGAACGCCAGCAGCTGCTGGAAAACCTGCGCGCTAAAGGTTACGAGCCTATTGACCTCACTGAAGACGAGGTCGCCAAGATGCACATTCGTTTCATGGTGGGCGGCCATGGCGGCAAGATCGAAAACGAGCGGCTGCTCAGAATTGAATTTCCGGAACGACCTGGTGCGCTGCTGCTTTTTCTCAATCACCTGGGCGGTCGCTGGAATATCACCCTGTTTCATTACCGCAATCACGGCGCAGCCTATGGACGCGTGCTGATGGGGATCCAGGTACCGCCAGAAGATGCCGCAGCTTTTGACGCTTTAATTGAGGAACTCGACATGCGCTGCGAGGACGAAACAGATAACCCGGCTTATCAACTGTTTCTGCAATGACCGACCCACCGGCCAGGCTTTGCGACGAAGCGCGCGCCCGGGCTGACATCTGCCACGCGATGCGCGAACTGGAGACGCTCGGCCTGAACCGCGGCACATCGGGGAACGTCAGCGTACGCTCTAGCCAAGGTATGTTGATCACACCCAGCGGCGTACCCGTGCCCCGGCTAACGCCCGAAAGTATCGTCGCGCTGGATGCAGGGGGTGCTGTTCTGGATCCGGGCGCGCGGCCATCGAGTGAATGGCGGTTTCACCAGGAGGTCTACCTTGCGCGAACGGATATCGGTGCCGTAGTTCATGTTCACTCCGCACACGCTACGGCGCTGTCCTGTCAGAACCGACCAATCCCAGCGTTCCACTACATGGTTGCTGTAGCGGGCGGCGACGACATCCCGTGTACCCGTTATGCCACGTTCGGTTCCGCAGAGCTCGCGAGTGAGATTAGTCTCGCGATCCGCGATCGACAGGCCTGCCTGATCGCCAACCACGGCATGCTGGCTATCGCAACAACACTGTCTCGTGCTGTTGCGCTGGCCGTCGAGGTAGAGACGCTTGCGGAGCAATATCAGCTCGCCTGCATTTCAGGTCAGCCGCGCCTGCTTTCTTCGCGAGAGATGGCGCTTATTCTGGAAAAATTCAAAACGTACGGTGAACGCGATGACGCAGAGTAAAACTCAGCCACCGGCACTTGCTGAGCTTCAACACACGCCGCTTTTTCATCTAGCCTTCCCCGTACGGGATCTGGAATCCACACGCGCTTTCTATGTAGATATTCTGGGCTGCCAGGTTGGACGCTCTGCGCCGACCTGGATCGACTTTAATTTCTTCGGCTACCAGCTGAGCGCGCACCTCGTCAGCAAACACCCAGCCCCGCTGACTAATCCGGTTGATGCGCATGACATCCCGGTGCCGCATTTCGGCTTGATCATGAACTGGGAAGACTGGCACAGGGCGGTCGATCACATGAACTACATCGGAATCCATTTCCGAGTTCCACCTCACATCCGGTTTAAGGACAAGGTCGGCGAGCAGGGCACTTTTTTTCTTGAGGACCCGTCGGGGAACTGCCTGGAGTTCAAGGCCTTCCGACGACAGGAAGACGTTTTCAGGGAATTTGCTGAACGGAGTCCGTGAACGCCCTGAGCGGCGTCTTGCCCGACGTCAGTATCAAGCCGAAGCGAACAGCTCCTGCAGCTTCTCGCCGGGATCCGCGGCTCGCATGAATGCCTCCCCAACCAGGAAAGCGTCCACCCCGTGGGCACGCAGGGTGGCAACATCCTCACGGGTGTGTATGCCCGACTCTGTGATTACGCGGCGGTCTGCTGGTATGTCGCCGAGTAATCCAAGCGTGGTCTGGATATCGGTGACGAATCGTTTCAAATCACGGTTGTTGATTCCGATCAGCGGCGTTCGCAGGCGCAGCGCGCGTTCAAGCTCGGTGCGGTCGTGAACCTCAACCAGCGTGTCCATCCCCAGCCCGACCGCTGTATCCCGCAGCTCAGTAAGCTGCTGATCTGACAGACAGGCCACAATCAGCAGAACACAGTCTGCGCCCAGCGCCCGGGACTCAACAATCTGGTATGGATCGACCATGAAATCCTTGCGGATCAAAGGCAGCGAACAGGCGGCGCGCGCAGCCTGCAGATGCGCGTCGCAGCCCTGGAAATAGATCTCATCTGTGAGCACCGACAGACAAGCAGCGCCCGCCCGCTGGTAACTCAGCGCGATTTCGCCCGGCTCGTAATTTTCGCGGATGACGCCCTTACTCGGAGAGGCTTTCTTACATTCAGCCACAACGCCAGCGCCGCCAGCCCCAATCCGCTGATTGAGCGCCTGCAGAAATCCCCTCGGTGTCTCAATATCACGGATTGACGCCTCGAGGTCCGCGATAGAGCGGCGTTTCTTGCGCTGTGCCACCTCGTCCCATTTTGTTGCGACGATGCGGCTGAGGATGTCTGACACCGCAGACCCTCCTTGTCAGTTGAAACTGCGAGTGAACGCGACAAATCGTTCGAACAGCCCCGCGACCTTACCGGTCTGCAGCACTGTCGATGCGAGCTCCACGCCCTGCTCAAGGTTCGGAGCAATCCCGGCGAGATAAATTGCTGCGCCAGCGTTAAGGCGCACGATATCTGAGGGTGCCCCCGGCTCGCCTGCAAATACCCGTTGAATGATCGCAAGGCTTTCCTCGGGGCCGCTGGCTGCAAGCAGCGTCAACGCTTGCGCGTGCATACCGAACATGGTCGGCTCAAGAACGTATTCCGAAATGTTGCCGTCACGCAGCTCAGCCACCGCTGTAGGCGCCCCGATGCTGATTTCGTCCATCCCATCGTCGGCGCTGACCACCATTGCGCGACGCACCCCCAGACGCTTGAGGACGGACGCGATGACGGGAACCCATTTCTTATCGAACACTCCCATCAACTGGACGTCGGCGCTCGCGGGATTCGTTAAAGGTCCGAGTACATTGAACAGGGTGCGCGTTGCCAGCTCGCGCCGGGGCCCCATGGCGTGCCTGGTCGCGCCGTGATGGGCGGGCGCGAACATGAATCCGACCCCAACCTCTTCGATGCATCGCACGACCTGCTCCGGGGCGAGGTCAATCCGGGCGCCTGCTGCTTCGAGCACATCCGCACTGCCGCTCGCGCTGCTCGCCGCACGATTACCGTGCTTGGCGATACGTCCACCTGCGGCGGCGATGACAAACGCAGCCGCGGTTGAAATATTGAATGAACCGCTGGCATCGCCACCCGTCCCGCAGGTGTCAATCAAAGGACGGAGCCCAACATCAACGTGAGCAGCGAACTCGCGCATGACAGTTGCAGCGGCGGCTATTTCATCAACCGTCTCGCCTTTCATACGCAGGCCGATAAGCAATCCTGCAATCTGAGCTGGCGTTGCATCGCCGGACATGATCGCAGCCATGACGTCGTGCATCTGCTCGAAACTCAGACTGTTCCCGTCAACGACCTGTCGAATGGCGGATTGGATATCCATTTTCCGAGTCATGCATTCACCCCCTGGCAGAAAAAATTCTGCAGAAGCTCATGGCCGTGAGCAGTCAGGATCGATTCCGGATGAAACTGGACTCCATGAACTGCCAGAGACCTGTGCTCGATCCCCATGATTTCATCCATGGCACCTTCTTCTGTTTCGGTCCAGGCGCTCACCTCAAGGCAGTCAGGCAGGGTAGCGCGCTCAGCGACCAGCGAGTGGTAGCGGGTCGCTGTAAAAGGGCTTTCCAGGCCGGCAAAGACACCTGTGCCGCGATGATGGATCTGCGAAGTTTTTCCATGCATGACTTCTTTCGCGTGGACCACCCGGCCACCAAACGCCTGCGCAATGCTTTGATGCCCAAGGCAGACACCCAGAATCGGGATTCTGCCCGCATATTCGCGAACGCAAGCTAGAGAAACCCCGGCCTGGTCAGGTGAGCACGGCCCAGGCGAAATGATGATGTGACTGGGGTCCAGGGCCCCTACCTGCTCAACGGTGATCGCATCGTTTCGAAACACTTCGACCTCCTGACCCAGCTCCCCGCAGTACTGCACCAGGTTGTAGGTGAACGAATCGTAGTTATCGATCATCAGAATCATAAAAGCTCAAAACGATGCGGGCGAGGGGCGGCAGGAGCGGGGCATACTACCGCATTGGTCAGCCCACAGACCCCTGAAAATTGGCTTCGCGCATGAGAATTTGGAAGATCCAAGGCCTGCTGGCAAAGACAAATAGGCTGTCAAATTCGGCCCACGTCCGGCTGGGCTCTAGCTATCCAATCGGCACACCAGGGTCCAAGCTCAGCGAGCCGATCAATACACCGATCGGCACCAGCGGCGGCCAGATCGACGCCACCGCCGTAGCCATAAGTGACGCACACCACCCGGCAGCCGGCGCGCCTGCCGGCTTCAAGGTCCAACAATGAGTCGCCAACCATCACCGTCCGATCCACACTCGAGTCCAGAAGGGACATAGCATGCAAAAGAGGTGCGGGCTCAGGTTTTTTGGCAGGCAGAGAGTCCCCGCTCAGTACCAGATCAAACCGGTCAGCAAGATCCGCCGCGGTCAGCAAGGGCTCACTAAACCGTGCCGGCTTGTTCGTGACCACGGCGAGCTTCCATCCGTTTGAGCGCAGAGACTCAAGCGTTTCGATCGTCGTGGGGTACACCCGCGAGCGCACAAAAACACTGGCGGCGTAGACCGCATCAAACGTCTCGTAGACGCGCTCAAAAATCGCAGAAGGCGCATTACCATCGGGACGCCCCGTCAGCGCTCGGTGAATCAGCCGGGTTGCGCCGCCTCCGATGTAGTCACGAACCTGCGCCTCTCCAATCGGCGCAAAACCATGCGTGGACAAGGCATTATCAACCGCATGCGCAAGATCAGGTGCGCTATCGACCAGCGTGCCGTCCAGATCGAACAGCGCAAGCCAATTTGCGCCACTCACGCGCCGGCGGAATTTCCGAGCGCGTCGCGCATCTGCGCGATTGCCGCCGTATAGCTCGTCGCGCCGAAAATGGCAGAACCCGCGACGAAGGTATCCGCTCCGGCAGCCGCGATGCCTGAGATGTTGTCCGCTTTGACGCCTCCGTCAATTTCCAGGCGGATAGAGAACCCAGAAGCGTCAATCATGGCTCTCGCCTGGCGCAGCTTATTTAAAGCAGAAGGTATGAAGCTCTGGCCGCCGAACCCGGGATTGACCGACATGATCAGGATCAGATCCAGCTTATCGAGCACGTGTTCGGCGAAGCTCAAGGGGACGCCGGGATTAAACACGAGCCCGGCTTTGCGGCCAGCGTCGCGGATCCGTTGAAGATTCCGGTCAACATGCCGCGTCGCATCCGGATGAAAGGAAATTATGTCCGCGCCAGCTTCGATGAAACCATCAATCAGAGCCTCGACCGGCTCAACCATCAGGTGGGCGTCAATGGGTGCAGTAATGCCCGCATCGCGGAGGGCTTTGCAGACCATCGGACCAATCGTGAGGTTCGGCACGTAGTGGTTGTCCATAACATCGAAGTGGATCCAGTCTGCGCCCGCTGTGAGCACGGCACGCACCTCTTCCCCCAGCCTGGCAAAATCAGCAGACAGGATCGAAGGAGCTATAAGAGCGGGCTGTTTCATGGGTCACTCGATTTCGGGGCCTCACGCGCGGCCGGACTGTACCGGATCAACTGCCCCCTTGCACGGCCACAGCATCAGAACTGGATCACTCTCGAACAGAGATAAAGTCCCGATCATCAAAGTTACGGAATCCGCGACCGCTAAATCAGTTATGGCTAACCGAATTCTGAAATGCTGTCTCGCCGGACTCATCCTGCTGATGTGCGGAATCGTTGAGATATCCGCCCAGGAGACAGACGCTGCTATGGCGGAAAATGCGCCGGAGCCTAGCTTGCAGGCCCCTCAGCCCGGGGCATCTCCGGCACCCGGCGGAGAAAATGCTCTTCTGCGAATGCTGGCCGATGGCGAGCTCGGCGAAGATTTCGATACCGTGACCGCAGGCGATGACAGGGGACTGATTCGATACGCACAAGCACTTGACACCCCAGCAGCAGGGGCCCTCATTACCGTTCCTGAACCCGGGGAGTACATCCCCTCTTCACGACTGACCGATGCATTTGTGACCGAATTCCAGCCCAACGGTTGGTCAGTTGTCGCGCTGCAGATGCCGCTTCTGGGGCACACAGCTGAATTGTGGGATTACCAGCAAACACACGACCAGGCGCTTGCGCGGCTCGAGGCTCTGGTACAGCGACTGGAGAGCGATGGTATCGGGCAGATAGTCGTCCTCGCGTCCGGTGAGAATGCCGCCCGGATCAGCGCATGGCTAGCGGCAAAACCGCCTGATGGACCGATCAAAGCGCTGGTGACGCGTGGGCGCTGGTCCGAGTCTGAACTGCCTGTAGATCTGCCGCGACTGGAGCTGATCCCGCTGCGCACGCCCTACGCTGAAGAAAAAGCGGTGCATCGCTGGCAGCAAACCCCTTCCGAGCAGCGCCGCACCATACGGATCCTGCGTTATCCCCAGGCAGACAGGTCTTTTGCCGGCGTCGAGTCGCTGGTCGCGCGCGATCTTCGCGGCTGGCTGCGCTCACTCTCAGCGCCGCTCTGATCTTTCAGGTTCCGGGTGCTCCGCCCTGTGCTGCCCGTTTTTCCATCTGCCGCTGCAGCGCCCAGGTTACGTGCTCGCGCACCAGCGGCGACGGATGCTCCCGGCGCTCCGCCAGCGCCCTCAGCACATCCGGGTTAGCGGGCGCGTTTCCCAGTCCCACAGCGAGATTGCGCAGCCATTGCTCGTACCCGATCCGTCGCAATGCTGACCCTTCGGTCAATCGCAAAAACGCCTCTGCTGGAAGTTCGAAGAGCTCCAGTAGCTGTGCTTTGTCCAGGCCGTGCCGCGGCGCGAAGTCCTGCTCTTTTGTCAGACCTGCGTAACGGTTCCACGGACAAACCAGCTGACAGTCGTCGCAGCCAAAAACCCGGTTGCCGATCAGGGGCCGCAGTTCCTCCGGAATGGCGGTTTTAAGCTCAATCGTCAGATAGGAAATACAGCGTCTGGCATCCAGCACATAAGGCTCGACGAAAGCATCCGTCGGACACAAACGCATGCAGCGCGTACAGCTGCCGCAATGATCGCGCGCAGACGCCGTGGCTTCTGGCAACGCGAGGTCAGTGAAAATCTCGCCCAGAAAAAAAAGGGAGCCACCCTCGCGAGTTAGAAGATTCGTATTTTTCCCGATCCACCCCAACCCGGCGTTACGCGCCAGCGCTCTCTCCAGCACTGGAGCGCTGTCGGTAAAAACCCGGTAGCCAAATGGCCCTATGAAAGTCGCCAGTCGCTCGGCGAGTTTCTTCAGTCTACCCCGCATCACCTTGTGGTAATCCCGTCCAAGCGCATAACGGGAGATATACGCTTGCGCGGGATCTGCCAGGTCGGCGAGTGCGGCGCGGCGGTTCTGGGCCATGTAGTCCATACGGAAGCTCAACACCGACAGCGTTCCCTCATGCAGCTTCCCCGGTTCCCGGCGCTTGTCGCCGTGACGCGCCATGTAGGCGAGGTCGCCATGCAGGCCGCGCGCCAACCACGCATCAAGCCGTTCGTGATCCTGCTCCAGCTGAAGCCGTGCGACGCCCCAGTCCGCAAAGCCCATCTCCTCAGACCAGGCATCAATACGGCTCAGCAGATCTGTGGTTCTGAGCGCATCATCAGCGCCTTCCGGCGCAGATGAAAGCCTGGCATTTGTCAACACGACACGCCCTTGGCGAGTTTCAATCGCTCGGCGACGGCAGCCCAGAGCGCACGGAAGGCACGCCCTCCCGGCGTGTTGTCCGCAAATGTATTGACCGGCGCACGATGCTCACCCATCTGCTCTACATGCGTTGTATAAGGTATGTAGGTGCGGAGGATTTCCTCGTGCTCGCGGGCGAAAGAAGTGACGAGATGTCGGTGAAGCTTTTTTCGGCGGTCGACCATCGAGAAAAAGGGCAGTAATCGGGCGTTCGAGTCGTCAAGCTGCCCATCCCGAAAGGCGCTCAGCTGCTCGAAAGCGCGAATAGAAAGATGCGTCGGGATGAGGGGAACCAACAGCACGTCGGACATATGAAAGACGTTCTCTGAAAGCAAGGACATGCTCGGCGCACAGTCCAGGATTACCAGGTCGTAGTCGCTTTTTATTATTCGCAGCAGCTTGCGCAGCCGAACCTGTGGCTTGTCATGCGCGGCCAGCTCCAGGTCAATATTGCGATACGAGAAATCCGACGGCACCAGGTCGAGCCGCGGGTAGTCGGTAGAACGGATGGCGCGAGAGAGGTTCTTCTTTTTCTCCAGCAGCTTTGCCGCGCCGCCGCCAAGCCCTGGCTTTGCCCTAAGGTAAAAGCTCGCAGCACCTTGCGCGTCCAGATCCCAGACCAGAGTGCGAAGGCCACTCTCACTGGCGAGGTATCCGAGATTAACCGCTGTAGCTGTCTTGCCGACGCCGCCTTTCAGGTTGATGGTCGCAATAACACGCATGGCGCTCACACCAAGACGAACGGTCCGCTCGGGCGGTTTTCAGCAGTGCGCACAGGCCGCAGGCTTCTTTCAAGCGCAACTGGACAACCGCTTTGATGGGTACAAAGAAACGGACGGCGCAGGCAGCGGCTCATCGACTCGGGTGTCCCGGTCGCTTCAGAGATTCTGCGACGCATAGTCAGCCAGCGGCGAGCGCTCACCACGCTGCAGCCCGATATGCCCATTCCTTTCCCAGTTGCGGAATCGGTCAATGACATACGTCAGACCGGAGGTCGTCTCACTGAGGTAAGGCGAATCGATCTGCGACAGATTGCCAAGACAAACAAGCTTTGTCCCAGGGCCAGCGCGAGTGATCAGCGTCTTCATCTGTTTTGCCGTCAGATTCTGCGCTTCATCGATTATGACGAACCGATTCAGAAAGGTGCGGCCGCGCATGAAGTTGAGAGAACGAATCTTGATGCGCTTTTCCAGTAGCGCATCCGTCGCGTTACGGGCCCAGCTGTCCTCAGCGGCAATATCGGTAAGCACTTCGAGGTTGTCCAGCAGTGCACCCATCCATGGCGTCATCTTTTCCTCTTCCGTGCCTGGCAGAAAACCGATGTCCTCTCCGACCGGCAGTGTCGCGCGGGTCATGATGATCTCCCGATAAAGTCGCGTGTCCATGCACTGCGTGAGCCCTGCAGCAAGCGCAAGCAGGGTCTTGCCGGTACCTGCTACACCGATCAGTGACACGAACTCCACCTGCGGGTCCATCAGCAGGTTGAGAGCGAGACTCTGCTCACGGTTGCGCGCGCGAATGCCCCAGACCAGGGCATCCTCCGCCTGATAATCGGTTGCTGGTGCCAGTCTGACCCGACCTCCTTCCCTGGGGAAGACGCGCCACCCGGGACCATCATCTTCCGCTACGCAGATGAACTGATTCGGGCCCACGAGCGGCAGCTCGGTCACATTCAGAAAAAGTTCACCGCTGCCGCCGTCACCGCGTTCCGCAAGCTGCTTGAGCCTCTCCCAGCCTTGCGCATCGAGCTGCAGAACGCCCGAGTAGAGCAGCTGAATATCATCCAGCACCTTGTCGCTGTGATAGTCCTCAACTGGGATTCCAAGCACGCGCGCTTTGATGCGGACGTTGATGTCTTTGGACACCAGAACGACATCAGCGCTGGTAGTCTCCCGGCGTAGCCCGAGGACGGCTTTAAGGATCAGGTTATCAGGCGAATCCATACGCATCAGGTCGTGGGCATCTACTGCCAACGCCTGTGTCTGTAACCGAAGCCGGCCGCTGGGCAGCCTGCCTTCGAGATGAGAAGCGGGCGCTACAAGTGGGATCCCTGCCCGTATCTCCGCCGCGCTGCAGCTGCCCAGAACTCCATCGAGAAACCGACTGGCTTGTCGCGCATTCTGTGCGACCTCAGAACGCCCGTTCTTGGCAGCGTCCAGTTCCTCAAGCACCATCAGGGGAATGAAGACATCATGCTCGGCGAAGCGAAAGAGAGCGACCGGATCATGGATCAGGACATTGGTATCCAGAACGTAGATGCGTGGTGCAGCGGGCATAAGCCGAGTCCGAGATCAGGGGTCACTCGGGTGATTCGTTCCGCAACCGTCTACTTGACCGGCTCCATAATCGCATCAAGATTCAGCTGGTCACAGAAATCCATGAACTCGCTGCGCATTGCCGCGATCGAGATGTCAGTTGGAATACTGATAGTCATGTGCAGAGAAAACATGGGGGTTCCTGTGTGCGCAGCCGCATAGGTGCCGGTGTACATGTCCTCGACGTTGATTTCGCGACGGCTGAAAAACTGGGCAATCTGGTGAACGATACCGACCTGGTCCACCGCGACAACTTCCACCGCGTAGGGGACCAGATTATGCGAGGGTTCGCGAGTCGTGGCACGCTGCGCGAGCACCGCAACATCCAGGTCTTTGGCCAGACGGGAAAGCAGAGTTTCGATTTTCGCAATCGCGTCCCATGTCCCGGACAGCAGCACCGACATGGTGAACCGATCGCCAAGCACGGCCATCCTGCTTTCGGCAATTGAACAGCCGCACTCGCGAAACCCTTTGACCAGCGACTCAACCAGGCCGGGGCGATTTAGTCCCATAGCTGAGACAGCAAGTAGGTTCTGCATCTTTTCTGGTTCGGATCGGTCTAAAGAGGGCAGGGGACGCGGCAGTATACCCGAGCATAGCGACGGTCCCTTCGGCTGGGCTATCGGGACCGCCTCTCACCTTGTCCACCTGATCGGCGCGCACTAAAATAAACGGCTGTTTTGTGGTGTATCCATGTTCAGCTTATCCGGTAGCGTTGTCGCTTTAGTAACCCCGATGTCTTCCGGCGTCGCGGCACAGACCCGTCTCGACGACGCTGCGCTTCTGCGCCTGGTGGAGTTTCATCTTGAGTCGGGGACAGATGGCATTGTCGCCGTCGGAACAACTGGCGAATCCGCCACGCTGACCGAAGCTGAGCACATTGCCGTCATCAAACGCGTTGTGGAAGCCGTCGCCGGGCGAGTTCCTGTAATTGCTGGGACCGGAGCGAATTCGACTCACGAAGCAATCAAATTGACGCAGGCTGCGGCATCTGCCGGCGCGGATGCCTGTCTTCTCGTGACGCCCTACTACAATCGTCCGACCCAGGAAGGTCTGTATCTGCACCATAAAGCCGTCGCCGAAGCGGTAAACATTCCACAGATTCTCTATAACGTCCCTGGCCGCACCGCATGCGACATGCTTCCCGAAACGGTTATCCGCTTATCGGCGCTACCCAATATCGTGGGCGTTAAAGAGGCAACCGGAGACGTCGACCGCGTATCTGCTATCAGAGAAGGAACGACTGCGGACTTCCTGCTGTACAGCGGGGATGATGCAACCGCACTCGAGTTTCTCCTCGCCGGCGGCGACGGTGTGATTTCGGTTACAGCTAATGTTGCACCCGCTGACATGCATGAACTCTGCGTCGCGGCCGCACGCGGGGATCGTGTGACGGCTGCGCAGATCGACGCTCGGCTGCAGCCGCTGCACCAGGATCTTTTCGTTGAGGCCAACCCGATCCCTGTGAAGTGGGCCGTGGCCGCGCTCGGTTTGATGGAGCAGGGGATCCGACTTCCGCTGACCTGGCTTGCGCCCGAACACGTAAACCGCGTGACAGACGCCATGCGCCATGCTGGTCTCGAACCCCAGAGCTAAGCACGTTTTCGTGCCGCGAGGAGAGATTTTCAGATGAATAAAATCACGCTGTTGAGCGTGTCGCTGACAGCTGCGATGACCTTAACCGGTTGCAGCAAAATCCTGCCGAAGTTCGATCAAGTCGTTCCCGACAATCGCAAGCAATACGAGAAGGCGCAAACGCTGCCAGACCTCGAAGTACCGCCCGACCTCAGCACTGAGGCGATTCGCGACCGTATGGCGATTCCAGAGGGCGGCCAGGCGGCCAGCTATTCCTCTTATCAGGAACGCCGCGCCGAACAGCAAAGGGCGGATGAGCTCGAAAAAACGCAGAACGCCGCCGTGCGCGTACTGGAGAACGAGCATGTCCTGGCTGTACAGGGCGCCACTGTTCAGGTATGGCCCAAACTGGAAAGCTTCTGGCAGACCCAGGGCTATGCCCTGGAGCTCGATGACGTCGAGCTCGGGATCATTGAAACTGCGTGGGTAGACTCCGACGACGGTCTGCGAAGAACCAAGTTCAAGATTTTCGCTGAAGCCGGAGAGCAGCCTGGCACCACGGTTCTTTACGTTTCTGAGGAAGCCGAGGAGCTACTGCCGGTCGGAGAGGACCTCGTATGGCAACGCCGCCCACGAAATGAGGAGCAGGAGCGTGCCATGGTCGATAACCTGCTGGCTTCTTTGGAAAACCGTACTGGAAGCTCCTCGGGTGGTGTCGCGGTAGCGAAGCCAATACCGCTTGCCGAGGAGGTCGCGCCTGCCGCTGTCGCAGCAGATTCAGACTCAGGTAACAGCGCCCCTCTTTCTACACCTGCGCCCAGAAGCCCTGATGCCATGTCCGCCGGCCCGAAACACGCCGAACTTGTATCGGTCGGAGAAGGTAAGGTGTATCTGACAGTCGCGGAAGAGTTTCCGCAGGCATGGAAATCGACCGGACGTGCGTTGGAGAAAGCCGGGATCGAGGTCAAAGACTCTGACAAAGGTCGCGGGGTTTACCTCATTGCCTTCAAATCAGATACAGGCGAACAGGACGCCGGTAGTTCAGGCATGTGGAACAAGCTGAAATTCTGGGATAAGGGTGACCTGACGGAATACCAGATCAGCCTGACCGGCGTAGGCGAGAAAACAGAAGTCGTTGTGCTTGACCGTGACGGCCGCTGGGAAACCAATCAACAGGCTGGACTTGTGCTGGACAAGCTGCACGACGCCTTCAACAGCGGACACATTTAGAACGTCTTAGCGTAGTGCGTTTCGCCACGCTTGGAAGCGGTAGCCGTGGTAACGCGACCGTTGTGGAGCATCAGGGCCGTGCGCTCCTGATCGACTGCGGATTAAGTCTGAAGCAGATAGAACAGCGCTGTCAGGCCATTGCGCTTGACCTCAGGAGCCTGGTTGGGATCCTGATCACGCACGAACACGACGACCATGTAGGTGGTGCCACCACCCTCGCACGTAAATACCAGATCCCGCTTTTTATGAGCGCCGGCACGAGGCTCGCAGCCGCAGATAAACTGGAACGCGCCGGGCCCGTAAACCAGGTTCAGCCCGGGAAAACTTTTCGGTTGGGGGATTTCACCGCTTGTCCGGTTCTCGTGCCGCATGACGCGCGCGAGCCCTGCCAGTATGTCATTGAGGCCGGTGGAGCCCGCCTCGGAATCCTCACCGATATCGGACACTGTTCGTCTCATGTTCAGCGGCACTACAGCGGGCTGGAAGGCCTCGTGCTGGAGTTCAATCACGACCCCGAACTCCTTCGAAATAGCGCCTATCCCGCGATGCTCCAAGAGCGTATCGCAGGCAATCACGGCCACCTGAGTAACCAACAGGCTGAAGCAATCCTGGGATCTTTCGATCTGTCCCGCTTACGTCAGTTCACCGCGGCGCACCTGAGTGAAAAAACCAATGACCCCGACCTGGTTGCTGGCTACCTCGCCCGGTCTCTCCCCGCCAGTCTGCCGTGGCACATCGCAGCTCAGGACACGGCGTCTCACTGGTTCCGGCTGGACTGACCCCCGCCGGCTGTTAGGGCTGACACCATAAAAAGAAACTCTGCTCTGCTCAGCGCCTCTTGACGTGCTGCATCAGCCGCCGGCGTTTCGTCTGCTGGCGCTGCGTGAGTTTATTGCGACGCCCAGCATATGGGTTTTCGCTTTGCCGATACTCAAAGTGAACGGGCGTGCCCATCAGCCCCAGTTGCTCACGAAAGAAATTCTCAAGATACCGTTTGTAACTGCCGGGAATTTCCTCAACCTGATTTCCATGCACCACGAGCGTCGGAGGATTAACGCCGCCCATATGCGCCATGCGCAGTTTTATGCGTCTCCCCCGCACCAGGGGAGGGGGGTGTTGTGCCACGGCGGTCTGCAGGAGCGTGGTCAGTTCGTGGGTCTTGTGGCTACGGGTTGCAGATTCAACGACTGCATCAATGAGCGGGAAAAGCTCTCCGACCCCTGTCCCGTGCAGCGCGGATATGGACAACACCTGCACAAAACTGGCAAATCGCAGCCGACGGTCCAGCTCTGATCGGACTCGCTGGCGCGCGTCCGTATCAAGCCCGTCCCACTTATTCACGACCAGGACACAAGCGCGTCCGGCGTGCAGAACCAGGCCGAGCAGACTGAGATCCTGCTCTGTAACCCCGGCCTGCGCGTCGACCAGCAAAACTGCGACGTGGGCGTCCGCCACGGATTGAAGTGTCTGCGCGGCGCTGAATTTTTCCGCTATGCCTTCAGTCTTGCTTTTGCGGCGCAACCCAGCGGTATCAACAATCGTGTAGCGACGCCCGCGGCGTTCGAAGTCCGTATCAACACTGTCGCGGGTAGTTCCCGGCACATCGCTGGTAATCATGCGCTGTTCGCCAAGGATACGGTTAGTGAGCGTCGATTTGCCTACGTTGGGCCGCCCGACAACGGCAATTCGGACGCGATCCCCGATATCTGGGATCGCCATATCGCTACGTTCTGCCCAGGCGCCCGTAATGAACTCGACCAGCTCTGCCACTCCTTCGCCATGGCTGGCCGAGATAGCGCACATCTGCTCGAAACCCAGCTGAAAGAAATCAGCCAGCGCGATTTCGGGATTCAGCCCTTCACATTTATTGACAGCGACGATAGTGGGCACATTCAGACGACGCAGTTGGTCCGCCAGCGTTGCCTCCGCTGCGGTTAAAGGTGCTCGACCGTCAACGACGAAAACGACGGCGTCACTGTGGCGCGCCACAAGCAACGCCTGCTCACTGACCTGCGCCGCGAGTTGATCCCCCTGACCGTCATCCACACCACCGGTGTCGATAACAACGTAACGCGCTCGCCCGATCCGACCCATCCCGACCTTCGGGTCGCGCGTCAAGCCGGGAACATCCGCGACCAGTGCTGCCCGGGAACGGGTCAGGCGATTGAAAAGCGTTGATTTACCTACGTTAGGGCGCCCTACCAGCGCGAGTGCCGGGCAACCGCTGTGCAGTGTTTCTCCAGCCGGTTTCATCGATGATCTGGCACCGGGCCGGGCAGGACGTCGATTAGCGAAGCGGGCGCATCGCGACCAGCCGGCCGCTTGAAGAAAAGTTCAAGACCAGGTCAGAAGCGTCAAGCGGCGCCGCTATGATGCGCTCGTCGTCGATCTGCGTGCGCGCTACGATCCTGCCCGTCGAGGCGTCCAGCCAGTGCACATAGCCCTCGAAGTCGCCGACGATGACGTAGCCCGCAAAAAAAGTCGGGGCGGTAACGAATCGATATCTCAGTCCGTCCTGCTTCCACAGTGAATTTCCCGAGCCGCGCTCCAGCGCCCAGATAGTGCCCTCTTCATCGGTCACATAGACGCGCTCGTCGCCGACCGAGACTTTACTGTACGAGGATATATCGCGAGTCCATTCGAGCTGGCCGTTCTCCACGGTGACTGCGCCGATGCGGGCATGGAAGCTCGAAACATACGCCGTTGGACCGACAACTACCGGGTCGGAGTCGACATCGACCATACGCTCAAGGTCAGAGCGCCCGCTGGGGATCGCCAGAGGGTTATCCCACCTGGGTCTGCCGGTTTCGAGCTCCAGCGCTGCCAGGCGGCCATTATCAAACCCCACCACTACAAGGTCCCCTACAATCACAGGCGCCGAGTTTCCACGCAGCGTCAGCGCCGGCACCGACAGATCAAAACTCCAAATCTGTGCGCCTGTTTCAGAGTCCAGCCCGACCACTTTACCGTCGCCTGAGCGAACAACGGTGACGCCGTTCGCTGCTTCGGGTGCACACAGAACTTCACTGGTGACGCGCGCAACCCAGCGTAAGCGCCCACTTTCGCTTTCTCGCGCGATAACGCGCGCATCTCCTGTGCCGATCAGAACCAGACCGTCTCCGCCACCGGGTCCCCCGGTATATTTGACGTCTTTGTCGTGGACTTCCCAGGAAACTTTTCCGGTTTCCAGATCGGTCGCTGCCAGCCGACCTTCGGCATCGGCGACGTACAGCATGCCGCCGATAACCAGCGGCCTGAGTTTCAAATAGAGCTTCTCGGAGCCTTTACCAATCCGCTTAGACCAGACTTCTTGTACTTTCAGAGTGGATTCAAAATCTTCGCTAAGAACAGTCGGCGAATCAGCGGCGATGTCGTCATCGCCGAAAAGATTCGTCACCGACCGGCCAGCCGACGACACGGTCTCGCAGCCCGTCAGCACCAGCAGCAGCAATAGAACAGCTCCCCGCACCCAGTACTGAATCACTTCGCAACCTCGGCCAGGTTATCCAGCTTCAGCTGCAGCGCGCTGCCGTCCAGACCCTGCGTCGTCGCCTGTGCGAGAGCGGTCGTGTAGGCGCCACGGGCCTCCTCCATCTCTCCCTGAGCCAAGAAAATATCGCCGCGCAGCTCCGCGAAACGCTCCGTGGAGGCGCCATTTCGCGTCATGGCCGCCAGGATTTCCGCAGCACCAGCAACGTCATTTTCCGCAAGCAGGATCCGCGCGAGCCGGCCCTGTGCGGTTAGCTTGAGATCCTGGCCGGCATCTGAATCAATCAGCGATTGCAGGCGGCTTTTTGCGTCGTCGTAGTCGCCCCGTTCCACCGCCATCTTTGCGAGCAGCAGGGCGCTCAGGCGCGCGTAGCTGGTCCCCTCGTAATTCGCGACGATCATCTCACCGGTGGTCCGCGCGTCGCTCAAGGACTGTTTATCGATCATTTCCAGGAACCGAGCGTAATTCAGCGAGGCACTCTCGGCCTGAGCATTCATGGAACCATCCCAATAGCGATATCCAGCGAGGCCTCCGAGTCCAATAAAGAGTCCAAAAAGCAGCGGCTTACCGTTGTCTTTCCACCAACGCTTTATCTGCTCTACCTGTTCCTGTTCTGAAGCGTAATATTCCACGTCGATTCACCCCGCCAGGGCTGTCCCGGCCTGTTCATTCATCGTCAAGTAAAAATTATAGCGACCAGACCCTGACTGCTATGTCCTTCCAGACACGGCTGCGCTCGTATCCGGCGACAGCGGGCGCAGCGCCCTTTCAATTGTTTCGAACAATTCCGCTTCAAGGCAGGACTGCTGCGGCAGATCTCGGCGCAGAAACTTGACGGTCACGCGCCCCTGCTCCAACTCGTCTTCACCCAGAATCACGGCAACCTCTGCCGTGCTGCGGTCGGCTTTCTTCATGCGCGATTTCATGCTGCCACCGCCGATATGCGTTACCACGGACCATCCGGTCCCCTGATCACGCAGACGTTCGCTCAGCGCCAGCGCGTTCCCATCAAAGTCATCCGACGTTGCCATGACGTACATCGCTGCCGGTACATGCTTGGGGCTATGCTCAGATGAGCTCAAAAGCTCCAGCAGACGTTCCAGACCCATGGCAAAACCGATTGCAGGTAGAGGCTTACCGCCCATCACCTCAACCAGCCCGTCGTAACGTCCTCCTGCACAGACAGTACCCTGGGCCCCGAGTTCATTAGTTTTCCATTCGAAAACGGTGCGGGAGTAATAGTCGAGGCCTCGAACCAAGCGGGGATTTATGGAGAACTGAATATCAGCCGAGCGCAAAGCTGTGCAGATTGTTTCCAAATGGTCCGCCGACTCGGGGTCAAGGTGCTCGCTCATCACTGGCGCCTGATGGATCAGATCAGCGAGCTCAGGATTTTTGCTATCAAGAATCCTCAGCGGATTTCGCTCCAGACGGAGACGGCTGTCGTCATCCAGTCTCGCAATGTTTTCCCGCCAGTAACTGGCGAGAATTTGGCGATAACGGGCGCGCGATTCCGTCGAGCCCAGCGAGTTGATCTCAAGCACTAGACCTTCGAGCCCCAACTCTCTCCATAGTCGCGCGGTCAACTGGAGCAGCTCGATATCAACATCGGGGCCCTGCGCGCCAAAAACCTCTACGCCGACCTGATGAAACTGACGATGCCGGCCACGCTGCGGACGTTCGTGACGGAACATTGGGCCGATGTACCAGAGTCGTTGCGGCAGCTGCTGGAACAGCCCGTGCTGCAGACCAGCGCGCACGCAACCAGCGGTGCCCTCGGGCCTCAGTGTCAGGCTGTCCCCGTTGCGGTCTTCGAAGGTATACATCTCCTTCTGCACGATATCGGTCGTGTCGCCAATCGAACGGCTGAACACTGAGGATTGTTCAACGATGGGCAAGCGGATCTCGTGGTAGCCATAAGACTGCAGAACCCTGGCCACACACGTTTCCAGAAACTGCCAGCTGGGTGTATCGGCCGGCAGAATGTCATTCATTCCCCGAACCGCCTGTGGCGATTTGCTCACTCGATATCTCCCTCAGTCGGATCTTCCTGGCTCGGATCTCCCTGATTCGCACCTCCGGGGAGGGAGGCCTCCGGTCTGCGCAACGTAAAACGGGCAACGCCCTCAACTGAAAACGGAGCAAAGTCAAAGACCTCACCCAGAAAAACCACTTCAACAAAGGCGGCATTACCGAGCACAACGACATACGGCTCCGCCCCGGTCAGGCTGATTTCTCGGCCGGCATCCAGCAAGTCGAAATACAGGCGCTTGCCGGCCGCGTCGGTGACGTCTACCCACGCGCGTTCCCGGGCCCGTATTTTCAAATCCGATGGCGTGCTCGCTGCCTGGACTGGCACCAAGGTTGACACGGCGGCAGTATCGTCAGCTGCGATGCTCGGCAAATCGCTGGTTTCCGGCTGCTCAGCCGATGTCAGGTCGGTCAGGGGTTTATCGCTATCGGTAACCGCTGACGTTGCCATACCCGTTTCGCGTTCAGCGTCAGCCAGTTCCACCTCAGGCGGATCAGGCAACTCTTCCTGCAGACTTTTCTCCAACGCCGCGGCACGCTGCTCAAAGGTATTGACAGCCTGGTCATCACCCCACCACCACAGCAGAACCAGCACAAACAGGCCCAGACCGATGCCGATAGTGGCGTAACGCACGCTGCGATGTTCGCTGCTGATTTGCGATGGAGGCCGGGATTTGAAATCCGCAATCTCCGGCTCCTGCGACCGTTCACTCGCATCAAAGGCGCGGAGCAGAGGAACCTCGTCGCAGTCGAGTACACGCGCGATGCTACGCAAATACCCGCGGACGAAGGCAGGCGGGGGCATCGCGTCGTGGCTGTCGCTTTCCAGACGCTCCAGGGTCCTGTGATCGAGCTTTAACGTGGCGGCTAAAGCCCCGACTGAAAGACTACGGGCCTCCCTTGCCTCCCTCAGGAGCACTCCAAGGCTGGCGGACACCTCAGGCCGAGCGTCATCGGGCCGCCCTTCTTTTGCTTGCTGAGCGTTCACTGCGCACGGGATTCGAAGAGCAACCGGGTTTCTGGTGCATCGGGGAAACTCCTCTCCAGCAGGAGCTCATAGCTGGCGACCGCATCTTCATCCCCGAGTTGCCGTTCAATGCGGATCCCGAGCCAGAGGCTCGCAGCAGATTGCTGCGCGACCTCCTGGTAGCGCTGCAGATAACCACGCGCCGGCAGGTAGCGTTCCAGGCGCAGACTCAGGGAAGCCATCTGGAAGAGAGTCGGCGGGAAGCTTGGATCGACAGCCAGCGCTTTCCGGTAAAAGGTTTCAGCGCTTTCGGAGTCGCCCGAATCCAACGCGCAGGTCCCGGCATTGGTGTAGGCCGCCGCCGGCAGGCGATAAAGCGGATTTTCCACGGCTTTGAGGAAGTTCTTCTGCCCTTCGGCGTAACGGCCGCGCTGGCACAGAAACTGCCCGTAATTGTTCAAGGCTGTTGAATTATCAGGGTCGATTTTCAGAGCTTTCGAGAAGCTACGCTCCGCATCCTCAAACTGCCCGAGACGCGCGCGGAGCACGCCCAGCGCGTCGTGCGCATCCACGTAATTGCTGTCGGCCTCGAGCGCTTTCTCAAGCTTCTGCAACGCCGTTGCATAGTCCTGACGCGCTGCGTACTGCACCGCCAGCTGTGTATTGAGTTGAGCGATCCGTTCACGATCCTCTGCTGCTTCTTTTCTTTCACCGGCAGACTGGCACGCGACCAGGCAGAACGTGCTCACGAGCAGCAACAGATATCCCGCTGTCTGCCTGCAGTGCCTGTGAGTCCCTGTGGCGTTCAATGGACGCGCTCCCGCACACGCCGCGCGCGTGCTTTGACTTCTCCGACGAGCTGACCGCATGCAGCAGAGATATCGTCGCCCCGGGTTTTGCGCGTAATGGTGAACAGGCCGGAGCGCGACAGGCGCTCACGAAAAGCGTCTATCGCCGCTTCAGACGAGCAGCGATAACGACTCCCGGGGAAGGGGTTGAAGGGGATCAGATTGATTTTCGCCGGCAGCCCTTCCAGCAACCTCACCATCGTCTTCGCGTCAGCCGGGCTGTCGTTAACGTTCTCCAGCATGACGTACTCGAAGGTGATTTCGCTGTGCGGATTATGTTCCGCGTATCGCCGGCAAGCAGCGGTGAGCTCCGCTAGAGGGTATTTTCGGTTGATAGGAACCAGCTCATCGCGCAGCGCATCATTGGTCGCATGAAGCGAAATGGCCAGACTCACGGGACATTCCGTCGCCAGACGGTCGATGCCCGGAACAACGCCTGCGGTGCTCAGAGTGATACGTTTACGGCCCAGATTGTAAGCGTTGTCGTCCATCATCAGCTGCATCGCGGGAACGACGCTCGGCAGGTTGAGCAGCGGCTCCCCCATGCCCATCAGAACAACGTTAGTGATGCGGCGTCCGACCTTTGGAGACTGCCCGAGCGAGCGCGCCGCAATCCACAGCTGGCCGATAATTTCGCCGACAGTCAGGTTCCGATTGAAACCCTGCTGCGCCGTCGCACAAAAGCTGCAGTTCAAAGGACACCCGACCTGAGACGAGACACACAGGGTGCCGCGTTGCGCCTCCGGAATGAACACCGTCTCGATGCAGTTGCCGTTATCCACGCGCATCACCCATTTCTGCGTTCCGTCCGCAGAGTGGTGCATCGTTTCAACGACCGGCGCTCTGATCTCCGCCGACTCCGCCAGATGCTCGCGCAGTCGCTTGCTAACGTTGGTCATGGCAGAAAAATCGGAAACACCCTGCTGATGGACCCACTTGATAATCTGGGCAGCGCGATACTGACGCTCACCCAGACCTTCAAAATAGCGCCCGAGACCGGACGCATCGAGGTCCATCAGATTGACCGGGCCCGCTGTCACAAAAGTTTTCCTGCTCAGCCCGCAGCGTTGGGAAAGAAAAAAGCGATCTCCACCGCAGCCGTCTCCGGAGCATCGGAACCGTGCACGGCGTTCTCGGTGATGCTGGTAGCAAATTCAGCCCGGATAGTGCCGGGAGCCGCTTGGGCGGGATTGGTTGCTCCCATGACATCGCGATTAACCTGGATAGCGTTCTCACCCTCGAGCACCTGCACCATGATCGGCCCGGAAGCCATGAATTCAACCAGCTCGCCGAAGAACGGCTTGTCGCTGTGCACAGCGTAGAACTCGCCCGCCCGTGCGGGAGTCAGCTGCAGCATCTGCGCCTCGACAATTTTGAGGCCAGCAGCTTCGAACTTTGCGAGGATCGCTCCGATGTGGTTGTCACGCACGGCACTTGGCTTGATGATGGACAACGTGCGTTCTCTAGTCATGGTTACACAGTCTCCTTACAGACAGTAAAAACAAGAAAAAACATTGCATTATACGCGTCTTTGCGACCAACACCGCAAGGAAACCAGTAGATCTGCGCAAAACCTCGGGGCGACCGCCTAACTGCATGGCCTGCTGTTTTCGGATCAGCAGGAAAGACATCCCGCGCGGTCCGGATGCGGCAACTTTGAAAGACGGGCGCAACCTTCACCCCGACACGTGAGGTGAATTTCCCCTCGAGCTGGCCGCCGGTCGGAGAAACGGGTTTCGGGTCGAAAAGCAAACAGATCCGTTGGCTGGCAAGCTCGCTGCTGCGTTAGTAAAGACCGGTTTGAAGACGGGCGGCTTCGGACATCATGTCCGCGGACCAGGGAGGATCGAACACGAGTTCCACGCTCACGGTTGCGACATTCGGTACCTGTCGCACCTTCTCCCGGACATCCTCCACCAGAAACGGTCCCATTCCGCACCCTGGCGCGGTGAGCGTCATATCAATATCAATCCGATTGCCTTCTTCTTCCACCACCACCTCACAGCGGTAGATGAGTCCGAGCTCGACGATATTGATAGGTATTTCAGGGTCGTAACAGGTACTCAGCTGTTCCCAGATGAGGTCCTCATCGACTTTCCCATCTGCTCTCGCCTGCGCGTGCTCAGCCGGAGAAGGCACCACATCCATGCCCAGCGCATCGACATCTTCGGCGCGGATTCGTGCGAGATAGCCGTTGGCGTTGACCGTGACGGCACCACCAAGCGCCTGCGTAACATAAACGGCATCGCCTTCCCGCAAGGTAACAGATGACCCTTCAGGGATCAGAATCGCTGCGCAATCCCGCAGCAAAGTGACCGGTTCATTCATAGCTGAAATCCAGAGCCTCGCACGTTTCAGTCCTGCAGCATTGCCCGCGCTTTTTCAATTGCGTCGAATATCCGGTCGCACTCGTCTAGGGTGTTATAGAGCGCAAACGACACACGCGCAGTCCCGCTCAGACCAAAACGTGACATCACCGGCATCGCGCAGTGATGGCCTGTTCGAATCGCCACACCGTGCAGGTCGAGCAAGGTGCCCAGATCCTGCGGATGTACGCCCTCAATATTGAAAGACAGCACAGATGATTTGTGCTCTGCCTGTCCAATGATGCGTAGCCCGGGTACGGCGCTGGCTCGCGCGGTCGCCCGCCGCAGCAAGGCCTCTTCGTGCACCCAGGCCGCCTGTCGGTCAAGAGACCAGAAGTAGTCCAATGCGGCACCGAGACCCAGACCGCCAGCGATATTGGGCGTCCCCGCTTCAAATTTGTACGGCAGTTCGTTGTATTCAGTCTTTTCGAAACTGACTACCTTGATCATGTCTCCGCCTCCCTGCCAGGGAGGCATCGAGTCCAGTAGCTCAGCGCGGCCGTAGAGCACACCTATCCCGGTGGGGCCCAGCGCCTTATGCCCGGAAAACGCGTAGAAGTCGCAGCCGAGCGCGCGCACATCTACAGGGACATGGATACTGGCCTGCGCGCCGTCAACAAGCGAAATCGCCCCAGCCTGCCGCGCCAGACGCGCGATTTCTTCAACCGGCGTAATGGTGCCGAGTGCGTTTGATACGTGCGCAACGGCGACTATGCACGTGCGCTTAGTCAGTCTGCTGGCAACGCTTTCGACCGACAGGGCGCCGTCTTCCTCAACCGGGGCGACAACCAAGTTGGCACCCACCTGTTCACACAACATCTGCCAAGGAACGATGTTGGAGTGATGCTCCAGTTCGGAGATCAGAATCTCATCACCTCTCTGTAAACGACTCCGACCATAGCTCTGCGCAACCAGGTTGATGGACTCGGTTGTTCCGCGCGTGAACACGATCTCCTGCTCTGAGGCCGCATTCAGGAACAGTCCGACAGTGCGTCTTGCGCCCTCGTATGCCGCCGTCGCTTCTGCGCTCAGGGTATGGACGCCACGATGGATGTTCGCGTTTTCTGCGGCGTAGTACCGCGCGAGACGTTCAATCACAACATCCGGCTTTTGCGTGGTCGCTGCGTTATCGACATAAATCAGCGGCTTCCCGTGCACCGTTTGCTGCAGGATGGGAAAGTCCCTCCGCACGGCCTCCACGTCAAAGCCCGAGGTGGGCGCAAGGAGACTGGATTTAACGGAACCTGCGTTCATGCCACACCTTCAGACGGCAACAGGCTCGCCGTGCTCTCGCCCAGGAGCCGGGCCGCAAGCGCGTCCTGCAGCTCAGGCAGCGGGATCCGCTCGATAACTTGAGCTGCGAACGCATAGATCAACATGGCCCGCGCCTGTTCTTCGGCAACGCCACGGGAACGCAGATAGAACAGGGCATCCGCGTCCAGCTCGCCGACAGTCGCCCCGTGGCTGCAACGGACGTCGTCAGCGTTGATCTGCAGTTCAGGCTTGGTGTCGATTTCCGCATCACCTGACAAAAGCAGGTTATTGCTCGCCTGCTGCGCATCAATGCCTCGTGTGGATTCAGCCACAATCACCTTGCCGTTGAACACACCACGGCTGCGCTCATCGAGCACACCCCGGTACAGCTGCTCGCTGCGCGTCTCATTCGCTAAGTGCCTGATGGTGGTGTGGTGATCAATATGGTCCTCATCTTGACCCAGGAACAATCCATTCAAACGACACCGGGCTTCACGTTCCTGCAGCGCCACATCGATATCCACACGGCAGAAACAGGCTCCGAGAACAATTGAGTCCGACTCCAGCTGGCTGCCTTCAGCCTGCCTGGCAACAACACTGCCGATGTGATCGACAGCGGTCGCGCCCTGAATCAATCGGTGATGAGACAGATATGCGTTCCGATCAAGCGCGATCTCGGTCACCGCGTTCGTGAATCCTCCGCTTTGATCGGCACCCAGATATTCTTCAATAACGCTCAGTCGAGCGCCCTGTTGCAGTCGGACGCTGATGCGCGGTGTTGTCATCAGCTCTGTGTCGCCCACGCTCAGAACGAGAATGTGCAGCGGCCCGTCAATGACCACACCCTCACTGACTTCAATAAGCAACCCGTCGTTCAGGGTCGCGAGATTCAACTGCGAAAAATCAGGATCCGCGGCACCCTCTCCGACCGAAACATGGCGCTGCAACTGCTGGGGCTCTCGCTCACTCAGTTGCGTAAAACTTTGCACTGTGACGCCATCAGGCAAGGCGGCACCATCAAAGTGACCGCTTAGAAATCGCCCGTTGAGCAGTATTACTTGCGTGTTACCCGTACGGACCAGGGAACGTCCGCGCAGTGCTGCGAGCGTTTCAGGCAAAATTTCGCGATCGTTCGCACCGGCGAGCCGGTAAGACAGCTCCTGAAACCGCTGCAGACTCGTGTAGCGCCAGCCCTCCTGCCTCACGGACGGCATACCCGCTCTGCGCCACAACTCCGCTGCTGCCTGTCGCTGCTTGCCGAGGCCCTCCAACGGTGCCGGGTGACCCGCCAGAAGGTCCGCCAGTGCCGTGCTCATGCAGCGGCCTCAGCGATGACCCAGTCGTAGCCCCGAGCTTCAAGCTCTAGTGCGAGATCTTTACCGCCCGACTTGATGATTCGCCCCGCCGACAGCACATGCACGAAGTCGGGCACGATGTGGTCGAGAAGCCTCTGATAATGGGTAACCACGATAAATGAGCGCGTTTCATTGCGAAGTGCGTTCACACCCTCCGCAACCGCTTTAAGCGCGTCGATATCAAGACCGGAATCAGTCTCGTCGAGTATGGCCAGCCGCGGTTCAAGCACACTCATCTGAAACACTTCGTTGCGCTTTTTTTCGCCGCCTGAAAATCCCTCATTGACTGGCCGATTGAGCAGACTCTCCTGCAGGCCAACCGCTTTGACGCGGTCCTTCACCAGTTTCAGAAATTCGACTGCTGAGAGCTCGCTCTCACCACGATAGGTTCGGATGCCGTTAAGCGCGGCTTTCAGCATGTAGACATTATTGACCCCGGGAATTTCCACCGGATACTGAAATGCCAGAAAAACGCCCTCGCCCGCGCGTTCTTCGGGCGCCAGATCCAGGAGGGATTTCCCATTGAAAACGGCTGTTCCGCCGGTCACCTCATAGCCGTCGCGGCCTGCCAGCACATGCGACAGAGTGCTTTTTCCGGAACCGTTAGGTCCCATGATGGCGTGGGTTTCTCCCGGCCTGATTACCAGATTGACACCGCGCAGGATTTCGTTCCCCGCGACGTTTACACGTAGGTCCTTGATTTCGAGCATTTTGATTCCGAATGAAAAAGGAAACGATGAGCGGCTAGCCGACAGCTCCCTCGAGACTGATTCCCAGCAGCTTCTGCGCCTCAACAGCGAATTCCATCGGGAGCTCTTTGAACACCTCTTTACAGAACCCGTTAACTATCATGTTGACGGCATCTTCCTGCGCGATTCCGCGGCTGCGCAGATAGAACAATTGGTCGTCGCTGATACGGGAAGTTGAAGCTTCATGCTCAACCGTGGCGCCTGGATTGAGGCATTCGATGTAGGGAAAAGTGTGGGCCTTGCACTGATCGCCGATCAGAAGCGAGTCACATTGGGTGTAATTGCGGGCGCCCTGCGCGCCCTGCGCGACACGTACCAGCCCCCGGTAAGCATTGTGACTGCGGCCGGCGGAGATCCCCTTGGACACAATAGTTGAGCGGGTGTTGCGCCCCATATGAACCATCTTGGTGCCCGTATCCGCCTGCTGCCGATTGTTTGTCAGAGCAACCGAATAGAACTCCCCCACAGAGCCCTCTCCCTTGAGCAGACAGCTTGGATACTTCCATGTGATTGCCGAGCCGGTTTCCACCTGTGTCCAGGAGATCTTCGAGCGTTCACCTCGACAGTCACCGCGCTTGGTCACAAAGTTGTAGATTCCCCCCCGGCCCTCTTCGTCTCCGGGATACCAGTTCTGCACTGTGGAGTACTTAATTTCTGCGTCGCGAAGGGCTACAAGCTCTACGACCGCAGCGTGCAGCTGATTCTCATCCCGCATCGGCGCAGTGCAGCCTTCCAGATAGCTGACGTAGCTTCCTTCATCAGCGATCACAAGCGTGCGTTCGAACTGTCCCGTATTGAGCGCGTTAATTCTGAAGTAGGTCGAGAGCTCCATCGGACAGCGGGTGTTTTTGGGGATATATACAAACGACCCGTCAGAAAAAACCGCGGAATTCAGCGCCGCATAGTAGTTGTCACTCTGGGGCACTACCGTGCCCAGGTAGCGTCTTACCAGCTCAGGATGCTCCCGCGCGGCTTCGGAGAAAGAGCAGAAAATCACCCCGGCCTCAGCCAGCTTGTCGCGGAAAGTGGTGTGCACTGAAACGCTGTCGAACACAGCGTCAACCGCAACACCCGCCAGCATCTTCTGCTCTGCCAGAGGGATACCCAACTTTTCGTAAGTTTCGAGTAGTTTCGGATCGACCTCATCCAGGCTCTGCGGGCGGTCTTTCTGAGATTTAGGCGCGGCGTAGTATGAAATTGATTGCAAATCGATCGGCGGGTAGCGCAGGTTGGCCCAGTCAGGTTCACGCATTTCGAGAAAGCGCCGGAATGCGCGCAATCGCCACTCCAAAAGCCAGCCTGGCTCCTCTTTTTTCCCGGAGATCAGTCGGATTACATCCTCGTTAAGCCCGGGTGGAACGGTGTCCTGTTCAATTTCTGTGACAAAACCAGCGGCGTATTGGCGCCCGACAAAACCCTCCAGCTCCTCCGTATTAGCGGACATCAGCCGTTCCTCTGATCTTTAATCTAGAGACTGAAGCTTTCGCCGCAGCCGCAGGTTGCCGTCGCGTTAGGATTTTCAAACCGGAAGCCCTCATTCAAACCGTCACGGGCGTAATCAACTGTGGTGCCATCCAGATACTTCAGGCTCTGGTCGTCGATGATCACGGTGACGCCCTGTGTTTCGAATACCCGGTCGTGTGCCGCAATCGCGTCGGCAATTTCCACGGTGTACATGTATCCGGAGCATCCTGTCGGCTTCACGCCCAGACGCAGTCCCTGACCAGATTCGCCTGAGACAAAACCCTTCACGTGCTGCGCTGCCCGTTCGGTTAATTCCACGGCCATGATGCTGTCAAACTCCTGCGCGGGCGGGGTTCAGTGCCACCGTCGGTTGTTTGCGATCTGCGTCTGCCGACTCGTGCCGGCGTGAGATGGGATGTGTGGTTTTGCTTTGAACCAGATTGTCCAGAGTTACGTTGCCGAGAAACTCCCGGATCTGGCAGCTCAACTCTTCCCAGAGATCATGCGTGAGACAACGATGCTCGCCCTGGCAGTTACGTTGACCACCGCAGCGAGTGGCATCTACCGTTTCGTTGACCGCGTCGATGACATCAGCCACAGAAATTTGACCACCGGGGCGGCCGAGCTTGTATCCGCCACCCGGCCCACGCATTCCGTCTACCAAACCATTCCTGCGCAGGCGCGCGAAGAGTTGCTCGAGGTAGGACTGCGAGATTCCCTGACGCTCGGCAATCGCCGCCAGAGACACAGGACCGCGTTCGAAATGCAAGGCCAGGTCAAGCATTGCTGTCACAGCATATCTGCCGCGTGTTGTGAGCCTCATGCAGTTAACCCTCCGGAAGAGAATTCCCGACTGTAATGGTCGGTAATAATCTCAAACCCGACTGTTTTGGTCAACTTTAGCCGCCCCTCAAGCGGCAATGCGCCTCATCATTCGGACTCGGATCGCTCCGCGCTCTGACCCTCTTTATTAGGGTTAGCGGCTAGTTGCTTTTTAAGGTCGGCTATTTCGCGCTCGACATCGCGAGCGTGGTCTAGCAGCGAGTCAAGCGCCTGCGATACCGGATCCGGCATGTTCCTCGCCTCTCCGTACGCGTCAAATCCGATGCGGCGCGCTGTTTCTTCCCGCAGTGCGAAGGTCGAGCTGACGGGGCCGAGAACCACTTTTCCCGGCACCCCCACGATGGTCGTGCCAGGCTCGACATCGCGCACCACAACGGCATTGGATCCGATGCGGGCGTTATCGCCCACGGTGATCGGGCCGAGCACCTTCGCCCCAGCGCCGATCACGACGCCATTCAGCAAAGTCGGATGCCGCTTGCCCTTTTCCCAGCTTGTGCCTCCCAGCGTCACGCCATGGTAGAGCGTGCAGTCGTCACCGATTTCGGCCGTCTCTCCAATGACCACTCCCATCCCGTGGTCGATAAAAAAGCGCCGGCCGATCTGGGCGCCTGGATGGATCTCGATACCGGTGAGAAATCTCCCAAAATGCGATACGAGCCGCGCAAGCCAGCGCAGCCCGAAGCCCCACAAACTGTGGCTGATTCGGTAAATGAGGACAGCGTGCAATCCCGGATAGCAGGTCAGGATTTCGAGTGTGTGCCTGGCTGCCGGATCCCGGGCGAAAACGGAGTTGATGTCTTCACGGAGCCGATCGAACATGATGGTCACCTTAAGCGTCAGAGCCGATCGCGGCCGGCAATGTTACCCGATTGGATCGAACGCAACGCGTTTGCTGGCGCTGTCTGGTGCGGCTCAGAACGCAGCAGCCCCGGTCTCACCGCAGATTAATCAAGGATTTCGAAGAACGTGACAGGCAAAGATAGAAGCGCTCCAAATGAGGAAGAGCAACAGACGCTCGGTGTACGCGAGGTCATCGCTAGCATCATGGCCGCGGGTCTGGGCGTCCAGAGTAAGGCCAACAGGGAGCGCGATTTCAAACGCGGCAAAGCGTGGCAGTACGTGGTTGCGGGCCTTCTGGCTACCCTTGTTTTCATTCTCGGCGTGTTCGGCGTGGTTCAGCTGGTTCTAGGGCTGACCTCGCAGGGGTGAACTCCGCGGCTGAAGATTGACCCGAGCCTCGCTCTGCCCGTCCGCAGTCACCCAGCTCCTCGCTCGGCCGGCCTCCTGCGGCTATTCCAATTCGGCACTCGACAGCAACGCTATCTGCGCGCGGATTCTGGCTTCGCTTGCACGCGCTTCCTCGAGCTTCGCCCGCTCTTTTTCCACGACCGCTGCGGGTGCCCTCTCGACAAACGCAGGATTGGCCAGCTTCTGCTCGGCACGCGCGACCTCACCAACCAGGCGCATCAGCTCTTTTTCCAGGCGCTGCGCTTCGGCTTCCCGATCGATCAGATCACTCAGTGGAATTTTCAGCGTCATCGAGCCCGCCAGCGCCGTCGCCGCCTGCTCAGTGTGGCCCGCCACCGGCTCAGGGGCTTCTGTGCGAGCGAGCTGCGCAATCAGGCGGGCTGAGGACTCAAGCCAGGCGTGCTCTTCTTCTGTGCCTCCCTCGACGAGTACCGGCAACCGTTTCGAGGGCTCAATGTCGTACTCTGCCCGCACACGGCGCACACCCAGGATAAACGCCTGCAACCATTCAAACTGAGCGCGATCGCTGGCCGCCAACTCGGCGCCGCGTGCCTGCGGAAAATCCTGCAGCATCAGCGTCTCAGCATCCCGGCCACGGTGCTCAGCGAGCTTCAACCATATAGCCTCCGTGATGAATGGCATCAGCGGATGCAATGCGCGTAATGCATCGTCCAGGAGATCAAGCAGAGCCTGGCAGACAGCATTTTTGCGTTCTGCGCTAGCAGCTTCGTCATACAACGTGACCTTCGCGATCTCGATGTACCAGTCACAATACTCATCCCAGATGAACTCGTAGAGAGACTGCGCCGCGAGATCGAAACGATAGCTCTGAAAGCCCTCGTGCACGCGCTGCAGCGCATGGTCACAGCGCGCGCGGATCCAACGCTCCGCTACCCCGAGCTGATCCGATGCCACCTTGCCCTCCTGGGCATGTTGCTCGCAGACCATAAAAACAAAGCGCGAAGCGTTCCAGATCTTGTTACAGAAATTGCGGTATCCGCCGATACGCCCGAGATCAAACCGGATATCACGCCCCTGTGTCGCCATCACTGCGAAGGTGAAGCGGAGCGCATCGGTGCCGTGAGCCGCTATGCCGTCTGCGTACTGTCGTCGGGTTGCCGCCTCTATGCGGGGCGCATCCTCCGGCCGCATGAGCCCGGTAGTGCGCTTGGCCACCAAGGTCTCCAGATCGACGCCGTCAATGAGGTCCAGCGGATCAAGAATGTTCCCCTTGGACTTGGACATCTTGCTGCCGTCGGCGTCCCGTACCAGGCCGTGGATGTAAACCTCTCTGAAAGGGACATCCCCCATGAACTTGAGTCCCATCATGATCATGCGTGCGACCCAGAAGAAAATGATGTCAAAACCCGTGACGAGTACATCAGTCGGGTAAAAGCGTTTCAGCGCGTCGGTATCGCGCGGCCAGCCTAAAGTTGAGAACGGCCACAGCGCGGACGAGAACCAGGTATCCAGCACATCCGGGTCCTGAACCAGTGCGATCTCTTCGCCCAATCCACTGCGCCGGCGTGCATCCGCTTCATCACGGCCGACATGAATGCCTCCGTCAGGGTCATACCAGGCAGGAATGCGGTGGCCCCACCAGAGCTGACGCGAAATGCACCAGTCTTCAATGTTGCGCATCCATTCGAAATAGGTTTTTGACCAGTTTTCGGGCACAAAACGGATACGCCCATCTTCAACGGCAGCAATCGCGGGCGCTGCGAGGGGGGCGACTCGCACATACCACTGGTCGGTAAGGTAGGGCTCAATGACTGACTGCGTCCTGTCACCTCGCGGCACCATAAGCTTGTGATCACGGACCTCAGCGAGCAGCCCGAGCGCAGACATCTCGTCAACTACCTGCTGCCTGGCGACAAATCTATCCAACCCCCTGAATCGTTCAGGTGCGTTCTCGTTGATCGCGGCATCGGGCGTAAAAACGTTGATGATCGGCAGGTCGTGACGCTGACCCACGGCGTGATCGTTGAAATCGTGGGCTGGGGTGATTTTGACGCAGCCGGAGCCAAACTCAGGATCAACGTAATCATCCGCAACAATCGGGATCTCGCGGTCGGTCAGAGGAAGTCTCACCCTCTTGCCGATGAATCGCCTGTAGCGCTCGTCCTCCGGATGCACCGCCACCGCCGAGTCGCCGAGCATGGTTTCGGGGCGGGTTGTCGCGACCGTTACGGCGCCGGTGCCATCGGCCAGCGGGTAGCGGAAATGCCATAGCGAACCGTTTTCTTCCTCTGACACGACCTCAAGGTCAGATATCGCCGTATGCAGAACCGGATCCCAGTTGACCAGACGCTGCCCGCGATAGATGAGCCCTTCTTCGAAGAGGCTGATGAACACCTCCCGCACAGCTACCGACAGCTCATCATCCAGGGTGAAGCGTTCGCGGGACCAGTCCGTGGAAGCGCCCATGCGCCGCAGCTGCCGGGTGATGGTTCCACCGGACTCGTCTTTCCAGCGCCACACGGCATCGACGAAGCGTTCGCGTCCCAGGTCATGCCGGGACACGCCGGTTGCGCCGAGTTGACGTTCGACCACGATCTGGGTCGCGATTCCGGCATGGTCCGTGCCGCATTGCCATAGCGCACCCCGCCCGTTCATCCGCTGGTAGCGAATCAGGGCGTCCATCAGGGTGTCCTGGAAAGCGTGCCCCATGTGCAGGCTGCCGGTAACGTTCGGCGGGGGCAGCATGATGCAGTACGGCTCCCCCTGTTCAGCGGGTTTAAAGTACCCGCTTTCTTCCCACCGCGCGTAAAAAGCCTGCTCAATTGCCCGCGGATCGTAGGTCTTATCCATCTCTGTTGTTTTCTTCGTCATACGTTCCACTGATGAATCGGTCTCAAGGAGATCTGCCTTGGATACAGCAACTCCGGCGGCCGCCCCCTCGCCGAGCGCCGCAGCTATCTCCTGCCTGAGCTCAGTGCGGAGTTCCGCCAATGCCGCGGAAACAGCGTCAGCGACCAGTTTCCTGAACTCGGGTTCTTCCCTGCTTGTTGCGGATTCGGGCTGCGTGCCGCCCCCGTTCACACGCTCGGACAAACGCGGCGCCGCGGCTCGCTCTACTCGTTCGGTGAGTCGCGGAGGCTCTTTCGCCCCGCCTCCCTGGGTTCGCCCGAGGCCCTTCCGGGGTTCCATCGACAAGGTTCAGGTTCCAATCTTGTGGGCCTGCAGCGGAAATCCGCGCTCCTGGTAAAACCGGTACCGCTTGCGGGCCGCCTCTCGCGTAGCGTCGTCGAAGCCAGCCGATTCCACTACCCGCTTGAAGCTGCTGACGTTTCCGGGAACATCAGGCGCCAGGTTAACCAGCACGTCCGGCTCAAGGAGCTGGTCCGTTCGGGTACCAATCACGACAGCGGAACCGTCATCTTCCTCGGAGGCTATTCGGTGTGGCACGAAACTGGTGTCGCTGAAGCGCCACAACAGGTCGTTGAACGCGCTCACCGCGTCCGCGTCTCTACACGCAACAAAAACGGCGTGGCCGCGCGCGCAGGCCTTCTCAACGATCCGACACAGAGCCACATCGTGTCGGGCAGCCCCATCGACGATGTAGAAATCCACCCGCGTCATGCAGCGCCGCGCAATACGTAATCCAGCAACAGAGGGACTGGTCGTCCAGTGGCGCCTTTGTTCTTGCCGCTGTTCCACGCCGTACCGGCAACATCGAGATGGGCCCAGCGATATTTACGTGTAAAACGAGCGAGAAAACACGCCGCGGTAACTGTACCCGCGCTGCGGCCGCCTACGTTTGCCATGTCAGCAAAGGGACTATCAAGCTGCCGCTGGTAGTCTTCCCACAGCGGCAACCGCCACGCACGATCCCCTGTGTATTCACCCGATTCGAGCAGCGCGGCGGCAAGCTCATCATCATTGGCCAGCAGTCCGGACGCGTGCTCTCCCAGCGCCACGATGCAGGCGCCGGTCAGAGTCGCGATATCAATGACCACCGCAGGCTCAAAGCGCGCTGCATAAGTCAAGGTATCGCACAGGATAAGGCGCCCCTCAGCATCTGTGTTCAGAATTTCGATAGTCTGCCCGGACATACTCGTGACGATATCGCCAGGCTTGCTGGCGTTTCCGTCCGGCAGGTTCTCGGTTGCCGCTATCAGTCCTACAACATTGATGGGTGGTGCAATCTCAGCCAGCGCGGCCATGGTTCCGAGCACGCTGGCCGCACCCCCCATGTCAAACTTCATCTCATCCATTCCAGCACCGGGTTTGAGCGAGATCCCGCCGGAATCAAACGTCACACCCTTACCCACGAGCGCGACAGGCGGCGTATCCCCCGCGCCGCGATACTCCAGCACGATCAGCTTCGCTGGCTGGCGCGACCCCCGTGACACCGACAGAAAGGCGCCCATGCCGAGCGCCTCCATCTCTGCCTCTTCGATGACCTGCACCGTCAGCGCGCCATGTTTTTCGGCAAGCGCAATGGCTGTTTCAGACAGATGGGTGGGTGTGCAGACATTCCCCGGGCGGTTCGCCAGATCTCGCGTTAATCGCAAACCACGGAGCAGGGCGCGGACGCGCTTTAGTGCTGCCCGCAGATCAGCATCGCCGTCGGCGGGCGTCATCACGCTGAACCTGCTGACCGCTGGCGCGGCCGGCTTCGTTTTGTGTTCCGTGAAGCGATACGCCGTCCGGTCAACCGCTAGCGCTTGCTGCTCGAGGGCCCAGGCCGTGTCACGGCCGTCGATGTTCACTTCGAGCAGGGCACTCACCACGTTGCGTACTTTGGCACTGTTGAGCGCAGCGGCAACCGCAGAACAAGTCTTCACGAATTCGGTCGGGGCGACGCCCCCCTGACGTCCGCAGCCGGCGAGCAGAACACGCTCTGCTTCGACGCCTTTAACGTCCGGAATGAGCAGTGTCTCACCGGCCTTGCCGCTGACATCACCTCTTTTTACGAGGCGGGAGATGACCCCTCCAGTGGCCTTATCGAGTTCCGCAGCAGCGGCGCCGAGATTTTTCCCCGCGAAAACACCGACAACCAGACAAGCCGTTTTCTGGGCCTTGAGCGGCCCCCGTTTCAGGGAAATATCCATAAGCGTTCTCACTCAGAAAAAGGCGCTGGACCGTTACCCCAGCGAACCAAATCGCTGTGGATCAGGTGCCCGCAGCAGACGAAGCCGCAGTGTATGCTTTCATTTTTCGGCGCGCAAAAACCGCGCCGTTGGCGGATATCAGCGCATGCGAATCGTGGATCGCTACATCGGACGGAGCATCATCGGCGCGGCTCTTACCGTCCTGTTCGTGCTTGTGGCCATCTTTACCTTCTTTGCTTTCATAGACGAGCTCGAGGATGTCGGGCGCGGGGTTTACACGTTAACCAAGGCCACCGGCGTCGTGCTTCTTCAGCTTCCTGGCCTCGCCTATGAGCTGTTGCCCATAGCCGCGCTGCTCGGGGCGCTGCTCGCCCTCGGATCGCTCGCTGAACGGGGCGAGCTCGCGGTGGTCCGCGCGGCCGGCGTATCCAAGGGCCGCTTGATTCGCTCAGTCATGAAAGCCGGATTACTGCTCACTCTCGGGGCTGCACTGGTTGGGGAAGTGGTCTACCCCGCCAGCGAACGACTTGCGCGCAGCCAGCGCTCGGCAGCTATCGAAGACCGGGTCGGCAGCGTCACGAAGCATGGCTTCTGGGCGCGCGACGGACGTAGCTTCGTTAACATCAAGGGACTGGCCGAGCGCGATCGTTACCGCAATATCGATATCTTCGAATTCGATGATGGCCGCGAGCTACGGGTAGCGTCCCATGCGGAGGAAGCCCGCTACATCGACGGACAATGGCAGCTGCTGGAACTGACTCAGACGCGTTTCGAGCCGGACGGAGTCGCAACCTTAAAACTTCCAAAAGCCAGCTGGTCATCCGTGCTCGATCCAGAACTCATCGGCATGGTGGCTCTCAAGCCTGAGATATTGTCCATATACGAGCTCGCCCGCTACGTCCGCTTCGGCAAGGAGAACGGGCAGAACGTTCAGCGCTGGGAACATGCTCTGTGGACGAAGCTGACTTACCCGTTAGCAGCAGCAGTGATGGTCTATCTCGCCTGTCCACTGGTCATGCGAGCCGGGCGAGATATCTCGGTGGGAAGACGGGTGACACTGGGCACGCTGATCGGTCTCGCGTTTCATATCGCCAACCAGGCATCAGGGCATCTGGGCACCGTTTTCGGCATCACGCCGGCGCTGAGCGCGCTCGGCCCCACCATGGCGATTTTTTTTCTCAGCGCCTTCCTGATGCAGAGGCAGGCATAGCCGGCGCTCGCCACAGCTGCGTTTTCGATACTCGGTCGGGCCAGGTACTGCCCTGAGGGTGGAGCAGGGAGACCCAGTAGCCAAGCCCCCCGAGCGACAGGGAAATTGCCGCAGCGGCGAAGCGCAGGAGCGCATCGCTCCAGATCGGAAACGTCCCGTCGAGGCGGCGGATCTCAAGCCGCCAAGCCTGCATGCCCAGGGTACGTCCACGCGTCCAGCAGAATCCGAAATAGACAAAGCCTACCATCAGCAGATAGCAGAAGAACCACGGATTTCCGGGCCGGGGAGGCTGTCCGCCACCGGCCACAACCGGTAGCAGCGCCGCGCAATACAGGACGCCAAAAAGCGCGACCGTGTCGTAGAGCATAGCCATCAAGCGTCGACCAAGGCCAACCTTTTCCCACCCGTCGCCCGGTCCCACCTGCCTCACCTGCGAAACCTGAAGGCGAGTCGAGGTGGATATTTGTGCACGGAATGTTCCATAACTTCAGTGAGCCACCATAATAGGCTCGGCATCAAAACACGGGTCTGCACTCACGGGAAGCGGATTTCTTGTCTGATTCACTGAACAAATTGCGTCAGGTGGTGATTGATACCCTGAGCCTGCCAGGCGATGGTCCACGGCGTTCCTGCTTACGCTCTGGCCTCACGAAAATCGTCTGTTTTTGGGTACTCGCGGTGCTCGGGCCGCACAGCGCTGAGGCCGATTGGGACACGGCCCCAGCAGCGCGGCTGTTCATGAACTGCGAGGGTCAGGGGGAACCGAGCGTCATCCTCGACGCCGGACTCGGAGGATCCTCTCTCGAGTGGGTCTATGTGGTGGAACAGCTGCGTCCCTACACACGGGTGTGCACGTTTGACCGTGCGGGCTACGGCAACAGCGAGATGGGCCGTATGCCGCGCACGAGTTCGCGTATCGCGAACGAGCTCTACCTCGCGCTGCTCCAAGCAGATGTAACACCACCTTACCTGCTTGTCGGACACTCGTTCGGTGGTTTCAACGTGCAGTTGTTCGCTCGGCGCTATCCCTACCTGATTGCCGGCACCGTCCTCCTCGATGCTTCCCACCCAGAGCAGGTCGATCGGTTCCTTGCACCACCGCTGAACATCCTCACCGCGCCGAGCAGCAATATCGGCATCGTCCGTTTTCGGGATCCGCCGCCACCCAGCGAGTTACTTCCCACCGACATCAAGGAAGTCATCTCCCGACGTTTGCTGCGTTGGAAGACCCGTCAAACGGTAGCAAGCGAACTATTGAACTTCAGGCAGAGTGCTCTGCAACTGGCCCAAACCCCCGGACAACCAGACCTGCCGTTGCTGGTGATTACCCGCGGGCGAATGGATAGTCCACACGATGAGAAGCGCATATTGATGGAGCGCCTGTGGCTTGAGCTGCAGGTGGAGCTCGCGGATACGAGCCAGCAGTCCGCTCATTTCATTGCTCGCAGAGCCGGACACAACATTCACATAGAGCAACCAGAAGCGGTCGCGTTCGGCGTTGGCCTGCTGGTCGAACGGTTTCGCGCGCAGATGAACAGTGATGCGAGGGGACTGCTCGTTCCCGTCGCCGACGCATGGGCCGCGCAGCCGCTGGACATTACATGGATGCGCGACAACCTTGATCTGTACCCCGAGCAGGAGCAGCACTCCCACCTGGGCTGGTGAGGCGAGGTCGGGTTCCTACGAGCTGTTCCGTTGGATGGCGCTCCCTAGGGGACTCGAACCCCTGTTTTCGGCGTGAGAGGCCGACGTCCTGGGCCACTAGACGAAGGGAGCGTCGAATGGGGCGCGGATGGTATCATAGGCGGCTGACATCCGGACGAGTTCCGAACCGCCTTCGCCCCGAGTACCAGCCGCGCTGCTCGCTATGTCCCTGGCTAAGACGACGCTGCCCCCAACAAATCGGAGCTGTCGAACAGCCAGACCTGAGGGACTGAGACTCCCGGCGCATCCAGCGCAGGATAAGTAAACGAGCGGCTCTGGCGCTCCGCGACTGCAACCGCTGCGGGTCGCCCGGTCCGGAACTCAAACGGCGCTCGCGGACTGCTGGAAAGGTCCGCACGTTAAACGACCGCAACTGCTTCGGTTCACCATGGAAGCTCTCGGAAACATCCCCACTACCACCAGCCCGCGCGTTTACTCACGTGACGAACACCCGGTGTCACGAAAGTTCATTTCGCAGGAAGCGCTGAAGGTGCTGTACCGACTCAACGGCGCCGGCTTTCGCGCCTGTCTCGTCGGCGGCGGTGTGCGCGACCTGCTCCTTGGCAGGCAACCAAAAGATTTCGATATCGCGACCGACGCGCTGCCTGAGCAGGTGCGCGAACTGTTCCGTAACTGCCGCCTGATCGGGCGCCGTTTCCGACTCGCCCACGTGCGCTTCGGGCGCGAAATTATCGAAGTCGCAACCTTCCGCGCACCGCTGTCCGAGGAGGACTGCGCAAGTTCACAAACCGAGGACGGCCGCATCCTGCGTGACAATGCATACGGGACTATCGATGACGATGCCTGGCGGCGGGACTTCTCCGCCAACGCGCTCTACTACGACATTGCCAGTTTTTCCATCATTGACTATGTCGGTGGCATGGAAGACATCCGGCGTGGCGTTCTACGTCTGATTGGCGATCCGGAGATACGCTTCCGCGAAGACCCGGTGCGCATGCTGCGTGCCATTCGATTTGCAGTAAAGCTCGGCTTCAGGCTCGAGCCAGAGACAGAGGCGTTTATTCAAAAATCCTCCGGCCTGCTCGACACCATCGCACCGGCCCGGCTGTTCGACGAGGTTCTTAAATTGCTTCATGGCGGGGCCGCCCTGGAAACCTTCTCCGCCCTGCGGCATTACGGTCTCCTCACCCATCTCTTTCCTTTGACAGAGCAGGCTCTCAGCGAAGACGCAGATGGACTTCCAGCGCAGCTGGTCTCAGCTGCGCTGGCGAACACCGATGCGCGCGTTCAGGCCGAAAAATCGGTCACCCCCGCTTTTCTTCTCGCCGCCCTGCTCTGGGGACCTGTAGAACAGGAGTGCGCCAGACTGCTTGAAGAGGGTTTGAGCGAACACGAGGCGCGGGAATCTGCCGCCGACACCATCATTTCTCTACAGGTGACCCGACTCGCAGTTCCGCGCAGACTTTCTCAAATGACCCGGGAAATCTGGGGACTGCAGGGTCGCCTGCTGCAACTGACACCCAGAAGGGCCCAGAAACTGCTCGAGCATCCCCGTTTCCGAGCCGCCTACGATTTCTTGATGCTACGCGCTGAGGCTGGCGAGTCAGCCGTCCAGGCTGCGGCCCGCTGGTGGACTGATCTTCAGGCTGCTCATCCCGAAGATCAGTCCCGGCTGATAGCAGCGCGACGCGCGAACGCAGAGGCCCCCGGTGGCCGGCGGCGGCGGCGCAGAAGGCGGCCATCTTGAGCATCGTGCGCGCGTATATCGGTCTGGGCAGCAACCTTCAGGAACCCGTGAGTCAGATCCAACGCGCTATCACGCAACTGTCCACCTTGAAAAAGAGCAGGCTTCTCGCGGTCTCTTCTATGTATGGAAATCCGCCGATGGGCCCGCAGGACCAACCGGATTTCGTCAACGCTGTTGCGGCGATGGAAACAGAGTTAAGCGCCCGCGCACTCCTGGAAGCGCTCCAGGAAATTGAACGTCAACAGGGTCGCGACCGCTCGGGGGAGCGCTGGGGTCCGCGTACGATTGACCTTGACCTCCTTGTCTTCGGCGCAGCAATCGTCAACGAAACAGGTCTAGAGGTGCCTCATCCCGGCATCGCCAGCCGGGCTTTTGTCCTCATACCTCTGCGAGAGATTGCGCCGGGATTGGTCATCCCCGGTCTGGGTGAAATCGATACTGTCACTGATACGATCGACGCGAGCGCCCTTTGTGTCATCGACTCTGCGCAGGACTGAGATAGGAAACCCGAAGGGAGCCCGTGGAAATTTTGCCTGCCTACAGCAAATACAGCTCGCGAATCCCGCTGCACGCAGGGGTGGCGGCAAGTGGGACAGGCTTCGCTATTCGACTATAAAGGACGCAATGGAAACTTCTTTCGACTTGCAATCCTTGCGCGCGCTGGTACGCGATTGGAAAACCCAGGGCCGGAGCATCGCTCTGGTGCCTACGATGGGCAACCTCCACGAAGGACATCTTTCATTGCTGGCTCGCGCCCGTGAGATGGCAGAGCGGACCATCGTCAGTATTTTTGTAAACCCGATACAGTTCGGTCGTGGCGAAGATTACGAGCGTTATCCCAGTACGCTGGATAGCGACCGCGCAAAACTCGAGGAAGCAGGCCTCGACCTGCTGTTTGCGCCGAACCTGTCCGAGCTTTATCCAGGAGGAATCACGGAGGATACACGGGTCACCGTCCCCCAACTGTCCGACATCCTGTGCGGAGAGTTCCGCCCCGGCCATTTTTCCGGGGTTGCCACCGTCGTGAGCAAGCTGCTGATTAACGTGCAACCCGATTACGCACTCTTTGGAGAAAAAGACTTCCAGCAGCTGTTAGTCATACGACGACTCGTGCATGACCTGCTGATCCCGGTAGAGATTGTCGGCATGCCGATAGTCCGGGAAGCGGATGGACTGGCGATGAGCTCGAGGAATGCGTACCTGACGACGGACGAGCGTTCGCTCGCGACGGCGATTCATCGGAGCCTCGAACAAGCCGCCGCAGCGGTGCGCGCGCGGGCGGCCGGCTTGGCGGAAATTGAAGCGCAGGGCATCTCCGCGCTGCGCGCCAGCGGTATGCGGCCGGAATACTTCGCCGTGCGCAGAGCTGTCGATCTGGCGGCGCCAGGGCCCGACGATAAAGATCTCGTGGTCCTTGCCGCCGCGTGGCTTGGCAAAGCTCGTTTGATCGACAACGCCCGCATTTCTCTTGACGCTTGACGTGTTGCGGAGTGGGGTTATGTCCCTGCCTGACTCGTGCCAGCGCGAGCACAGCAGCTACATGCCCGTGACTCGACGTCATAACCTGGATTCTCTCTAACTGGCTGACACTCACCCGCTGCAGAACTCCGGACAAGCATGAACGACGGTTTGTACATTAAAACTTTTGGCTGCCAGATGAACGAGTATGACTCGAACAAAATGGCCGCTCTGCTCGCGCATACCCATGGTCTTACGCGCGTGACTGACACCGAGAACGCACGGGTTTTATTGATGAATACCTGCTCGGTCAGAGAAAAAGCCCAGGAAAAGCTGTTTTCTGAACTCGGGCGCTGGCGTGCATTGAAGGAAGCCGACCCCGGTCTGATTATCGGCGTTGGCGGCTGCGTCGCTTCCCAGGAGGGCGAGGACATCTGGGAGCGTGCACCTTTCGTTGATATTGTTTTCGGCCCTCAGACGCTGCATCGACTGCCAGCGCTGCTCACCGCGGTGCGCAATGGCACCGGGCCCGTAATCGACGTCAGCTTTCCCGAGATCGAGAAATTCGACAATCTTCCCGCCGCTCAGGCCGAGGGCCCGAGTGTTTTCGTCTCCATCATGGAAGGGTGCAGCAAATATTGCAGCTTCTGCGTCGTGCCCTACACCCGTGGCACCGAATTCAGCAGGCCTTTCGACGACGTCATCACGGAAATCTACGATCTCGCGCAGGACGGCGCCCGGGAAGTCGTGCTTCTGGGTCAGAACGTGAACGCGTACCGCGGCCTGACTCACGACCGCAGAATTGTCGATCTGGCGGCCCTGATCCGCTACGTGGCAGCAATCGATGAGGTGGAGCGGATTCGCTTTACGACATCCCATCCAATCGAGTTCAGCGACCGGCTTATCTCGACTTTCGCCGAAGAGCCCAAACTCGTGAATCATGTGCACCTGCCGGTGCAGAGCGGCTCGGATCGCATCCTGCAACTTATGAAGCGCGGCTACAGCTCTGGGGAATACCGGGCAATCATTGAGAAACTTCGACAGCTGCGCCCTGAAATAGCCATATCCTCTGACTTCATTGTTGGTTTTCCCGGCGAGACCAACGAAGACTTCATGGACACAATGGCGCTGATTGATGACATCGCGTTCGATACTTCGTTCAGTTTCATTTACAGCCCACGGCCGGGGACTCCGGCGGCGGATCTTCCTGACGATGTCTCGCTGCATGAAAAGAAACACCGGCTGGCGATCCTGCAGCGGCGCATCATTGAACTGGCAGAGCGCAGGAGTCAGTCCATGGTCGGCACACAGCAGCTCATCCTTATCACCGGAAATGCCAGAAAGGATCCGGGAGAGCTTTCCGGACGAACGGAAAACAATCGCACCGTCAATTTCGCCGGAGCCCCTGAGCTCATCGGGCAGCTGGCCGAAGTCCGGATTACTGCTGCCCTTCCGAATTCACTGCGCGGAGAGCTGATCGGGCCCATCCCGGCGACCGCATGAGAACCGATCGTTTAATCGTTCTGGAACCAGCGGACAACGAACGTCTTGCCAACCTCTGCGGTCAGTTCGACGAGCACCTGCGCATGCTCGAACGCAGGACCGGCGTCGACATTGGCAATCGCGGCAATACGTTCAACCTCAGCGGCTCTGACCACGCAGTACGCGCCGCCGAGAGCGCCATCAGGCAGCTTTATGAAATGACGGCGTCCAAAATACTGTGTGCTAACGATGTTCATCTGGAGCTCGCGAACGATACTTCGAGTGAGACGCATGAGGGACCTGAGGACGACAGTATCCGCACGCGCCGCGGGCTGGTCCGGGCCAGGGGCGTGAACCAGAAGCGCTATCTCGCCGCCATCCGTACCAATGACATCAGTTTCGGGATCGGACCCGCGGGAACCGGCAAGACCTACCTGGCTGTGGCGAGCGCCGTTGCGGCCCTCGAGTCCGACAGCGTGAGGCGCGTCTGTTTGGTGCGACCCGCTGTAGAGGCCGGAGAGCGTCTTGGGTTCCTACCCGGCGATATGGCGCAGAAGATTGATCCCTACCTGCGCCCGTTGTACGACGCGCTCTACGAAATGCTCGGATTCGAACGCGTCGCTAAACTCATTGAACGCAGCGTGATCGAGGTGGCGCCACTTGCTTTCATGCGCGGACGCACACTGAACGAATCGTTCATCATCCTGGATGAAGCGCAAAACACCACTATCGAACAAATGAAAATGTTCCTCACCCGGATTGGCTTCGGTTCGCGCGCCGTAGTGACCGGAGACGTTACGCAGATTGATCTCCCGCGCGGCAAAACGTCCGGGCTCAAGCATGTCAGCGAAGTTCTGAGCGGCGTGGCAGGCATCAGCTTTACGCACTTCCAGTCCCGTGACGTCGTCCGACACAAGCTGGTCGCAGCAATCCTGGACGCGTACGCTGAACACGAGATCACGTCGACGGACAGAGATGTCGACGCAAACTGAACCGCCCCCTGCCGAGGCGCGGCTGCAGCTGGACCTGCAGATTGCGGACGGCAGCGCGCAGATACCGGACCGCCTAACGCTTGAGCGCTACCTTCAGGCAGCACTGGACGAGCGCCTTTTGCCCAGCAGCCTGACGCTGCGGGTCGTTGGGAGCGACGAATCGTGCGCGCTCAACCATGAATTCCGCAACATTGCCAGACCAACCAACGTTCTCGCGTTTCCTTCTACAGGGCTGGAAGAAATTTTCCCGGAGTTTCTCGGCGATATCGTCGTGTGCGGCCCTCGGGTCACCGAGGAAGCTGCTGAGCAGGGGAAATCCGTTGAGGCGCACTGGGCACACCTCATCATTCATGGCGCTCTGCATCTGCTGGGGTATGACCACATAAAAACGGACGATGCCGCTCGCATGGAAGCGCGCGAACGCAGGCTGCTTGCCGGCCTCGGTTTTCCGGATCCTTACGCCCGATGAACGCGATCAAGCCCCGGACGTCATCAGGAAAATTCTTCACATGAGAGCATGGCTGGGGCGCCTTCTGTTCAGACTGCGGTACCGGCCGGATGGGCGCGAGCAGCTGGTTGAACGACTGCACGATGCAGAAGCGCAGCACGTCATCGATCCGGACACCGTCGCGATGATGGAAGGCGCTCTGCTGGTGTCGGAAATGAAGGTGCGGGACATCATGGTGCCGCGCTCCGAGATCGTTTTTATCGACGAAGACAGTTTGCCCAAGGATTTCCTCGCCGACGTCATTGAGTCCGGGCATTCCCGGTTTCCAGTATTCGATGAAGAAAGAGAACACGCGCTGGGGATTCTGCTCGCTAAAGATCTGCTGCCTCTCGCTCTAGATGCGGAGACACCATTTGATATCCAGGACTCCATCAGACCGGTAGTTTTTGTTCCCGAAAGCAAACGCCTCAACATCCTGCTGCGCGAATTCCGCGAGCGACGCAATCACCTGGCCCTGGTCGTCGACGAATACGGCGGAATTTCCGGTCTGGTAACCATAGAGGACGTCATCGAGCAGATCGTCGGCAACATCGATGACGAGCACGACTTCGCCGAAGAAGACAACATCAAGCGCCACAGGGACGAGCGCTACACGGTCAAAGCGCGAGCTACTCTTGACGAATTCAATGAATTTTTCGGCGTCGACCTGAGTTCAGACAGTTACGAAACCGTGGGCGGTTTTGTCATACACGCCCTCGGACACCTGCCCAGGCGCGGGGAAGAACTTGAATTCCAGGGATTCAACTTCAAAGTTCTGCGGGCAGACCGCCGGCGGATCAGATTGCTGCGGGTTATTCGCAGAACCGTTCACCCCGATCCGGCACCATGAGCCAGCCTTGCGCGGTAGCCTCCGACGAGGTCGGGCCCCGTCGGCGTGGCTCCCGAGGACGCACCCTGATCGCTCTTTTAAGCGGTGTTGTGCTGCCTTTGGCATTCGCGCCGCTGTCGTTCTGGCCGCTGTCCATCCTGGCGCCTGCAGCGCTGTTGCTCTGCCTGCGACATTCCTCTGCCAAACAGGCAGCCATCACGGGCTGGTTTTTCGGGCTCGGAATGTTCGGACACGGCGTCTGGTGGATCCAGGTCAGCGTGCACCAGTTCGGCGTGCCGCACCATGCTTTTTCGATAGGCGTCACCGCCCTGTTCGTCGCCGCAATGGCGCTATACCTCTGCGTGTTTGCACTGCTGCACCACAAGGTCGCTAAACGGATCGGCTTTGGCGCTGCCCTCGCCCTCGCCCCCGCTCTGTGGGTCGGGCTGGAGATGCTGCGCGGCTGGTTGTTCACCGGTTTCCCCTGGCTCCTTCTGGGATACAGCCAGCTTGATACGGCCTTTGCCGGATATATCCCTGTGATAGGAATACATGGCGTCTCCTTCATCCTCATGACACTGTCTGCAACGCTTGCCTGGAGCGCCATTCAGCAGGGAGTGCTCTCAGTCTGCAGCAGCCTGATGCTCATGTTAGGGCTTTGGATGGGCGGGCACGCGCTCAGCGCAGTCGAATTCTCTCAGCCTCTGGGGCCGAGGCTGCAGGTCGCTCTGATTCAGGGCGCTGTTCCGCAGGCTTTGAAATGGCGTCCGGAAGAAAAAGTGGCGTCGATCGCGCTCTACCGCGATCTCAGCCTGCCCTATCGGAATTCCGATCTACTTATCTGGCCGGAAACCGCTATTCCTGCGTTTCCGCAGGAGATTCCGCAAGTCATGAACCAGCTGCTTGCAACGTTCGACGATGTGGATGTGCTGTCCGGGATTCCTACGGGAGACCCGTATTCCGGCGCCTATTACAACAGCGTGATCGCGCTGAATGCTCAAGCCGAGCAATATCACAAGCATCATCTCGTGCCCTTTGGCGAGTACTTTCCCCTTAAGAGCTGGTGGCAAGGTCTTGCGCGCTTGCTGTCGATTCCCATGTCGGACTTCAGCGCCGGGCCCGCTTTTCAAGCACCTCTCACAGCTGCCGGTTACAAGGTTGGGATATCTATCTGCTATGAAGCTGCTTTCGCCAGAGAAATTGCACGTGCGCTACCGGACGCGGCTTTTCTGGTTAACGTCAGCAATGACGCATGGTTTGGAGACACCATTGCGCCGCACCAACACCTGCAGATAGCGCGTGCGCGCGCGTTGGAAACCGGGCGTTACCTGCTGCGCGGCACCAACTCCGGGATTTCTGCCGTCATAGATGAGCGTGGCCAGATTCAGGCCCAGGCCCCCCAGTTCGCCCGTACAGTGCTCATTGGAGAATTCGGGCCAAGGCAGGGCGCCACCCCATTCGTACGTTTCGGCGACGGGCCGATTCTGATTCTGGGCCTGTTCAGCGTTTTGGCTGTGTCCCTCGCGCACTGGAGACGCGCCGGGCGGCATGGTGGAGCGTAACAACGACCACAGCGCCGAGGACCGCCAGCGCTATCGAATGCCCGGTGGCGGTATTCCAGTCGGGCAGCACGGGCTGTGAGCTGACCAGCCGGGACTTGCCCCGTACCAGCTCGTAGCCGCGATTCTGAAAAGGCCACACAACCCACAACGAGGCGGCCAGAATACCGGTCATCGCCACCATGGTGCCGCGCTCGTAGCGGTGCAGCACCCAGGCGAGCGCTCTGCTGAACAATACCAATCCGCTGAGCAGGCCAAGGATAAAAGGCAGCAGAACATGAAAGCGGAAGTGACCCACGGCGTCGAGGACATACGCGTATTTACCCAGAATGAGCAGGACAAAAGAGCCGGAGATCCCTGGCAACATCATGGCGCTGACCGCGAGACTTCCAGCGAGGACGATGAACCACCAGGCTTCGGGGGTCTGGGTCGGCACCGCGGTTACCACGAGCAACCCCAGGAAGATGCCTGCAAACAGCGCGGGAATATCTCGGGCGCCGACGCCACCGAGATCGGTCGTCAGAGTAAATAAAGAGCCGCAGATGAGACCGAAAAAGAGTCCGTAAACCAGCGCAGGATGCAGAGTCAGCAACTCCGGGATCGGAACTACGCGGGTGAAAAACAGCACCGCAGAGACAATCCCGGCCAGCACAGGCAGGACGAACTCAAAATGCGGGCGGCGCACCGCGGTGCTGACATCCAGCGCCAGAACCGCCCGCAGCCAGATCAGGTCAAACGATTTGATGGCGTCGATAAAGCGGCCATAGATCCCGAGGATCAGCGCCATCGTGCCACCGGAGACTCCGGGGACCACATCGGCAGCGCCCATGCACAGCCCTTTGGCAAACAGCGCGAGGAAAGTGCTACGCATGGCACCTTCCGCAGGGTGTGGGGACCAGCCTGCTCAGTGCTCGGACGTCCGCGCGCGCCTTTGCGCTTTACTGTACGCGTGTACGGTTTCAACCAGGCAGGAGACATTTTCTACTGGTACAGCAGGCGTGATGCCATGGCCCAGATTAAAGATATGGCCGGGAGCGGGCCCGAAACTATCCAGGACGTGGCGGACCTGCTGCGCGACGACATCAGGGCGTGTCAGCAGCACCGCTGGGTCAAGATTGCCCTGCAGAGCGACATCATTTCCGACGCGCGATCGCGCCTGCGCAGGATCGACCGTCCAGTCAAGGCCGATAGCCGAACAGCCGCTATCGCGGATAGCCTCCAACCAGAGACCACCTCCCTTGGTAAAAACAATGGTTGGTGTACCCGCAGCGAGATGCCGCAGCACATATGTGATGTAACGAAGCGAAAACGACTGGTAGTCTGCGTGCGGCAGAATACCGCCCCAGGTATCGAAAACCATGACCGCATCGGCTCCAGCTGCGATCTGCGCGTTCAAATAAACCCCGACGGCGGTTGCCAGCTTCTCGAGCAGCGCGTGCATCGCCGAAGGGTCGCCGTATAGCAGGGTTTTGGTCAGCGCAAAATCACGACTGCTTCCACCTTCAATCATATAGGTGGCCAGCGTCCAAGGACTGCCGGCAAAACCGATTAGCGGGATGCGATCCGCAAGCTCGCGTTTCACCATTCGAACCGTGTCCAGAACGTAGCCGAGATCGGTTTCGGGATCGGGTACGTGCAGCTTCTCGATCTCCGTCACGGTCGACACCGGCCGCTCAAAACGGGGCCCTATTCCCTCGTTCAGAGAAAGGCCGAGTCCCATCGCATCAGGGATAGTGAGAATGTCTGAAAAGACAATTGCGGCGTCCAGTTCAAAACGCGCCAGCGGCTGAAGGGTAACCTCGCAGGCCAGCTCAGGGGTTTTGCAGAGGTTCAGGAAATCGCCGGCGCGGGTCCTGGTCTGTCGATACTCAGGGAGGTAGCGCCCGGCCTGACGCATGATCCAGACCGGCGTGCGATCAACCTGTTCTCGTCGTAATGCGCGCAGAAAGCGGTCGTTGATCAACTGTCGCCGCCCCTGAGGTGGATCCCGCTCGAGCTACAGCGGTGATGGCAGGTCAGACCCACCCATGAGGAAGTTGTCGACCGCCCGCGCCGCTGCTCGACCTTCGGCAATTGCCCAGACGATAAGCGACTGTCCATGCTGCATATCACCAGCGACAAATACTTTTTCGCGGGAAGTCTTCCACTGTTCATCTCGAGCTACGTTGCCACGGTCGGTAAGCTCGAGTCCGAGCTCCTTCACTACCCCTTCAGGCTCAGGCCCAGTGAACCCCAGCGCGAGCAGTGCCAAGTCGCAGGGGATCTGCCGAACGCTATCCGGGATTTCGACAAACTGGGGTCGGCCGTCTTGAAGCTTCATCTCCACGTCCACCAGCTCCAGCGCTTTAACCCTACCTGACGCGTTACCGATAAACCGCCTGGTCGATACGGAATACACACGACTGCCGCCTTCCTCATGGGCAGAGGCAACACGGTAGATCCGCGGCCACTCAGGCCAGGGGTTGTCCTGGGCACGTAAAGCAGGCGGCTGCGGGAGAATCTCAAGGCTCGTTACCGAACGGGCGCCGTGGCGATGGGATGTTCCGAGACAATCGGCCCCGGTATCACCACCGCCGATGATGACCACGTCTTTGTCGCAAGCCGAAATGAACGTGTCCTCGTCAATGACATCACCCTCACAGCGCCGATTCTGCAGGGGCAGGAACTCCATCGCGAGGTGGATGCCATCGAGATCTCGACCGGGCACGGTGAGGTCTCGAGAGACTGTGGAGCCGCCCGCGAGCAACAGTGCATCGTGCTCTGCGAGAAGCGCCCCCGCCGAGACATCGACGCCGACATGCACGTTGACCTTGAACTCAACCCCTTCTGCACGGAGCTGATCGAGGCGCCGGTCGAGAACCCGCTTTTCCATCTTGAATTCAGGGATTCCGTATCTAAGCAGCCCGCCAGGACGGTCGTCGCGCTCAAATACGGTTACTCGATGGCCCGCTCTACGCAGCTGCTGCGCTGCAGACAGACCCGCTGGGCCGGATCCCACGACAGCAACTTTCTTCCCGGTTTCCACCGCAGGTGGCTGCGGCGTAACCCAGTTCTGCTCAAAAGCGTGGTCGATGATCGACAGCTCTACGGCTTTAATAGTCACTGCATCGTCGTTAATACCCAACACGCACGACCCTTCGCAGGGTGCCGGACACAGTGAGCCGGTGAATTCAGGAAAGTTGTTGGTTGCGTGGAGTCGCTCAATGGCCTCCTGCCAGCGCCCTCGATAAACCAGATCGTTCCATTCAGGAATGAGGTTACCCAGAGGGCAACCCTGGTGGCAGAAGGGGATTCCGCAGTCCATACAGCGCGCGGCCTGCTCGCCAAGGTCTGCAGGGGGGTAAGGCGCCATGACCTGCCGCCAGTCATGTAAACGCTCTTCGACCGGGCGATACGGTTGTTTAATGCGGGGCCACTCAAGAAAACCCGTAACTTTAGCCATGGGCGGCCTCCATAACCGCTTCGTCTTCCGAGGCACCGGATTCGCGAGCCTTTTCGCGCGCAGCGAGGACTCGTTTGTAATCTTTCGGCATCACTTTAACGAAGCGGGTTCTGCTCTGGTCCCAGTCATCAACTATGCGCTGCGCAACTGTGCTATGGGTGTAACGGACGTGATTTCGCAGTAACTCAAGCACAGCGCTCTCGTCTGCATCTGCAGGCGTGTCAAGGTCGACCATTTCAGGGTTGCAGAGCGCGCCGAAATTTCCTTCCGGGTCGTAAACGTAAGCTTCGCCTCCGGACATGCCGGCAGCAAAGTTGCGCCCTGTCGCGCCGATAATCACGACCTGGCCGCCCGTCATGTACTCGCATCCGTGGTCGCCGCAGCCCTCCACGACTGTACGGGCTCCGCTGTTGCGCACAGCGAACCGCTCACCCGCGATTCCTCGGAAATACGCTTCTCCTCCGGTCGCCCCGTACAGCGCGACATTCCCGACGAGGATATTCTCCTCTGGAATAAACGACGCGTGACGCGGCGGGAAGACCACTATCTTGCCCCCGGAGAGACCTTTTCCGACATAGTCGTTCGCATCACCCTCAAGCGTCATCGACACCCCGTGGGGCACGAAAGCCCCGAAACTCTGGCCCGCCGAGCCGTTGAAGTGCAGTTTGATCGTATCCTCGGGTAAACCTTCGCCACCGAAGCGCCGCGTGATCTCATAGCCAAGAATCGTCCCTACCGTGCGGTTGATGTTGCGGATAGGCAGGATGGCGTCAACGGACTCCCCTCTATCCAGCGCGCCGGCGCACAGCGGGACAATGGTTGTTCGATCCAGGGAGCGCTCCAGGCCGTGGTCCTGCTCGCGGACGCAGCGCACCTCCGTGTCCGGTTCTGATGGCGCTTGGTACAGCACCTGTGACAGATCCAGCCCCTGGGCCTTCCAGTGGTCCAGCGCGGGCTCGATGTCGAGCAGGTCAACCCGCCCTATCAGCTCATCCAGCGTCCGCACCCCGAGCTCCGCCATGTAGCCGCGCATCTCTTCGGCAATGAAGCGGAAAAAGTTTTCGACAAATTCCGGCCGGCCGGCGAATTTCTCGCGCAGCACCGGATTCTGGGTCGCTATCCCGACCGGGCAGGTGTTCAGATGACATACCCGCATCATCACGCAGCCCATAACGACCAACGGCGCAGTCGAGAAACCGTACTCTTCCGCACCAAGCATTGCGGCGATGATGCAGTCGCGCCCAGTTTTCATCTGCCCGTCGACCTGCACAACAATGCGGTCGCGCAGCTTGTTTGCAACCAGAACCTGCTGAGTCTCGGCCAGGCCGAGTTCCCATGGAACACCTGCATGTTTCAGCGAAGTTACCGGGGAAGCGCCCGTACCCCCGTCATAGCCCGAAATGAGCACAACGTCGGCATGCGCCTTTGAAACACCCGCCGCTACCGTGCCGACTCCGACTTCGGCCACCAGCTTCACGTGCACCCTTGCCGCCGGGTTCGAGTTTTTCAGGTCATGAATGAGCTGCGCCAGGTCTTCAATTGAATAGATATCGTGATGAGGCGGCGGCGAGATAAGGCCCACCCCCGGGGTCGAGTGTCGGACTTTCGCGATCCACGGATAAACTTTGTGCCCTGGCAGCTGCCCACCTTCGCCTGGCTTCGCGCCCTGTGCCATTTTGATCTGCAGGTCGTCTGCGTTAACCAGATATTCGCTGGTCACACCAAAGCGACCCGAAGCAACCTGCTTGATCGCACTGCGCCTTAGATCGCCGTTGGCATCTGGCTTGAACCTGGCCGGATCTTCACCTCCCTCTCCGGTATTCGACCTTCCTCCGATCCGATTCATCGCAATAGCGAGGGTTTCGTGGGCCTCGCCGCTGATCGAGCCGTAAGACATCGCGCCGGTGTGAAATCGCTTCAGGATGGCTTCAATCGACTCCACTTCGTCCAGCGGCACCGGCTTGACTGCCGGGCGTAGACGAAAGAGGCCGCGCAGCGTTGCATGGTGATGACTCTGGTCGTCTACCGCCCGGGTGTACTCGCGGAAAATATCGAACTGACCCGAGCGGGTTGCGTGCTGAAGCTTGAACACGGTCTCAGGGTTGAACAGGTGGTATTCCCCATCACGTCGCCACTGGTACTCGCCGCCGCTCCCGAGTTCCGGGCGCTTTACTTGACGATCCGGCCAGGCCTCGTGATGGCGCATGCTGACCTCACGCTCAACCACGTCAAGCCCGATCCCGCCGATGCGGGTCGCCGTCCAGGTGAAATAGCGGTCAACAAACTCCGCGTCGAGGCCGACGGCCTCAAAGATCTGAGCGCCGCGATAAGACTGGACGCTCGAAATGCCCATTTTTGACATGACCTTGATCAGGCCTTTGTTGACGGCCTTGATGTAGTTCCGCACTGCAGCGTCATGCGCAGTCTCACCATCGCCCATCCCGGCAACTTCACGCAGGATCCCCTGCTTGAGCATGTCATCAAGCGTTTCAAATGCCAGATACGGATTGACCGCGCCTGCACCGTATCCGAGCAGCACCGCGAAGTGGTGCACTTCCCGGGGCTCCCCGGATTCAACTACCAGGCCGACTCGTACACGGCGTCCGTTACGGACGAGATGATGATGAACGCCTGCAGTAACCAGTGCCGCCGGAATGGCAGCTCGCTGGTCGCTCATGGCGCGATCGGAAAGGACGATGAACGCGTGACCGGCGTCTACCGCGTCATCTGCAGCTGCGCAAACCTCGTCCAGCGCTCGCGCCAGCCCCTCGGCACCTCCCGCCACGGGATAGGTCGTATCGATGGTCTTCGTTTTGAAACCGTGGCAATCGATCCCTCGAATCTTTTCGAGGTCTTCGTTGTCCAGAATCGCAGAATTCAGGGACAGCTGGCGGCAACTGCTAGCGCTGGCGTTGAGCAGGTTGCCCTCCGGGCCGATTGACGTAGAAACCTGTGTGACCAGCTCCTCCCGAATCCCGTCCAGAGGGGGGTTTGTAACCTGAGCGAAAAGCTGTTTGAAGTAGTCGTAGAGCAAGCGCGGCCTGTCAGACAGAACCGCAAGCGCCGCATCCGTACCCATCGAACCGATGGCTTCACCACCAGTTGCAGCCATAGGCAGCATCAGCAAGCGCAGGTCTTCCTGTGTGTAGCCGAATGCCAGCTGTCGCTGGAGCACCGTCTCATGATCAGGTTCATGGACGTGCGGGGGCTCTGGAAGGTCATCAATAGGGACGCGGTTGCTCGCGAGCCATTGCGCGTGCGGGTTCTGATCGATGTAGAGCTGCTTCAGCTCGGCATCGTCAATGATTCTTCCCTGCTCTGTATCGACCAGGAAGATGCGTCCCGGATGCAGGCGCTCTTTGATTCGGACCTTCTCGGGGGGGATATCAAGCACGCCGACTTCGGAGGCCATGACCACCAGGTCGTCTTCTGTGACGTAGTATCGGGACGGGCGCAGCCCGTTTCGATCCAGCACGGCGCCGATAACACGGCCGTCGGTGAATGCGATGGAAGCAGGGCCGTCCCAGGGCTCCATCAGGCAGCTGTAATACTCGTAGAACGCCCGGCGTCCCGGCTCCATGGCATCGTGCCCGCTCCAGGCCTCCGGGATCATCATCAGCACAGCAAGCGGCAGTGGCCGGCCGGCCATGTGCAGAAACTCCAGCACCTGGTCGAAGCCGGCAGAATCAGAGTTGCCCTCAAGAACGATGGGGAACAACTTCTGCAGGTCCTCGCCGAACAGCTCCGACTCGCACAAAGCCTCTCGTGCGCGCATCCAGTTAATGTTTCCGCGCAGCGTGTTGATTTCGCCGTTGTGCGCGATATATCTGAACGGCTGGGCAAGCGGCCAGGAGGGGAAGGTGTTGGTCGAAAACCGTTGATGCACTAGAGCCAGCGCGCTTTCAACCCGCTCGTCAGACAGATCGGGGAAAAGAGGAGCCAGCTGTGTTCCGATCAGCATCCCCTTGTAGATCATGGTCCGGTGGGAGAGGCTCGGCACATAGAACAAAGCTTTTTCAGATAGCTCGCTGCTCCAGATTGCATGCTCAGCGCGTTTTCTTATGACGTAAAGCTTTCTTTCGAATGCGTCTGCGTCGATCAGGCCCTCGCTGCGCCCGATGAAAATCTGGCGAAATCCAGGCTCTGCAGAACTAGCTGTTGGTCCAATCATTGAGTCATCGACGGGAACCTGCCGCCAACCCAGCACCCGCTGTCCTTCCTCAACCACAAGCGTCTCAATGGTCCGGACGCACTCTTGAGCCTGCTCCGGGTCCTGGGGGAGGAACACGAGTCCAGCGCCGTAATCGCCCACCGGCGGCAAACTGAGCCCTTGCGCTTCACAGCTGGCGCGCAGAAAACGATCAGGAAGCTGGATCAGGATGCCCGCACCATCTCCCGTGTTTTCCTCACTACCCGTCGCGCCGCGATGCATCAGGTTTTCCAGGACGGTGAGCGCCTGCTCAATGATCGCGTGGGACTTCCGCCCTTTCATGTCCACGACGAAGCCTACGCCACACGAGTCATGCTCGTAGGCGGCATCGTAAAGACCTTCTTTTGGTGAGTGGGCCAAAGGAAATCGTGTGCGAGCCTGGTCCATCGCGAGGGAAGCCTCCGAACTCCCGAGAAATCGTAAAAGCACGCGCCCAAACGGCACGCAAAAAGGACGCGGATTATACGCCGGCCGCTTTCCGGCTGTCACCACAGCCCCTATCAGTCAGCTTAAGTGACGTCTCCGGCAGGGAAGATAAGCTGTTCTCTAGTCATCGATTTTTTAAAGAGCCTATCGTCCGCGGCCAGGGTTTGAGGGCACGCAAAGCACTCGGCAGTACAGCGATGCCGGCCGTTGCCTCAGCCCGGGTCTGGTAGTGTCCCGTGACCACGATGAACCACGGCCCTTGACCCAGGCTTAGAGGAAGGATGGCCGCTTTTCCGGACAACCCATGCTCGGCCAGGAACTTTTCAGCCGACCGCTCTTCGCGCAGACCTATCAACTGAACCACGAAAGTGTTGTCAGCCTGACCCTCGATCCAATTGGCGGTATAAGCGCTCACATCCGCGGAGGCAGCAGCCCGTGTCGCAGCTTTGGGCTCGCGCCCAGCAATCGTTCCCGGCGGGCTGTTTTCCGCTGGGCCGGCTTCTGCGCTCAGCACCTCGGCCGGCGGTGGCGCAGACGGAACGAGCTCCGAATCCTGCTGCGCGCTGTTGGTCTCAGATACGCCGGTCTCGATATCACCTTCCCGGGATACCGATTCCTCGATAGCCTCGGCTGCAAAGTCCAGCGCCGGGGAAGGCTCTAGTGGAGGCGTTGTCAGAGCGTTTGCGGGCCTGGGGTAGTCGAGCGCCGGTTCCAAGCCCCGCGGCTCTTCCGATGTCCTATCCGCAGGAACTTCCTGAGGCAGTTCAATTTCAACAGCAGGCCGGGAGCTTGGTCTGTCTCTGTTCGAATCGCGCGCCAGCATTACGCCGCCAAGTAGCAAGGCAGACAGTAGAAATGCCGCTGTCACTATCCATTGCGGCTTTCGCAGAGGCAGCCGCAGAGGGAGAGGTGGTGAGGACTCTGCGGGGTAACGGGATCGAGTGCTCAACAACGCCAGCAGTTTTCCCGGGTTCCCGTGAGATTCCCGTGCCAGCTCGTCGCCAGCACAGCGCGACAGCTGACGGCGATCCAGCCGCTGCCCGCTGCACCAGGCGTCTGCGAAATCTTCAACCTGCGGGATCGTCATCGGCGGGATATCAATGAGATGTAACAGGGCGGCGTGCGGGGCGCTCGTCTGCAGGTGGCTCAGGACCGGGGCCTCACGCCTGACGGTTAGAAGAACTCGTAGCTCAGCTATCTCGTCATCTCTATGCGCCAGGCGGAAAAGCAACCCACACAGGTCGCGATCCAACCCGTCTGCGTCGTCTAATACCAGAACACAAAGCCGCTTTTCGAAATGGAGCTGACGAAGCTGATCTCGAATCAGATCTTCGAGTTTCAAAGGATCGGATATCGCGGCGGCGACTGTCCCACGTGCCAACATCTGGTGCAGGCTCTGCAGAAACCCGGCGGTAGATTCAAAACTCTGCCCGGACAAAGTGAGCAGCTTCCAGTTTGCGCTGGCGTCCTGAGCAATCTGGGCCAGAAAACTGCTGCGACCGCTGCCCGGGTCTCCGGCGATCGCAATAATCTGCCTACCGAATTCCAACAGATGATGGGCTAGATCCAGACGCTGCCGGAGTGTGTCCGATATCAGATAGGGCATCTCCTGCCCTGGGACGACCTGCTCGTCGCCACCTTCTACTGACGCCTCACGCAACAGACCAATCCCTCGGCCAGCGCTCAATCCGCACCAGCCGTCTGTGCTCCTGAATGGCAAACCGATCGGTCATCCCTGCAATGTAGTCCGCTACCAGACGCGCGTGACCATCTTCGTCTCGGGACCCTTTCCTGTCTTCGACCGGTAGCAACTGCGGCCGGGTGGTGAACACTTCGAACAACTCCCTCACAGTTTGTGCTGCTGCGTCATTAAACGCCCTGACACGCTGGTTGTTATACAGCTTTCGACGCAGGATGCGCTTCAAGCGCCGGTGTTCCAATGCCAGATCATCTGAAAAAGCCACCAGGCTATCCGGACAGGCCCGCACGTCCTCCACGCTGGTACATCGCGCGCTGCCGAGGCGTCCGCGCGTGAAAGCGATTAGGTCGTTGACGAACTCGCCCAGCATGGCGCGGATGGTCGTCGCCAGAATCCTTTTGGGCTCTGCATCGGGATACAGTTTGTTGCTCTCCGCCAAGGCGCTCGCAAACATTGGATGTGGCGCCAGATCGTCGGGTTCCAGGATCCCTGAGCGCAGCCCGTCGTCGATATCGTGGTGGTTATAGGCTATCTCGTCTGCGAGATTCGCAATCTGCGCCTCGAGCGATGGCTGCCCGCCTGACAGAAACCGTTCGCCCAGTGGACCCAGCTGGCGAGCATGGTCGGCGCGGCATGTTTTAAGAATGCCCTCGCGCGTCTCAAACATAAGGTTCAGTCCGCAGAACTCCGGGTAACGCCTTTCGAGCCGGTCCACAATACGCAGCGAGTGGAGATTGTGCTCAAACCCCCCGAACGGCCTCATGCACTGGTTCAAGGCTTTCTGGCCAGCATGCCCAAAGGGGGTGTGCCCCAGATCGTGCGCCAGTGCGATTGCCTCGGTCAGGTCCTCGTTCAGCCCGAGGGCACGAGCGATACTCCGTGCAATCTGGGCCACCTCCAGAGAATGGGTCAGACGTGTCCGGAACATATCCCCTTCGTGATTTACGAAAACCTGGGTCTTGTATTCCAGACGTCGAAAGGCGGAACAGTGGATGATGCGGTCACGATCACGCTGGAATTCATCCCGCCAGCGCGGAGGCGGCTCTGAAACCCGCCTGCCGGCACTCGAACTCACATCCACTGCAAAAGGCGCAAGCGTCATAGATCTGTCCACGCGCAGAGGCGCTGCCGTGCACTCCTGATTTCCGAGGGCTAAACGGACTCCAGCACCGCGCGCAGGTCGCGCTCGGGGTAATCCCGACAGACAACAGCATGACCGATTCCCTGTAAGAGAATCAGCGTAATGCGTCCATCGGCATTCTTCTTGTCGTGCGCCATATGCTCAAGAAAATCCTCTGCGCCCATGCCATCAGGGGGCTTGAGCGGTAATCCGCAGCGCTGCAGAAGTCCCGCTATCTGTTCGAGCTGGTCGGCGGTAATCCAACCCAGATTTCGAGACATCCGGGCAGCAAGCATAGTCCCTGCAGCAACCGCTTCACCATGTAGCCACTTCCCATAGCCCGCGTGAGTTTCTATCGCGTGACCAAACGTATGGCCAAGATTAAGCAGGGCGCGGATTCCTCCTTCGCGCTCGTCGGCGGCGACGACCGACGCCTTGTTTTGGCAGGAGCGGAGCACTGCCTGAGCCAGGGTTTCGGGGTCCCTGACCAATAAGCTGGCACAATATTTCTCGAGCCAGCTGAAAAACTCAGCGTCTTGAATAAGGCCGTATTTGATCACTTCCGCCAGACCTGCACGAAACTCCCGTTCTGGCAGCGTAGACAGCGTGTCCAGGTCAGCGATCACCGCACTCGGCTGGTGAAAAGCCCCGATCATGTTTTTTCCCAACGGGTGATTAACCGCTGTTTTCCCGCCAACGGAGGAATCCACCTGCGCCAGCAAGGTCGTCGGGATCTGAATGAGCTTAATTCCACGCTGATAACTCGCAGCGGCAAAACCAGCCAGGTCACCGATGACGCCGCCGCCAAGTGCAACCATCACCGCGCTGCGCTCAATTCTGTTTTCAAGCAGGAAGGTCATGATGTCACCGAAGACCGCGAGGGTTTTCGTGTGCTCTCCGTCAGGAAGCACCAGTTCATGGACCTCGGCCGCGTCCAACCTGGCGCGCAAGGGTGCGCTATAAAGCGGACTGACCGTCTGGTTGGTGATCACGACAACCTGACGCGCATCCAGGAGCTCTTGCAACAGGTCGGTTTTCTGGAGCAGGCCAGGGCCGATATGTATCGGATAGCTCCGCTCTCCAAGTTCAACCTGGAGGCAGTGGTTCATGGGATCTGGCTCAGAATCTTTTTGACCAGCTGCTTCACCGGCTGTTTGCCGGTTTCAATGATTACATCGGCTGTTGCTTCGTACAGCGGCCCTCTGACGGCCATGATCCGGCGCAACGTGACAGCGGGGTCGCCATTCCGCAGCAGGGGGCGAGTCGTGTCGTGCCTGAGCCGTCGCAGCAGGGTTTCAACCCCACTTTTTAGATACACGACAAAACCGCGTTCCGAAAGACAGCGACGGTTAGTTTCGTCGAGAATCGCTCCGCCACCGGTCGCGAGGACGAGATCCTCTCTCTGGGTCAGCTCTTCGATGACCCTTTTTTCCCGGGCACGGAATCCTGCTTCGCCCTCAATTTCGAAGATCAGCGCAATATCAGCCCCGGTGCGGGATTCGATCTCTTCATCCGAATCCACAAACGGCAATCCCATAGCTCGGGCAATATGGCTGCCAATCGTGGTTTTGCCCGACCCCATGGGGCCAACTAAAAATATTCGGCGCGAAGCCACTCGGGCAACCATCTGATTTCCGCCGGGGCTTCCAATCTTGGACCCGAAGCAAACACCTTGAACTTAGCGGCTATTCACTACCTGCCGGCTGCATGACTATCAGTAATCAAGATTTAATTATCGGCTGTTTAGTGACAGGGATTCGTCCAGAATTTTCGGTGTCACGAATATAAGTAATTCCTGCTTTTTCAGATCCTGCGCCGTGCGTTTAAACAGCCGTCCCAGATAAGGCAGATCTCCGAAAAAGGGCACTTTGGTCGTGGCCCCGCGCTCCGAAGATTCGAAAATTCCACCGAGAACCACAGTCTCCCCGTTGTCCACCAGAACCTGTGTTTGCAGCTCATTGGTGTTGATGGTTGGAACGCCGGACGAGGTTTCCGGTCCAACAGAATCCTGGTTGACCTCAAGATCCATGATGATGCGGTCGTCTGGCGTTATCTGCGGTGTAACTTTGAGGCTCAATACCGCCTTCTTAAATGAAGTCGAAGTAGCACCACTAGAAGCCGCTTCCTGGTAGGGAATCTCGGTACCCGATTCGATCGTGGCCTCTGTCTGGTTTGCCGTTATCACCCGAGGAGCTGAAATAATCTCTCCTCGTCCCTCGACCTGCAGAGCAGTCAATTCCAGCTCTAAGAAGTAGCTTCCAATCTTTCCAACAGCGTACTTAAATGCCCCCGCGCCCGATGCCGTGGCGGCGAGATCAACAATGTAATTTTGCCCGCCACCTTCGGCAAATGCGGTCGGCCCCACCGCGCCGCCGTTGAAGGCCGACCCTTCGGGTCCGCCCTCATCAGTATATGTATAGGTTGGAGATGTGGTGCCCGTCGCGTTGCCCCCACCGGCTCCCATCACCCACCCATCCCTACGCCGTTCCTCCCAGGAAGCGCCGAACTTGACACCCAGGTCTTTCGCAAAGTCCTCGTTGGCGTTCACTAGGCGCGACTCGATCAAAACCTGTCTAACTGGGATGTCCAAGGCTTCCACGACTGAGCGGATCTCCGAGAGTTTTTCGCTCGTGTCCTGAACCAGAAGCGTGTTCGTGCGAGCGTCCACCGTGATGTTTCCCCGCTCAGACAGCAAATTATTGGCCTCCGCTTTCAACATCGACGCAATATCGGCGGCTTTGGCGTAATTTACCTGCACGAACTCGGTGCGAAGCGGCGCTAAATCCTCGACTTGCTGCTGTGATTCCAGCTCTAGTTTCTCTCTGGCCGCCAGCTCCTCCTGAGGGGCGACCATCATCACATTGCCCACCTCTCTTTTGCCGAGTCCGCGAGATTTCAGAATGATATCCAGAGCCTGATCCCACGGGACATTCTTCAATCGCAACGTGACACTACCGCCGACGGTATCGCTTGCTACTAGATTCTTCTCTGTGAAATCCGCGATCAGCTGCAGGACCGCCCTGACCTCAATGTTCTGAAAATTCAGGGATAGCCGTTCCCCGGTGTAGCCGAATTTCGATTTCTTCAGATCCGCTTCTTCTCTCAGGGTTAGCGGTCGAAGCTCAAGCGTAAACGTGTTGTCAGATTGGTAAGCCAGCTGCTCAAAAAGCCCGGTTGGAGTCACGACCATCCGGGTGCCATTGCCCTGAGAGAAAGTATCGATTTCTCTCGCGGGCGTCGCGAAGTCAATCACATCGAGCTTCCGATCAAACGCTTCCGGGAGTCTGGTTCCCGCGAAATCGACAATGATGTCCTCCCCTCGTTGGGTAATGTTGATACCTACGTTTGGATCAGAGAGATCGACAATGACCCGCGCTTGGCCGCTCTCTCCCCGACGGAAATCTAGGTTGGTGATCGTAGCGCTTTCCGCTGCGCCAGGAACAGTCATATCAACAAAACTCTCTGATTTCAGTTCAGCTTGCCCGGAGTCGAGCAGGAAGGTCACTGTGTTTCCGTTCGAGCTGACATCGTAGGTCACCAGTTGGGCTAGGTTGATCACCACCCGCGTCCTGTCTTCGGCCTCCACAGCAACAATGCTTTCCGCCGATCCCACACCAATCTGGCGCATCCGCTCTTTCATGTTGACCGAGGTAGAGGGCAGATCCAGCGCGATTCGCGCAGGGTTATCGATGGTGAAAACCACGGGGTCGCCCACAAGCGGCTCTGAGAGCGTCACGTCAATCTGCACCCGGTCACCCGGCAAGGACGAAAAATTTATATCGTCAAGAGTGAGCGCGAGCACCGCCCCGCTCCAAAAACAGCAGACAATCGCCACAGCTTCCCGGACAGCCCGAATCCAGCGCCCGTTTGAACGCCGAATTTTCTCTTGAATTTCAACTTTGCCCATCGATATACCCCTTCGTTGGGTTACTGTGCTGCGAGAGCTATTGCTGCAGCTCGTTCCTCGTAGCGGCCCTGGGAGTCCTGGATGATTTCGCGCACATCCAGGCGATCCTCTTGAATGTTGGTGATTTTTCCGAAATTTCTGCCGAGGTAATTTCCTACCTGGACTCGGTGAACCATGCGCGCCGGGTCGAGAATGATCGCCCACATACTCTCGGCATCCTCCAGAGTCCCAACCATTCGCAGTGTGTCGAGCTCATAACCCTCGAGTTCTTCGGGGTTATGCGTAAGGATTTCGTTGGCGAATAGTTTCTGTTCTTCGTCATCGATTCGAATTTCTCTACCGACGTCACGCGCTTGGCGGGCAAACGACATAAAGGGATCTCGGAGTTCCATGCCTCCGGACTGATAGAGGTAGCGCTCATAGGGTTTTATCGGAGGTAATGGCTCCACCTTGCCACCTTTCCGAGCCAGCACCGCGGATACGTAATTCTGAAGATCGCTCATATCGTTGGATGCGCAGGAAGCGAGCACAAAGGTGAGCGCGATCGTTGCGACACGCAAATGCCGATATCTTGCGTTTTTTAACCGGTCCAGCATGGTTCAACCCTCCTCGTCATCTGCAACGTAGCGATACGTTTTGGCAGTCGCTTCGAGGGACAGCATCCCACTTTTCCCGTCCGGTTTAATCTTGACGTTATGGCTGGTCACGATCCGGGGCAGGTCAGAAATTCCGCTGATAAACTCGCCAAATTCGTGATAGGAACCTCTGACCTTTATCTGAATAGGCAATTCGATGTAGTAGTCTTTCGGCACTTCTTTTCCGGGCTTGAAGAGATCGAACTCAAGGCCGGCGCCCAAGCCCTGCTGAGATATGTCCACCAGAAGTTCGGCGACCTGGGTCTGATCGGGTAAACGCTTCAACAAGTCGCCGAACGACTCTTTAATATCCGCGAGCTGCTGTTTCAACGCCGGAAGGTTGGCTGCCTTAGTCTGTTTGCTCTCGAACGTTCCTTTGAGTTTGACCTCCTTCGCCTCAGCCGCTTTCAACTTGGTGGTCAGGTCCTGCACGTCGTAATGCCATCCAAGAAAGCTTATCAGCGCGAAAACCACTAAAGCGCCGAAGATTTTGACCGGCAGCGGCCACGAGCCGATATTTTCAGCATTCAGATTCTGCAGTTCGGAGAGTTTCATTACAGCTGCTCCTCCTGCTCGTCTTCGCCAGCCTTAGGCACGGTCTGATTGAAGCTCAACGTAAACGTAGCAGACCTGTTGGCGCCCTTTGATGCTGTTTCGACGATGGATAATTTCGGTTTTTTCAACCTCTCTGATTGTTCAATGTTGCGCATGTAGCTGGATACCCGAGCGTTTGACTGCGCTACACCTTTGACGGTTATGGTGCGTCCACGCTGCGTCACTTCCGTCAAATAAGCGCCTTCGGGAAGCGTTCTAACTAAATCGTCAAACAGGTAGACGATTAGAGGGCGGCTTGTCTGCAATGACTCGATCGCCCGCAT
>JAYODW010000015.1:76798-90328 GCA_038116745.1 Gammaproteobacteria bacterium
TGATCCACTGCGCCAAACTGGCTGGACGAATAGAAAAACTGGAGAGCCCGACTTACTTCCTGGGCCATTGATTCGGTGAACGGGCGGAGCACCTCCGGCACATAGTTATCGGGAAGCCCGCCCTGACGTTTCGCCAGGCCAGCTTCTTCGTACGAAAGCCCGTAGCGTCTTTGTATTTCCTCTGTCAGTTGACGCCCGCCGAAACTCTGCTCCCGGGTGTAAATGACGCGCCTATCCTCCAGAACGCTGAGCGTAGAAGCTGTTGCTCCGACGTCCATTACACCTATGACCGATGCATCCTCCAGTCCGGGATGTCTTTCCTGCAGGAGTTGCACCGCATGCTCAAGTGCGAACGCCTCCACATCAACGACTTTTAGAATGAGTCCGGCTGCTTCGAGCGCCGCTACACGAATGTCAACGTTGTCACTGCGCGACGCAGCCAGCAGAACTTCAACACGGTCGGGCTCCGTCTCAGATGGCTTCAGAATCTCGAAATCGAGGTTGATCTCGTCCAGCGGGTAGGGGATGTACTGATCCGCCTCGATCTGGATCTGGCTTTCCATTTCCTCTTCGGAAAGATCGGCCGGCATCGTGATAACCCGGGTGATTGCCGCAGACCCCGCGACGGCGCATGCGGCCGTTTTGGTCTTGGTTCCGGATTTGGTCACGGCTCTGCGAATCGCTTCGCCGACCATGTCAGCATCCGTGATAGTTTTGTCGACCACTGCATTGGGAGGCAACGGCTCCACCGCGTAGCTCTCAACGCGATACTTGCTCCCGCTCTTGGAAAGCTCAACAAGCTTGACCGACGTCGAACTGATGTCGATTCCCAGCAGCGGCGGTTTAGCGCGACGGAAGAGTGACACCGTTTTTCCTCTTTAAATTCAATGCTTTAAAAGAAAACATTGCACAAAAATCTCAGCACTTGCTTGTAACTATAGTCAATGCTCAACGAAAAAACAAACTATTTTTCTATGAACTTTATAGAAAACTTATAGTTAACGATCAAATCTAAAGTAGAACTGAAATCCCCTAAACCGTAGTTGCGTCGAGTGTTATTCGATCTTGAAAGCTTTAATTAGCCTACTCCTACTCGGATTCGCAGCCACTGTTTTTGGTGGCCTCGCGCTTCTCTGGTACGTGCTACCGCAACTCCCTTCCGTTGAAACCCTCCGCGAGGTTCGGCTGCAGACCCCATTGCGTGTATACGCTGCTGGCGGGGAGCTCATTGCCGAATACGGAGAAAAACGTCGTTATCCCGTCAGCATGCCACAAGTCCCACCGCTCATGGTCCAGGCTTTCCTGGCGGCCGAGGACGATCGGTTTTACAGCCACCCGGGTGTGGACTGGATGGCAATCACACGTGCCGTCATCGAATTGCTGGAAACGCGCCAGAAAAGCCAGGGAGGAAGCACGATCACGATGCAGGTCGCGCGTAACTTCTTCCTTAGCCCGGAAAAAACCTACGAAAGGAAACTGAAAGAAGTCGTGCTGGCAATGATCATCGAGCGCGAACTGAGTAAAGACGAAATTCTTGAGCTCTACCTGAACAAGATTTTTCTTGGCCATCGTGCCTACGGCATAGCGGCGGCAGCACAGGTGTACTACGGAGCCACGCTGTCAGAACTCACTCTGGCTGAGATGGCCATGATCGCAGGCCTGCCCAAGGCACCGTCCCGTACCAATCCGATTAGCAATCCCAAGGCAGCACTTGAACGTCGAAATTACGTACTTGGTCGCATGCACAAACTCGGCTTCATCAGCGACGCTGAATTTCAGAACGCCGGCCAGCAGCCAAACACTGCCCGATGGCACGGCCAAGCGATAGGAGCCTCTGCACCCCACGTGGCTGAAATGGTCCGGGACTTCATGGAGTCCCGCTACGGTGATGACATTTACAGCTCCGGTTTCAAAGTCACGACAACCGTGGATGCCCGCCTGCAGCAGGCCGCCACTGACGCGCTCTCGGCAGGGCTTCAAGACTACGGGCGGCGACACGGCTACAGGGGCGCTGAAAGCCACTACTCACTTCCTCCGGATCAGTCGTCAGAAAGTTGGGCGCTCGCCGTCGACGGTTTCCGTACCGTTGGCGACCAGGTGCCGGCCCTGGTCGTTGCAACCCAGGAAAAAAGCGCCATTGTCTGGGCCCGCGGGCGAGGAGCTTTGACTGTCCCTTGGGATGGTCTGAAGTGGGCGCGTAAAAAACTTGGGGTTGACTCGCTGGGGCCGGCGCCAGCGTCGGCTGACGACATCATCAAGCCCGGAGACATCATCCGCGTCCACTACGAGTACGAGGCCCCCACCGAGGCTCTAGGCAAGAACGTTGTTGGCGCCGGGCACTGGGCGTTAACCCAGCTACCCGAGATTGAGGGCGCCCTGGTCTCCATTGACACACAGGATGGGCGGGTACGCGCCCTGGTTGGCGGGTTCGACTACAGCCAATCCAAATTCAACCGAGTCACCCAGGCCCGCCGTCAGCCCGGCTCCAACTTCAAACCATTCATTTATTCAGCCGCGCTGGACAACGGCTTCACGCCCGCCAGCTTTATCAACGACGCACCGATCGTTTTTGACGCGCCTGGGCTGGAGAGCGCCTGGAGGCCGGAGAATTACAGCGGTTCTTACTTCGGCCCGACGCGACTGCGCGAAGCCCTGACAAAATCGAGAAATCTGGTATCCATCCGCTTATTGCGTGCAATAGGCATCGAAAAGGGGCTGGAATATGTCCAGCGCTTTGGCTTTGACACAGCTGTGCTGCCCCATAATCTCTCGCTGGCTCTCGGTTCCGGGGAGGTGTCCCCCTACGAACTTGTGACTGCTTACGCGACGCTTGCTAACGGTGGTTACAAGGTGGAGCCTTTCTTCGTCGAGGAAATCCATGACTCAGAAGGCAAGCGGATTTACCTGGCGGCGCCGGCCACGGTATGCAGCGTATGCGAAAACTTCACTCTTGACGGTGATGGTGAGCCAGTCGACATCGCCAGCCTGACCGCCATGGAAGCTTTACCACCTCAACGCCGAGCGCCACGGGTGGTTGCCGCAGACAACGCCTGGCTAATGGCTTCCATGCTCAAAGACGTCATCAAATACGGCACCGGGCGGCGCGCCCGCAGCCTGAAGCGCGATGACCTGGCCGGAAAGACCGGGACAACCAACGATCAGAAAGATGCCTGGTTCTCTGGATTCAATCGCGACCTCGCAACGACTGTATGGGTCGGCTCCGATCGTACTGTACCGCTCGGGCGCTATGAGACAGGCGCCAAAGCCGCGCTGCCGATCTGGATCGATTACATGAGAACGGCTCTCGAAGGCGTTCCTGAAGCTTCCCTGGAAAAACCAGAAGGTCTTGTCACTGTGCGGATTGATCCGGAGACAGGGCTGCTTGTGGGTGCGGACCACTCTGATGCAATGTTCGAGTATTTCCGACCTGATCAGGTTCCCGCACGAGGCGATGGCGCCGAGGAAACCGGGGGCGGTGGCAGGAGCTCGCGTCCCTCTATTCCTGAACAGCTCTTCTGAGTGCCTGCTGGTGCCGCGCAGGGAAATCCGTTTGCGCAGCGGACGCGACGAAATCGCCACCCGCGCGGCGCGGCTGCTCGTCGAGGGCGCGCCGGATTTCGAGACTGCGCGCCGCAAGGCCCTGTATGGCGAGATCGCGCGCGCCGCAGAGGAGGGGCCGGACAATCTCAGCATCTTCATTGAGCTGGCGCGATACCTGAACCTGTTCCACTACACGTCTCAGCTGGAGCACATCACACTACTCCGAACGCGCGCCCTGCGCGTGCTGCAGCGCCTGGCCAGGTTTTCCGCGACACTCTGCGGCCCCACCTGGTACGGAACGGCCCTGCCTGGGAACAGCATCAACCTCCACGTACGTCTTGATGAGGTTGAAGTTCTCTCAAGGTTCTTCATAGAGCACGGGGTGAACTATCAGCTGGGCGAGGCTGTCTTCAAGTTCAGCGCGAAGCTCACGCGGGCCGTTCCCGTTTTCCTGATCGAAGCGGAGAGCTCACCCTGCGCGATCGCTTTATTCCAGACACACGGCAATCTTTCTCATCCTCTGAGCAGCCTTGACAGCCGTCCCGTAAAGCGTGCCACCCAGCAGGCCCTTGCCGACCTGATTGAATCCAGAGCCCTGTTCCCACCCGAGGTCGAGCGTCTGCTGCGCGCGCGCTCACCGTGAGCAGTTCGTCAGCGCAAAAGTCCGGGCGTTTCACGGATCGAACCGTCCGTGTCGCGGTCTTTGCCCCGGTCCGGGGTGTGTTCGACTACCTGATCCCGGCCGATCTTGCCGCATCCCAGGCGCCGGCTGGCTGTCGCGTGCTGGTGCCTTTCGGTACTCAGAATCGTGTTGGCATCATCCTTGGCGAGGCGCAGCCGCAAGGTGATCGGCCACTGAAAAGCTTGCTCCAGCTATTGGACCCGACGCCTCTGGTCGAGGAAGCTGTTCTCGATCTGGCGCGCTGGAGCGCGGATTACTATCAGCATCCGCTGGGGGATGTGCTATCGGTGTGCTGGCCGGTCACGCTGCGACGGCCGCGAGCATTGCCGGGCGTCGGCCAGCGTTTCTGGCAGATGACCGCGCGAGGGCGCAGCGAGAGAAATCAACTGAGCGTGACGGCTACCCGCCAGCAATCCCTGCTTGAGGAGCTGGAAAGCGGTCCCCGATCCGATGCTGAACTCAGCAGCCTGGGACTGGTGTGGCGAGATGCGGCCAGACGCCTGGCTGAGAGGGGGTGGATTAGCTCCTACCTGTCCGACGAGAACGCTGTCCCGGTAACCGGTAACGGCAGCGGCCCCGGAGTCGAACTGTCGGTGGCACAACACCAGGCCGTGCAGCAGATCCTCAAAAACCCCGGCAAGTTCAGCGTCACGGCACTGGACGGGGTTACCGGGAGTGGGAAAACAGAAGTTTATCTTTCAGCTATCGCACAGATGTGCGAGAAAGGCGCGCAAAGCCTCGTTCTTGTTCCCGAAATAGCGCTGACAGAGCAGCTTGTCGGGCGTTTCCGACAGCGTTTCGGCAAACAGGTCGCGGTCATGCATTCCGCGCTCAGCGAACGCGAGCGCTTCCTTGCGTGGAATCGCTGTCGGCTGGGTCAGGCCAAGATAATGATCGGCACCCGGTCAGCCGTCTGGGTAAGCATGCAGCAACTCGGGCTCATCATCATCGACGAAGAGCACGATCCTTCCTATAAACAGCAGGACGGTTTCCGCTACTCCGCGCGCGATGTCGCGGTCATGCGCGCCAAGCGCGGACACATCCCGATCGTGCTCGGTTCTGCGACGCTTTCTCTGGAAACGCTGGCTAACGTCCAGCGTGGTCGCTATCAGCTGACGCAGTTGTTACACCGCGCCCGGGCGCAGCCCGTTCCGCAGCCGCGATGTATTGATATCCGGGGCCAATCGCTCAGGGCGGGGCTCGGCCCGACGGCTTTGGCTGCTGTCGAGGCGCATCTGTCCCGAGAGCAACAGGTTCTGCTGTTCCTGAATCGCCGCGGTTATTCGCCCGTCCTTTTCTGCCGCGCATGCGGCTCTCTGTGGCGGTGTGATCGCTGTGATGCCGGCCTGGTACTGCATAAACAGGAACGTGCGGCGCGATGCCATCACTGCGATCGACGCCTCCCGATGCAACGCGGACCCCGCTGTTGCGAACAACCCGAGCTGGCGCTGCTTGGCCAGGGAACCGAACGCCTCGAGGAAGAAATAGCAGAGCTTTTCCCCCGGCATCAGATCTGTCGACTCGACCGCGATACCGCGCATAACAGCAGTACCGTGTCTGCCACGTTGGAAACCATCGACACCGGCGACGTCGACATCATCGTCGGGACGCAGATGATCGCTAAAGGTCTCGATTTCTCGCGAGTCACGCTGGTCGTGATCGTTGACGCCGACAGTCGTTTGTATTCCCTTGATTTCCGCGCGGAGGAACGGCTTGCTCAGTTGATCGTGCAGGTCTCTGGTCGCAGTGGCCGTGGCGAGGCGCCAGGTGAAGTCCTGATCCAGACCCTCCAGCCAGACCACCCTGCGTTGAGACGAATCGTGGAAGGTGGTTACCACGCCTTCGCCGAAGCTGCACTGCTCGAGCGTCGTGAAGCCCGATTGCCTCCCTTCCAGGCCATGGCCATCCTCCGCGCCGACGCTCGTGACGCGGCGCAGCCGCTGCAGTATCTACGGGCGGTCCGAGAACATCTTGCGGCGCAAGGCCATGCGGGGATGACATGCGGCTACCCGATCCCGGCCCTGATGGAAAAACGTGCCGGGCGCCACCGCGCGCTGTTAGCACTCAGCGCCGGCAGCCGGGCAACCCTGACCAACATTCTGCGTCAGCAGCTCAATTACCTCGACGGGGAGGCACGGAAACACAAAGTCCGCATGGCTCTGGATATCGACCCGCAGGAAGCATTGTGAGGTGCGGGCTGCACACCTGGTCCTCGCGGGCCGGCGATGGCTGCGGCTAGAATACGCGCCCCCTAAAGCCCCGGGCTCCGCGCCTCACCAACGAGATAGAACGTCGTGAAAGATGCAGTGCGTTCAGCTGTGGACTCCGCGCTCACACGCTTGATCAGCGACGAGCGCCTCCCCGCCGACTGTCTGATCCCGGACTTCCAGGTAGAAGTTCCCAAAAACCCCGACCACGGGGACTTCAGCTGCAATATCGCCATGCTGCTCGCCCGCAGCGCCAAGCGACCGCCACGTGAGCTGGCTTCCGACCTGGCTGCCACCTTGTGCGAAAACCCTGCGTTCAGCGCCGTGAATGTCGCGGGCCCGGGCTTCATCAATTTCGTCTGCGCCGACGCACAGGTATTCGCCGTCGTGCACCAGGTCCTCAACTCCGGGGCGGCCTACGGGCGCTCCGATGCCGGCAGCGGGCGCCGGGTGCAGGTTGAATTCGTCTCCGCGAACCCGACCGGACCGCTGCATATCGGGCACGGCCGGGGAGCGGCTATCGGCTCCGCGGTCGCCGCGCTCCTCGAGGCGACAGGCCACTCGGTCACACGGGAGTACTACGTCAATGACGCTGGGCGTCAAATGGACATTCTCGCGCTGAGTGTCTTTTTGCGCCGCATGGAACTTTCTGGTCTCCCCGTAGAGCTGCCGCCCAATGCATACCAGGGCGATTACATCCTTGAAATCGCCCAGCAAATCGAGCCGGAGATTGTCACCGAAGACCTCGGACGACGCTGGCAGGACTGGGTGGTTTCTGCCAAGAGCCAAACCGAGGCCGACGATGAAGCCACGCTTGACGTTCTAATCGCCGGAGCCCGACAAGTGCTGGGCGATGAATCTTTCCGACAGATCCGTCGGGTCGCCAAAGAATCGATCCTGCAGGGGATCAGATCCGATCTTGCGCATTTTGGCGTTGAATTTGACGTCTGGTTCTCAGAAGAGTCCCTGTCTGACCAGCACAAAGTTGAGCATGCAGTAGCCGCGCTCGAAGACCGCGGCTATCTATTCAACGACGGCGGTGCGAAGTGGTTCCGCTCAACCGACTTCGGCGACGAAAAAGACCGGGTGGTGGTAAGGGAAAACGGTTCGATTACCTACTTCGCCTCCGACATCGCCTACCACTTGGACAAATTTACGCGCGGCTTTAGTGAAGTCATCAATATCTGGGGCGCCGACCATCATGGCTATGTCGCTCGCGTCAAAGCGGCCCTCAGCGCTCTGGGACTCGATCCTGGCCGGCTGGAGGTTCTGCTCGTCCAATTCGCTGCGCTGGTGAGAGGCGGTGAGCACGTTGCGATGTCTACCCGTTCCGGCGAGTTTGTTACCCTCAGCGACCTGGTAAACGAAGTCGGGCCGGACGCCGCGCGGTTTTTCTACGTGATGCGACGATCTGATCAGCATCTCGAATTTGACCTCGATCTCGCGACCTCGCAGAACAACGAAAACCCGGTTTACTACGTGCAGTACGCCCACGCACGCATCGCGAGCGTGTTCCGGCAATGCGAGCAACGCGGCCTACCGATTGGCACGCTCGCGTCAAGCAACAGCAGCGCCCTGGGGCAACCCGCGGAACGGCGACTGGCTTTCTTGCTGTGGCAGTATCCCGAGCTGCTGCTTACCGCCTCCCAAGGACGTGAGCCTCATCTGGTCACCCAGTTCCTCAGGGATCTCGCAACGGAGTTTCATGGCTACTACAACGGCACGAAGATCCTGGATGAAGATATCGAAGTGCGCACCGCCCGCCTGGCACTGATCAGGGCAACCCAGCAGGTGCTGGCCAACGGACTGCAGCTTCTCGCAATCTCTGCACCAGAAGAAATGTAGGTCAGACCGGTGCCCGCCCGCGATTACAAAGATGCGCGGTCCCCACGTCCGCGCCAGCCCCTCCGCCACCCCCCGCGTCAGCCGAGCCAGGGCAGCTGGCTCTCCTTTGTCAGCGGGCTCGGCACCGGCCTTGTCTTGTCACTGGCCCTCTATCTGTGGGGAGCCCACCTGCCTTTGGCGCAGCTTCGCAGCGCTCTCGGGATAACCTCCCAAGAAGAGAACCAAACGCCGGATAGTGTGACTCCCGTGGAATCCTCACGCGCAGCACGAGAGAATTTGCTGCCGATCCCCAGCCCTAAGTTCGACTTTTACAAAATCCTGCCGGAAATCGAAGTACCTGTCCCGGATTGGGAGCTGCCTGAGGACACTTCGTCGACTGAACCCGCGGAACCGACGGAGAGCAGCGGCGCATACATGCTACAGGTCGGATCTTTTAAAAATTTCGGAGACGCAGACAGCGTGAAAGCCCGGCTGGCCCTGATAGGGATCACAGCCAATATTCAGCGTGTCGTGATCAACGGACAGGACGTCTGGTTCCGCGTTCACGTTGGACCCATGTCCGATGAGCGCGAAGTCCGCAGCACGCGGCTCAAGCTGGTTGAAAACGACCTGGACTTCATACTTCTGCGCATCGGCGGCGGCACTGGCGAATAGCACTCGCGAGAGCGCCTGCAAGGGCAGAGGAGCCCCCCCTGAGCAAACGCCGCCAGACGCAGAGAGGTGGAGCGGGTGATGGGAATCGAACCCACGCTCTCAGCTTGGGAAGCTGATGTTCTACCATTGAACTACACCCGCGCGGGGCCCCATGTTAAGGCCTTAACATGAAGTCCGGAAGACGGGCAGAGCTCTCAGCCGTAGCCTGTCCCCCAGGTTCCCCAGCGGATGCTCGACTTGTCCGTACCCCGGTCATAGCGCAGAATTGAACTCGCGCAAGGCTGGAGCGACACCTCGCGCATCATTCGGTTTTCAAAAGAGATAACTGCGTCGACCATCGCATGAGCGAGAACAGGCCCACCGTCATGCTCGTGGACGATAGCGCCGCGACTCGCACTTTTTTTGCCCAGCTCGCGGAAAAGTGCACGTTCGATCTGCACGCATGCGCAGCTGCCGACGAAGCAATCACATTACTCGAAGACCATCTTCCCGACATTATCTTTCTCAACGTGATGATGCCTGGAAAAGATGGGTACACGTTCCTGCGCGAAGTGCGCACGCGTGGAGCACTCGGAGCTACCCCCGTCGTCATCATTACGTCCAAAGACTACGCGCAGGACCGCGCAGCGGCGCGCGATCTCGGGGTCAGCGAATTTTTAGCGAAGCCCGTAACCGGACTCGAGATAAAAGCGCTGGTGGACAAATACTGCTCGCAGTCCGCGGCCCGCGACTGAACTATGAAACCCTACTTCCGCTTCTGGGGTGTACGCGGCTCGTACGCCGCCCCGCACAAAACACACCTCGGCGTCGGGGGCAACACTTCATGCGTGGAGTTCGTTTGCGGCGATCAGATCCTCGTCTGTGATGGCGGCACCGGAATCATTTCCCTTGGTGAGGACCTCGTGAAGCGGCAGGGACCGCAGGAAATGATGGTCCTGTTCACGCACTACCACTGGGACCATATTTGTGGATTGCCCTTCTTTCAGCCGGCGTTTTCCCCTGCCTGGAAAATAAAATTCTTCGGCCCGGGAGACTCTGCTGCTGATATCGAGAAACGTTTGTCAGACCAGATGAAAGCCCCTTACTTCCCGGTGGAAACAGAATCCTGGGCGGCCGCGACAGAATATGTCGAGGCCCCGGATGGCCGTCTTTCTCACGGCCTTTTTGAGGTCATCCGCTTCGATGTTCATCACCCTGGCGTAACCTACGGTTACCGCATTAACGTCGGGGGCAGATCGGTGGTGTATGTCTCGGATAATGAAATTCAGTTTCTGAAAACATCGATTGAAAAGAGAAAAGAGGAGTTCGAGGCGCATGAACAAGGACTCCTTTCACAGATGATCGATGAACACCGCGAATCCGAGATCGCGCTGTTTCGCGACACCGATATTCTGATCCACGACGCGCAGTACACGCCGCATGACTACACGATGAAACGCGGCTGGGGACATTCCTGCTACGTTGAGACGGTAAACCTGGCGATTGATGCCGGTGTGGGCTGCCTCTATCTCTACCATCACGATCCCAGCTACGACGACGCCAAGATCGCAGCGATCCACGAGGAATGCCTGAGCATAATTCGCGACCGCGGCTCTGACATGGAATGCCACGTAGCGCGTGAGGGTGACCGCGTCGAGATTTGAACCCGGCGTCACGCCGGCTTCTCCATGACACTTCCCAGGCGCAGCATTCGCAGCTACGTCATTCGCCAGGGGCGTCTGACTTCTGCACAGGCGCGGGTGCTTGAACACCAGCCGTCTCCTTTTCTGCTGAAACCGCAGACCCTCACCGCGCTGTGCGAGGCACGAGCGCTGAACAGGCCTCTCTGCCTTGAAATCGGAATCGGCAATGGTGACAACCTCGTCCATCAGGCGCAGAGCACTCCGGCCGGACTGTTCATTGGCTGCGATGTTCATCGCCCCGGACTGGGGCACGCCCTGCTCTCGGTGGAACACCTGGGGCTGAACAACGCGTACATCGTTGAAGCGGATGTGTTTGAGGTCTTTGCCGCGTTGCAGCGCCAGAGTCTGGATCGGGTCAGCATGTTTTTCCCTGACCCCTGGCCCAAAAAACGGCACCATAAACGCCGTCTGCTGAATCAGGCATTTCTGCACGATATGGCTGACAGAATCGCGACTCACGGTCGGTTCTTTTTCTGCACCGACGACGAGGATTACGCAGCGGCGGCGGCCACCGCTATAGAACAGACCAAGGGCTGGCTAAATCTCGCAGGCGCATCGGCTTATGCGCCGCGACCATTTCAGCGCATCCGCACGCGTTTCGAGCAACGCGCCCGCGCAGCGGGAAAACCAATCTATGAGCTGGTTGCGGCGCGTACCGCGTGATGACAGCGCTACGACAGCAGCTCCTCGAACGAGTCGAGACAGCGGTAGTTCTCGCTCGAAACAGGGTCACCTGCGCTGTCAGGCCGAGCGACAGCAAATAGATACTTCACCCCGAACGCGGCTGCGGTATCGAGTACGGCGTGGTTGTCATCGATAAGCACGGTGCGCTCTGGATTGAAGTCGGCGCGATCTGACAGCGCGACCCAGAATTCTGGGTCTTCCTTCGCGTAGCCAAGCTCGTGAGAGCTGACAATGTGCTCAAAAAAACCGGCCAGCTCGGTTCGCTGCATTTTGCGCTCGAGGCTTCGGGGATGCGCATTGGTGGCCAGGATCAGCTGACGCTCCAGAGCGCTCACACGGGCCAGAAAATCACGTGCACCTGGTCGCGTCCGGATCCGGGATTCCAGCTCTGCTTCGATCGCAAACAGATCCAGTCCGAACGTCCGGCTCCAGTGCTCCATGCAGTAGTAGATAAGCGTCCCGCGGGTCTGCTCCAGCTCCACCCGTGTCTGTTCACGCACGGAGTCCACGCTGCTTGCCAGAACCTCCGACCGCACCTGCGGCAAGCGTTCGTTCCAGACCAGATGATCGAAACGGAGGTCCAGCAAAGTACCGTCCATGTCGAGCACGACACAGTCCACCGCATCCCAATCTAGCCGGACTTCCAAAGCGCCTGTCACTCACAGATCTCGCCGAACTTTTCGCACACCCGACGGCATTTGTAGACTCCGCGCGGATCGACGTTGCAGGCCTTACCCCAGCGCTCGCAGCCTTGCACGCAGCGCGGCTCTGCGGACTGCCCGGCGCCGCCCGTCTTCTCAGGGTCGGGTTGCGCGGCCATCGCTGAGCTGACCAGGAACAAAGCCAGCATGCTCAGTCGGGCCCGGCGGCTCCGGTGCCGAGGCCTCGGATGGGGCACTTTTTTCATGGTGATCGTCTCCAGAAAACCGTTTTCATGAATTATCACGCACGCCGCCGCCGCGGTCCTTTTGCGCCCCCGGAAATCATCCGAGCTTGCAGCACTCTGGGGCAGCTGTCACTCCGGAAGCTCTGCACCGGCCTTGAATCGGTCCGCGTACTTCCGGGCCTGGTCCAGCGCTTGCTGACGCTCCGCCTCTGACAGATCTGCTCCAATTTCCTTAAGCGCTTTCTGCGCAATTTCGCTCTGCTGCGCCGCTATCGACAGCCATGCATACGCTTCCACCAGGTCGCGAGCCTTGCCCTCGGTCTGTGCATAGGAGGTGGCAAGACTGATCTGCGCCTCAATTACCTGCTGCAGCGCCGCTTCCCGGAGCCAGAACCTGCCTTCCTCAAGATCCGCAGGCACTGCCTGGCCGACCAGATACATCAGCCCCAGCCGCAGCTGCGCCTCTCCGTCGCCCTGCTCTGCAAGCCCGCGGACCATGTCGGCGCCGCGGGCAAGACGCTCTGGGTCATCTCTGTGGGACAACTCAATGGAGGCCAGTTGGTGCACAGCCGGCTCGTAGTCCTGGGCTTTGGCCCGCTGCAACCAATCAGCCGCACTGATCTCGTCTCGCTCTCCGCCGTCACCGCGCAGCAAAAGCATCGCCAGGTTGAACTGCGACACGGCGAGACCTGCCTGTGCTGACGCCTCGAACCAGCGCCGGGCGCAGGCGAAGTCCTGAGGAATCCCTTCTCCCTGACTGCACATCACGGCAAGAAAGAACTGCGCTTCGCGATCGTCGAGCTCAGCCGCACGCTTGAACCACGCAGCGGCCTGGCCGGGATCGGCCGCGCGGCCGTAGCCACGCAGTTCCATCATCCCGCGATTGAACATTGCCCCGGGCAGACCCGCGGCGGCTGCCGTCTCGAACAACCGGGCGGCCCGGTCGTAGTCCTGCGCTACGCCGTGGCCTTTGAGATACATCACCCCGAGATTGCTGGTGGCCAGTGCTTCACCCGCGTCAGCGCCACGTCGAAAAGCCTCCACTGCCTGCGCATACTTTTCTTTCTCCACCGGTTCAGCCGCCGAATCGCCGAGCACCAGCAGGAGACTCGAAACGCAGGCAGCACCGAAGCAGCGCCAACCCATTCCACGCACAGCTGCGTGGTCCTCGCGCTCGGCCGCAGGCTCGGAGGGAGACTCGTTTTTTCCAAGGGTTATCACGTCGGGAAACTCATGCAGCGCAGCCTCGGGATCATCCCTAGACTTCCGATTTTTCGACCGATACCATCGTTCCAGCTCTGCCAAGATTGGCGTTGCACGCGCCAGGGAACATTCAACAGGTTAGTGCTA
>JAYODW010000016.1:0-79523 GCA_038116745.1 Gammaproteobacteria bacterium
CGCGCCTGACGGGGCGGAAACGATGAACAGATGTCCGCCTGCGGTGGCGATGTCATTCAATGTTCTGCACCTGTTCGCGGATCTGCTCGATCAGGACCTTGAGCTCGATCGATGCTCCTGTGGTATCGACATGCGCCGATTTTGAGCCGAGCGTATTCGCTTCCCGGTTGAGCTCCTGCATGAGGAAGTCGAGGCGTCTCCCGATGGGTTCTTCCTGCTCAAGCACGCGTGCGACTTCGTCCAGATGAGTGCGTAATCGTCCGAGCTCCTCGTCAACATCGAGGCGCTGCAGCAGCACGGCACACTCCTGCTCAATGCGGTTCTCGTCGAATCCCGGTGCGAGGTCCCGGATGCGTTGTTCATGGCGTTCGCGGATGTTGCCGATGATCTCCGGGACACAGTCTTCCAGGGTGTCTACATGCAGCTGCATTGCGGCGACTCGTTCGCGGATCAGCGCAGCCAGTTTGTCGCCCTCACGGCGGCGCCCGTCCAGCAGACTGTCCAGCGCATCGTCCAGATAAGACAGGACTTCACCACGCAGGTCGTCGAGGTCGACAGCCTCAGCTTCGATTACCCCGGGCCAGCGCAGTATTTCCATTGGCGCAGGGGGCGCCGCGGCGCCGGTAAGTGCATTGACCTGCCTGATCGCAGCGATTACTTCCCGTGCCGCGGCCTCGTTTATTTTGAGGCGGCCGCCATCACGGCTACGGGATTCCACCCGCAGCGTGCAGTCGACCTTGCCCCGCCGGACGGCACGCTGCAGCTTTTCACGGACGCTGCCCTCCAGAACGCGGAAGTCGTCCGGCAGGCGCAGCGCGACCTCGCTGTACCGATGATTAACCGACCGGATCTCCCAGGCGCCGCGCGCGAGATCGCTTTCAAATTCAAAACGCCCGAAGGCGGTCATGCTGTACGGCATCGAGGAGAATCCATGGGCTCTGAGGCGACAGGCGGCGTCATGTTAACGGCAACCCCCTACAGCGCCTAGACAGCACCCTGGCTGCGGAGCCGGGGGGGCGTGGATCGGCTGGTTATAATCGTAAGCCTGCCGGTTTAACGAGGAAATCCATGACTAAGCGCCCCAGTGGACGCGCGCCTGATGAGCTCAGGGCGGTCCGTTTTACGCGGAATTTCACACGCCACGCTGAAGGCTCCGTGCTGGTCGAGTTCGGCCATACGCGTGTTCTGTGTACAGCCTCAGCGGAGTTCCGTGTGCCGCCCTGGTTGAAAGGATCAGGCTCAGGATGGGTGACCGCTGAGTACGGCATGCTTCCGCGATCAACACATACGCGTTCGCGCCGCGAGGCAAGTCAGGGAAAGCAGGGTGGACGGACGCTCGAAATCCAGCGGCTCATCGGACGTTCGCTGCGCGCAGTGGTTGATCTGGAGGCGCTCGGTGAAATGACCATCACCCTCGATTGCGATGTGCTGCAGGCTGACGGTGGAACGCGCACAGCCTCCATTACCGGGAGCTATGTCGCACTGGCTGACGCGGTCACAAAACTGACCAGGTCGCGCAGACTAACCAAGAATCCTCTGCACGGCGCGGTTGCGTCCGTGTCGGTCGGGATCTTCGAGGGCGTGCCCGTGCTCGATCTCGATTATGCAGAGGACTCCAATGCTGAAACGGATATGAACGTTGTGATGAACAGCGGTGGTCAGTTCATCGAGATCCAGGGAACAGCTGAAGGGCATGCGTTCCGACGGGATGAGATGGACGCTATGCTCGATCTGGCTGGCGCCGGGATTGAGCGTCTGCTGGCGCTGCAGGAAGAAGCTCTGGCGAGCGCCTGAGGCGCTGCCCCCGCTCCTCATGGAGGTTGTGCTCGCCAGTGCCAACCGGGGCAAGCTCCAGGAGCTGTCTGCCCTGCTCGCTGGATTGCCGCTGACCCTGGCACCTATGTCGCAGTACGGGATCACGGCTCCCGAGGAAACGGGTCAGACGTTTCTTGAAAACGCTCTGCTCAAAGCGCGCCATGCGGCCGTTCTCAGCGACCGACCTGCGATTGCTGATGATTCTGGTCTGGTCGTACCTGCCCTTGGCGGTGCACCTGGGGTGCGCTCCGCGCGCTATGCCGGAGATGCAGCTGATGACGAGGCGAATGTTCTTCATCTGCTACAGTCTTTGCGCAGCGCGGGGCAGGTTTCACGCGACTGCTTTTTTGTCTGTGTGATGGTTTATCTGCGGGCGCCGGACGATCCGCTTCCCTGCATCAGCCAGGGGCTCTGGCGAGGAAGCGTGCTCGAAGCAGCGCGCGGGGATGGCGGGTTCGGCTACGACCCCGTGTTCTGGTGCGCGGATCAGGCCTGCTCTGCGGCGGAACTCCCGGCCGACGTTAAAAACAGGATCAGCCATCGCGGCATCGCTGCCGCAGATCTGCTGGCTCAGCTGAGGACGGAATTCAGCTGAGAATGTGCACGGAGAAGGTCAGCCTCTACGTCCACATCCCCTGGTGCACGCGTAAGTGCCCATACTGCGACTTCAACTCCTACGTTAAGACCGCGGAGGTCGACGAGTTCGTTTACGTCGATGCGCTGCTGGCCGACCTCGATGACGAGGTGGCGCTGGCGGTGCCGGAAACATTCGATAGTATTTTTATCGGTGGCGGCACCCCAAGCCTGTTCAGCGGTAAGGCGCTGAACAGGCTGATGGTCGGGATCCGGGGTCGATGCACAGTGGCTCAGGACGCTGAGATAACCCTCGAGGCAAATCCCGGCAGCGCAGAAGCAGAGCGGTTTGCCGCTTACCGGGACGCCGGCATCAACCGGCTATCGCTGGGAGTTCAGTCGTTCGACGACGAATGCCTCAGCGCGCTTGGTCGGGTGCACAGCGCAGAGGAGGCGCATGTGGCGCTTCAGACGACCCGGGCGTTGTTCGAAAATTTCAACGTTGACCTCATGTACGGGCTGCCCCGTCAGGCGCCAGGAGGCGCGCTGGCAGATCTCGAGACGGCGCTCGCCTACGCTCCCCCTCACCTCTCCTGGTACCAACTCACCCTGGAAGCGGGGACTGCCTTTGCGCGCAGCCCCCCGCGGCTGCCCTACGCTGAACAGATGGACGATGATTTTGAGCAGGGCCTTGCCCGCCTCCTGAACGCGGGCTATGGCCATTACGAGATTTCGGCGCACGCGCAGGCGGGGCGACGTTCACGCCATAATCTGAACTACTGGTGCTTTGGTGATTACATCGGGATCGGTGCGGGCGCCCATGGCAAGCGCCGACTCGAGGGCAAGGTCGTGCGGCGCGCAAAGATGAGGCAACCGGCGCGTTATCTGCGGGCAGCGCTGGACCGCAATGCGCTGGAAACTGCTCAGGTCGTGCCGGCGCGCGAGCTGGTCATTGAATACCTGCTCAATGTCCTGAGGCTGCGCGATGGTTTCGAGCTGGATGCCTTCGAGCGCGCAACCGGACTGTCGCGCGAAACGCCGTTATTTGCGGAGCCGCTCGCAGAGGCCCTGCTCCGCGGCTGGCTGGAGCAGGACGGCAGCCGCATCCGGCCAACGGAGACAGGATTCCGTTTCGTGAGCGATATTCAGATGCTGTTTTTTGACCACCGCGATCAGACCGCGCTTGGGCAGTGACGTAAACCGGCTGGCGGCCAGTAGAGCAGGCTGTCTGCGACCGGGCGGCTGCGAATAAGGGTAGCGGTCAGGTCGGGCTTTAATGCGTTCAGTCAGCAACGAGCGGATTGCCGAATTTCTCCGACCACGCGATTTCTGACAGCGGGCGACGATGGAGTTTGCTCGGAAACGGTTTCGCCGGCCAGCCAAGGGTGACCATGGCGGCAGTTGAAACCTCGTCAGGTATATCCAGCAGGGCTTTCACCTGGGGTTCGACGCCGCACAGCAGCGTCGTCAAAGCAGTCCCCAGGCCAGCGGCGCGGGCCGCAAGCAGCATGTTCTGCACGGCCGGATAGACCGAAGCACCGCCAACAATGCTCAGGCGACCAAGCTCAGTGTCAGTCGGGTGAACATCCGCGAGCCGGGCGCAGACCACAACCATGACCGGCATCTCGAAGAGGTGGTGCGCAAAGTGATCGGCTGCGTCGAGCATGCGCTGGTCGCGGATCCCGAGGCGCACCGTACCGTCCTTGACGCCGCTCAGATAGGCGTCCCAGAACGGCAGGTAGAGTTCCTGCAGTGCGCGTTTGGTGGCGCTCTCACGGACGACGACCAGACTCAGCGGCTGACGGTTGCCGCCGCTGGGCGCCCAGCGCACGGCATCCAGCACCTCTACCAGCACCGTGTCTGATACGGGCGCTGCCGTGTAATAACGACAGGTCCCGTTGGTCTGCATCACCTGCGCCAGATCCATGGTTGAGCTCTCCCCGGCCTGCTATTCGGTTTACAGGACTTTGATGCCTCAGCTACCCGAGGAGTACTGCTGCCACCAGCTGCTTTCCAGCTTGCTGACGTCAATCGGATCGTAGGAAATCTCGTCCTCGTCCGCAGCCGCCGGCGCGGCGGGTGCAGCAGGCGCTGCTGGCGCGCTGACCGCGGGCGGAGGCGATGTCTGCGCGGCGCTCTTGGAACTGGCTGACTGGTCGTCGCTGCATGCGCCCAGAAAGGCAACAGCTATGGAAAGAAACAGGATTCTGATCACGGTACACCCTCCGCCTTGAAAAGACGGAAGGCACTATAGCACCGGGGGTTATCGGGCCCATAGGCCCGAGCCCGCCGGTGCTGTGGGCAGACAGGCCCGGCTGCCCGACGCTTAGTGCAGCAGAACGTTGACCGCGATCAGGCCGGTAATAGACATGGTCAGGGTGTAAGGCAATGCCATCCACACCATGCGTCCGTACGACAGCCTGATGAGTGGTGCGAGTGCTGAAGTGAGCAGGAACAGGAATGCTGCCTGGCCGTTCGGGGTCGCGACGCTCGGGATATTGGTGCCGGTGTTGATGGCTACAGCGAGCAGATTGAATTGCTCCAGCGTGATGCGGCCGGCGTCTAGCGCGTTCTTGACTTCGGTGATGTAGACCGTGGCGACGAAGACGTTGTCGCTGATCATCGAAAGCACACCGTTGGCGACGTAGAAAGCAGAGGTCTGCAGCGCGCCATCGAGCTCCAGTACCCACTCGATGACCGGCGTAAATAGATGCTGGTCATGAATGACTGCGACGATGCCGAAGAACACCACCAGGAGCGAGGTGAAGGGCAGCGCCTCTTCGAAGGCGTGGCCAAGCCGGTGTTCTTCGGTGATGCCGTTGAATGCGGTGGCCAGAACGATCACCGTAAGGCCAATCACGCCTACCTCGGCCAGGTGAAAACCCAGCGCGAACACCAGAAAAACGGCGGCGAGTCCCTGGACCACAAGTTTGGCGATGTCCTGCTGGGTGCGCTGCTTGGTTTCGTGAGCGTCGTAGTCAGTCAGGATCTCGCGCACCACCTGGGGCAGGCGCGCGCCGAATCCAAACCAGCGAATGGTCTCCAGCAGCCAGCACGTGCCGAGTCCGACAAACAGCACCGGCATCGACACTGGCGCCACGCGGACAAAGAACTCGACGAACTCCCAGCCCGCAACCTTCGCGATCAGCAGGTTCTGAGGCTCCCCGACAAGCGTGCACACGCCGCCGAGCGCCGTCCCTACTGCGGCGTGCATCATGAGACTGCGCAGGAAGGCGCGGAACTGGTCAAGGTCTGAGCGGTGCAGCTCGTGGACCTCATCGTCTCCACTGGCGTCGTGCTCGTGGTGATAGTGCTTGCCCGAGGCAATCTTGTGGTACACGAGGTAAAAGCCGTGAGCGACTGTAATCACTACGGCGGTCACCGTCAGCGCGTCAAGAAACGCCGACAGGAAAGCCGCAACCGCGCAGAAAAGCATCGACAGCATTGCTTTCGATTTCACCTTGAGCAGAATCTTGGTGAAGGTGAACAGCAGCAGCTCTTTCAGGAAGTAAATCCCGGCCACCATGAACATGAGCAGCATGATGACCGGGAAGTTGTGCAGGGTTTCCTCGTAGACCGTTTCTGCGGAGGTCATCCCGAGGATTACGGCTTCGATCGCCAGCAGTCCGCCGGGCTGCAGTGGATAGCATTTCAGCGCCATGGCCAGGCAGAAAATGAACTCAATGATTAAAAGCCATCCGGTGAGGAAGGGGCCAACAGTCACGACCAAGATGGGGTTTGCGATCAAAAATCCCAGGATCGTCAGCTTGAACCACGCCGGAGAGTGACCCAGGAAATTGCTGACGAAAGCTTGAGACAGAGTCCTTACTGCCATGGTCGTGCTCTCCTTGAGTTGGAGCTGTTGAGTGCTGACTGCTTGACCGTCAGGCGGCGAGCTGCCGCAGGACGTACTGCAGGATCCCGCCGTGCTGGTAGTACTCCCATTCCTTGGGCGTATCGACGCGCACGGTGCACGGGAAACGGGTTACCTGACCATCATTGGTCTCCGCCACCACCGTGACTTCTCTGGTGCCACTGCTGAGGCCCTCGATGCTGTAGGTCTCACGCCCGGACAGACCCAGCGACTCTGCGTTCTGGCCGTCCTTGAAGGTCAGAGGAAGAACACCCATGCCGACAAGGTTTGAGCGGTGAATGCGCTCGAAGCTCTCCGCGATGACGGTGCGCACGCCGAGCAGCATGGTGCCTTTAGCGGCCCAGTCGCGCGATGAACCAGTGCCATATTCTTTCCCTGCAAGAATCAACAGCGGCACACCTTCAACCTGGTACTGCATCGCGGCGTCGTAGATGCTCATTTCCTGGTCGCTGGGCTGGTGACGGGTCCAGCCGCCTTCGGTGCCTGGAGCCAGCTGGTTGCGCAGCCGGATGTTGGCGAAAGTGCCGCGCATCATGACCTCGTGATTGCCGCGGCGCGAACCATAGGAGTTGAAGTCCTGCGGCGCGACGCCGTGCTCGATGAGGTATCTGCCGGCAGGACTGTCCTTCTTGATGGAGCCGGCCGGGGAGATGTGGTCGGTCGTGATCGAGTCTCCGAGCCGGGCCAGTACCCGCGCGCCCTGGATGGGCCGGATTGCGCCCGGTTCCTTTGGCATGTTCTGAAAGTAAGGTGGGTTCTTGACGTACGTTGACTGGTCATCCCAGCTGTATCGGTTCGAAGCGGTTACTTCGATGCCGGACCAGCGTGCATCGCCGGCGAACACATTGGCGTAACTGTTTTCGAACATGGCCGAGTCGATCGTGGCGCTGATGGCGTCCTGCACTTCCTGAGCGGTCGGCCAGATGTCTTTCAGGTAGACGGCGTTGCCATTCTGATCGGTCGCGAGCGGATCCTGGGTGATATCCAGGTCCAGCGTGCCCGCGATGGCGTAAGCCACGACCAGCGGCGGTGAGGCCAGAAAGTTCATTTTGATCTCAGCGTGAACCCGGCCTTCAAAGTTCCGGTTTCCGGAAAGCACCGAGCAGGTCACCAGATCCCCTGAGCGGATCGCTTCGCTCACCGGCTCGGGCAGCGGTCCTGAGTTTCCGATACAGGTTGTGCAGCCGTAGCCGACCGTGTGAAAACCAAGCGCCTCCAGGTCGCCGGTCAGACCGGCTTTGTCGAGATAGCTCGATACCACCAGTGAACCGGGCGCGAGGCTGGTCTTGACCCACGGTTTTGCTTTCAGGCCCAGCGCGTTCGCTTTTTTCGCGACCAGGCCAGCCCCGATCATCACTGAGGGGTTCGAGGTATTAGTGCAGGACGTGATCGCGGCTATCACGACAGCGCCGTCTTTGATATCGACGTTCTCGCCATTGATTGCGACGGTGGCCTGGCCGCCGGCGGCGCGGTCTGCAGTGGCCTCTTCGAGCGCCTGAGTGAATACGCTGCGTGCGCTGTCCAGATCCAGTCGGTCCTGTGGACGTTTCGGACCGGCAAGCGCCGGCTTGACGCTGCCCATGTCGAGTTCCAGCGTGTCCGTGTAGACCGCCTCGGGCGTGCCCGCATCGCGCCACATGCCGGTTTCCCGTGCGTAGGCTTCAACCAGCGCCACCTGTTCCGCGCTGCGGCCAGAGGTGCGCAGGAAGTTCACGGTTTCCTGGTCGATGGGGAAAATGCCGCAGGTGGCGCCGTATTCGGGCGCCATGTTGGCCAGGGTCGCCCGGTCGGCAAGAGGCAGATGGTCTAGGCCAGGGCCGTAGAATTCGACGAACTTACCTACAACACCCAGCTTGCGCAGCATTTCAGTGACGCGCAGAACCAGGTCGGTTGCCGTTGCGCCCTGCGGCAGGTTCCCGGTCAGGCGGAAGCCAACGGTCTGCGGAATGAGCATTGTGATCGGTTGTCCCAGCATCGCGGCTTCGGCCTCGATACCGCCGACGCCCCAGCCAAGAACGCCGAGACCGTTGATCATGGTGGTGTGGGAATCGGTGCCGACGACCGTGTCGGGGTAGGCCTGCAGCTGGCCATCGCGCTCTCCCGAAAAGACCGTCCGCGCCAGGTATTCGAGGTTGACCTGATGCACGATGCCGGTGTCTGGAGGCACAACCGCGAAATTTGAAAACGCCGCCTGTCCCCAGCGTAGAAAACCGTAGCGCTCCTGGTTGCGCTCGAATTCAATCCGGGCGTTTTCGTCCGCCGCGTTGGCTGAGCCGAATACGTCTACCTGCACCGAGTGATCAATCACAAGCTCGGCCGGTGAAAGCGGGTTGATGCGCTGCGGATCGCCCCCCATGGCCTGCATCGCGTCGCGCATGGCCGCTAGGTCAACAACAGCTGGAACGCCGGTGAAATCCTGCATCAGCACACGCGCCGGGGTGAAGGCTATTTCGCGGCTTGGTACGGCTTTGGCATCCCAGTTTGCGAGTTCTTCGATCTCCTCACGGGTAACATTCACGCCATCCTCGTTGCGCAGCAGGTTCTCAAGCAGAATCTTCTGCGCGAAGGGCAGCTTGTCGATGGGAAAGCGCGATGCCAGGCGGGCGCAGCTGAATATTTCGTACTGCTTGTCCCCGACGGTCAGGTTAGTGCGTGCGTCGAAAGAGTTATTCATCGTGTCTCCGTGGATCTGTCCGTGACGAGCGGCTGGCGCCTAGGGGCGCGCATTATCGGCAATTCAGCCGGACAATTGTAGGCGCCTGACAGCGTCGCCGGCTTTCAGTGCACCTCGTCGATGATGCCTCCGCCGAGGCAGCGATCGCCGGCGTAGAACACGACCGACTGGCCGGGGGTCATGGCCCGCTGCGGGCGATCGAAGGTCGCGCAGATCCGGGTGTCGTCGGCGACGTTTACCTCGCAGGCCTGCTCCGCCTGACGGTAACGGGTGCGTCCGGTGCAGCGCAGGGGCAGAGTCGGTGGGGTGCCGCTGACCCAGGAGACGTCCGTTGCCAGCAGCGTGTGTTTCATCAGGCGGGGGTGGTCATGACCTTGCGCGACGACCAGCGCATTGCGTGCGAGGTCCTTGTCGACGACAAACCAGGGTGCGGCATCAGCGCCCTTTACGCCGCCGATACCGAGTCCTTCACGCTGCCCCAGAGTGTAGAAAACTGCGCCGGCGTGGGTGCCGATCCGCTCGCCGGCGTCTGACAGGATGGGGCCGGGGGTGGCGTTGACATAACGCCCCAGAAACTCGCGGAAGCGCCGCTCACCGATAAAGCAGATGCCGGTGCTGTCTTTCTTCTTGTGGTTCTCGAGGCCGGCTTCACGTGCGAGCCGGCGCACTTCAGTTTTCTCGAGGTGTCCGACCGGGAACAGCGATGCTGCGATCTGAGCCTGGCCCAGGGTGTAAAGGAAATAGCTCTGGTCTTTGCCTGGATCGGCACCTTTGAGCAGGTACTGCTGCCCGACCGATTCGTGTCTGCGCACATAATGCCCGGTCGCGATCAGATCGCCGCCGAGCGTGCGGGCTGCATCAAGGAAGGCGCGGAACTTTATCTCGCGGTTGCACAGAACATCCGGGTTCGGCGTTCGCCCGCGGCCGTACTCAACCAGGAAGTCAGAAAATACACGGTCCCAGTAGTCAGCGGAGAGATCGATCGTGTTGAGTGGAATATCGAGCTTCTCGCACACCGCCAGAGCGTCGGCCACGTCATCTTCCCAATGGCAGCTGCCCTCATCGGCGGGCTCATTCCAGTTCTTCATGAACAGGGCAGAGCAGCGGTAACCCGCTTTTTTAACCAACATGGCCGCGACCGAGGAGTCCACCCCGCCGGACATGGCGATCACGATATGCGGGTCGCCGCAAGCTGCACCAGGCGGCAGCCAGGGGTCAGTGGCGCAACTCGGCATGTAGCAGGTCCAGGGAGTAGCGGACGCCGCTTTCGAACGCGTCTACTGCCTGCATCACCAGCGGGCTGCGGTGCTGCAGCGAGCGTTGCGCGAATTCCGTACGCGTTAGCCAGTGCGTGCGAACGATCTCGGTATCCAGCTCCTGATCCGGGTCGAAATGCAGCGGACGTCCGACAAAGCAGAAACGCACAAAAGTTTTTCCGGGTGTTTCGGTCTCCATGAGATAGACACCCAGCAGGCTGTCAATCGCCACGGTCCAGGCGGTCTCTTCGCGGGTTTCGCGGACGGCCGCGGCGATCAGTGATTCGCCGGGGTCAAGGTGCCCGGCCGGCTGATTGAAAACCCGCGCGCCCTCGATGTCTTCTTCGACGAAGAGATACCTGCCATCGCGTTCGACGACAGTTGCCACGACCACGTGGGGTTTCCAGATGCTTTCCATGCGCGCTCTACAGTTTCTCTATGTCAGGTTTGTTCCATGGCCCGGTGACGCTGTAGTCGCGGCGCAGGAGCTTATCAATCTGCTCCGGCAGGGACTTGAACATCTTCTGCCCGAGGTAATAGACCGCACCCGCACCGGCCCCCACCGGGCCGAACAGCGCTCCCGCAACGGGCAGGGTATCGGATACAGCAGGAAAGACGGCAATACGCAGATCGTAATCACGTTTGTGCAGGCCGGTTCGTCCAGAGGCATCGATGCGCGCCGCGGGACCAACAACGCTCAGGTTGTTGGTGTAGGCATCGCCCCTTTCGATCATGAAAAGTCCATCGATGCGATCGAACGCAAAACCTTTGCTGAACAGATCTTCAAAATCCAGAGCAAGTCGGCGTCGCAGAGTCTGCAGACTGAACAGACCGACCACCCTGCCACTGCCAGGTTCGATATCAGGCAGGCGTCCCTGATCCACCTTGAGCTGAATAGTGCCGCTGAGCCGTTCGAAGGAGAATTCCTGCGGAGCACCCGGCCACCTGGCGTTGATATCGAGTTCGGTCTTCCCGCCCTCAGTTGCTGCGACGTCGGAGCCAAAGCGCCCGAGCAGTCCATTAAGGGAGCCGCTGTTCACTTTGATGTCAAAACGACTCCGCTCTTCGTCGTCGCTGATGATCCACGCGCCCGTGGTCTCGACCGACAATTCAGCGTCTGTGAAGCTCAGCGCTTCGAGCTGCAGTCCGTCCGCCGCCTTTGTCGTTACCAGATGCGCTTGACCGAGCTCCACTCTGCCGTAGGCAAAAGACTGCGCGTCAAGCTCCAGCGCCGGAATGCGCGCCGGGTGGATGCGTTCTCCGGAAGCCTCAGACGGGTTTGAGGCGGTTCGAGGGGTCAGCTGCAGCCGCTCGAGATCGAGCTTGACTGGCTGCGTATCAAGCTTACGCGGCACATCGAATTTGCCCGACAGCCGAGGGGAGGAGACTCGGAAGCGCCAGGCTTCGGAATCGCGGGAGCCGGTAGCCTGCAAGTCTTCGAACGGCTGTCCCCAGGCATCTACATGACTCACTTTGAGGTCAAAGCCGAGCGGCAGCTCGGTACCTGCGTTGCCGCTTGAGTCACCCTCCCGGCTGAGGAACTGTAACCATGCCGACAGAGGCAATGCGGGTGTGTAGCCATACACGTTGAAATCGGGCCGCCCCTGCAGTTTGCCCTGAGCGACCCCGAGTCCGACTTCGATGCGGCTGGCGCGGGTACGTCCGTCGCTGTCCCGCACGGCGTCAATTTCGGCGTAAATCTGGTCGGACAGCGTGACACGGGTCTGTTCGGCAAGTCCGCTCCGAAGGTCGATCTCCACATGCAGCGGGCTGACTGCACCTCGGGCTTTGCCAATCGGGTGCGGCAGTCCGACCGCGAAATCGCGCAGATTGGAGTCCAGGCTCAGCTTCTGCGGCATTCCGCTGTCCCCCCGGGGCAGGCGCATGATTGCCTCCCAGCTCAGCTGCCCGCTCAGGCTTTCGAGCGCGTGGTAGCGGGCCAGCCAGGCGTGGACGGGGCCTGCATAGCGCTTGAGCTCCTGCACGACCTGGCCTGCGTCAGCGTCGCCCGACAGGCGTAATTCCGTGTCATAGACCGGATCGCCGAAGCCGCCGCGCGCTGAGAAAGTCACCGGCATCCCGTCGAAACTGGCGCGCAGGCCATCTCCCTGCCAGCTGCCCTTACCGAAACTCATCGTACCGTCGACCTGCTCGAGGGCAATGCGCTGCGTCCTTGTTCTGATCAGATTGTCGACAAAGTGCGCCCGGCCGAGAATTTCGCGCGGCCCGTCCGGATAAAGCGGCAGGTCCATATCGAGAAAAACCTCAAACGGACGTGTGATCTCAACTTCCTGGAGACGTGCCGCGCCGCCGTTGCGCAACGGGCTGTGCATGATGATGCCGACAGCGGCAGCACCATCGCCGGTGGCCGAGCCACGCATCTGAAGACGACGTTCGCGGATGAAGAGATCCGGCAGCACGATTTCTGTCGGGGAAATGCTCGCGTCGCCGACTGTTCCCTGTTGCAGCCTGGTCGTGATCGTCGCGCCGTCGACTGCGAGTTCCCCGTGCAGGCCCTCAGCTATGGGCCATCGGCTGGAGTACTCGAGGTTGACGTCGTTAAAACCAAAAGCGGCCTGCAGCACGCCCTCGGCCTGACGAAAAGGCAGGTCCCGCAGCACGCCGCGCAGCAGGATGTGTCCATCGTGAAGCACACCTGAGTGGAATGCCTTGCGCATCCATTGTTCGCCGCGCGGCGGCAGCGCGGCCAGCGGTACGAGTTCATGTATGCGGGCGGCATCAGCACTGGCACTGTTGATCACCAGGTCGACGCTGGGTTCGGGGCCAGACAGGGCGCGCAGCGACCCCTCGAGATCAAACTGAGTGCCGTTAACAGCCCCGCGGAGCCGAGGGACTTCCAGGTCAATCAGGCCGTCTGCCTGGACCCGCCACGCGACCTCACCATCCAGCCCGGAGACGTCCAAGGGCGCGACGAAACGCTCGGAGGCACGCAGACTGCCATTGGCTTCTGCGAAACGCGCGCTGCCGGTGTCTGGCTGCAGCGTGACCGAGAAGCTCCAGCCTTCGAGGTCTGGATGATTCGGGCCGGTGAGTGTGAGCTCTGCGACTTCAGCCGTCATGAAATATCCCGGCGCGGTCTGCTCGTCGGACCGCCAACCCGCCTCGATCTGGTTTAACTGGCCGGATGCGACCGTTGTGCGCAGTCGCGACCTCACTGCTTCCGGCACCGCATCGAGGTTGGCCGCAAGCATCCGCAGGGGCTCAAAGGGCAGCCTCGCGCCCCTCAGGGTGACACGCTGTAGTTTTCCTACGCCTGTCTCCCATGCCAGGCTGAGGCCCGCTTTCTCTGTGCCGGAAGAGGCCTGGGCAAATTTCATATCGGCCAGCTCCAGCTGCCAGCCCTGCGCACGTCTGCGAAGATAGCCGCGCGTAGCCAGCGCTGGTTCGCCCCGCTTGTCCTGGCCTGCGGCGAGCGCGCGCAGCTCCACTTGCCCGGATTCGAGTCGTGCATTGGACCAATCGGTCCACGCAACGAAATCGACGGTGCCCTCCGGGCGCGGCGCGCCAGACCATCCGAGCTGCTCGAGCAACAGCCCGCTGGTCAGCCCTTCCAGTTTGATTGCCAGGCTTCCGGACCAGGCCGCGGTCGTCGGATCACCATCTGCGTGCAGATCAAAACTGAGACTGCGGCCGAAAGTCGGTGGCAGCTGCACGATTCCCCTGATGCGCCGGGTGGAACCGCTGTTCTCGACCCGAGCACTCAGGTTGCTGAGAGCAAGATCAAGCTCCGTCATGCGGTCGAGCAGCGTGATGTCCGCGTGGCCGACTGAAAAATTTTCCTGCTCCAGGATCCACTGCAGCATCGGTGACTTCGGGGGAGGCATGCCTGCGACCGAGAAATGTCCATCCTCGTGCCGGATCACGGTCATCCCGACACCGTCCAGATGCAGGCGTCTTGGCTGCAGCCCGCCGCTGAGCAGCGAGCGCCATGGCGCGATGTCGATTCGGGCTGAGTCGAAGCGGATCAGCTCATCCTGCCCGTTAACATCGCGCACGCTGATGTCGTCAATGTTGATCCGCGGTGCCCAGCCGTGCCACTCCGCAGAAATCGCGCCCACCCTGACCGGGCGGCCGACCATTTCACTGACCCAGCTGAGCATCAAGTCCTGCTGATTTGTAATTTCGGGCAGCAGCAGACGGATAGTCGTGACCAGGACCGCGGCGGCGAGCAGTGTGGCCGCGATCAGTGACCACAGCAGGTTGATACCTGAAGCGAGTATGCCGGGGCGCGTCGTCCCGCTCGCTGTCACGCTTCGCGCTCCATCGCTATGCCGAGTTTAAGCAGCACGATATGCAGAACGTGGGGGTGGTTGATTCGCCGTCAGCACAGCTGTTGTATCTCATCCGGCATCCGCGCATGACCCCGCGGGTTCAGAGCAGAACGATGTCGTACTGCTCGCGCGTGTAGGCTGTTTCGGCCTGGAAGCGGATCGGGATCCCGATGAAGGCCTCCAGTTCGCCGATGCTGATCGATTCTTCCTCGAGCATGCGGTCGACCACCTCCTGAGCGGCCACAACGAGCAGGCGCTGGGCGTCGAACTGACGGGCCTCGCGCAGGATTTCGCGGAAGATTTCAAAGCACAGCGTTTCGACTGTTTTCAGCGAGCCCCGACCCTCGCAGGTCGGGCACGATTCACACAGCACGTGCTCGAGGCTCTCACGGGTCCGTTTGCGGGTCAGCTGCACGAGGCCAAGCGAGGTCACCTCGCTGATCATGATCTTGGTATGGTCGCGTTCGAGATTTTTCTCAAGGGCGCGCAGGACCTGACGCTGGTGCTCCGCCTCCGTCATATCGATGAAGTCGACGATGATGATGCCGCCAAGGTTGCGCAGCCGCAGCTGGCGCGCAATTGCCTGCGTTGCTTCCAGGTTTGTTTTAAAGATGGTTTCTTCCAGATTGCGATGACCGACGAAGCCACCGGTATTGACGTCAATCGTCGTCATCGCTTCCGTCTGGTCGATGACCAGGTGACCGCCGGATTTCAGTTCAACCCTGCGCTGCATTGCGCGCTGGATCTCATCTTCAATCGAATAGAGGTCCAGAATCGGGCGCTCGCCGGGGTAATACTCCAGATGCGGCACCAGCGCCGGGTTGAAGCGTGCTGCGAACTCCCGCACTTTATGAAAGTTCTCTTTGGAGTCGATGCGCACTTTCTCTGTGGTGGTGAGCGAGATGTCGCGGATGGTGCGCAGCACCAGAGGCAGGTCTTCGTAGATCAGGCAGGGTGATGCTCCCTGTTTGATGCGCTCTTCGAGCGTTTCCCACAGACGCTCCAGAAACAGCATGTCCTGGGCCAGTTCGTCGGCGCCGACGCCCTCAGCTGCGGTGCGCGCGATGAAGCCGCCTCGAGCAGGCGGGACGTCTGCACCGCGTTCGGTTTCGGATGCGGCGGGCTCCGTGTCATCTGCCGGATGCAGCTCAGGTCGGAGGGCCATGATCAGATCCCGCAGGCGCTGCCGCTCAGCTTCGTCTTCTATGCGCTGAGAAATCCCTACCGTGCTGGCTTTGGGTAGGTAAACCAGGTAGCGCGAAGGCACGCTGATCCGGGTGCTGAGGCGGGCGCCCTTGGTGCCCAGGGGGTCCTTGGTGACCTGAACCAGCACAGTCTCCCCCTCGCGCAGGACGCGGTCGATCGCAGGATCGGTATCGCCGTCCCGGGGGCAGCCGGTGATATCCGAGACATGCAGAAAGGCCGTTCTTGCGAGTCCGACCTCGACGAACGCCGCGCCCATGCCCGGCAGCACTCGACAGACCGTTCCCAGGTAGATATTGCCGACCAGGCCCCGGTTGCGTGTCCGCTCAATCGTGAGTTCCTGCAGAACGCCGTTTTCGACGACGCCGACCCGTGTTTCCTGGGGCGTGATATTGACGAGATATTCTTCCGCCATGGCCTGACTCTTTGAAATCGAATGGATGAGTGCGTTTCAGCGCCGTTCGCAAGCGGCAGCCACGGTCTTAAGAGCAATACAGCAGGGACCAGGAGCGCGACTTCGGAAGTATAGCGCTGCGTTGCAGCATAGGCTCATAGCCCGGTGCTCAAGACCATATCGCGGGTGGCTGGCCCAGCCTCCCTCGGGCCGTATAATGCGCGCCCGCACGACCTTCCACCGGTCAAGTCTCCCTGAGCGCGAACCATGCTGCTGGCTAATCCTAACGACCCACTGACTCTGATCCTGGCGATCGGCGACGGACGTGGCCTGGAGCCCTTGACGCGGCGGCGCGCGACCGCCGCCATGCCCTTCGGCGGCAGTTATCGGCTGATCGACTTCGCACTCACGAACTGCCTGCATTCAGGGCTGCGCCGGATCCTGGTGCTGACCCAGTACAACTCGCTCTCGCTGCAGAATCACATCCGCGACGGCTGGACGATATTCAATTCTGATCTTGGCGAGTTCATCACGCCGGTGACCCCACCTATCGGGGATGCGGCGTCCACCTATGCCGGGGTCGCCGACGCGCTGTACAAAAACCGCTACCTCATCGAGGACGCCAAGGAAGAGCATCTGGTGGTGCTGTCGGGCGAGCAGGTCTACCGCATGGACTATGCGGCTCTCCTCGCGTGGCATGTGAAGCACGAGGCCGATGTGACCATGGCCGGCGTGGCCTCTCCGGTGGGGCTGAATACTGAAGCTCACATCACCATGGAGCTTGACGGCGACGAGGTCCGCGCGATTCATGAGCAGCGCGACGCCGCACACGCTGAGCGGGCTGACGGCCTGCTGGTGCCGATGCGGGTCGCGGTATTCCGGCGCACGGCGCTGCTTGAGCTGCTGCACACCCTGGACCAGGGCAGAGACTGCGGGCTCTCGCTGACTGCGTTGATCGGACGCCATCTGAAGCATTTCAAGCGGGTCGTCGGCTATCACTTCGGTGGCGCTTCCGGGCGGGTGAGCCAGGATCGCTACTGGCGGCCGCTCGAATCCCTGGACGCCTATTACGCGGCCAATATGGATCTTCTGGAGCTGGAGCCGCCCCTGGATTTGTACCAGACCAACTGGCAGATTCGAACCTACCAGACCCAGCGGCCACCGGCGCGTACGGTGCCCGGGCGCTCGTGCAACGAAGGAATCTGCGTGAACTCCATTGTGTCCGGCGGCACGGTGATTGCCGGCGGCGGGGTTAACCACAGCGTGCTGGGTAACCGGGTCTATATAGAGGACGGCGCGACGGTAGAGGACTCTATCCTGTTCTCTGACACGCGGATCGGTGAAAACGCTCAGGTCAGGCGCTGCATCTGCGACCGTAACGTAAGGATCCCGGCCGGCGAGCGGATCGGCTTTGACGCTGAGGCTGATGCCGCGCGATTCACGGTGACGGCAGAAGGGGTGGTCGTAATTCCGTCGGATTTCGAGTTCCGCTGACGCCCCGGTCTGATGAGGTGCGGCCGTTCAGGTCCGCGTACCGCCGACCGTCAGACGGTCAATCCTCAGAGTGGGCTGCCCGACACCAACCGGTACTGACTGCCCATCCTTGCCACAGGTGCCGACGCCACTGTCGAGCGCCAGGTCATTGCCCACCATCGACACCCGGGTCAGCACGTCCGGGCCGTGCCCGATGAGCGTCGCGCCGCGCACCGGTGCGCCCAGTTTGCCGTCTTCAATCAGGTAGGCTTCGCTCGCGCTGAATACGAACTTGCCGTTGGTAATGTCGACCTGCCCGCCGCCAAAACTGACCGCGTAGAGTCCACGGCTCACGCTGCGGAGGATTTCATCGGGTTCGCGTTCCCCCGGCAGCATGTAGGTGTTGGTCATGCGGGGCATGGGGCGGTGGGCGTAAGACTGACGCCGTCCGTTACCGGTCGGCGCGGTATTCATGAGCAAAGCATTGTGCCGGTCCTGCATATAGGCGCGCAGATGACCGCGTTCGATGAGGGTAGTGCACTGACTCTGCACGCCTTCGTCGTCGACTGACAAAGATCCGCGCCTGTCGGGCAGCGTACCGTCATCGACCACCGTGCACGCGTCATCCGCGACCCGCTCGCCTATGCGTCCAGAGAAAGCAGAAGTTCCTTTCCGATTGAAATCGCCTTCGAGCCCATGACCAATGGCCTCGTGCAGCAGGATCCCGGGCCACCCGCAGCCCAGCACCACGACCATGTCACCGGCCGGCGCATCGACGGCTTCCAGGCTGACGAGCGCCTGGCGCAGGGCCTCGTCGGCGATGCGCTCCGGCGTGCTGTCGGCAAACAGTGCAGCGTAAGAGGTCCGACCGCCGCCGCCCTGCGTGGCGGACTCCCGTCGACCTGCCTGTTCCACGATCACCGATACGTTCAAGCGGACGAGCGGGCGGATGTCGCAGGCAAGGTGTCCTGCGGCGTCGGCGATGAGAACGGTGGAATGCTGGGCGGACAGGCTGACCATGACTTCACGCACCCGCGGGTCTGCGGCGCGCAGGCGCTGATCAAGCCGGCGCAGGACGGCGAGTTTGTCCTGCGTCGAAGTAGCGTCGATCGGATCGTCCGCCACGTACAGTGGCGTCGGGGCTGCGCTGCCCCTCTGCAGCGCGACGTCCTGCGACTGGCCAGCCCGGGTGATGGCCCTTGCCGTCTTCGCCGCCTCGCGGAGTGCCGGCAGGGTGAGGTCATCGGTGTAGGCAAAACCGGTCTGTTCGCCGCTGACCGCGCGCAGGCCGGCGCCCTGTCGGATGCTGTGTACACCTTCTTTAATGATGCCGTCCTCGAGGCTCCACGACTCGCTGCGGGTCGCCTCCAGGTAGAGATCTGCGATGTCGGTGCCACCGCTGAGGGGACCGAGGACCTGTTCAAGGTCGCGGTAGGAAAGTCCGCCCGGATGGAGCAGTCGGGCTTCTGTCATAGGCATGATTGAGGCTGTCATGACGTCATTATGGCATCCGTTACAGGCCCGTTCTGTGCTGCTTGTTCCGCCCGTTCCCCACCCTCCGCAGAGCCTGCAAGGAACCGTTTGACAGGTGTCTGTCGTGCCGGTAGCTTTGCCGCCTCCCTACCACCCCCGCAGACGCAGTCAGGCATCGTGAGCACCGGATTTTCTCGCATCGAGCGGCTGCCGCCGTACGTTTTCAACCAGGTCCACGAGTTGAAAATGGCGGCTCGCCATCGTGGTGAAGACATCATCGATTTCGGTATGGGCAATCCCGATCAGCCCACGCCCCAGCACATCGTTGACAAGCTGTGTGAAGCTGCGCAGCGCGAGGATACCCATCGTTACTCGGTCTCCCGCGGCATCCCGCGTCTGCGCCGGGCGATCTGTAACTGGTATCGCGAGCGTTACGACGTGGAGCTCGACTACGAGACAGAGGCGATAGTCACCATCGGCTCCAAAGAAGGTCTGGCGCATCTTGCCATGGCGACGGTGGACCACGGCGATACCGTGCTGGTGCCCAACCCGGCGTACCCGATCCATCCATACGGGTTTGTCATCGCCGGTGCCGATATCCGCCACGTCCCGATCGGGCCCGGGATTGATTTTTTCGAAGAGCTCGAGAACGCAATCCGCAACACCTGGCCCCGGCCCAAGCTGCTGCTGTTGAATTTTCCGAGCAACCCCACGGCCCAGTGCGTTGAGCTGGATTTCTTCGAGCGCGTTGTTGCCATTGCGCGTGAAGCCGGAATCTATGTTGTCCACGACCTGGCCTACGCCGACCTGGTCTTCGACGGTTACAAAGCGCCGTCCATCATGCAGGTCGAAGGTGCGCGCGACATTGCCGTGGAGTTCTTCTCCATGTCCAAGAGCTACAACATGCCGGGGTGGCGCGTCGGTTTCATGGTCGGCAACCGGGATCTGGTGTACGCGCTGGGGCGTATCAAGTCGTATCTCGATTACGGCACGTTTACCCCGATTCAGGTAGCCGCGATAGCCGCGCTCGAAGGACCGCAGGATTGTGTCACCGAGATCTGCCGGATGTACCAGCATCGCCGCGACGTGTTGTGCGACGGCATGCGGGCTGCCGGCTGGAACGTGGAAAAGCCGCGCGCAACCATGTTCGTGTGGGCGCGGATCCCGCCTGAACTCGAAAGTCTTGGCTCGCTGGAATTCTCCAAAAAACTTCTGGCAGAGGCCCGGGTGGCCGCGTCGCCGGGGATCGGTTTCGGCGAGTACGGCGACGCCTATGTCCGGTTCGCGCTGATCGAGAACGAGCACCGCACGCGCCAGGCGCTGCGCGGGATCAAGGACATGATGCGTCATGTCGGCTGATCCCGCGGGTCGGTGAAGGAGCCCGCAGTGGGAACGCTTCCTGCCGTACGCATCGGCGTACTCGGGCTTGGCACGGTCGGCTGCGGCACGCTCAACGTGCTTGCCCGGAATGGCGGCGAGATTACCCGCCGTGCCGGTCGTTCAATCGAGGTCTGTATCGCCAGTGCGCGCGATATCGAGCGCCCGCGAGACGCGGACACCAGCGGCATCCGGCTGACCAGCGACCCCTTCGCGGTCGTTGACGACCCGTCGATTGATATCGTCGTGGAACTGATTGGCGGCGAGGAGCCCGCTCGCGCGCTGGTGCTGCGTGCGCTGGCCAACGGCAAACACGTGGTGACCGCCAATAAGGCGCTCATTGCGCTGCATGGAAACGAGGTGTTTGCCGCGGCACGCGAGGCCGGCGTCACCGTGGCTTTCGAGGCGGCAGTGGCTGGCGGGATCCCGGTGATCAAGACGCTGCGCGAGGCACTGGCCGGCAACACGATCCAATGGCTCGCCGGGATCATCAACGGCACCTGCAACTTCATTCTCACCGCCATGACGGAGCGCGGGGCGGACTTCAACGCTGTGCTCGGCGAAGCTCAGGCGCTCGGCTACGCAGAGGCCGATCCTTCCTTTGACATTGACGGCATCGATGCGGCCCACAAGCTCACGATTCTTGCGGCCATAGCGTTCGGAATTCCGCTCAGCTTTGACCGGATCTTCGTTGAGGGAATTCGTGGTGTCAGTGCTGAAGACATCCGCTATGCAGAAGCGCTGGGCTATCGCATCAAGCATCTCGCCATCGCTGCCAACCGCGGCGGCAGCATTGAACTGCGCGTGCACCCGACCCTGATCCCCGAGCGCCATATGCTGGCCAATGTCGATGGAGTAATGAATGCCGTGCTTGTGCGCGGCGATGCGGTCGGACCCATGCTCCTGTCGGGTGCCGGTGCAGGTGCCGAGCCGACCGCGTCGTCAGTGGTCGCCGACCTGGTTGATGTCGTGCGTGCGCTGACGGTAGATCCTGACAATCGCGTACCGCATCTGGCGTTCCAGCCCGACGCGCTGAGCGATGCGCCTCTGGGCGAGCTGGCGATGGTTGAGAGCGCGTTCTACCTGCGCATGCAGGCCCTGGACCAGCCGGGCGTCCTGGCCGATATCACCCGGATTCTGGCTGATCTGAGGATCAGCATCGAAGCGATCCAGCAGCAGGAGCCCGCCCCGGACGCTACCGCCGTGCCCGTCGTGATCCTGACCCAACGGGTGACCGAAGCCGCCATGGAGGAGGCAGTGAGCCGAATTGCTGCGCTGCCTGATATTCAGGGCCCCATCACCCGTTTCCGTATGGAGACTTTCGCATGAGCGGGAGCACGCGTTATACCGGGCTGATTGAGCGTTATCGGGACCGCTTGCCGGTGCAGCCTGACACTCGGGTCATCAGCCTGTGTGAAGGGAATACACCGCTGGTTGAGCTGGACAACATCGCCCGGAAGCTGGATCGCGGGGTGCAGCTGTACGCGAAGTTTGAGGGACTCAACCCGACCGGATCGTTCAAAGACCGCGGCATGACTATGGCCGTGACCCAGGCCGTCAGCGAGGGTGCCGAGGCCATCATCTGCGCGTCGACCGGGAACACCTCGGCCTCAGCCGCGGCCTACGCAGCGCGCGCCGGGATTCGTTCTTTCGTGCTGATACCGGGAGGCAAGATTGCGCTTGGCAAGCTGGCTCAGGCCATGATCCAGGGCGCAGTGGTGATTCAGATCCAGGGCAACTTCGACGACGGCATGCGCATCGTGAAAGAAATGGCCGAAGTGGCGCCTGTGACCATCGTGAACTCGATCAACCCGTACCGACTGCAGGGTCAGAAGACGGCCGCGTTCGAAATCGTCGACGCGCTCGGCCGGGCGCCGGACTATCACGTTATTCCCGTCGGCAACGCCGGCAATATCAGTGCCTACTGGACCGGCTTCAGTGAATACGCTGCCCTCACGCCGGCGACCGCCGCCTGCGCCTGGTGTGAGGACAGCTGCCGCTTCGAGCGGCCCGCGGTATGTGCGACCCGGCCGGTCATGGTCGGCTATCAGGCGGCCGGCGCCGCGCCCTTCGTTCGGGGTGCGATGGTGGATGATCCTGAGACCGTTGCGACCGCGATCCGCATCGGACGGCCGCAGTCATGGGATCTCGCCTGGGCCGCCAGTCGTGAATCCGGGGGCTGGTTCGATGCCATGGAGGATGCCGAGATCCTACAGGTACAGCGGCTTCTGGCCGAGACCGAGGGTGTCTTCTGCGAACCCGCCTCTGCTATCGCGCTGGGCGGAGCGATGCGTGATATCGCCTCCGGCAGGATCCCGGAGGGGAGCGTCGTGACCTGCACCCTGACCGGCCATGGTCTGAAAGATCCCGACACGGCGATTAAACAATCCGCTGGATCGGTGATTGAAATCCCCGCCGAGTCAGACGCCGTGCGGCGAGCAATCCTCGACAAGCTCTGAGCAGCGGCGGTCGGATGCCGACAACGCGCACCCGTCAGCTCAAGCTCTATGCCCCCGACCTGTTGACGTCTCTGGCGGAACGCTGGACGCCTGACGATGCGGATGCCCAGCCGCTTGCAGCCGCTCTGGCACGGGCGCAGCGACTCCCGGCAGGGACGCCCGAACACGAGCGGCTGCTGCTCGAACTGCTGGATATTCCCTGGATCGGCGAAGGCTCACCGCCGCTGGCGGCAGTGACTGCCGCCAGCGATCTGGAGCCGGGCGCAGCAGGCCGACGCAGCGTGCTGCGTGCCGATCCGGTTTACCTGCGCGCCGACCCGAAGCGCGTCATCCTGGTCGACGCGCCGACCATCGGCCTGTCCGCTGATGAGGCGGATCAGATGTTGGAGGCGCTCAATACGCATTTCGCGGGAGAGGATCTTTTTTTCTGTCGCGGCTCGGCGCCTGAGCGCTGGTATCTGTTGTCGGCGGAGTGTCCGGCTTTCGTTGCTGACTCCCCCACGAGTCTGCGTGGCCGGCCTTTGCGCGGCGCGCTGCTCGAGCAGCTTGGCAGCGGGCGCATGAAGCAGGTTGTGATGGAAGCCCAGATGGTGCTGCACGCGACCGCAGCAAACGCCGACCGCGAGAGTGCCGGCGTTGCGCCGATTAACAGCATCTGGCTGTGGGGCGGCGGGGAACTGCCGGCTGCGGGCGCAGCGTCTCCTGTCGCGTTGTTCAGCAACGATCCGCTGGCGCTGGCGCTCGGCCGATGGGCGGCTGTCGCCGACGTCAGTCCACCTTCTGCGCTGGCCGCGACCCTCCGTCGCCCGGCTGCGGGGACGGTTGCGGTGGTACTCGCACGCCAAGCGGACGGTCAGGATCTTGGCGAGTTCAGGCGAGAGCTGTTCGAGCCGGCGATGGAGGCGCTCAATGCGGGCCGTCTGCAGGCTTTGGAGCTCATCGGCGGAGGCGAACGCTTTCGCTTGACCCGCTGGAATCAATGGCGCCGCTGGCGCTCGGCCGACACGCTGGTTGCCGCGCTGCGACGGCGCCAGCTGGGAGGAAGCTGATGCGCGACCCGACCATCGTCCGCCGACCGCTTGCGCGTGAAGCGCCGCAATTCCCAGGTCTGCATCCAGTGACCAGCCGGGTACTGGCGGCGCGCGGGATCAGATCGCAGGCAGACCTGGACCTCAGCCTGGCAGGACTCCATCCGCCCGGGCAGCTGGGTGCGATCGAGGGTGCCGCGGCTCTGATCGCTGAGGTCATGGCCGTGCAGGGGCGCATTCTCGTCGTTGGTGACTTCGATGCCGATGGTGCCACCAGCAGCGCACTGGCCGTGCGCGCACTGCGCCAGATGGGTGCGCTTGAGGTGAGCTATCTCGTGCCCAACCGCAGTGAGTATGGCTACGGTCTCACGCCCGAAATTGTGACGCTGGCGCGCACCATGGAGCCGGCTCTCATCATCACGGTCGACAACGGGGTGTCTTCGATCGAGGGCGTTGCCGCAGCACGTGCGGCGGGGATCCGCGTCCTGGTAACCGATCATCACCTGCCCGGCGCTGTGCTCCCGCAGGCGGACGTCATCGTCAATCCCAATCTTCGAGGCGATGAATTTCCGAGCAAGGCGCTGGCCGGGGTAGGCGTAATTTTCTATGTGATGAGCGCGCTGCGCGCGCATCTTCGACACAGCGGCTGGTTTGCCGACCGCAGCGTGCCGGAGCCCCGTCTGGCAGATCTGCTGGATCTGGTTGCGCTGGGCACGGTAGCCGACGTGGTGCCGCTGGATCAGAACAACCGGCGGCTGGTTGCACAGGGGCTGGCCCGCATCCGGGCCGGTGCCTGTCAGCCGGGGATTCGAGCGCTCGCCGAGGTCGCCGGACGCCGCCCCGAGCATCTGGTGACGGCCGATCTCGGCTTTGCCCTCGGGCCGCGACTCAACGCGGCGGGACGTCTGGCGGATATGTCGATTGGCATTGAATGCCTGCTCAGTGACGATCCGGCGCGCTGCGCGGCGCTGGCCGAGCAGCTCAATACGCTGAATCGGGAGCGCCGCGATATCGAACAGGAGATGCGCGACCAGGCTTTCGACCTGATCGAGGCCACGTTGCCCGATGTGTCAGATGAAGCGCTGCCTGCAGCTTTCTGCGTGTTTCATGACAGCTGGCACCCAGGGGTTGTCGGGATCGTCGCCGCGCGGGTCAAGGATCGCTATCACCGGCCGGTGATCGCTTTTGCGGCGGCTGATGACGGCTCGCTGAAGGGTTCTGCGCGTTCAGTTCCCGGGCTGCATATCCGGGACGTGCTGGACGAGGTCGCGGCGCAGGCACCAGAGCTGCTGTCCCGCTTCGGCGGGCACGCGATGGCCGCGGGTCTGAGCCTGGAGCGGCAGCATCTCGACGCATTCGCGGCCAGATTCGAGAAAACGGTGGATGCCCGACTAGACGAGGCATCACGGCACAAGCAGCTGCTCAGCGATGGTGAGTTGTCCGAAGCGTCTTTCGATCTCGCGCTGGCGCAGGAGCTTGCGGCCGTGGCGCCATGGGGGCAGGCCTTTCCTGAACCGCGTTTCGACGGAGTTTTCCGCATCATTGAGCGACGCATTGTCGGTGGCAACCACGCTCGACTGCGCCTGTCCCCGGCAGACAGTGCTGAGACGATAGCGGCCATTGCCTTCAGTGGCGCGGACTCAGACTGGTACCGCGAGGCGGACACTATCCGGGCGCTGTACAAGCTCGGGGTCAATCATTACCGCGGGGTGGAAACGGTGCAGCTCGTAGTCGACCACGCGGTACCGCTGTCGGGCGCAGCTCAATAGCTCAGCCGCGCTCCGAGTACCGCGGAGATCCCGGCCATGGGGGCCAGATCCTTGACGAAAGAGGTGTGGCTGCGGGCGGTCTGGTCGGCAAGGTTTTCACCGCGTGCAAAAAGCGCCAGCGTGCCGCGCGCCCCCAATCGACACCGGTAGGTTAATCCGGCGGCAAGCTGCACATAGCCGTCCGTCGCCGTCTCCAGCGGCGCGGGATGATCCACAGCGCTGACCCGCGTCGTGCTGAACTCTGCGGACCAGGGCGAGCGCTCCCAGGTCAGACGTGCTCCGAAGCGCAGTGGCGGCAGGCGCGGGATGGTCTCTCCACCGCGCAATTCACCATCCACGTAGTCGCTCCAGCCGTGCAGGCGCCAGTGACCGTGCTGGTTATTCACCAGGGTGACCTGAACTGCGGCCTCGAAGCCCCACAGGCGCGCGTCGCGCTGCGCCTGATCCAGCAACAACAGCGCGTCCGCCTCGTCGACGACAGCGCCTGAACGGGCGAAGTCCGGCTCCACACGATCGGCAATCCCGTCGCCGTTGAGGTCGTTCAGCGCGAGATAGGTGAAATCGGTGAAGTAGTTGTAGAACGCGCTGAGCTCAAGCTGGGCGCGTCCCCGCTTCCAATGCCAGCCGAACTCGAGGTTGTGAGCGGTTTCCTTCGTCAGGTCTGCCCGGCCACGTTCGTAGGTGTTGGTGGCGAGATGCGGCCCATTGGCGAAAAGCTCCTCGGCGGTGGGCGCGCGCGTCGCCCGCGTGAACGCGAGGCTGGCGCTCTGATATTCCCCAAAGAGCCAGGTAGCGCCGAGGGAGAGGCTGAGCAAATCGTGCTCGACCGACAGCCGGTCAGTGCGGCGCTCGACGGTCTGCTGCTCAAAGCGCAGGCCGGCATCCAGATGCCAGTCGCCGAGATGTCCTTTCCCGAGAAGAAACACACCCAGGCTGTCAGTCTGCGTCGCGGGTACAAACGCCTCCTCGCCGTAGGCGCTGAATCGGCGGGTGCCGTAGTGCAGGCCGAACACGCCGTCTAAAGGCCCCGGCGGCGCCAGGATCAATTCGAGTCGCCCTTCAGTCTCTTCATTGGATACCGTCGTAGCCGCCCGACCGTCTGGCTCCAGTTCATCGTGCTGATAGTCCGCGTATGCCCAGCGCGTTCGCGTCTGTGTGATGCCGGGCATCGCAAGATCGAGTGTCGCCTCCAGATCGTAGCGCGTCTGCTCGAGGGCGATCCTGATCCCGCCATCGTCTTCCATTGGGTCAGCGGGCGTCAGCCCGGGGGGGTCTGATTCAGGTTCCTCGTGGTCGTGGCCGCCAGGGACACCGTAGTCGTTCGACAGGTAGCTGACGCTGCCGCTCAACCGCGCGCTGGTGCCGACCCAGGACAGGCCAGCAGCGTAATTGTCGGTCTCGATACTGCTGTTCGGGAGCACACCCCGTCGGGCGTCTGGTTCCGGGGTGACCGCGGCAAAGCCGGGGATTGAAATCGATTGACTGTCCCGGCGCAGGCCGTCTGCATGGGCTGCAACGGTTTGCCCGAGGGGAAGGTCCAGCTGCCAGGCCCCGAGCCAGCCGTCAGAGGCGCTATCGTATTGGGTGAAAGCATCCGCAGCGGGGCTAGCGGGCACTTCGCGCAGCAAGCGACGATTGACCACATTAACCAGCCCGCCGCTCGCGCCGCTGCCGAACAGCAGCGTGGCAGGGCCCCGGAAAATCTCGATCTGCTCTGCAAAAACAGGCTCAGCCGCCACAGCGTGGTCCGGACTGACGGTCGACACATCCATCGCGCCGAGGCCATTTTCGAGCACTCTGACCCGCGCGCCGCCGAGGCCGCGGATCACGGGCCTGCCGACAGCGTTCCCGAAAGTGCTCACATTAACGCCTGGTACCTGCTCGACCGCGGCGCCCAGGGTGTCGACAGCCGCGCCGAGCAGGCTGTTGCCTTTCACGACTGCGACCGGTGCCGAGCGGTGATCTGAAAGCGTGCGCAGCGGATCGGCGCGGACGATGATCTCTTCGATCGCATTATCGATTGGTGCTGGTGGCAGCATATCGGCTAGTGCGGCGTTCCAGCACAGCAGCGCGGCACTCGCAGCGCTGCGGCGGTATGGCCCGTTCATGACGTGCTCCTGACGGCATCAGAGGTAGAAGTGCCGCGTGCGGCACCCGGATCAGGTCGGGAAGGTGCTGGAAGGGGGCGCGCGCGCAGCGTACTGCTGAATGACGCGCGGGCAGTGTGAGATCTTGAACCTGGTGGCTGGTGTGGCGTGAGGTGGCAGCGTGGGCGCGACCCAGCCGCTTGCGGGCTCCATCGCCGAGAGGTCCGCGGCAGCGCAGTGGACGCAGCGGACACCGTGATGGTCGTGCGCGGGATCCAGGGTGTGCCAGGTGGCCAATCCCTGCACGGCGATCAGCAATGCGCACAGCGCGAAGACTGCCGGAGCGGGCCAGGTGGTCAAGGAGCTTTTCACGCGGAGAGTGTTCACTGCGGAAGACCCTACCAGAAAGTGTTGACGGATGGGTCCTGCCCAGCGCCTTGGCGCGTTCGCTGCACTGTCTGAACGACGGATGGCCGAGCGCATCCGATTGTTTGGGTCTACGGTACCGGGGGGCGTAAGCCGGTTTTGCTGCTCGAACAAGCATCGAGGAATTTGAGGGGTGCGGTCGGCGCTCGACAGGGTGGGTCATCTTGTGGTGGCGCAGAAGGCACCAGCACAGATCGCGCCCGAGCTGTTTCCTCTTGTTGAGGCGGCGCGGGAATTCCGCCCGTAAAGCCTGTTCGCGAGTGTTGTCGCTCCCGGGTAGCCGCTACAATGCGCCCCGTTTTTTTCCCGGAAACGTCTGCTCATATGGAACTCAACGCCGTTTATAACGCCCTGAAGGACATGCAGAAGCGCATTGATGCGCTGAGGGGGTATCTTTGACTACGACGTCAAGGCGGAGCGTCTCGAGGAAGTAGAGCGAGAACTGCAGGCCTCCGACGTCTGGGACAATCCCGAGCGCGCGCAGGCACTGGGCCGCGAGCGGGCAAGCCTGGAGCGGGTAGTGCACACGCTCCGCTCACTCGGCGAGCGTGTGCGCGATGCCGGTGAGCTGCTCGAGCTGGCTGACGATGAAGGCGACGAGGAGACTGCCCAGGCGGTAAAGGACGATGTCGCCGGCGCTGAGCAGCTGCTCGCGGATCTGGAATTCAGGCGCATGTTTTCCGGTGAAGCGGACCCGTGTAACGCTTTCGTCGATATCCAGGCGGGATCCGGCGGCACCGAGGCGCAGGACTGGGCCGAGATGCTGCTGCGCATGTACCTGCGCTGGGGCGAGCAGCACGATTTCGAGACAGAGATGATCGAGGTTTCGCCAGGCGAGGTGGCAGGAATCAAAAGCGCGACGGTGCGTTTCGGCGGCGAGTACGCTTTTGGCTGGCTGCGTACAGAAACAGGCGTGCATCGACTGGTGCGGAAATCTCCGTTCGATTCGGGGAACAGGCGTCACACCTCCTTCGCCTCGGTGTTCGTATCCCCCGAGATCGACGACGACATTGAGATCGATATCAATCCCGCGGATCTGCGGGTGGATACTTACCGCGCCAGTGGGGCGGGCGGCCAGCACGTCAACAAGACCGACTCCGCGATCCGCATCACCCATCTGCCCACCGGCGTTGTCGTGCAGTGTCAGAACGAGCGCTCCCAGCACAAGAACCGCGACCAGGCGATGAAGCTCCTGCGCGCGCGCCTGTACGAGCTGGAGATGCAGAAGCGTCGCGATGAGCAGCAGGCGCTGGAAGACAGCAAGGCGGATATCGGCTGGGGCTCGCAGATCCGGTCCTACGTGCTTGACCAGTCGCGGATCAAGGATCTGCGCACCGAAGTGGAGACCGGCAACACACAGGCGGTGCTGGATGGCGGTCTGGATCTGTTCATCCAGGCCAGCCTGAAAAAAGGGCTGTGAGTCGCACGACCGCTGCGGCGGCGACAGGAGAAGACAATTGAGCGAACCATCCGGGGGTAACGCAGAGGCGCAACTCATCGCGCAACGGCGGGCGAAGCTCGAGCAGCTGCGCAGTGAAGGGCACGCTTATCGCAACGATTTCCGGCGTAATGCGCTAGCCGGTGAGCTGCACGAACGTTTCGCCGCGACCGACAGCGAGGCGCTGGAGACCGGCGCTGAGCGGGTTGCGGTTGCGGGGCGGATGATGACCCAGCGCGTCCAGGGTAAGACGTCTTTCGCGCACATTCAGGACATGAGCGGTCAGATCCAGCTTTTCGTACGTCGCGACGCGTTGCCGGAGGGGCAGTACGACGCGTTCAAGAAATGGGACCTCGGGGACATCGTCGGAGCCGAGGGTACGGTGTTCCGTACGCAGAAGGGCGAGCTGTCGGTTCGGGTCGATAAGCTGCGGCTGCTGACCAAATCCCTGCGGCCCCTGCCCGACAAATGGCACGGCCTGGCCGATCTAGAAGCCCGCTATCGTCAGCGCTATCTCGATCTCATTATGAGCGAGTCGACCCGGTCGGTGTTCCGCATCCGTGCGGCGGTGATTGATTTCATCCGTCATTACCTCGGAGATCGCGGTTTCCTTGAGGTAGAAACGCCAATGATGCAGGTCATCCCGGGCGGCGCTACTGCTCGCCCGTTCGTGACCCATCACAACGCGCTGGAGATGGATCTGTTTCTGCGCATCGCGCCTGAGCTGTATCTCAAGCGCCTGGTGGTCGGCGGATTCGAACGGGTGTTCGAGATCAACCGTAATTTCCGTAACGAGGGGTTGTCCACGCGGCACAACCCTGAGTTCACCATGCTCGAGTTCTATGAGGCCTATGCGGACTATGGTGACCTCATGGACCTGACCGAAGACATGCTGCGCGGACTACTGAGCGCGGTGCTCGGGCGCACGGAGATCGAATACCAGGGCCGGCGCTACGACTTTTCTGCGCCCTTCGAACGCCTGACGGTGATTGAGGCCATCCTGGCGCACAATCCGGGCGTTGACGCTGCAGACCTGGCCGAACGCGATCGGGCGGCGGCGCTTGCGCAACGGCTCGAGATCCCGGTGGAGGACAGCTTCGGTCTGGGCAAGATCCAGATCGAGATTTTCGAAAAAACGGCCGAATCGCTTCTGGAGCGACCGACCTTCATCACCGCGTACCCGGCGGAGGTATCGCCTCTCGCGCGCCGCAATGACGAAGACCCTTTTGTCACCGACCGTTTTGAGTTCTTCGTCGCCGGCCGTGAGATCGCCAACGGCTTTTCAGAGCTGAATGACCCCGAAGATCAGGCCGAACGCTTCCGCGCGCAGGTGGCGGCGAAGGACAGCGGTGATGCGGAAGCGATGCATTACGACGAGGATTACATCCGTGCGCTGGAGCACGGAATGCCGCCGACCGCCGGCGAGGGGATCGGCATTGATCGCCTGGTCATGCTGCTGACAGATGCGCCGTCTATCCGTGACGTGCTGCTCTTTCCCCATATGCGTCCGCGCAGCAGCGCAGAGCGGGACGACGACTGAGAGCCGACGCGCGCGGCGGTTGAAGTTCAGGGCGCAGCAGGCACCACGCGGACATCCTGAGGCGCGGAGAAGGGTTGCGGTAGGCCTTCGATGTAGCGCACCAGCGCTTCCAGCTCATCGGGGCCGACCGTCTGCTCACGCAACGCGGCGAGATGCGAGAAGCCGTCGCCGCCGGCAGCGAGATAGCTGTTGACGGCCAGCGAGTAGCTGGTATCGGGGTGCAGCGGCTGATCGCCGATCCGCACAGATGCGGCGAGGACATGCGGCTGTCGGGCGTGCTGCCACTGATAGGTCATACCCGAGACATGCAGCAGACGAGGCTCGCCTGATCGTCCCCACTGCTGTTCCAGAATCTGTAGCAATTCCGCGCCGCTCAAACGCACCCTGACCAGCTGGTTGCCGAAGGGCTGGAGCGCAAACAGCTCGCCCCAGCTTACGTTGCCGCGGGGCAGGTCAGCGCGGATTCCTCCCGGGTTCATCAGCGCCACGTCCGTGTTGAGCGCTGCGCGCTGCGCGTCCGCCACGAGGCGGCCGAGCGCCGATCCCGTGGCCGGATCCGCGGTCTTGGGACAGGCCGCGGCCGAAACGCCAACGACCCGTTCAACCAGAGGCTTCACCCGGGCGACGGCTGCGCGTACCAGGGCGGCAACCTCGGGATCCGGAGTCGCGCCGGGCCCGGTATCCGCCCAGGTAGTCACAATCCGAGCGGACTTTTCGACGATGTCGCCGCTGGCAGGGTCGATGCCGACGTCGATGTCAGCAAAAGCCGTTCCTCTCGCATAGGCCTGCGTGACCAGCACCGGTTTGCCGCTGCGGGTTGGCACCAGCGCGTTAGTGAACTGATGCCAGTGCCCCGACACGACGATATCCACCTCGTCATCCAGCGCTGCAACCAGCGGCGCGATATCCGGGCCGGGGTCGGTCAGCGCGGGCCGCGTTGGTCCCGGATAGGGCGACTGCCGGGAGCCCTGATGAATGAGCACGACGATAGCGCGCACCCCAGCCTGCCTGAGTTCTGTGACGGCGCGGTTGATGGCAGACGCTTCGTCCAGGAAGCGGATGCTCGAAACACCCTGTGGTATGACGATGTGGGCGGTTTCTGTCAGTGTGGCGCCGATGAAGCCGATCGGCTGTCCGCGGACCGTTTTGATGGTGTAGGGCGGGAGCACCAGCTGCCCGTCGCTGCGATAGGCAATGTTCGCGCTGACGTAAGGAAATCCAGCGCCTGCAAACTGCGGATCGAGAAAGGGTCCTCGTGGATGCGGACCGCCGTTCAGCAGACGCAGGAATTCAGCCAGACCCTCATCAAACTCATGATTGCCGGGCGTGCCGACCAGGTTGCACGCGGCGGCTGATGCAGGACCAGCCCGGCAAGCGTTGTTGCCGAGCAGATTGAGAAAAGCGATAGCGGGCTCGTCCTGCGACAGCGCCGAGGCCGGCGGACTCGCACCGACCTGATCGCCGGCATGCGCAATGATTGCGTGTCCGTCTACTGCTGCGCCGGCGGCCTTGAGATAGCTGGCCAGGACTGCGGCACCGCCCACCGGGCGGTCCTGCAGACGGGTTGTTTCGAGCTGACCGTGAAAGTCATTGAAGCCCAGGATCTTGAACCGCACGAGAGAGCCGGGGTGCCCCGCGACCGTCTGCGCCGCGCTCGCTCCGCGAGCGAGGCTCAGGAGCAGCGTGACCAGCAGCGCCCAGCGCTGGACGCTGACACAGCGCTGTAACAAAGTGCGCCGACACTGCGTCCGCGAAGGGTCATTCGGAGCCGCATCATGCGTATGCAGGTAATCAGCGTAGTGGGTCGTCATCTCATCACGAGTTCGGCACAGGGCCTTATCGTGCTTGAGATCATGAGCGGGTGCTATCCCGCGTGTGGTGACGTTCTGGAGGGTCCGCTGCAGTGCGGTAGCGTGGACACGGTCCGGAATACCGCGACCGAGCAGTTTCTGGTGGTCTACGTAGACCACCAGCACAGCATGGACATGAACGCGGAGCTGGCCGCGCTGGACAGCTGAAGCATTTCTTTCAACGTCCCCGGTTGGCTCCCACCCGCAGGCGCAGGGCGTTCAGCTTGATAAAGCCTTCCGCGTCAGCCTGGTTGTAGGCGCCTGCATCGTCTTCAAAAGTGGCCAGCGAGCTGTCGAACAGACTGTCGTGACTTGAGCTACGGCCTTCAACGAGGCAGTTACCCTTATACAAACGGACGCGAACCTTGCCGTTAACGTGCTCCTGCGAGGCGTCGATCATGGTCTGGATCATGCGCCGCTCAGGGCTCCACCAGTAGCCGTTGTAAATCAGCGATGCGTAGCGTGGCATCAGCTCGTCCTTGAGGTGTGCTACTTCGCGATCGAGGGTCAGAGATTCTATTGCCCGATGCGCGCGCAGCATGATGGTGCCGCCGGGTGTTTCGTAACAACCCCGTGATTTCATGCCGACGTAGCGGTTCTCGACGATATCCAGACGACCGATGCCGTTTGCACCGCCGATCTCGTTCAGCGTGCGCAGTACGGTCGCCGGACTCATGCGCTCGCCATCGATCGCGACGATGTCGCCGCGTTCGTATTCCAGCTCGAGGGTAGTAGAGCGGTCCGGCGCGGCTTCCGGCGATACCGTCCAGCGCCACATGTCTTCCTCCGGCGCGGCCCACGGATCCTCGAGCACGATGCCCTCATAGGAAATGTGCAGAAGATTGGCGTCCATCGAGTAGGGCGAGCCTGAGCCGCTTTTGTATTCGACCGGAATGCCGTGCTGATCGGCATAGGCAAGCAGCTTTTCACGGGAGTTCAGCGACCATTCGCGCCACGGCGCGATAACCTTCATGCCCGGCTGCAGGGCGTAGGCGCCAAGCTCAAAACGCACCTGGTCGTTGCCTTTGCCGGTCGCTCCGTGGGCGATGGCGTCGGCTCCCGTTTCACGCGCTATCTCAACCAGCCGCTTGGCTATCAGCGGGCGCGCGATCGAGGTGCCCAGAAGATATTCGCCTTCGTAAATGGCGTTAGCGCGAAACATCGGGTAGACGAAGTCGCGCACGAACTCTTCCGTGAGGTCGTCAATGTAGATCTCCTTGACACCCATCGCGGTCGCCTTCGCGCGCGCCGGCTCAAGCTCCTCGCCCTGGCCTATGTCTGCGGTGAAGGTCACTACCTCGCAGTCATACTCTTCCCGCAGCCACTTCAGGATCACCGAGGTGTCCAGACCGCCGGAGTAGGCGAGTACCACTTTACTGACGTTCATTCTGGCCATTGCGGACGGATCTCAAAATTTCGGGAGGCGGCATTTTGCCTATGGTGCAGCGCAAAAACCACCGGGTTTGACCTCCTGGATTCGGGGGGTTGCTCGGCAAGCTCAGGGCGTATGTGTAAGCGCAGCGGTGAATATCTCGAGGAACTGCTCGGGCGCCTCCGCGTGCGGCCAATGGCCGCCGCCGTGCACGATGGCAAGTCGGTGCGCCGGGAACCAGCGGGACATGAGCGGCAGATGTTCCGGCCGGATTCTGTCTGACAGCTCGCCGCGGATGAAACAGGTATCTCCGCGGAAGCAGGCCTCCTCGGGCACCGGCAGCGGACCGAGGATTGCCGGCATCTGCGCCTGCAGAGCTGGCAGGTTGGCGCGCCAGCTCGCGACACCCTGAGTGAAGACCAGGTTCTGCAGAATGAACTGACGCACGGCGGTTTCAGGGATCGCGTCTGTCAGCGCAAGGTCAGCCTCGCTGCGGCGCGGGATCCTGGACAGGTCCAGTGCCCGCATGGCCGCGATCATGTCGGCAAAGCGATCGGGGTAGGCGACCGGCGCGATATCGACGTTGATCAGCCGCCGGATCCCCTGACTGCTGGTGAGCGCCAGCGTCATCGCTACTTTGCCGCCCATGCTGTGACCCACCAGATTGATTTCCGAGAGGGCCAGGCGTTTGACCAGGGCCTCGACATCGCCGGCCATGTCCGTGTACGACATGCTCGCGGCATGCGGCGAGCGGCCGTGGTTACGCAGATCGACAAGATGAAAGCGGAAGCGCTCGGACAGGCGGCGGGCAACAGTTAGCCAGTTGCGTCCGGCGCCGAACAGGCCATGCAGTACGACCACCTCGGGCCCGGAGCCGATGGTTTCATGATGCAGGGTGAGCGCCATGGTCAGCGTTTCAGATAGTCCGGGATCCGCGCCGCATCGAGGAATTCCCGTGGCCAGATGTCCAGCAGGGCCAGGTCTTCATCAATCCCGTCCATGACGGCGTATTGCCTGTATTCACCGCATTCCACCCAGGCGAAGGCCGTGTGTTCGTCGTTGAGCTGCACCTCGCCGCTGAACCAGCGATGCAGGAAGAGATGAATTTCGAAACGCCCGCCGTAATAGGTATCGCGCAGCGGTCCCAAGTAGCGCAGCAGCTCGATCCTGTGTCCCCTGCCTATCTCTTCGTCCATTTCCCGCTGAGCGGCGGCCTGCGCACTTTCACCGGGTTCTATTTTTCCAGCCGGCAGTCCCCACAGTCCCGGACCGAGTGTGGCCTGTGATGAGCGTCGCAATAGCAGCAGACGCTCGCGCTGGTCGAGCAGGAAATTAAGCGCATAGCGCTTTTCGGGCGGCCGCGTCGACTGCGAAGGTGGGAGAGCTTGTGCCATCGGCGCCGGTCTTCTGAGTAAACACTTGAACACGGAACGCGCCGCATGCTGCGGTTGCTATGGTCGGGCGTCAAGCGCGGGTGGGCTCTCTCATCACGCTTTTCCGCAGCGCCCCCCGCGCTCGTCGGGCAGACCTCACGCCTCTCGCGTTGCCCCCCGCAGGCGATGACAAAAAGCGATAATGAGCCGCCACAGCAGGTCCCAGGCTGCTGCGGAAACCTGCTGGAGGCTCATGAACACATCATCGATCAAGAACGCTGCTTCCCGCTTCGTCGCTGAGCTGGCGGACGATCTGGAAAGTGGCAACATCGAGCTGGCAGCTTTTCCAGAGGCCGCGCTGGAGCTGCGGAAAGCGGTTGATGATGTCGAAGGGAGTCAGGACCACCTGCTCCGCCTGATCAGTGCAGAGCCGGTTGTTGCGGCCAAGGTGATGAAGATCGCTAATTCCGTTGCTTTGCGGCGAGCCGGCAACGAAGTCCGCGATCTGCGCGGGGCGGTGGTGAGGATCGGGCGCGACATGCTGCGCAATCTCGTCATGCACTTCGCCGCGCAGTGCCTGAGCGCTTCCGTTTCCCGTCCTGAGCTGAAGCGGATCCTGGCGCGCAGCTGGCATCACAGCGCCCGGGTCGGCGCTATTGCCTACGTGCTGGCTGAACATTACGACTTCCCGGATCCGGACGCGGCCCTGCTGGCGGGTCTCCTTCACGACATCGGTAAGTTCTACATCGTGGCCAAGCTCGAGTCTTACTCTGACCTGCTGGACGCCGATGAGGGTGTCGAATCGCTGCTGCAGCAGTGGCACACCGGAGTGGGGCAGGCGATCCTTGAATCCTGGTTGCTGCCCGAAGCGATCGCTGTGGCAGCGGGCGAGCATGACGCCGTGCAGCGGGTACACCGCGGGCCGCCGGATCTGATTGACCTGGTCATGGTGGCCAACCTGCTGGATTTGAGTAAGGCCGCCGCGGGCGAGTTCCCGCCGCTCGAGAGCTTCCCCTGCGCGCAGAAGCTCGAACTCACAGACGAGCTTTCCTCGCAGCTGCTGGACCGTTCGTCCGTTGCGATTGACTCGCTGACGGCGGCGTTGTCCTGACGCTGGTGCGTCATCACACTGCGGCGGGACGGCATGACTGAGCACGCCACGATTGAGCTGCGCCTGTGCGGCCCGTATCCCCTCTTGCCGACCCACCCCGACACCATCTTCCGGCAGGCCGAGGCGTGGCGGCCGGGGATTTTCGTGTGGGCATTTCTGTATAACCAGGCCTACCGGATCTGCCGGGTAGGGGCGGCGGACGAGTCCGTCGGCGCGACGCAGGCAGGGTTGCTCGCGGCACTGCTCGAGGGACGCTTACTGTTCCACGACGCGGCTGCACGGGAGCGGGGCGAGCCCCGCGTTGCGTTTACCCCGGGCGGCCCGCGTGAAGACTACCTGGCGCGCGCCGATGATCTGGCAGCAGAAGTGAGCGCGCTGGCGGTTTTTTTCGCTCCGCTCGACGATGCAGGGAACCGCAGAACGCGTATTGCGGCTGCGGTCAACGCGCATATTCAGCGTCTTGGCGGCAAGGCGCTCAACTGGTTGAGCTCGGTAAGCGAGGTCGGGAGCGAGACGCCTGCAGAGCAGTTCGTTGTCCGTTTTTACCGGCCCGCGCTCATGATCAGCATGCCCGACGAGCTCCGCGTGGGGTGAGGGGCACGCGCGGCGACGCCTGGCGCGCGCAGCGCCGGCAGGTCGCATTGCTGTTGTTGGGGGCTGGGCTGATGCTCGCTGCATGCGAGCGCTATGTCCCGGAGCTTGGCCAGGCCGACTACAGCGCCCGGCCGGATGCGGTTCGCTGTGCGCCGGACGCGCGGCCGGGTGTCGCCGGGGCCAGCGATGGCTTCCTGAGCGAGCCCGGGGTGAGGGTTAATGTCCGGACGCCACGCAACTACGATCCGACGATCGGCCACCCCCTGCTCATGGTGTTCGCCGCTGCCGGGCAGCGCGCCGGCGCCAGCGAACGCTTCCTCGATCTGACCCGCGCGGCGACCGCACAGGGCTTCATCGTCGCCTACACCGATCACCGCGGGCTCAGCCGCCACCAGTTTTCGCGCCTGGCGCGGGTTCCGCAAGCGCTGGCGGCGCAGTGGTGTGTGGACACCGCGCGCGTTTACGCTACGGGGCACTCGGACGGTGGACTGGCGGCGCAGGCCGTGGTGTTCCTGGCTGAAGCGCCGCTGCGGGTAAGCGGCCTGGTGGCCAGCGGTGCCGGCATCCGGGCGGGCGATCTGGCCGCCTATCCCTGCGCACAACCGCTGCCGGTGATGATTATCCACAGTCGTGAGGACAAGCTCTTCCCGCCCCCGGAGTATGGACGTGGCGCGGCCGATTGGTGGGCCGCCTGCAATCAGTGCGGCGCGCTGTCAGAGGGGATTGTCGCCGGCAGCTGTCGAGAATACCTGGACTGTGATGCCGGGGCCCCGACGCGCTACTGCGAAGTAGAAGGGTCCCACCGGGCTTCCCCGGGGCTTGATGCGGCGCTGCTGGCTTTCCTCGCGGCGCAGGATTAAATCTAGGTTTCAGGTCTCTGCGCAGCGCTCTATTTCGACCCGGGCATCGAAAGCGTTGCTGCCGATCCCGCGATCGCTGAGGCCGTCAGGGGTCAGCGCGTTGGCCGAAGAGCCGTTAAGCGTCGAGCTGCGCCACCAGTTAAAGGCCAGCGACGCGACGCCGGCCGGGGTGTCACGGGAAACCCGTGCGCGGACCCGAACTTCACCAAACCGGTTGAATATCCGCACCGCTTCACCAGCCGCAATCCCGCGAAGCGCAGCGTCGTCCGGGTGGAGCTGCACTTCGGGAAGGTGATTAGCCGTACCCCGGTGGGGCAGGTTGACGTACTCGGAGTTGAGAAAGTGACTGGTCTTGGCCGTCACCAGCTGCAGCGGGGCATCGGGCTCACCGCTTGCGGCCGGATCCAGCGGCACAAAGTCCGGCAGCGGATCGAGCCCGCGCGCGGCAAGGCCCGCTGAGAAGAACTCGACCTTGCCGCTCGGCGTGGTGAATCCGCCGTCGGCGCGGGGACGGAAGTCTGCAGGCGTGTTGAGCCGGGCCCAGCCGTGGGCGCTGAGAGACTCAAAGCTGATCCCCTCGAGCAGCTCGCTGTTGCTGTTGAGCAGACCACGAATACGGTCCTCGTCGCTGTGCAGAAGGTAGTCCTCGTGCAGACCCATGCGTCCAGCCAGGCGTCTGAACAGTTCGGTGTTGGCGATAGCCTCACCGCGTGGCGCGATGGCTGGTGGATTCAGCGCCAGGTAGCTGTGTCCCCATGAGGGCATGAGTTCCCAGTGTTCGAATTGCGTTGTGGCAGGAAGCACGAGATCCGCATACAGCGCGGTTTCAGTCATGAACTGTTCATGGACGACAGTGAACAGGTCTTCGCGCTGCAGGCCGGCGACGATCAGATTCTGGTTGGGCAGGGTCACCACCGGGTTCAGGTTATAAACCAGCATCCAGGTGACGGGAGGCGCCAGGGATGAATCGGTCAGCGTTTTGCCCAGCTGCGCCAGGTGGACGGTTCGCGCGGGTTGAGGGAGGTCATCCGGCGGCAGTACCGCCGCATAGTCGAGCGCTTCAAAAAAAAGGTCGACCGTGAAGTTCAGCAGGCCGCCGCCGCGCTCCCGCCAGGCGCCAACCAGAGCCGGCAGGCAGGCGACCGCACGCACGCCGGAACCGCCGTTGGAATAGCGCTCCATGCCCACCACGAGGCGCAGGAGAGCCGGCTTTATCGTGGCGTAGTCCCGCGCCAGGGTTTCGATATCCTCAGCCGGAACCCCGGTGATATCCGCAACCCGAGTGGGGGTGTAGGCCTGAATCCGTTCACACAGCTGATCGAAACCAAGGGTATGGCGTTCGATGTAATCCCGATCGTGCAGACCGTCACGCACGATGATGTGCATGAGGCCGAGCGCGAGGGCGGCGTCGGTGCCGGGTCTGAGCTGGATATGGCGGTCAGCATGAGCCGCGGTCGGCGTGCGCACGGGGTCGATGACGACGACCTTGGCGCCCGCACGCCGTGCCGCGCGGATCGGTCCGCTCCACAGGTGGACATTGGTCGCGACCGTGTTGCTGCCCCAGATGAGAATGATGCGGCTGTGCGCCACGTCCTCCGGCAGCACCGTGGCGCCGGTGCCCAGGGTATCGGCGACCGCTTCATAGCAGACGTTGCCGCAGATCTGACGGTCAACGGCCGTCGCCCCGAGCCGCGCGAAGAACGGGTCTCCGGCATAGCGCTGGAGCAGACCGATGGTGCCAGCGAAGTTGCACGGCATGGCCGTGAGCGGCCCGTGCTGTTCGATGGCTTTCTGCAGGCGCTCACTCATCAAGTCCAGCGCGCTGTCCCAGCTGATGCGCTCGAACTGCCCGCTGCCCTTGGGGCCTGTCCGGCGCATCGGGTAGAGCACACGGCTGTCGCTGTAGACCCGCGCCGGGTAGCGCTTCAACTTCGAGCACAGCGCTCCGCCGGTGAACGGATGGTGTGGATCGCCGCGCAGAGAGATTGCCTGTCCGTCATCGTCGACGTCGACCAGCCAGGCGCAGGTGTCGGGGCAGTCGTGCGGGCAGGCACCGTGGATCGTTTTCATGCTGTATCCCCATGGTCGGCGGCAGCCAGCGGCTCCAGGAAGTCGCGAATGGCCTGGTTGACCACGTCCGGATTGTCCTGATGCGGCCAGTGCCCGCTGTCATCCAGGTATCTGATCTGCGCCCTGGGGAAGGCCTCGCGTTGCTGTTCGGCGAAGCGCCAGGGCACATAGATGTCCTGCTTTCCCCACAGCACCAGGCATTCGAGATCCTGCGGCCGCAGGGCGTTCACAATGTGATCCGCCGCATCGCCGAACGCGCTGGTGGCGCGGTAGAGGCGCAGGACCGCCCGGCGCGTTCCGCGGTCAAAGTTGGCATACATACCGTCGACGAAGTCTGGCGGCAGGCCGCGCGGATTGCCGAACCTGAGCGAGAAGCGGAATCCGGCGCGGGTGGTTGTGGCCATGACAAACTCGCCGAGCAGCGGCGTGCGCCACAGACGGGCGAAGAAATGCCAGCGGTAGTCGCGCGCAATGCCGACATTGATCAAGGTGATGCTGGCTACGCGGGTGGGATTCGCGGCCGCCCAGGCCAGACCCCAGTGGCCTCCGAAGTCGTGCAGCACGAGGTGCACGCGCGTCACCCCGCGATCGGCGAGCAGGGCCTCGATATGCCGCGCGTAGCCAGCAACGGTGTAGTCAAAATCGGCAGGTTTGGCCGCCCGTCCGAAGCCGGGCATGTCCGGCGCTATAACTCGGTGCTGCGGCGCGAGTGTCTCTGTCAGTAACGACCAGTCCGCCCGGCTGCCAGGGTTGCCATGCATCAGGAGTACTGCCGTTGCGCCTGCGGAGCCGGTGTCCACGCAAGGCGTGCGCACGCCGTTGATCAAGAGTTCCTGCACCTGCGTTGTCATACCCGGACGGCCTGTTGCTTAGCGGCTCTCGAGCATAGCACCGGCCGGTCGGGCAGCCCGGCTGATGCAGGTCGGGACTACACTGTGAGTAAGGGGGCGGACGAGTCGGCCGCCGATCCTGGCAGACGGAGCGAGCGGTAGCGATGCAGATCCTGATGGGCGTCAGCGGCGGGCTGGGTCTCTTTCTAATCGGCATGATCCTTATGACCGAAGGTCTGCGCGCGGTGGCCGGCGACGCCATGCGTGCCGGTCTGATGCGTTTCACGCGCACGCCTTATTCCGGTGCCCTGACCGGAGCGGTATCAACCGCCATCCTGCAGTCGTCCAGCGCGACCACCGTCGCCGCGGTCGGGTTCGTCGGTGCGGAGCTGATGAGCTTCACCAACGCGCTCGGGATTATTTTCGGCGCCAACCTGGGTACGACCATGACCGGCTGGCTGGTCGCGCTGCTCGGTTTCAAGCTCGATCTCGGCCAGATTGCCCTGCCGCTGGTGTTGCTCGGCGCGCTGGCACGGCTGTTCGCCCGTGGCCGGATGGCGAGCGGCGGTCTGGCGCTGGCTGGTTTTGCGCTCATTTTTGTCGGGATCGATACGCTGCAGGCCGGCATGCGCGGGCTCGAGGGACTGGTCGATTTCACCGCACTGCCCGCGGATTCGCCCGCCGCCCGACTGTCCCTGGTTGCCATCGGTATCGTGTTTACGCTGATCACGCAGTCTTCGAGCGCTGCCGTGGCTGCGACCCTGACCGTGCTCAACGCGGGCTTCATCGATTTTCCGCAGGCCGCCTGCCTGGTCATCGGCGCGGATGTCGGGACGACTGTCACGGCTGCCCTCGCCACGATCGGCGCGTCGCTTGATGCTCGGCGCACGGGGCTGTCGCATGTGATCTACAACCTGCTGACGGGCACGCTCGCGTTTGTGCTGATCGCACCGTTCATGGCGCTGGCCGGCCTGCTTGCGCCCGGGCTCGAGACACGCGATCCGGAACTGTTGCTGGTCGGGTTCCACAGCGGCTTCAACCTGCTTGGAACCCTGCTTGTGCTCCCGGCAGCGCTGCCCTTCGCGCACCTGGTCGAACGCCTTGTGCCTCCTCTGATCAGCGATGCCCACAGCGCGATGGATAAAGGACTCCTGGGGGACCCGAGGGCGGCCCTGGATGCCGCGCAGCGGGAGACGCTGCAGGGGTATGCCGTCCTGACGGCGGAAGCAGCCCGCCAGCTCGGGCTGCGCGATCCGCCGGCGGCGGCAGATCTCCCGCGGTGGCAGCGCTACCTTGATGAGCTGCAGGACTACCTGTCATCGATTGATCTGCACGGTACCCGCGGCGGTGAGTGGGATCGTCTGCTGGCGCTGGTTCATGCCTGCGACCACCTGCAGCGTCTGCACGAGCGGCTGGAAGAGGAGCAGGGACGGGCGCGGACCGTGGCCACCGCTGCGGCGCTGGATCTCGAACGCCTGGCGTTTCTCGCCGCGGAGAGATCGATCGCGGCCCGGCTGGAGGCCGGGCAGCACGCCGCGGCGCACGATGAGGCGGATGCCCTGGCGGGGCAGATCCAGGCGTCGGTGGCGCCCTTCCGCGAGTCTGTGACGGCGGATATGGCCAGCCACGCGCTGAGTTTCGAGGCCGGCACCGAGCGCCTCGAGGCGATCCGCTGGCTTGAACGCGTCACCCACCACCTGGCGCGCATTACGCTGCATCTGCAGCGGGCCGCCGACGCCTCGGGTCGATGATCCCCGCCAGCGGATCCACTACACTGCCAGCCCTTTCGCTCGACTACTCAAGGACCGCAAGATGACTGATGCCGTAATCGTTTCGACCGCGCGCACGCCGCTCTGCAAGAGCTGGCGTGGTTCGTTCAACATGACCCACGGGGCAACCCTGGGCGGACATGTCGTGTCTGCTGCGCTCGAGCGAGCCGGCGTTGCACCGGACGAAGTCGAGGATGTGATCCTGGGCTGCGCAAATCCTGAGGGCGCTACCGGACACAACATTGCGCGCCAGGCCGCGCTGCGTGCCGGGCTGCCGGTTACCGTATCCGGCGTGACCGTCAATCGTTTCTGCTCCTCGGGCCTGCAGACGGTGGCGCTGGCGGCACAGCGGGTTATTTCCGGCGAAGCCGATATTTTTGTAGCGGGCGGGGTCGAGTCGATCTCCTGCGTGCAGAATGAGATGAATGCTCACTTCGTCAACGACCCCTGGCTGATGGAGCATAAAAGCGAGATTTACTGGCCGATGCTGCAGACCGCGGAGCAGGTAGCCAGCCGCTACAGGATTTCCCGCGAAGATCAGGATCATTACGGCGTGCAGAGCCAGCAGCGCGCGACCGCCGCGCGCGAGGCAGGACGTTTCGACGCCGAAATCGTGCCGCTCAAAACGACCATGAAGATCGTCAACAAAGACACCGGCGAGGAGACAACACGCGAGGTAACGGCGGATAAAGACGAGGGGATCCGCCCGGGCACGGATTACGCGGGTGTCTCGCAGATCCGACCGGCGATCGAAGGCGGCGTGATTGCAGCGGGTAACGCCAGCCAGTTCTCCGACGGGGCTTCGGCTCAGGTGGTTATGAGCGACAAGCTGGCCGCGCAGCGCGGTCTTGAACCACTCGGGATCTTCCGCGGATTTGCCGTGGCGGGCTGCGAACCTGACGAAATGGGCATCGGCCCGGTATTCGCAATCCCGAAGCTGCTGCAGCGCACCGGCCTCGGTATTGATGACATCGACCTGTGGGAGCTGAACGAGGCTTTTGCCGTGCAGGTGCTGTACTGCCGTGACCAGCTGGGGATCGACAATGACAAGCTGAACGTCAACGGCGGCTCGATCGCGGTCGGTCATCCGTACGGCATGACCGGCAGTCGGCTCGTCGGCCACGCGCTCATTGAGGGTAAGCGCCGCGGCGCCAGGCACGTTGTCGTCACGATGTGCATCGGCGGCGGCATGGGCGCGGCGGGTCTGTTCGAAGTCTGCTGAGCTGACTCGAATGCGGCGCGCAGGTCGCGCCGCACGCCTGCCCAGAAAAAGTTCCGGCTTGGGAGACCTCGATGGTTAGACTGTTTCATTGCCGTGCGAGCACTGCCCGAGCCTGCTATCGGTGCGTTCTTGCGGCATTGCTCGTCGTCTCTGTAACGACGCCTGCGGCGGCGTTTGACGTAAGTTTCGGCGCGTTTCAGCAATGGTTGTCCGATAACGCTGCGGCGTCGTCCGCGGGTCTCCCGCCGGGTACCTATGGACCAGAGCAGCTGGCGGCGTTCGCGGCCTACCTGCCGCCGGGCTATCGGGAACAGTTCGATTTTCCTGGCATGACGCTCGAACTGACGGCGACCCGGGACTACCCGCCGCATGCTGTGTATCTCGACGCAACCGCGAAATTCGCCGGTCAGTCCCGTCTTGAAGCGGACGGAAGCCTGGCCGGCTATACCGCAGGCCAGCCTTTCTCCGCTGACCAGATCGCTGCGGCCGAGGCCGGTAATGCGGGTTACATGTTGGCCTGGAACCAGATCCACCGCTGGCAGAACGTCGGCTATCGAAACGAAGCCATCGTCAGCTACATCCAGCCGACTGCTGACGGCAGTGCCGGCACCCTGCTGGAGGGGATGCGCGGTGGCGGGCATGTCGACCGTCACGTGTCCATGTTTTACCACCGGGTGTATCTCTCCGGCCTGGCCAGCCGCGCAGATTCCGACTACCGCATGGATGTGGACGGCGCTGATACGCTGCTGTTCAAGGAATACATCGAAATGCTGGATCCGTTCGACATCGCCGGCCTCAAGCTGGTGGTCGAACGTCCGCTGGACCAGTCTCTGGGCGACCAGGTGAATTCCTATCTGCCAACCGAACGCCGGGTGCGACGCCTGTCGTCGAAAGAGCGCGCTGACAGCTGGCTCGGGACCAACTGGACCCTCGACGACTTCGAGGGGTACTCAGGGCTCGTTATGGATAACCAATGGCGGCTGCTGGGGCATCAGGTCCTGCCGCACGTCGCCAGTTCCCGGCACGCGCAGGCGGAATTCCATGGCCCGACGAGCACAGTACCGCTGGACCGATGGCAGCTGCGGCGCTGTTTTGTGGTCGAGGCCGTGCCTCGATGGGAGGGACATCCATACGGGCGGCGGGTCCTGTTTGTGGATGAGCAGACCTACAGCGTCGCCCTGGTCCTGGTTTTTGACCGGGAGGACCGCTTGCTGAAGACGTTCGCGACCGTTTATGAGTACAGCGAGGATGCGGCGCAGAGTTCACTTGCCGAGTCCACGCCACGCTGGCGCGCGTCGATCGCGGTGAATGTCCAGGATGGCTCGGCAAATATAGCTCGCGGGTCAAAACCGACAGAGTTTGTCGACGTCAAACCGTCTCAGGTGCGCAAGATTTTCAGCGTGTCCAACCTAACCAGCGGACGATGAGCCGACGCTTCCGTCGCCGGTGCGTTCCGCGTGAGGAGAAAGCCCATGTATAGAGTGTTTTGCTGCCTGCTGGCCGGTGCTCTGCTGGTGCTGGTGGCCTGTGGAGATAAACCGCAGGAAAACGTATTTAAGGGGCAGACTGACGCACTCGGCAAAGCGGAGGACGTCAATCGCATGGTCCAGGAGGTTGATCAGGTACAGCGCGCCGCCATCGAAGAGCAGAGTCGCTGATACCGCAGGGGTCCGGATCCGACCGTGGCGTATACTGCGGAAGGCACGATTCTGTGAACTAGGAGGAGGAGAGCAATGGCGTTACCGCAGGACATCACCCCGATTAATTCGGAGCTCATGGACACCCTGGTTGAGGCCAGCAAGATGGAGTGGATCCCGCAGGGATTCGACCCTGAGCGGGCATTCATCAAGATCCTCTGGGTGGGAGCAGAGAGCGGCAGTTGGGCAGTCATGTTTCGCTGGCTGAAAGGCTTTACCGCCCCCCAACATAAACATCTGTCGGCATCTCATACCTTCATCCTTTCCGGCAAGCTGCAGGTGCGCGATGGTGTGCTGAATGCAGGCGACTATGTCTATGAGCCCAACGGCATGCTGCACGGTGCCACGACGGCGCTTGAAGATACCGAGTACCTGTTCATCTGCAACGGTCCTGTGCTGTTCTACGACGAAGACGGGTTTACCTTCTATCTGGGATGGGAGGAACTCGAGCGGCTGCGGCAGCAGCACGGCGCCGCGGGTAAAGCTGCGGCGGCCTGAATCGGTCGGTGAGACTGTACTGGTTCCAGGTCGCTCCCAACCCTACCAAGGTACGGCTGTACGTTGCGGAGAAAAATGCCGCGGGTGCGGGGATCGAGCTGGAGCCAGTCGTGGTCAACCTGCCCAGGGGTGAACAGAACACAGCCGACTTCCGCCGCCTCAACCCGTTTGCCAGCCTGCCCGTACTCGAACTGGACGACGGGTCGACCATCGTCGAGTCGCTGCCGATCATCGACTACCTCGAGGAGCTGCATCCACGCCCATCTTTGTGGGGAGATGAACCGCGCGCCCGGGCTCGAGCGCGCGAGCTCGAGCGTATTGCGGATCTCCGCTTAATGGTCCCCATCGCGCGGGTGATTCACGCAACGCGGTCGCCGCTGGGTTTGCCGCCGAATCCCGGTGTTGCGGCGCAGGCTGCAGCCGTCTGGCCACAGGCTATGCGCTTTTTCGACGATCTGCTGTCTGACGGTCGTCCGCTGCTGAGCGGCACGCAGCCGTGTGTGGCGGACTGCACGCTGGCAGCGGCGCTGCAGTTTGCGCGCTTCGGCGAGATCGATCTCGGGCTGGAGTCTCGCTACCCCGGGGTGCAGCAGTGGGATCGGACTTACCGCGCGCGCGAAGCCGTGCGTGACGTGTTTAATCTGTAGCCCGTGCGCGAAGCGCGGATGGATCATTAAGGAGGCCTTGCGCGGCGATGGGAAAATCCCTGCAGGAACAGTTGCTCGAACAGGGTCTGGTGAAAAAGCAGCAGGTCCACCAGCACAAGCAGTCCAGCCACAAGCAGCAGAAACGGCGTCGTGGCGGGGCCAAGGACACCGCCCCGAGCATGAGCGAGGAGGCGCGCGCGCGCGCAGCTGAGGCGGAGGCTGAGAAACGCGCACGCGACAAAGAGCTCAATCGAGAACGGGACGAGCGCGCAGCGCGGCGTGCCCGGCGGATCGAGATCGAGCAGACCATCGCGTCCGCGCGTGCCGATCGCGTGCCCGGCGATGAGCTGTTTCAGTTCGTTGATAACGACAAGGTCAAGCGCATTTATGTCACTGCTGAAGTGCGTAAGGGGCTTGTCGAAGGTGCGCTCAGCGTACTGCGGATCAGGCGTACCTACGCTGTTGTGGATAGCGCGCTGGCCGAGCGGCTCGCCGCTGAGGACCCCTTCGTACGTCCGGCCGCCACGGCGACTCCTGGTGGCGGCGACAGCGCTGACGCCGATGAGTACTACGACCGTTTTGAGGTCCCCGATGATCTGAGCTGGTAAGGTCCGTCGGCTCCAGGTAACTGACAACAGAGGAATACCCCTATGACTTTGACGCAAAGCACCCGTGACCGCATCGAGCATCTGCTGGCCGAGCATCCGGTAGTGTTGTTCATGAAAGGCTCGCGCATGCAGCCGCAGTGCGGATTTTCCGCGACCGTTGTCGGGATCCTTGACCGTATGCTTCCGGATTACCACACGGTGGATGTGCTCGCCGATCTGGAGATACGGGAAGGGGTCAAGGTGTACTCGGAGTGGCCGACGATTCCCCAGCTCTATGTCCGCGGCGAGTTTCTCGGTGGCTGTGACCTGGTGCAGCAGATGTATCGCAGCGGCGATCTGCACACAGAGCTTGGGGTGACGGCAGATGCCGAGACCGTGCCCGAGGTCCGCATTTCAGATGCGGCCGCGCGGGTCCTGACCGAGGCTATCAGTCAGCATCAGGACGGCGTCATTCAGCTCGTGATCGGCGCCAACTGGCAGCACGAATTCCGACTGGCCGAGGGCTCTTCTTCGGGTGTCCGCGTGACCGCAAATGGTATCGAGCTGCTTTTCGACGCTGAGTCTGCAGCGCGGGCGAACGGGCTCAGTATTGACCTCAGCGAGGCGTCGGGAGAGCCGGAATTCATCATTGAGAACCCGAATTCTCCACAGGCGGTGCGCCAGATGACGGTGCAGGAACTGAAGCAGAGTCAGGACGCCGGTGACGCTCTCCATCTCTACGATGTGCGTGAGGCGGCGGAGCGCGAGATAGCTGTACTGCCCGGTGCGAAGCATCTGACCGAAGAGGTGATCGCCGAGATAGACGCGCTGCCACGCGATGCGTTGCTGGTATTCCACTGCCATTCCGGAGTGCGCAGCCAGGCAGCGGCGGAGTATTTCGCCCGGCAAGGCTTCAGCAACGTGCGCAACCTGGCCGGCGGTATTGATGCTTGGTCGCGTGAGATTGACCCCGAAGTGGCCCGTTACTGACTGACAGGAGACGCTCCATGCAGGGTAAGACGACGACAGTGAACTGGATGCTGCGCACAGCGTGTGCCGCGGCAACGGTAGGGCTGCTGAGCGCTTGCGCACCGGAGGTGGGCAGCGATGCCTGGTGCGAAAAAATGGAGGACACCCCGAAAGGTGAATGGTCAGCCAACGAGGCGACTTCGTTTGCCAAGCACTGCGTGCTGGGGATCAAACCTGATAAGTAAGTGCAGGCCTGCGGCCTCGCACTAAAGTCACTCGGGTAGTCTCCGGATCCCGGCTTTGCGGTATTCCGCCGCGCTCCCGGGGCTCCCCCTGACCATGGATGAAACGTTTTGCAGCTGAATTCGCTTCCGGAATCAGAGCTTTTTTACCGCATTCAGCGGCTGCTGGCTGGTTACTGCCAGTGTATTGATGATGACCGGCTGGAAGAGTGGCCGCAGTTCTTCACTGAGCGCTGCTCTTATCGCATCGTTGCGCAGGAGAACGCCGCGCGAGGTCTGCCGCTTGCTGCCATGTCCTGCGACTCTCGGGGGATGCTGCATGACCGCGTGGTTTCGCTGCGCAAGGCGAACATCTACGAGGTGCATACATACCGTCACCTGGTCAGCGCGACGGTGATCACGGAAGTCACCGCTGATTATGCGCGCGCCCGCAGCCACTACGCGGTGTTCCGCACGCGCACAAATGGGGTCAGCGAGGTGTATTCGGTCGGCAGCTATGACGACCGTATCGTGGCCGAGGGGAGCTCCCTGCTGTTCGCGGAAAAACTGGTGACCTTTGATACCAATCGCATTGATTCCCTGCTAGCGACGCCATTGTGAGGTTGTGCTGATGAACGATTCCGCGACAGCGTTTAACGATCCGGCACTGTGGAGACAGCCGGCGCAGGGCTGTGCGGTGCCTTATGCCGCATTTCTTGACCCGGCGGGCTACGCGCTTGAGCAGGAGCGGATCTTCCGCGGCAAGACCTGGAGCTTCATCGGGCTTGCCAGCGAAATCCCGGAGAGCGGGGATTTCAAAGCGACCGCCGTGGGCGAGACGCCGGTGATCATGGTGCGCACGCGTCAGGGTGGGATAAATGTGCTGCAGAATCGCTGCGCTCACCGCGGTGCCCTGGTCTGTCGTGAGCCGCGCGGTAACGCCTCGCGCCTCACCTGCGTGTATCACCAGTGGACCTACGACCTGGAGGGCAGGCTGCGCGGCGTGCCGTTCCGCGAGGGGATCAGCGGACGCGGTGGTATGCCGGAAACCTTCGATATTGCGCAGCACGCCCTGCGGCCGCTGCGCGTTGAGTCGGTTGCTGACATGGTGTTCGCCACGTTCTCTGACGAGGTGACGCCCTTGCGGGATTATCTCGGTGAGATGGTGGTCGCCAGCATCGAGCGCATCTTCAACCGTCCAGTCACGGTGCTTGGAGACCAGCGGCAGTTCATGCACGGCAACTGGAAGCTGTACGCCGAAAACACGCGCGATCCCTACCACGCCAGTCTTCTGCATCTGTTCCATAACACCTTCGGCCTGTACCGGTCCTCGCAGCAGGGCGCCTGCCTCATGGACCAACAGCACCGTCACAGCATGCTGTACACGCGGGCGGGCAGCAGTGATGCCGCAGTGGACGCTGAGGTCTATCGCGACAGCCGCAGCATGGATGCGGGCTACCGCCTGAGCGATCCCTCATTGCTTGCCGGTCGACCAGAATTTGACGATGGGATCACGCTGGTGATTCTGTCGATCTTTCCCAATGTCGTGGTGCAGCAGATCCAGAACACGCTGGCTGTGCGGCAGATTGTGACCCACGGGGTTGAGGCCATGGAACTGGTCTGGACCCATTTCGGTTACGCCGATGACGATGCTGACATGCAGGCTATCCGCGACAAGCAGAGCAACCTCATCGGCCCCGGGGGCCTGATCTCGATGGAGGATGGGGAGGCGGTCGAGATAGTGCAGAAAGCGATCTGCCGCGATCACGAGCAGCGTTCCTACATTGCAATGGGCGGCGGCAGGGCCGAAGACGCCGAACACCTCGTGACGGAGTCGGCCATTATCGGTTTCTGGCAGACTTATGCGGACTTGATGGGTATTTCGTTGTCCGAGGAAACAGCCGCGCCCTGAGGCTGGCGCACTGTCTCCCCCAGCGGCAATACGACGGTAAAACAGCTTCCGGTACCAGGCGTACTTTCCACCTCAATTTCCCCGCCCATCAACAGCACCAGATTGTGCGAAACGGCGAGGCCGAGTCCCGTGCCGCCGAAGCGGCGTGTCGTCGAGGAGTCAGCCTGTTTGAATGGCTCGAATATGCTCGACAGCACTTCAGGTGCGATTCCGATTCCCGTGTCCTGAACAACGATCCTTAAGTAATCGTCGTCACTGCTGAGCCGCACTGCGACCGAGCCGTTTTCGGTGAACTTGAGTGCGTTTCCGATCAGATTGACCAGTACCTGGCGCAGACGGAGGTCGTCTGTCTCGAGCGTGCCAACGGCATTATCCAGCTGCATGCTCAGGCTGACTGGCTTGCGGATACCGCCGCGCAGCGTTTCGCAGACAGAACGAACCAGATCCTCGGGGTCTACAGAGGCCCGGCGCAGTTCCAGGCGGCCGGACTCGATCTTTGCCAGGTCCAGGATCTCGTCAATGAGGGCGATGAGGTGATTGCCCGCAGTAAGAATTTCATGGTTGTAGCGCTCAACGCGCTCGGCTTCCGTCGTTCTTGCCGCGATCAGCTGCGAGAAGCCGAGGACGGCGTTCATCGGCGTGCGCAGCTCGTGGCTCATCTGTGCAAGAAACTGGCTTTTGGCCTGATTAGCTGATTCAGCCGTCTCCTTGGCGCTTGCGAGTTCGCGCGTGCGTTCCTGCAGGGTGATGTTATTCGCCTCTGACTCCCAGAAAAACGCGTTCCAGGTACTCCCTTGACCGACGATGTAGAGCGCAAAGCCGAGGCTGACCGCTACGAGTCCCCAGCCAAGTCCGCTATCGAGCAACAAACCTGCTATTGCCAGCGGTGTGAGCAGCAAAGTCACGTAGGCAACCTGAAGGCGATGCCACATGCCGAACGCCGCCAGCGAGCTGCTGGCGGTGCCTGCGGTGACAGCAAAGATCAGCATGCCTGCCTCTGTGTCGGGATGCAGGTAGAGAAACCACGCGGTATAAACGCCCCAGACGGTCGGCAGCGCCAGCGCAGACAGGTAGAAAAATGCGTGTACGCCCGGGCGGTCGCCGAGATCAGCCGCGCGAAACAGAAAGATGGCTATCAGGCGAGCCACGCTCGCGAGCACGGCGAGAGCGGCGACGAGAGAAAAGCGTTCCGGGGCCTGATTGATGTCGCCGTCCAGCATCGCGCAGACAATTGTTGCGGGCAGCAGCAGAATGATCCCGGTCACGGCGCGCCTGGCCAATTCCCGCTGTGTGCGCCGACGCAGCCCAGCGACGTCCTCTGCTGAAAAAGAGAGCTCGTGGCGGGCGAGGTAGCGATCCAGATCGTCGAACCTGAACATCAGCGCACCTCGCAATACCGGAGCAGAATGATCCTCAACGCGTCGCTGATTTTGTGGTGGGACATGCGTGTCATACCTGCGCCGAAGCCTAAAGCAGGATGTGGCGGATATCTCCCAGCACCGTGGTCAGAAAGTTCGTAAAGCGGGCGGCCGCTACGCCATCGATGACCCGGTGATCGTAAGAGAGGGTGAAGGGCAGCATGAGCCGTGGTTCAAATTCCTCGCCGTTCCAGCGCGGCTTCATCTGCGCGGGCGATATGCCAAGGATCGCGACTTCGGGCAGGTTGATAATGGGCGTGAAAGCCGTTCCGCCGACGCCGCCCAGGCTGGAAATGGTGAAACAGGCGCCCTGCATTTCGGCCGGCGTGATTTTGCGCTCGCGTGCCTTCGCCGTCAGCTCGCGGAGTTCGAGCGCCAGCTCGTAGAGTCCTTTCTTGTCGACATCCCTGATGACGGGAACGATGAGCCCGTGGTCAGTATTGACCGCGACCCCGATGTGAAAGTACAGCTTGTGGATCAACGCCTCGCCGTCCGCTGACAGCGAAGCGTTGAAGTCCGGAAACTTGCGCAGCGCAACCAGCACCGCCTTGATCAGGAAAGCAACCAGGGTGAGCTTGGTCCCTTTCTGCTCTGCTTCGTCGGCCTTCGAAATCCTGAAGGCTTCCAGCTCGGTGATGTCAGCTTCATCCATCTGGAAAACGTGGGGTGCGGTGACCCAGCTGCGATGCAGGTTCTGGCCGGTCAACCGGCGGACCTTGGTCAGCGGCGTGAGCTGCGTTTCGCCGAATTTCGAGAAGTCGATCACCGGCATGGCCGGCGCCGCGTTTGTCGGGGTGGCAGCCTGACCGCGTGTGCCGCGCATAACCTCTTTCACGTGCGCCTGCACGTCGTTTTTCAGGATGCGGTTCTTCGGGCCCGTTCCCCACACGAGGGTTATGTCGACGCCGAGTTCCCGTGCAAAGCGTCGTACCGAGGGGCTGGCGTGCGCCTTGGTCGAGGACTGCCGGCCGGCCGGCGCCGGGTCCGGTTCGACCGGCGGAGCTGCGGGCGCGGCTTGCGCGGTTTGGAGAGGTATTGTGGTTGTGCTGGTTGCTGAAGCCGAGGACGTCTCGCCCGCTGCGGCCAGCGTAAGAGTGAGGATCAGATCGCCAGCTGAGACCCGGTCCCCGGTGTGGACGGAGATCTCTCCGATCACTCCGCCGGTCGGCGCCGGCACGTCCATGGTCGCTTTTTCGCTCTCCAGGGTGATCAGCGGATCGTCCGTCTCGATCCGGCTGCCCGGCCTGACGAGCACATCGATGACGTCGACCAGTTCGAAATCGCCGATGTCGGGTACGCGGATCTCGAGCGACTTCGGCTCGGCGGTGGAGGCGGATATTGCTGTCGCCGTAGTCTCCTGAGCTGGGGCCAACGCTGGTTCGGACGCGGAGACCGGTGCCGTGGCGGCGTCTTCGGGAGCCAGGGTCAGGATCAGGGCCTGTTCGCCCACCTGGTCGCCGACCTTGACCTGAATCGAGACCACCTGCCCGGCACTGGGCGAAGGCACGTCCATGGTCGCTTTCTCGCTTTCCAGCGTGATCAGGGGATCCTCCGGCGCAACCCTGTCTCCTGGCTTGACCAGCACGTCGATCACGTCGACGGCCTCGAAGTCACCGATATCCGGCACGCGTATTTCGATTTCAGCCATGCTGCGGTCCGCCTTCAGCCGAACATCGGATTGGGTTTTTCGGGATCGATGCCATAGCGTTCGATGGCGTCGGCCACGGTCTGTGGCGGGATATCCCCGGCATCGGCAAGCGCTTTGAGCGCGGCGATCACGACGTAATGACGATTGACCTCGAAGTACTCGCGCAGCTTGCGGCGTGAGTCGGAGCGACCGAAACCATCGGTGCCGAGCGTGCGGTAGCTCATTGGCACGTACTCGCGGATCTGGCCCGGGTAGGCGCGCACGTAATCGGTCGCAGCGATGCAGGGACCGCGGTGTGCCTGCAGCGTTTGCGTGACGAAGCTTGAGCGCGGCGCTTCGAGCGGATGCAGCATGTTCCAGCGTGAGCACTCAAGGCCGTCGCGCCGCAGTTCGTTGAAGCTCGTCACGCTCCACACGTTGGCCGCAACGCCGAAGTCTTCTGCCATCAGCTCGGCGGCTGCTATCACTTCGCGCAGGATGGCGCCGCTGCCAAGCAGCTGTACCCGGGCGTCCGTGTTGGGGCGCAGCAGATACATCCCGCGTACGATGTCTTCTTCCACACCTTCCGGCATCGCCGGATGGGCGTAGTTTTCGTTCATTACCGTCAGGTAGTAGAAGACGTTCTCCTGGTGTTCGAACATCCGCTGCAGGCCGCGGTGCATGATCACCGCGAGCTCATAGCCGAAAGCCGGGTCGTAGCTGACGCAGTTGGGGATGGTGGACGCGAGGATATGGCTGTGGCCGTCCTGGTGCTGCAGACCTTCACCCGCGAGGGTCGTGCGCCCTGCGGTTCCGCCGATCAGAAACCCCCGGGCCTGCATATCGCCGGCGGCCCAGGCCAGGTCGCCAATGCGCTGAAAGCCGAACATGGAGTAAAACACGTAGAACGGGATCATCTGCAGGTTGTGGCTTGAATAGGCGGTCGCCGCCGCAATCCATGAACACATGGCGCCGGCTTCGTTGATGCCTTCTTCCAGGATCTGACCCTTGAGGTCCTCGCGGTAGTACATCAGCTCGTCGTGGTCGACCGGTTCATAGAGCTGGCCTACCGCAGAATAGATCCCCAGCTGACGGAAAAGTCCTTCCATGCCGAAAGTACGGGCCTCGTCCGGCACGATGGGCACTATCCTCGAGCCTATCGCCTTGTCCCGCAGCAGGGCGGACAGCAGCCGCACGAAGGCCATCGTGGTCGAAATCTCGCGCTCCCCGGTGCCGGCAAGCACGCTGTCGAAAGTCGACAGAGGCGGGATATCGAGCGGTTCGGAGCGCTGCCGACGCTGCGGCAGAAAGCCGCCCAGCGCGGCGGTGCGCTCGCGCAGGTACTGCATTTCGGGGCTGTCTTCCGGCGGGCGGTAAAACGGGGTCTCTGCCAGGTCGGCGTCCGACACCGGGATATTGAAGCGGTCACGGAACGCCTTCAGCGAATCCTCACCCATCTTTTTCTGTTGATGGGTGATGTTCTTGCCTTCGCCGGCCTCGCCCATGCCGTAGCCCTTGACCGTCTTGCACAGGATCACCGTCGGCTGACCTGTGTGCGCGACGGCGTCGGCGTAGGCGGCGAAGACCTTATGCGGATCATGTCCGCCACGGTTGAGGCGCCAGATATCGTCGTCGCTCATATTGGCCACCATGGCCTTGAGCTCAGGATAGCGGCCGAAGAAGTGCTCGCGCACGAAGGCGCCGTTGCGCGCTTTGTAGGCCTGGTACTCGCCGTCGACGGCTTCTTCCATGCGCTGCAGCAGCAGACCCTTCTGATCGCGGGCCAGCAGTGGGTCCCAGGCTGAGCCCCAGATAACCTTGATCACGTTCCAGCCCGCGCCGCGGAAGTCGGATTCGAGCTCCTGCACGATTTTGCCGTTGCCGCGCACTGGACCATCGAGGCGCTGCAGGTTGCAGTTGATCACAAACACGAGGTTGTCGAGCTTTTCACGTGACGCCAGTGCGGCGGCGCCGAACGCCTCGGGCTCGTCCATCTCGCCGTCGCCCATGAAGGCCCACACTTTGCGGTTATGGGTGTCGACCAGGCCGCGGTTCTCTAGGTAGCGCATGAAGCGCGCCTGGTAGATGGCCATGATCGGGCCGAGGCCCATGGAGACGGTCGGAAACTGCCAGAACCCGGGCATCAGCCAGGGGTGGGGGTAGGACGACAGGCCGTCGCCATCGACCTCCTGGCGGAAGCGGTTGAGCTGCTCCTCGCTCAACAGTCCAAGCAGGAAGGCGCGCGCATAGATCCCGGGTGCCGAGTGCCCCTGGAAAAACACCAGGTCCCCGCCGTGGTTTTCGCTCGGTGCATGCCAGAAGTGGTTGTAGCCGATCTCGTACAGCGTGGCGGCGCTCGCATAGCTCGCGATGTGTCCGCCAAGCTCGCTGTTTCTCCGGTTTGCCTTGACCACCATGGCCATGGCGTTCCAGCGGTTGATGGAGCGGATCCGCCACTCCAGCGCAGGATCCCCGGGTGTGTAGGTTTCCCGCTGCGGCGGGATGGTGTTGAGGTAGGCGGTGCGTGCGGAATAGGGCAGATTCACGCCAGCGCGGCGCGCTTCATCGATCAGACGTTCGAGCAGATAGTGGCTGCGCTCGACGCCTTCGACCTCGATGACGGCGTCGAGGGCATCGAGCCATTCCTGGGTTTCTATCGGGTCCGGGTCTACCGAGCCCGTCTTGGGATCGCTCATGTCATCCTGGTCCTGCTCTGGAGTGAAAGGCGCGTCGCGTGTTCGCAGTACTGCGCCTCAGGGGCATGGCTCCTCTCGGTCACAGCGCACGCCATTCTCATAAACAAACTGGATGAAATCTGCCCCGGGCACGAAGCGTTCGGTGAAGCCTTCGGTCTGCGGGCCACGGTCGATCTCTTCCAGATAGCACTCACGCTGACCGTCGGCGTCCTTGCACACGAAATCGAGCGGACGCACCGCGCCTGAGTTGGTTGTCAGGCGGTAGCCCTCCGGCGTTTTTTCCCAGTCGCGCACGAAGCGGTTAGTGGAGCAGTCACACGCCAGGTAGCGATCGGCGTACTCAATAAGTTTGCCCACGGTCATGTTCGGCGTTTCCGGGTTGGCGCGCGGGTTGACCAGGCGCGCGCTGAGCAGATCGCGCGGGGTCGCGGTCACGTCAACCGCGCTCTGCGACTCGACCGGCGCCGGCTCGCTCTCGTCGTCTCCGCCGAAGCGCGGCAGCTGAGGCATGTGTACTTCGGGGAGGCTGATACTGCCGCAGGCAACCAGCGAAAACAGGACGAGAGCGCCGCAGATCAGGCGTGACAGGGTGCTGTGGACACCGGGGCGGGGCGAACAGGGATCGTTCTCCGTAGAGCTCATGAGCGGCCTTTGTGCATTCTGGTCAGGAAATCGTGACGTTCGGTTTCAAAATTAATTCGCGCGATGATCAGATCGAGGATCTTATTCACGCGCCGTTCAAGCAGCTGACCAGCGCGGTAATCGGCTGGCGCGTAAAAGTCGATGCGGTTACCTGCAGCGAGTTTACGGCACACCTGGATGGTCTCCGCGTGTCGCGGCTTGTGCACGGCTATCGCGAATCCGCCGTAGTTTTTGACCACCGTCATGCAGGGGACGTCGGTCAGGCCGTCACCCAGATAGAGCATATGCTGGAACGGGATGGGTCGTTCGCCCTCAGGCATGTAGTCGTTGATTGTTTCCAGCGGTTCTTCGCGACCTTTGTTGATGCGGAACAAGTACTGCGTCTTTGCCGTGTCGTTGATCACCACTGTCGGAAAGCGCGCCGCGTCGTGGTGATCGAAGTAATACTGAGAAGCATAAATGCGCGCGAAGTGATCGCGGATGCTCACCCCTTTGAGGATCTCACCCAGACCGGCAGAGATGATGTAGTGCCGGGTTTCGACGTGGCCGCCGGTGGCGGCATCGACGTAGGCATTAACGCGGTCGAACCATGAATCGACGCCCGGGTAGTACTCGATACCTGCGGCCAGGCGCCGCAGGTCTTCGCGCCCGAGATGCGCTTTGTTCGACTCGATCTGTTCAACGAGAAGACGCATGTAGGTGAGGATGGGGTCGCCGCCGGTGCGACGCACCTCGGCGTTGACCGAGGACCAGAACTCCGCACCGGACAGCCCCAGCTGGGGAAGGACGGTGTACTCCTGCATGGGCTGCGGGGTCAGGGTGCCGTCAAAGTCGTAGACGATGGCCAGCGTGCTGCGGTGGTAAGGCTCTTTTCGTGGCATGAGGTTCAGGCCGGCTGCAGGACCCGATCGTAATGCACCTGCATGGCGGCATCGATACACGTGAAGATGACTTCCGCTATTGGATGGTCAGCCAGCGCACGCCTGACGCTTGTCACCGCAACAGCCGCTGCCGGCGCGGCGGGGTAGCCGTAAGCGCCGCAGCTGATGGCGGGAAACGCAAGTGAACGACAGTGCTGCGCGTGAGCGAGGCGGACGCAGGCGCTGTAACAGCGCGCGAGCAGGTCGGCTTCGCCGGCCGTGCCGCCACGCCAGATCGGCCCCACGGTATGAATGACCCAGCGGCAGGGGAGGCGATACGCCGCTGTCAAACGTGCTTCGCCAGTGGGACAGCCTCCGAGGCTGCGGCATTCCTCGAGCAGCTCCGGGCCTGCCGCGCGGTGGATGGCGCCGTCGACACCCCCTCCCCCAAGGAGGGTCGCGTTCGCCGCATTAACGATGGCGTCACAGGACAGGGTCGTGATGTCAGCGACCGCAGCGTGCAGAGCGCCGATGCTCATGGGGATTTCTGCATAGCCTCTAGATCGGCGATGGCGGCTGCCAGGCGGTCCGCCTCCGCGGCCTGCTGCAGTGATTCGAGCAGCGGAATGGTCGCCGGCGTCGCGCTCTGTTTCAGCGCCGCATAAGCTGCCAGCAGGCTTCTTGCTGCGGCTTCGTCATCGCTGCCGGCAGCGTGCTGCTCGAGCTGCGCCGCCATGTTGCCGCCGATGAACGCGGCATAAAGCACAGCCTTGATCTCAGGTGGGTAGTCCTCGTACATCCAGGTCACCAGCGCTTCGTTCAGCACGATGTGAATCTCGCCACTGCCCCGGATGAAATCGAGGAACGGCTGCGTGCGACTCAGCCCGTTCACCGGGTCCGCCATGTAGGCCCGGTAGGCCTCGAGTGCCTGTGCGGCGGTCGGCAGGCTGGCGCCCTGCGTCTGCGCCGTTACCGGGGCGCTTGAGCAGAGCATCAGGATCAGGCTTAGCGCCTCACTACGTATGCGCCGGAGCCTTGTGTGTCCCGCGCCATCGGAGAAGGGTCGAAGCGTCTTGGTCAGGTTCAAGGCAGGCCTCCGCGTCAGCGCACTCAGCGCAGCGCAAACAGTGCTTCGACCACCCGCGCCGCCCGCGCCGTCCCGGGCACCACGTAACGCGCCAGCGATGCTACTTCGGCGTCGGGCTGGTGCAGGTCGGGCACCATGATGGTCAGCATGCGCGCGGCGGCAGCGGCACGCACGCCGGCGGCGGAGTCCTCCAGCGCCACGCAGCGTGTCGGATCGAGCGTCACCAGTGCGGCAGCGCGCAGAAAGATCTCGGGGTCGGGCTTACCCTGCTCGACCTCGTTGCCGCCGACGATGTGATCAATGTGGCCGGCCAGACCCGCCAGGGCGAGAGAGCGTTCGGCCTGGTCGCGCTGCGTTGAGGTTGCCACCGCGAACGGGATCCCGTGGTCGCGCAGGGTTATCAGCAGCGCGTTCATGCCCGGCTGCGCGGGGACCCCGTGCCGATCCGTGTGGTCGATCCAGACCTCGCGGAAAGCAGCGCGGAAATCGCCCATCGGGAAATCCGCGCCCAGGGTTGCGTAGATCGCGCTTTCGACCGCTTTCGGCGGCAGGCCCATCCAGCGCACGTAATCCGCGTCGCTGATGGTATGGCCGATTGCGGTGGCGGCTTGTTGAGCGGCCATGCGGAACAGCGGCTCGGAATCGATCAGGATTCCATCCATGTCAAAAATAACGCCATGGTGCGCAGGCTTCATGTCGGCGCCTCCGCGCCAAGCAGCATGTCGAGTAAGCCCTCGGGGCTGGCATGCACCGCGAGGGCGTCTATGTCGGTAGCGCTGATAAAGCCCGCCGCGGCTGAAGCACGCAGCGCGACGAGCCAGGGTTCAAAGAACGCGTTTACGTTGAGCATCCCGATAGGACAGTCGAGCTGGCCGAGCTGGCGCCAGGCGATGACCTCCAGCAGTTCGTCGAGGGTGCCTATCCCGCCAGGCAGGGCGACGAAGGCATCCGCACGAGCAAGCATGACTCGTTTGCGCTCGAACAGATCGTCGACTTCGATATGTTCCTGCACGCCAGCATGCAGGATCTCCTGGCGCGCAAGAAACCGCGGCAGCACGCCGGTGACCTGCCCGTTGCCCGCCAGTACCGCGTCGGCCACCAGACCCATCAGCCCGATCCGTCCGCCCCCATAAACAAGGCGCAGCCCGCGTGCCGACAGGGCGCTGCCGAAGGCGCCTGCGGCCGCGGCAAAAGCCGGGTCGTGGCCTTGTCGGGCCCCGCAGAACACACAGACTGAACGAATCATCGCGGCGTGCTTAATCGACGATCCAGACCAGCGCTGTATCCTGTACGGCCCATCCCTGTCCCGGCGTGTGGCGCAGGAAAACCAGGCGGCCGCTGCCGCAGTCCGCGCCGCACTGGTGTTCGGCATACACGAGGGCCTGGTCGCTGCGGTCATCGAATCCGGCGCGCGATACGCGCAGCAGTCCGGGTGAATCAGCGTAACGCGCGTAAAACGCTTTCCACGCGGCTTCAGGCTCGGCCGCGTCGAACAGGCTCGCGTGCTGCTCGTCAGAGAGCAGCTGATAAGAGCGCTCGAGCTGCAGCGTACGGTCCAGCGTGGCCCGGATCGTGTTGCGTCGGACCCAGCTGGTGAGCAGCTCAGGAGGGGCGCCGATATCGGCGAGGATGGCCGCAGCGGTCTCTTCATACGCGGCGATTGCGGCAGGATCCCCGGTGGTCCGGTCGCTCAGCACCAGGAGACGGGTCTCGGTCGCGAGCCCGTGGTTCAGCAGTGCGGCAAAGACGTCCGCTTCTTCTTCGCTGATGCCGATTGCGCCGGCTGGTGCGGCGACCAGGAGGGCGCCCAGCAGCACTATGCCGAAATGGATTCGCTGGCGCAGGCCGGAAGCGCGTGCGGTAGGGGATCGGCGATTGAGCATGCTCGTGTCCTCAGGCTGTTGCACGGTTCTGCAGCGGCTTCTGTTCGCCGCGGACGAATTCTGCCAGTTGATTCAGATCGAGTGCGCTGTCCAGCGCAGTGACGCATTTGACGATCTGCAGCGCGCGTTCTTCGCTCAGCACGCGGCAGGCGTTGGTCATGAATTTTTCAATCACGTCGTCGCGACTCAGCGGAAGCGCGTCGCTGCCCCGATGAGCGGGGAGGTGGTGGCGCAGACGCACGCCGCTGCGCGTGGTGACGATCAGGCCACCTGAGAAGTAGCGGGGATAGCAGGAATCGGGATCCGGTGCGTGGCTGACGCGCGCCGCCAGCGCGAGAACCGCCTGGTCGGCCAGGGCGGATTGCTCCAGTTCGTCCAGAGTAAAACGCCCGCGCACCAGCGCGTTGGCGACGATCCAGGGCACGCTGAACTGTGCTTCGTAGGCGTTCTGCGGACGCTGTTTCTGCGCCTCTGGCTCGCAGACGATGGCGACCTGATCGGGATGAACCAGCGCTTCCACCGCAACGATGTCTTCTGCTTTCAGGTCATGCGTCGCTTTCAGATGCAGGGCGCAATCGGCAAACGCGTGATTGAAATGACAGGCCGGATAAGGTTTGAAGGTCATGCCGAGCGTGCGCCAGTCGGCGCCGAGATCGGCGGCAAGGGTGTCGCAATCAAACGGGTGGTCCGGACCCAGCAGTGTTTTGAACAGCCCGAAATTGCCCTCAAATGCCCGCGCTGGGCCAACGAAACCCTGGCCCGCGAACGTGGCGGCGGTGAATCCGCTGACCGCCGCCCAGCCGGGATGCAGGCGCTTGGTCCAGGCGCCATCACTGACAAATTCCATGCTGCCGGACGCAAAGCTGAGCACAATCCCCAGCGCGTTGCGATGCTGTTCTGCTGTCAGGCCGCGCAGGTAGGCCGCGCCTGCGGCCGCTCCGAAGGCGCCGACGATCCCCGTCGGGTGGAAACCTCGACGCTGCAGGCTCCCACGAGCCACTTCACCGATGCGGGCGTCGACTTCGATGGCCAGGATGTATGACGCCAGCGCCGTGCGGCCGCTGGCGCCGCGTTGATATCCGAGATTGAAGGCGACCGGTAGCGCGCTGGCAGAACAGTGGACCACGCTGGCAGCATGCGTATCATCGAAATCAAGGCTGTGGATCAGGATCCCGTTGGCCAGCATGGCGTCGCGCAGCGGCATTCCCTGTGCTTCACCGAAGACGACTGCGTCGCCCGGGCCGCCGAGTTCCTGCGCTGTCCGGAGCGCAGACTGGCAGAACGCGTAGTCCCGCGCGGCGAGCGCCACGCCGATGCTGTCGAGCACGCACAGCTTGGCGTGCGCGTACACCGGGTCAGGGATCGCAACGGGATCTAGCGCGGCAGCGAAAGAGGCGAATCGAGTTGCCAGCGGGGCAGTCTGAGCGGCGGCGTGCATTGCGCTCATGATCGCAGAGCGTGCGCGCCGCGATCAACGATGCGCGGAACTCTTCGGCGGCTCCTGCAGACGGGGCATGAGAGCGGATGAATCAAGGAGTCTGGTTGTGAGAAAGGTCTGGTTGGCTTGCTGCCTCGCGGTCTTAGTGGGTGGCTCTGCGGTGGCGGCTGATATGAGTGCAGAAGGCTGGGCTGAAGTCATCCTTAAAGAGACCGATGGCGGTGCCCCGATTCCGCTGCTGTCCGGCTACCTGCCGCGGCTCGACGAAAATCTTGCCTATGCGATCCAGGGTGCGCTGGTTGATGCTCAGGCTCGGGAGCGCGGAATTGGCGGCTATAAGGCGGCGTTCACCAGCCCAGCATCGCGCGAGCGGTTCGGGCTGGACGCCCCGGCATCGGGCGTGCTGTTTGCCGACGGTGCGCGTTCCGGCGACGGCGTTGGGATTGACCTCACTGATTTTCATCAATTGATGCTGGAAACCGAGATCGGATTCATCCTGCGCTCGGCAATTACCCGTCAGATGCGGTCAGTGGACGATCTGAAGACCTATGTCCGTGCCGCGGTACCGGTCATCGAGCTGCCCGATCTCAACTTTGCGGATCCTGCGAACCTCCGCGGTCTGGATATCGTCGCGACCAACATCGCGGCGGCGTCCTATCTCGTGGGGCCGCCGCTACGCATCTACGACCTCGAGAAAGTGAACGCAATCGAGGTGGTACTCGAGCGCGACGACGCTGAGATCGACCGGGGTGCGGCGCGCAATGCGGGGGGCGATCAGCTGGAAACGCTGTTGTGGCTGGTGAATCACCTGCAGGCGCTGGGCCAGCCACTCGAAGAAGGCTATCTCCTGATCACCGGCGCGCTCGGCAAGGTCAATCCGGGGCTGCCTGGTCGGTACAGCGCGCATTACGGTGATCTGTGGACGATGCGTTTTCAGGTGCTCGACGGCCGTGCTGACAAGGCGGATGGTTCTCCCTGACCGAGGGCTCCGGCGTCTTATGCGCCTGCGCTCGCTTTAGCGCTGAACCGGTCTCAGTGCAGGTTAAGGTCGCGCACGATGGTAGCGGCGATCTCTTCGATAGAAACCGTGGTGGTGTCGATGAATCGGATTTTCTCGGTGCGGAACAGCGCTTCCGCGCGCTGTACCTCGCTGCGGCAGCGATTGAGAGAGGCGTAATCCCCATCCGGCCGGCGTTCGCGACGGATGCGGCTGAGCTGCTCGGGGTCGATGGTCAGACCGTAGATTCGCCGCCGTGACCGACGCAGTGACTCCGGCAGCCGGCCCCGTTCGAGGTCGTCGTCAACGAGCGGGTAGTTGGCTGTTTTCAGCGAGTAGTGCATGGCGAGGTAGAGGCAGGTCGGCGTCTTGCCGCTGCGTGACACGCCGACCAGCACAACATCAGCGTCGTGCATATCGCGAGGCGACAGCCCGTCGTCGTGCCCCAAGGAGAAGTTGAGCGCGGACACCCGACGTTCGTAGCTGCTGGAGTCGCCTATGCCATGCATACGCCCCGCTGTATGGGTCGAACTCTGCCCGATTGCGCTCTCGAGCGGTCCGATGAACGTCCCGAACAGGTCGAACACGTACGGGCTCGCGTCGGCGATGATTTTCTGTGCCGCCGGATCGGTCAGGGTGCTGAAGATCAGCGGTTTCTCGGGGTCGTCCTTGCTCGCTTGGCTGATCGTGCTGAGAGCCTTTGCAGCTGCCGATTCGTTGGTCACGAACGGAATGTGCGTGCGCTGGAACTCGCAGTCCGGAAACTGGGTCAGGAGGCTGCTGCCCAGCGTTTCTGCGGTGATCCCGGTGCGATCAGAGATGAAGAAAACGCGACGTTTCATGAGCTGGAGCGCGCCTTCCTTCAGGCTGTAGCGGGGGCACCCGACAGGGCGGGTGGCGAGTATAGCGCGCGGCACGGTGGTGGCGACGCTGCATCCGAGCCAGCTCCAACCTGAGGTCAGGTCAGGTCGGTCAGGGCAGCTTCCAGAGCTTCGCGTTCGCTCTCCGGTATAGCTTCGTCCAGGCGGGATGTGACGAGATCCTTCGGCACCAGCCCGCGTGCAATCAGCCGTCGCTTCTCTTCGGGGTGCACGCTATCGCGGAAAAACAGATCGCCTATCGGGATCAGGCGCGATTCCGCGATGAGGAAAATTTCGTTGGCGATGGCGCGAAAGCCGCTGTCCTCGCGCGCCAGGCGCTTCTCAGCGAATTCGACGCTGACTGCAGGCTCTGCGTAAACCGCGCGCAGCTCGGCGCGATAGCGTTCGATGCAATGGGTGCTGACCGACTTTTCGATATACCCCTCAAGATGGTCCAGGCGCACAGCGACGAGTTCCTGCATGGCGGCCTGCGGCGGGTGATCGAGAGCCATCTGGTGGTAGATCGCGAGAATCTCCCGCAGGCGCAGGTGGCGGTAAATGTCCTGGGTAAAGATGCGGTCACGCAACCGGTAGATGTCTGCCGCGCTGGCGAAGCCGAGCAGGCCGAGGACATCGGGCAGCGTGTCGATATGCTGATTAAATCCGATCGCGCAGATCAGCTGTCCATGGCGTATCCCCAGAGCCTTGGCCGTCATTTCGGAGCGTCGGCCGGCGTCAGCGCCGGGCTCACCGGGCTGGCTGGCGGCCTGATACAGGACCTTGAGCAGGTGTTCGCTGCTTGCGGTCAGGATCTCTGTGAAGCGCGATTCCGCCATGGACGAATCCGGAATGGATGCGCCGACATCATAACGAATGCGTCAGCCGCAGCTGGCGTGTGCATCGGGGTCAGAACAACGCTGCGGAAGCTGTCGGCTGTGGCTCAATGCAGTCCGGGTCATCGTTTCTCGGTGAATTGACCCGGCGGCTGACGGGGTAGCTGCGCAGGCTGCCGGCGGGCGCCGGCTGGAGCATGGCGACTACCTCGTGCACGGTCAGGTCTGACAGCCATTGCTGGTAGTCGTCGGAAGCGATGCACACCGGCATGCGCGCATGCACGTTTTCGACATCCGGATTCGCTGCGCAGGTCAGGATGGCGCAGGTCTGCAGAAGGTTGCCGTCGCGCTCCCAGGTTTCCCAGATCCCTGCCAGCGCAAGGCAACCCGGATCTGTCGGGACGATGAAGTGAGGCTGTCTGGCTCTGCCGTCGGCAACCCACTCGAAGTAGCCGCTGGCCGGCAGAAGACAGCGGCGGCGACGCAGGGCGGCGCGGAAGGCAGGTTTCTCTGCAGCGGTTTCTGCGCGCGCGTTGATCATGCGGGCACCGATGCTCGGGTCTTTGGCCCAGGAGGGAATCAGACCCCAGCGGAAATGGGTGAATTCGTTCCCCTGGTCGCCCGAAATCAGCGCGAGCACAGGCTGCGTGGGCGCAATGTTGTAGCGCGCCTGAAAAGCAGCGGGCGGCGCCGCGGCAAAGTGGGCTGCGAGGGTGTCAGTTGGCGTGGCGAGCACGTAGCGACCGCACATGGCCGGGCTCCCGTCGGCTCAGTTCAATTCGCCCGGTAGGCTATCCGTTTCATCCGTGGGGCGCCTTTGTCGCTGCATTTCGCGCTGCCATCATCTCCTTGGCAAGCGCGAAGATCTCCGGCGCATCCAGCACCAGATCTTTGGACTCGAACAGCCGGGCGATACAGGCTCGGTGCACCTCGAGTTTGAAAGCGCCGAACCCAATCGCGCCGTAGCACAGTTTTCCATGACGTTCTGTGGCGCGGTCCTTCAGGTCAACGCCCTCGATGCCGAGAGGTGGGGTGGCATTGGCGTCGAGCAGGAACTTGAGATCCGGCAGGTCTTTCCAGTCCGCTTCGTGCAGCAGCTGGACGCCGGCGGCCCCTGTCGCAATCAGGATGTCAGCGCCCCGCAGCACTGAGCGCAGGGCGCCAGGATCGCCGGAAGCGCCGGGCGTGAGGTCGACCTGAAAGCGACGATGCATGGCGTCACACGCGGTTTTCGCGCGGTCCAGTCGGCGGGACGTCAGCACAACGTCGACGCCTTCCTGCGCCAGCATGACCCCCGCGCGTTGACCGACCGGCCCGGTGCCCGCGAGGACCACGGCACGCTTTCCACGGAGTTCGAGATGCTGACCGATATAGGCGACCGCAGCCGCTGCTGTGGTATTACTGCCGTTGCTGTCCAGCATCACCGAAACCCGGAAATCGCCGAAAAAATGGTTGCAGATTGACGCGAGCACGGCCTCGCCTTCGCCCATGTTGCTGCCGGTGACAAACAGCGCGGTATTTTTCTTCAGCTTTGGTGGGCGCGTGAAAACAGCGCCGTCGACCATCGTGCCGACAGTGCTGGGCTTGATGTTGCCGCGACAGGACACATGGTCAGCGCCGCCATCGTAGGCGACCACCGTATCGAAGGTATTCGGGATAGGGTCGGTGTCGAGGTGAAAGAGGATTTTTTTCATGCGTTCTCTCAGGTGATGAAGCGCGGGCGCGCTGGGTAGCTGCGCAGTCGTCTTCTTCCGGATTTTAAAGCGAGGCGAGCGTCGGCTGCAGAGGGCACCGTAGCGCGGGCCCGGGCGGTAGCTGCCGCCTCAGGCCTCAGCGTCGACGCGCATGGAGAAATCGATTGCGCGCACGTGTTTGGTGAGGGCACCGATCGAGATGAAATCAACCCCGGTTGCGGCATACCGCTGAAACTGATCGACCTCGATCCCGCCGGAGACTTCCAGCTGCGCGCGGGACCCGGCCAGCGCACGGGCTTCGCGGATCATGTCCGGGGTGAAGTTATCGAGCAGGATCAGGCTGCAGCCAGCGTCGAGGGCCTGCGTCAGCTCGTCCAGATTCTCAACTTCGACTTCGAGCTTCACCGTCGGGTGTCGTGCGCGCACCGCGCTGATGGCGGCGTCGATCGAGCCGGCGGCCAGGATATGGTTTTCCTTGATCAGGACCGCGTCGTACAAGCCCATGCGGTGGTTGCCACCGCCGCCGCAGCGCACGGCGTATTTCTGCGCGCTGCGCAGGCCGGGCACCGTCTTGCGCGTATCGAGGAGCTGCGTCGCGGTGCCGGCCAGAGCGTCGACGTAGCGGCGCGTGATCGTTGCCGTCCCCGACAGCGTCTGCAGAAAGTTGAGCGCGGTACGTTCGCCTGTTACCAGAGAGCGTGATGGGCCATTCAGGGTACAGACCCGTGTACCCGGCTCGACCATGCTGCCCTCTGACTGCAGCCATTCGATCTGCACTGCCTGGTCAAGCAGCGCATAGACTTTGTTGAACCAGGGGGCGCCAGCCAGTACGGCCTTTTCGCGACAGACTACCGTCGCCAGGCTGCGGCGATCTGCAGAAATGAGGTCTGCTGTCAGGTCACCCGGCCCGATGTCCTCCTCGAGCGCGCGTGCAACGCAGTCTTCAAGATCGGCCGGGAGAGTCAACGGTACATCAGGCATGTCGGTCAGTTCCTTTTTATCCGTGGTCGCGGTGTTTCGAGTCCTCACACGCCGGACAGGCATCCACCGGGACTGGTCCGCTTGGGCCATCAAGGGGGCGGGCAGGTTTCCTGTATAGCTGCAGGTCGGAAACCGGTACATCGCGCAGTGGCCGGAGGCAGTCTGCAAGCGAGGCCCAGCAGGTTGCAGGACTTGCATGTCCCCGCGTGCAGGCAAGGTCGAACATTCAGCGGGCGCGTTGGTGAAGCCGGAGCTCGTCGCCGCGCTGGGAGAAATCGAGGCGTTTGAGAAAGCTCATCCCAAGCAAGGCGCTGTGTCCGGCAAGATTGGGCGCAATCACCGCGGCGACATCGTATTCGGTGATCCCCCCGATAGCCACGCGTCCGATTCGCGTTGCGTATCCGGTTGCGGTGCCGTTAGCGGTCGCAATTGAGAACGCAGGTCCGCGAACGAGACCCGCCCGGGCTGCCAGCTGGGGTGAGATGGCGACGTCAGTTGCACCGGTATCGAGCAGAAAGTCAGCCGCGGTGTCATTCAGGCGCCCGGTGACAACATAGTGGCCGGCGCGATTCCGTTTGAGGGTAATGGATACGCCGCCGTCACTGTGGTGGTCACTCTCAACGACGCGGTTGGGATTCTTGCGCTGGTCTATCTGGGCGGAAAAGAGCCAGCTCATCAGCGCGATGAAGCCGCCGATGGCAAGCAGGTACATGGCCGAGCCGGTACGCTGGGTAGACATGCTGAGGCGAAGACGGCTGGCCGGTGTAAGTTCCAGAGGTGAGTGCTAACCTAGCTGCTGTCAGTCAGGACTACCCGTCGACCAGTCGCAGCGATGCCGGAGTGAATGTATCGGCGTCGCCCCCGGGGCCGGCGGCGTTTTCTAAACGGCAGCGGTCGCAGAGGTTCGGGAGAGGCCGGTCCTGTGGGCGCCGCCGGAGTATCGCACAAGGACTCTCGTATTGGACATCGCACTAGCTTCTTCCTGCGACGTTGCTGTCATGCAGCCGACGCGTGCCGTCAATACTCTGGTTGAGGACGTCGCAGCCGGTCTGTTTTCTGCGCCGCGCACCTTACCGCCCAAATATTTCTACGATGACCACGGGTCGCAGCTGTTTGACCAGATCTGCGACGCGCCGGAGTACTACCCGACGCGCACCGAGGCGGCTCTGCTGCAGCGCGTGGCAACTGAGGTGATGCGAGCGACGGCGCCGGCGTGCATTGTCGAACTGGGTAGCGGCACCTCGCGAAAGACCCGGTACCTCCTCGACTCGTGTCGCGAGCTCGGCATGGAACCGAGTTATGCGCCGGTCGATGTCTGCGACGACGTGCTGCGCAGCAGCGGTTCAGCGCTGCAGTCCGAATATCCGTGGCTCTCGGTCAACCCGGTGGTGGGCGATTACACCGCGGGCCTGGGTAACCTGCCCCGGGTAGCCGCACGCAACCTGTTCGTCTTTCTCGGTGGCACCATCGGCAATTTTCTGGAGGCAGAGGCGCAATCGTTCCTGGTCGAAGTGCGGGAGCAGATGACCACTGACGACTGCCTGCTGCTGGGGGCGGATCGGGTCAAGGATCCCGATATGCTGCATGCAGCCTATAACGATGATGCGGGCATTACCGCCGCGTTTAATCTCAACGTTCTGCATGTGCTCAACCGTGAACTCGGCGCGAACTTCAACCTGTCGAATTTTGAGCACTATGCGCACTTCAATCCGGTGCAGTCGCAGATTGAAATGCACCTGATCGCCATGCGCGACCAGGAAGTTGCCTTCACTGGACTGGATCCCGTGCTGCGTTTCCACGAGGGCGACAGCATCCTCACCGAGGTCAGCCGCAAGTTCACCCGTCGTCAGCTGGAGGGCATGCTGGTGGCAGCGGGGTTTACCGTGGAGCAGCACTTCGAGGCCGAGAGCGTAAAGTTCTCCCTGGTCCTGGCACGGCCCACGCGGTAGCTGCAGGCTGCGCAGGACTGCTGTGCATTCGGGAAAGTCGGTCAGTCGGTCAATTCATCGACGGCGGCGGCTTTGAGCGAGATCCCATCCAACGTCTTGAACTGGTTGCCGGCGGTGACGCAGGTACCGTCGCCCAATTTTGACCAGCGACCGCCCCGCACCGAGATAGCGCTTGTGGTGCTGCACGCTATCAGCCTGCCCCCCGGGCAGTTCGGTGGCCCATACGTGCAGCAGCTGTTTACGAATACCCTGGATCCGAAGGCGCACCCCTATTTCGCCGGGCTGGAGGGTCTGCAGGTATCGGCACACTTTTTTATCGACCGCGGGGGACAGCTGATCCAGTTCGTGGGAATTCAGGATCGCGCCTGGCATGCCGGTGAGTCGTGCTGGTCGGGGCGAACCGCCTGTAACGACTTTTCCATCGGAATAGAGCTCGAAGGCTGCGACGAGCTGCCGTTCGAGGTGCTGCAGTACGCCAGCCTCAATCGTCTGCTCGGGCGCCTGCAGCAGACGTTCCCGCAGCTCGACGCCTCCCGCATTGTCGGGCACTCAGATATCGCGCCGGGACGCAAAACTGATCCCGGTCCGTGTTTCGACTGGCGCCGGGTGTGTCCCGAGAGGGAATGAACACATGACCTTGCTGCTGCACTTCCTGCTGATCCTGGTAGCTACGTTTGTCGAGATGCTCCTCGGCGGGATCGCGCGTCTGCGCAGCGAGCGCTGGGCGCTGGACTGGCTGCGCGCCTGTCAGCGGGTGTGCGCCCGCTGGCGCTGGTGGCGCAGCTGGGCTGCCGTCGCTGTGCTCGTCGGCGTGCCGGTGGCTGGCGTCCTCGTAGCGTTCCTGGCCTTGAGCGGCGTGTCGTCTTTTCTGGGCCTGATGTTCAGCCTCGCGCTGCTGATGCTCATGATCGGGCCCGAGGATCTCAACCGTGAGGTGGCTGAGCACAAGCAGGGTCTGACCGGTGTTGCGCCGGATCTTGCGCGCAGAACTGTCTATCTGACGTCCGCTGCGAAGCTGTCGCTTGGTCCGCCCAGCGGCGATGAGGAATTCGATCAGGCGCGCGGAGAGCTTGCCGCGCTGGGTGTGGGGGCACATGCGCTGTGGTACCAGCCGATATTCTGGTTTTTCGTGCTCGGGCCTTGTGGGGCCGTAGCCTATCGCCTGGTGCTGAATCTGCTGCGGGATTCTGAGCTCGATCCTGATGTTTCCCGGGCACTGGAGCGGTGCCGCGACCTGTTGGAATGGCCCGCTGCGCATATCACCGCGATAGCACTGGGTATGGCGGGAACGCTGGTCCCGGTGATTGAAAGTCTGCGGCAGGGCCGAGAGGAAAAACTTCGTCCTGCTGACCTCGTCGCGCGCGCCGCGCTTGCGGCAACGGATAACGGCCGAATCCGAGAAGTGATTTCGGGGGACGCGCATTTCTATCGAATTAATCAGATGCACGCGCTGGTGAAACGCGGTCTGACCGTGTGGCTCGTGCTGCTGGCGCTGTTCGCGCTGGCGGTTTCCTGAGAGTAGTAACCGTCAGGCTGCCGGCGTGCCGGCGAGGTAGTCCTCAATCGATTTCAGCTCGAGCCCTGTGCCATCGTGGATCAGGACGCTTTCCCGGCCATACCAGTCGCCGAGGACGTAGCGGGTTTTACCTACGCCATCAACACTGAAGCGGTGAACTGCGGGACGATGCGTGTGGCCGTGAATGAGAACGTCTGTTCGATGCGCGCACACGATTTGCTCAACCGTGCTTTGCTCAACATCCATCACGACGTCACTTTTGTTGCGCATGGAGGCGACAGTGCCAGCGCGCGTGCGCCCCGCCATCCAGCGACGTGCACCGAGCGGGATCGAACGGAAAAGAGCCTGCACGCCGCGTGCCCGTACGACTTTTCGGAAACGCTGATATTTCACATCGCGGGTACACAGCAGGTCGCCGTGGGTGACTAAAGCGCGCAGTCCCGAGAGTTCAACTGTGGCGTAGTCCGGCAGCAGGGTGGCGCCGCTGAGTTCGGCGAAACGGGCGCCGCACAGAAAATCGCGGTTACCGTGGGCGAAGAATATTTTGCATCCGGCGCGGCTGAGTCCGGCCAGGGCATCGAGAATTGTGCGATGAGCCTGACCGAGGTCGTCATCACCCAGCCACAGCTCGAACAGGTCACCTAAGATGTAAAACGCCTCGGCCTCGCGTTCTGCGCGGCGGGTCAGGCGGATGAACTGTGCGATAGGTTCAGGGCGCGCTTCGCCGAGGTGCAGGTCCGCGACGAAGAGCGTCAGCATCGTGCGAGGGAGGGGTCAGCCGGCGTCGACAACAGCGGCGGTCAGGATCTCAACAGGCTCGACCGGCACGTCCTGATGTCCTCCCGCATTACCCGTTTTAACGCCTTTGATAGCGTTCACCGTATCCATCCCGTCAGTGACTTTTCCGAACACGCAATAGCCCCAGCCCTGCGGCGTCTTGCCGCTGTGGTTCAGGAAGTCGTTGTCTTTGACATTTATAAAGAACTGGGCGGATGCGGAGTGCGGGTCCGAAGTGCGCGCCATGGCGATAGTGCCGGTGTCGTTCCCCAGCCCGTTGTCCGCCTCGTTCTGAATCGGCGCGTTAGTGCTCTTCTGCTGCATGTCCCGATCCATGCCACCACCCTGAATCATGAAACCGTCAATCACGCGGTGAAACACGGTGCCGCTGTAAAAGCCGCTCTCGACGTAATTCAGAAAGTTGCGTGAAGTCTCCGGCGCTGCGTCCAGATTGAGTTCGATTGTGATGTCGCCCAGGGTGGTTTCGAGTTTGACGCAGGTCATGAGCTTGCTCCGGTAAAGTGCTGTCTAAAAGATCAGTCAAAGGTGTGCAGGCCTGGCGCCGGTGTCTGTATACCGTGCGCAGCGCAGCGAAGGGGCGTCATGGTGACGTCCTGCCCTGGGCAGCGCAAGCTCGGACCGGTCGCGTTGACGCTATTGGGGGCCGTGCGTATCATCGCCGCTCCCGCGAATCGACATGGCGTAGGACCCGGGGCATAGCGCAGTCTGGTAGCGCACCTGCTTTGGGAGCAGGGGGTCGGGGGTTCGAATCCCTCTGCCCCGACCATTATCAGTGACTGTTCGCAGACGAGGCTTCAGTACCTCGAGGCCCCAAGGATGGGGTGAAGTCTGCGGGCCCGATCACTGCTCGGACGAAGCGCCTGTAGCTCATCTGGATAGAGCATCGGCCTTCTAAGCCGAGGGTAGCAGGTTCGAATCCTGCCAGGCGCGCCAAGTCTGATGTGATGCGGGAGCGGAACGCGAGTTCTATGGTGGGCGTAGCTCAGTTGGTAGAGCACAGGATTGTGGCTCCTGATGTCGTGGGTTCGATCCCCATCGTCCACCCCATTCGCCACGGCCGACGCACTGGGCGTCGAGTCGGTATGCCCGCAGGCCGAGCGGCCTGCGGCTTGTCTTCGGGCCATTAGCTCAATTGGTAGAGCAGCTGACTCTTAATCAGTAGGTTGTAGGTTCGATTCCTACATGGCCCACCATCTTTTCTGCCATGCGTTGCCAAGAAGCTTCGATGCCCGATGAGCGGCATGCGACTTACTCAGTACCTGAGACTTCCTGCTAGCTGAGGTCCTGCGCGAGCGAGGGAGCGCAGACAGTCCGTTGCATCAAGCAGCGGCTCAATGGCGGCGCGCGAGGCGGCAGGTAAGGCTGAAAACTGGCTGAGCAGATAGTCGTAGCATTTGCCCTGATAGCGGTAGGGAGCCTGCTGGAACGGCAGGCCGTCGAGGATGACTTCAAACTCGTCAAGACCTTCTGCCAGCGCCGAACGATTCGCCGCGAGAAAGGGCAGGTAGAAGACCCCGACGATGCGCAGGATCTCCTTCAGCGCGCCAGGGACCTGCTCCAGGCTGCTGTACCAGTCGCCCTCGACCCCTGAGGCATCGGCCAGCCGCCTGACCCAGTTAGCAGTGCGTGGCGCTCGATCACGCATGAGGGCGCCGGCCGTCGGGTCTACGGCCAGGGTATTGAGCTGGCCGTAAAGACCAAAATCCCCGAGAGAGGGCCGGGTCCCGAAAAGGAAACGCTCTGTTGCTGCAAAGCGCTCCATGGCGTCGAGCAGCGCCAGATAGCTGGCGTCGATCAGTGGTGTGTTGGCTGGTGTGCAGCCGACCAGCGGCATACGCGCGACCTGTCGTTCGATGAACTCTGCAACCCGTGCCATAAGAGTGTCCCGATCCAGGCCCGGAAAAGCATCATCCATGACCCAGGCTGCGCCGCTCAGCTGATCCTCCGCTTGCCGGAAGCGGGAGTTGAACAGGCATTTAGTGAGCCACTCGTCTGCAAAGTCTTCGACGAGAGTGGAGAGGAATGCGAGTCCGGGGTCGCCAGGAATGACTGAGCGGGCGCCTGGATAGGCTGTTTCGAGTTCCAGGATGATCGGCGTACTGTCGGTTCTGTAGCTGCCGTCGGGAAACTGGACGACCGGCATGATCAAGGGGCGGACCCCTTGAGTCTCCTCATAAAACTGCGGCATCCGGGATACCCAGACATAGGGCAGGCGCCGGTAGCGCATGACCGCGCGGACCTTGACGGCATAAGGCGATGATTCAACGCCGATGATGCGATGCGTCATTTAATTCTGGACTCCCTTGAGAGCGCTCACTTGAGAAGTGAGTGGTTGAAAGGCGGCACGTCTTTTTGCGCGGGGAGGCTTTTGAAGCTCTTGCCAAGCGTTTACGGTTAATCGACCTGGTACAAATTTCTGCACGCTGTAATTCTGATTTCTATGATTTTGCGTTCAGAACGCTGCCTGGAGTTTTTTTAAGGGACATCCCGATGTTAATAACCAGTCGTTCGAAATCTATCTGGTCTGTGCGGAAGCGTCGCATGGCCGCGCTCCTCGTGTTGTACGTTGCCAGCGCCGCGCTGCGAGCCGAAATTCTGCACGAATACGATGTAGGGGCGGCAGGCAACAGTGCTGCGCGCTGGTCCGACACATTCGGCGATCGCAACCTGAACAAGGCCGGCGCTGACGGCAGTGTTCGGGTGGTATTCGTGGATGATTCGCGGACTGCTTTTTCCCGCGCTTATGCCGCTGATAGGGCTAATCTCAACGCTGGCGCCGGCAGTGGACTAGCGACAGCTAGCTACACATTCGAGCTCTGGCTCCTCTTTGGTGCCGGACCGCAGGCGGGACAGGTAATTATGGAGACCGGCGGTGGCGTCAACGGGCTCGGACTGTATACCCGTGCTGATGGCCTTGAGCTCGCGACGTCATCCGTGACCACAGGGGCTGATGCCCTGGCGTTAATCTCGCTCAAGAATCTTGATACCACCCATTTCATCCAGGTCGTTGCTACGGTTGACACCACGACCAGAACAGTCCGGCTACGCGCAAGAGATGTGCATGGGCAAATGGCTGATAACGCATCTGTTTCCGCAGCGCCTTTGTTTCTCGGTACGGCGAACGGTATGGGTCTTTTCGCCGGGGGGAATGGTAACTACAGCAATGCGCCGGGAGATATCGGCGGCTCGCAGGCAACCGGCAGCACACTGCCTAATAGTCCCTCGGTGTTCTCCGGGAGCATCGCGCTGTTCAGGATTTATGAGGGAATTGCGCTGAAGGAGGTTGATGAAAGCTATGGACGTCTGGTGCTGCCACCCAGTCGCAGCGCGGACCCGAAGCCGAATTTCATCGTGATTTTTACCGACGATCAGGGTTATGCCGACGTCACCGCGCAACGACAGGATCCGGACGTGTCTACCCCGCATATCGATACGCTGGCGGCTGAGGGTATCCGCTTTACGGACGGTTACATAACTGCACCGCAATGCGTGCCTTCCAGAGCTGGCATTGTTGCCGGACGCTATCAGCAGCGTTTCGGCGTTGAGCAGAATGGTCAGGGGCCGCTGCCACTTGAGGTGTTCACGATCCCTGAGCGCCTTCGTCAGGCTGGGTATCGCACGGGTATGGTCGGGAAGTGGCACCTCGAACCGAACCAGACAGACCGTGAATGGGCGGCGGAAAACGGATTTGACCCTAAAGACATTCCAGAGTCGGAAAAACGGAAATATCTACCCGGTGAGCAAGGATTCGAGGAATTTGCTGTGGGTAACCTGAATACCTACTGGGCCAATTTTCGTCGCGATGGACGCGATGGTTTGCCGCTGGGTGCGAAGCAAACTGAAGATGGGCACCGCATCGATGTTCAGAGTGACTTTGCGGTTTCATTCATTCAGAGAAATCATGACCGGCCATTTTTTCTTTATCTGGGTCACTTCGCCCCGCACGTACCGCTGCAGTGGGTGGAACGCTACCGAAACACCTTCAATCCGGCCTTGCCGGAAAAACGTCGTATTGCCCTTGGGATGATCAAGGCGATGGACGACGGTGTGGGGCGCATCCTGGCTCAGCTGAAGCAGTACGACATTGACGACAAAACGGTGGTGTGGTTCATCAGTGACAACGGAGCTCCGCTCGGCTACCAGGAAGATGGGAACGTAGGCGCCAGTGACGCGTCGGTAGCCTGGGACGGTTCCCTGAACACACCCTGGCTGGGTGAAAAGGGAATGCTTTCCGAGGGCGGAATCCGGGTGCCCTGGCTGATGCGCTGGAAAGGTACCCTGCAGCCTCGGGTTTATTCGGAGCCGGTGATTTCACTCGATGTTGGCGCGACCGCTACGGCCCTGGCAGGACTGGCAATCGACGCTGCGCTGGATGGTGTCAACCTCATGCCGCATCTTTCCGGCGCTGTGTCGCAGGGGCCCCACGAGAATCTTTACTGGCGCTTCTGGAATCAAAGCGCGGTGCGCTCAGGCCGGTGGAAGTACATCGAGCTGGCTGGCGTCACTCCAGCGCTCTTGTTTGATCTGGAGAGCGACAGGCATGAGCAGGCGAACATCATTGGACAGTACCCCCTCGTCGCCGAAGTTCTCGCGCAGCGCCTCGCGGGGTGGGAAACCGACGTCATGGCACGCCCGACTGCCTCACAATTAAACGGTCAGGAAACACCCTGGTATCGGCATAGTTTCGGCGTGGGGATCGCTACCTATGACAGCGATGGCGACGGGGCAGGCAACTCGAATGATGCCTTCCCGTACGACCCGACTGAGAAGGTTGACACTGACGGCGACGGGATTGGGAACAATGCGGACAGCGACGACGACGGTGACGATATGCCGGACGCGTTTGAGATAGCCAACGGACTCGATCCGCAGAACCCAGCTGATGCCCAACTGGACTCGGATAAAGACGATTTGAGCAACCTGGAGGAATACCGACTCAACACCAATATCCAAAACCCGGATACCGATGGCGATGGTCGCACTGACGGCGCCGAAGTCTTCGCAGGGCGTAACCCGTTGCGCAAAGACAATGCGCTGACCCCGGCAATCAATTTACTTCTTCAGGCCGATTAATGGCGGCCGGCAACGTATTCTCCTCGAGCGCAGCAAGCTGGCGTGAAGACGCACCCGCATCATCACGCCACTCTTGCGTCGCGGATTTTGGCGGTCTGCTGAAAAGTTGACAGCGTTCTCAGCCGCCGAATACCTCGGTCACGTGTTCGGTGTCGAGATATTCGCGGACCGCGGCAATCTTGCCGTCGCGGCACACGATCATGAAGTGATAGATGTTGCGGTAGGTCTTGCCGTTGTTGATCTCGGCGTAGGACTCGGCCTCGACTGACACGCGGTCGTCTTCGGCCGTGAGCTGCTTGGGCGTTACTGTGATGCCTTTGGGCGCTGAACCGGTAACGTCACCCAGCAGTTTGGCGAATTCCGCTTTCGAATACGTACCGGATAAAGCAGTTGTACCGGCAACCCACCAGGTCGCGTCGTCGCTCAGCATGTCAACCGCTTCATCGAAGCGGCTGGCAGAAAAGGCTTCCCAGAAGCGCGTGACCAGCGCTTTGTTTTCAGTCGTTCCCATGGTGTTCTCCTCGTCTTAGTTAATGTGCCCGAACGGCTGACGGGCATCATCTTGAATTGACGGTGAACGGGCAATGCCTGCGGCTACTTCCCGTGCTCAGCGCCCTGTCGTTCTGCCGGACAGATTGATAGCCGGGTCGCATGAGACTGTGGCTGCATCTAAAGGACGCCGGATACCCGAAAGCGATGCGCATTGCGGTCACGGTCGTCAAACCCACACCAGGGAGGGGTAAGATCAGGTTTCCACACGGCGTGGACCGCACGTAAAACTGTCGGCTGTGTCACATTTCCTCAAATAAATGACAGATACTCCCGAAAGATGCGGACCGTGGCGGGACCGTTCCAGCAGAAACGCGGCCTGAGAAAGTCTGACATTGAGAGGTCGGAGGGACCTCGGGACGCGCAGGTTCCGATAGCAGCTTCCGGGTCCGGAGGGATGGATGCTGATGGCTGCTGGTTGAGGGCGAAGACCCGGTGAATGTCCCGGGGATCGTCTACTCTTGTTAAAGTGACGGGAAATCAAGGACCGCACCCAGAGCGTGGTTCCGCAACTGAAGGACCAGGGGAGCCCTCGATGGGGTCAGCCAGACGGCTAACGACGTTTTTGAAATTCGCAGCGGCATCGCGGTGGTCCGGCATGGTCCTGCTCGCGGTTCTGGTCGCTTTATCAGGCGGGTCTGAGGGCGTTCCATCTGCTGGTGCGGCTGAGGCGATGGCCGCGCATTCGGCACAGTCGTCCAGCTTCCCCGGACGGGGTCAGCCTCGCCTGGCTGAAATTCCGGTTTCAGGCCGCGGCGCGCTGTCTGCGGAAACAAACGCCGAAGACACAGGCAGCCCGATAGAGCCGGCCGCAGCGGCGGCTGGTGCGGATGCAGGCTGGCTGGGCCGAATCAAGGCCGACCTCCAACGCCAACAGTACGCGGTGCGGCAGGCGCGCCCTGATACCAGCGGCACGGTGGAAGATGTTCCGCCGCGCGCCCGTAATCGCGCGCACCAGTTCAACGTGGTCTTCGGCAGCAGCGGGGTGGTGCTCGAGGGTGGCAGCGTCGAGCAGCCCTGGCGCTGGCAGATGCGGCTGGCAGCATTTGGCCCCCCGGAGCAGCTGCGTCCGATTCCGCCGGGGGAACGGGTCGTCAAAGAACAGCGCCTCGAATATCGGCGGGGGGCGGTGACCGAGTGGTACGTCAACGATAAGCGTGGTCTGGAGCAGGGCTTCACGCTGGATGAAGCGCCGGCCGGCGTCACCGACAGGCTGCAGTTGTTCGTCGCCAGCGAGGGGCTGCACGCGACGGTCAGCGCAGACCATATCCTGCTGCATGACGCAGCTGGAACGACCCGCTTGAGGCTGGACGCTCTGCGCGCCTGGGATGCCACGGGACGCGAGCTCAGTTCGCACTTTGAAAACGTGGACGGCGGTTTTGCCATGACGGTCGCTATGGCAGATGCGGTGTACCCGGTAACGGTGGACCCGCTGGTGACAACGGTACCGCCGCTGGAGACCAAAGCGGACACGCTAATAAACGTCCGTCAGGCACCGCCTTACACCGTGCAGGACTACGACGTGACGGTGGCGCCTGCAGGTGATGTAAATGGCGACGGCTATGCTGATGTCATCGTTGGCGCTTCGCAATACGACACCGGATTGGATGATCCTGGAGGACTTAACGAAGGCGCTGCTTTTCTCTATCTGGGGTCTGCTGACGGTCTGAGAGCAGAGCCTGCGTGGACCGGGCTGGGCGCGCAGTCGTCATCCGATTACGGAGGTGCCGTGTCTGCGGCGGGCGATGTCAATGGCGATGGCTATGCTGATGTCATCGTTGGCGCTTCGCAATACGACACCGGATTGGATGCTACTGGAGACCTTAACGAAGGAGCTGCTTTTCTCTATCTGGGGTCTGCTGACGGTCTGAGAGCAGAGCCTGCGTGGA
>JAYODW010000016.1:79623-87582 GCA_038116745.1 Gammaproteobacteria bacterium
CCGGGCTGGGCGCGCAGTCGTCATCCCTTTACGGAGGTGCCGTGTCTGCGGCGGGCGATGTAAATGGCGATGGTTTCGGTGACCTCCTCGTTGGAGCGCGTGCCTTCAACGGGAACTCCGGTAAGGTTTACGTTTATCTCAGTCAGAAAGACGTTGGCAGCGGGGAGTGGCTTGGGGTTGACTCCGTTGCTGCCTGGACGGCGGAAGGCGCAGCCGGATCCTGGTTCGGCTTCTCCGTCTCATCTGCGGGCAGGCTCAATGACGACGTTTTTGACGACGTCGTAATCGGTGCCCCATTCTCGGACTCCGCCTACATCTATCTGGGTTCTGCCGACGGTTTGTCTTCGGTTCCCGATTGGAGCTCAGCCGGACAGGAGGTCCAGTTTGGTTTCTCTGTCGCCGGGGGGGGCGATGTCAACGGCGATGGGCGTGGGGATGTTGTCGTCGGCGCGCGGAACGCAAACAAGGCTTTCGTCTACTACGGCACCGCCGATTTCTCGACGTTTGTTTCTGGTGCCGAATCCGCCAGGAGCACCCTGACAGGCGCAGGCTCCTTCGGCTGGTCGGTCTCCTCGTCAGGCGATGTCAACGGTGATGGTATCGACGACGTCATAGTTGGGGCCCCGGGCGATGGTGCCTCCGGCGCTGCGTTTATATATCTCGGCCAGCAGGATCTCGGCATTTCGGCCGATGCGGCCTGGACGTCTCAAGCCGATTCGGGCTCGAACTTCGGCCGCGCCGTGCGCTTTGCCGGAGACGTGGATGGTGACGGGTTTGGGGATGCGCTTGTGGACTACTATGCGTCTGCAGGAGCTGTGCTCTACAGCTTTTACGATGCAAGCAATGACAGCGATAGCGACGGTATCGCGGACGGCACGGATAACTGCTCTGAAAAACCAAACGCTGATCAGACAGATACTGACGACGATGGTGTGGGTGACGAGTGCGACCCTGACATCGATGGGGATGGCGTTGACAACGTGACTGACAACTGCCCGGTCGATGCGAATCCGGACCAGCTAGATCTGGACGAGGACGGCCTGGGCGATGTGTGCGATAACGGGGACAGGGACGGAGACGATGTGCTCGACGAGGTGGACAATTGTCCCCTCGTCTATAACCCGGCTCCTCAGTCGGACACGGACGGGGACGGTCTTGGCGACGACTGCGACGATGACATCGATAACGATGGACTGCTGAACGCGGACGATCCTTTCCCCGACGACCCGGACGGAGACAACGACGGGGTGCCCGACCTTCTGGATGCGTTTCCTGACAACACTGCGGCCTCTTTGGATACCGACGAAGACGGACGACCGGATGACTGGAACCCGGGCTGTGACCAGTCGTGCCAGGACGGCTCGGGGTTAACAGTGGATTCCGATGACGACAACGACGGGCTGTCCGATACGGAAGAGAATGCCCTCGGCACCAATCCACTCAGCGCGGATTCAGATTGCGACTACGTGCCCGATCCGGATGACATTGCTCCGCTCGACCTGCAACAGGCGTTTGACCCGGGCGCGGCCGGATCGGGAGCGAACATCGATCCGGCGTTGCCTTTTGTCGAAGATTTCAGCTGCAGCAGTTTTGGCGACCAAGCGCTGACCACGGCGGAGTGGTCGCTGTCTGAACACCACGCCGTGCTCGCGCCCCGAGGCCGCCTGTTTGCGCTGTATCCCGATATCAATACCGAAGGCGTCGCGTTCGGTAGCACCTCGGACAACGAGTCTTCGGTTGCACTCGGGGATGTCAACGGCGACGGGTTCGTCGACGTGGTGGTGGGCACCTACAGCGGGGACACCAATAAGCTCTACCTGAATGACGGTGCGGGCGGGCTTGGCGCTGCGATTGCGTTAGGCGGGACATCTTCGACTCATGGTGTTGCGCTGGGTGATGTTAATGGGGACGACGCCCTTGACCTGGTGGTGGTGAACTACGGGAGCGCCAACCAGGTTTACATCAATAACAGCGCTGGTGTGTTCGACGGTCCCTACGATATCTCTGCCGATCTGGACAATTCGCTCAGCGTGGCGCTCGCAGATCTTGACGATGACGGCGTAATGGATGTGGTGGTCGGCAATGCCGGAACGCAGGACAAGGTCTACTTTGGCAACGGAGACGGCAGCTTTGGTGAGGCAGTGTCTTTGGGTGCTGAAATTAACAGTAGTTACGGGTTAGCGGTGGGGGATATCAATGGCGACGGTGGACCTGATGTTCTGACCGGGAACTTCAGCGATTACACGCGAATTTACCTCAACAACAATGACAGAACTTTCGCCACATCGGGTACGCCCGTCGGTCAAATGGGCCATTCCACCACGGCCCTTGCTCTGGGCGATGTTGATGGCGATGGGGATCTGGATCTCCTGCGTGCATCCTCCATTTCATTGGAGGCCAACGACCTATATGTCAACGATGGTGAGGGTCATTTTGACCACGCGGGCACGACGGCGTCGACCAGTTTTCGGGTGAGTGATCTGGTCCTGGCCGATGTGGATCTCGACGGTGACTTGGACGCCGTTTTCGCGACAGATCGTCAGCTGCTTTGGATCCAGTTCAATGACGGTGCTGGCGGTTTTCAGACAGCGGCGGGCCAGGGTGTCGGCTCCGAACTCGACGACCGGGCAGCTATTGCGCTGGGCGACCTGGATAACGATGGGGACCTCGAGATCGTGTCGGTTGCGAACGAACTCCAAAACCGGGTTTACGAGAATTTCAACGGTGGAGACGTACAGTCGGAGGCGCAAAACGTCGATGTCGACAGCGACACGACCCGCGCTGTTGCGCTGGGCGACTTGGATGGTGATGGGGATCTGGATCTGGTTGCCGCCAATGAAGGGCCAAACAAGATCTATTTCAATGAAGGCTCCGGAGAATTCTCGGAGTTTGGTCGGGAGATTTCTCCTGGTGAGTCGCTGAATGCCGGCGAGGACCGCAGCACGGCCGTGCTGCTGGCGGATTTCGAGGGGGACGGCGATCTAGATATCGTCGTTGGTAACAGCGAAATCCTGTCGGAGTCCTATCTGAACCTGAGGTTTTACGAAAATCTCGGGGGCGGCAGTTTTGCGCCTGCGGCTGTTTTCGGCAACCTTCTGGACGGTACGCAGACGCTGATTGCCAGGGATATCGACAGGGATGGGGACCTTGACATCATTGCCGCAAATCAGTCCAACCCAGACAACATCACGCTGTATCTGAACAGTAACGGCACCTTTGAGTCGACAGAGGCACCTCCTGTCGTGGTCACGGTCACAGGGTCTCGACACCTCTACGAGGTGGCCGTTGCGGATCTTGATGGCGACGGATATGACGACTTCGTGGTGGCTGAATACGGACCCTCGAACAAAATCTTCTGGAATGAGGGCAATTTTGAGTTCACGCCGCAAGATTTGGGCGCGGCGGCGGCAACCAAATCTGTTGCCGTAGGGGATGTCGACAACGACGGCGATATGGACCTTGTATTCGGGGACCAGTATGGCACCCAGAAACTCTTTATCAACGAAGGCTCAAGGACGTTTTCCGCAGAGACCGAGGTGGGCAGCGTTCCCGACAACACGACTAAAGTGACACTGGCGGACGTGGATAACGATGGGGATCTTGACCTGTTGGTTGGAAACGCGCTGCAGAGTACCGCCTGGCACCCAAACCGCGTGTACTACAACGACAGCTCGGGCGTGTTCTCAAGCCCTTTCGAGCTGAATTCCTCGAACACTCAAGACGTGCAGCTGGCGGATGTCGACGGAGACGGTGACCTGGACATGGTTGCTGCAACGCTGGCGCGCAACCTTATTCATCTGAACGCGCTCAACCCGCTTGACGAGCCCGGAGACCGGCGGCGCCTCGACAGGAACGTCGTGGTGTCGCGCAAAGTGAACGCGGCGGACCCGGCTATCCGGGCACTGCATCTCGACGCCGGGCTGCCGGAATCCGAGGGTGAGCCGTGTAACGTCTCGGTTGTTCTGCCGTGCAACACCGGGATTGACTACTTCCTCAGCAACAACGGCGGGCTCGACTGGTACCAGGTCGACAACCACGAAAGCTTTATTTTTCCAGAGGTAGGAAGCGACATCCGCTGGAAGGCGGCGCTGCAGTCTGGTTCTCCGGTGGTGACGCCGGTGCTGGAGCAGATTGTGATCCGGCAGGCGGGTGTGGTGGTCTCTGCGGTCAGCGGGGATACGACGGAGTCCGGTGGCGAGGTGACGTTCAGCGTGGTTCTGAACGATAGGCCGCTTGCGGATATTCAGGTGACGGTGACGAGCGCAGATCCGGGAGAAGGCACGGTGTCCCCGTCGGTGCTCACGTTCACGGACGCGAACCATGGCCAGGCACAGACGGTGACCGTCACGGGTGTAGCCGACGGCATTGACGATGACGACGTTGTCTATGCGCTCGAATTCGCGGTGACGAGTGAGGATGCGTTTTATGACGACTTCCCCCTGTCGCCGCTGACGGTGGTCAATGCAGACATCGATTCCGGCAGCGTGTCGGTGAGCCCGGTAGCCGGGCTGGAGACTGATGAGTCCGGTGCGACGGCTGAGTTCACCGTGGTGCTCGATTCGGCGCCGCTGTCGCCTGTGGGGATCAGTCTCAGCGTTTCAGATCCGACCGAGGGAGCGGTTTCGCCGACGAGCCTCTCCTTCACGCCGGATGACTGGAGCATCGCGCAGACGGTGACTGTGACCGGGCTGGACGATTTCGACAATGACGGTAATCAGCCATACACCGTGCAGACGTCTGCCACGGTCAGTGCAGATCCCGATTACAACGGGCTGGCCGTGACAGACGTCGAGGTTATCAATCTGGACACGGATGGCGCCTTGCCTCTCCTGACGATTTCACCCGATAGCGGCAGCTTCAACAGGGCGCAGTCGGTCCTGATGTCCTGCCTTGATACAGAGTCGGGATGTGCCGGCATCCACTACACCCTCGACGGCAGCGACCCGGGCTCTGGCTCCTCCCTGTATTCGCTGAGCTCGGGGCTTGAGGTCACCAGCGACACGACGCTGAAAGCGATCGCGTATGACAACGCGGGTAATTCCTCGGCGGTCACGACGCGGGTATATGGCTTCGATCTGATACCGCCTCTCATTGCAATCGACGCGCCGCTCAGCAACGCGCTGCTGGATCAGTTGCCCGCGGTAACGGGCACGGCGAGCGATGCGGAAAGTGGTCTCAGCCATGTTGAGCTCAGGATCAGCGGTGGTGGTAAGGGTGTGGTGGTCGCGGGCGGTCCGCTGGTGAGCGGCGAGGCGACCTGGGTCGATGTCTGCGCGCAGAGCTGTTCAAGCTGGACTTACTCGACTTCAACGCTTAACTGGGCGCAGGACACGGTTTACCTGATCGAAGCGCGTGCGTTTGACCAGGCGGGCAACGTAGCGGCCGCTTCGCGCTCGTTCCGGTATTACGCCGGGGAGCCGGCAGCGACAGATCTGAGTCTGGCCCTGTCGCAGTCGAGCATCCTGTTCAATGGCCAGGTTGACGCGGCGGTCAAGCTGACCAAGACCGGCTACGAGGAGGCCGACCTCACGAACTCGCCGGTTTATGTGCTGGTGACCGATCCGCTGTTTGATCCGGAACAGGCGGAGAACCCGGGTTCGCAGTACCGGATCGGCCCGTTTTTCACCAACGCTGATGGCCAGGTGACCGTCCAGGGGCTGGGGCTTGAGGGGAATGGTCTGCTGCCGGACGGCGACGATGAGGACGAGCTTCCAGACGATCTCATCTTCGACACCAAGGGAACGTGGACCCTGCAGGCGGAGTTTGACGGCAACCTCGCGCTCGCGGGATCGATTTCGCCGCCCGAGATTCTGCTGGTTGGTAGCTCTGCGGGGTATGCGATTGTTATCGAGGGAAAGGCGGATGGTGCCGAGGGGCTCGAGTCGCACCATAAAACGAGCCAGCGGGTTTATCAGACGCTGCGGGCCCGCGGCTTCGAGGACCCGAACATTTACTACTTCAGCCACTACTACAATGACGACAGCGTAGACCCGGGCCACGCTTACCGACGCTCTGACGCGAACGAGGACGGGACCCCGGACCGGCTGCAGGCTGGGGTGGGTATCGACGGGCTGCCGGACAAGGCGGCCATCCGTCAACTGCTTAGTGGGGAGATCTCGCTGCAGATGCTGTTCAACCCGGCGCCGCTCCACCTTGTGTTGGTTGATCACGGCACATCCACCCACGAGTTCCTGCTGGATCCTCTGGCGGCGCAGGCGGAAGACCGGGTCATCCTGGCAAGCGAGCTGGACAGCTGGACGAGCAGTCTGGAGGCGCAGCTGGCACATGACCCCGAGGCTTCGTCTGAGCCACGGGTATTTGTGTTGGGCTACTGCTATTCGGGTGGGTTCATTTCGGAGCTGGCCGGGGAGAACCGTGTGTTGATTGCCAGCGCGGCGGCAGACGAGGAGTCCTACAAAGGGGTGCTCGAATCGGACGGGATCCGGGGCGGTGAATTCTTTCTGGACGAGCTGTTCCAGAAGCTGGGCGAAGGAGAGAACTTCAGAGACGCGTTTATTGAAGCCACAGAGAGTACCGAAACCTATACGCGAACGGCGGATGACGGGGTCAACGCTGACAATCCTTATCTGGATGGGGCGCGACAGCATCCGCTGCTGAATGATGATGGCGACAATGTCGGAAGCAATGTCATCGACCTCTCGAGTTCGGACGGCGAGCTGGCGGCTCGGCTCATCCTCGGCACGGGTCCCAATTACAACACCAACTCGCTGGAGAACCCTGCTGAGGTGGCCGAGGTCGCGCCAACAGCGTTTCTGGATAACTCAGAGAGCGTTGCGGAGCTCTGGCTGAAAGCTAACGACAACGGCCAGGTGAGCCAGGCGTATGCGGAGGTTCGTGAACCAGCGACGGTGCTGTCGGGCCAGGGTGGCACCGAGCAACTGAGTACGGACTATCTCAAGGTCCTGCTGCTGTCGCCGGGGCAGGCGGGCAATCCATATCCCGATCGTTTCTTCCTCGACTTTGATGGCTTTGTGCAGCCCGGTAAGTACGAGCTTTATTACTACGTTGAGGATCAGGAAACCGAACAGGTCTCTGCCGGTGTGCGGGGTGTGGTCTACAAAGATCTGGCTGCGAACACGCCGCCGGCGCCGGCACCGGAAGACGGCAACCAGCAATGGGATTTGCTGCTTCCTGCAAATGGCAGCGTGACAAAGACCGTCGTCCTGTTTGACTGGGAGGGCCTGGTCGATGAGCACGGGGTGAGCTACACCCTGGAGATAGCGGATGACCCGGAATTTCTCACGTTCAACGGTTATGAGGGCGTCTATCAGCAGGAAGAGCTCAGCGCTTCACAGGCCGTGGCGGATGCAGGGGCAGGGCTCAGAGATCTCACAACGTATTACTGGCGGGTGGTTGCGATCGACGGCTACGGAAACGGGACTGAAAGTGCCGTCTTCACCTTTTCAACTGACAACGGTAACTCCCCGCATGGCGTTCTGACGGGCATTGTGCAGAGCAATCTGAGCTATGCGCGCTTATCGAGTGCGGCCGTTTCCGCACAGATAGGAACAGACGGCTTTGTTATTACTGTTGATCCGCTCGGTGCGTACATACTCATCGTGCCGCCGGGTACTGCGACTGTCACCGGCTCCAGCGCGGGTTATGTCAGCAAGGTCATCCCGAACGTAAAAGTCCCGATCAGTACACTTGAGAACCCATCAGTAAAACTCAACATCCGTCTCGACGAAGAGGGTGGTGCTGATGAGGATTCGGACGGCGTGACCGATGACGTTGATAACTGCGTCTCGACTCCGAATGCGGACCAGGCCGACCTGGATGGAGATGACATCGGCGACGCGTGCGACCCTGACATCGACGGCGACCAGGTAGAGAACGGTGTCGACCAATGCCCGGCGACGCCTTCGGGTGAGGCGGTCGATGCGAGCGGTTGTTCGAGCAGCCAGCTTGATACTGATGCCGACGGCGTGACCGATGACC